>JAZOWK010000001.1:0-49231 GCA_045659205.1 Faecousia sp.
CGTCACTACGCTCACGTTGACTGCCCCGGCCACGCTGACTATATCAAGAACATGATCACCGGTGCTGCTCAGATGGACGGCGCTATCATCGTTGTTGCTTCCACCGACGGCCCCATGGCTCAGACCAAGGAGCACCTGCTGCTGGCTCGTCAGGTTGGCGTTCCCGCAATCGTTGTCTTCATGAACAAGGCTGACCTGGTTGACGACGAAGAGCTGCTGGAGCTGGTTGAGATGGAAATCCGTGAGACCCTGTCTTCCTACGAGTTCCCCGGCGACGACATCCCCGTCATCAAGGGTTCCGCTCTGAACGCTCTGATCTCCGAGTCCAACGACGTCAACGCTCCCGAGTTCGCTTGCATCCAGGAGCTGATGGACGCTGTTGACACCTATATCCCCACTCCCGACCGTAAGGCTGATATGCCCTTCCTGATGCCCGTTGAGGACGTCTTCACCATCTCCGGCCGTGGTACTGTTGCTACCGGTCGTGTTGAGCGTGGCCAGATCAACAAGAACGACAAGGTCGAGATCGTCGGCCTGCGTGAGGACAAGCAGGAGACTGTTGTTACCGATATCGAAATGTTCCACAAGCTGCTGGACTACGCTGAAGCTGGCGACAACATCGGCGCTCTGCTGCGTGGTATCGACAAGAAGAACATCGAGCGTGGCCAGGTTCTCTGCAAGCCCGGCTCCATCAAGCCCCTGACTAAGTTCGCTGGCCAGGTTTACGTCCTGTCCAAGGAAGAAGGCGGCCGTCACACTCCTTTCTTCAACAACTATCGTCCTCAGTTCTACTTCCGTACTACCGACGTTACCGGCATCATCAACCTGCCCGAGGGCGTTGAGATGTGCATGCCCGGCGACAACGTTGTTATGAACGTTGAGCTGATCACCCCCATCGCTATCGAGAAGGGCCTGCGTTTCGCTATCCGCGAAGGCGGCCGTACCGTTGGTTCCGGTGTTGTCACCGAGATCTACGAGTAATTCATAGCTCACAAAAGACCGTTACCCTCGGGTAACGGTCTTTTTCTATGCATAATGATAGGGAAACGGTTGAATAATTATTCAATTACTTTTGATTGTTGACAATTTCTTATCATCTGTGTATATTGAAATTATCAGGCTGAAAGGAGAATATTATGTTTGATTTTGATGAAGTAGGTAAGGACATAAAGGGTTTAGCAAAAGTCTTGGGGTACATTATATTTACTGGCTTTGTGATTTTAGCTATTGCATGTTTTGTCGGCGGAGTTGCTACTGAAAATGGTCCTACGATCATCCTTATGCTTTTGCTGGCAGTTGTTATTCTGGTGGTAGGATATTATGTTTCCAGAGTGTCTGTGATGTTATTGTATGGTTTTGGTGAAATGATCGATAATGTAATGTCTATCAATGGCCGCGTAGAAAAGCTTGAGAAAAAGAATGTTGCCGCCAGCACAAATACTGCGGCTAAGTCTGTTCCTGACACTTCGGTGAGAACCTCGACAAGTGATAGTCAATCTCAGCCTCGCTATGATGCGATTCCAGCTGAAAAACGGATTGAAATGGAAAAGCAAAAGCCAGCTGAAGAAAAACCTGAATCAGTAAAGCCTGTATTTATAGATGAGGATACTGTGACTTGTCCGGTTTGTGGCCGTAACCAAAGGGCTGATAGAAAGTGCTGCTGGGATTGCGGTGTAAAATTTGATGGTTAAGGGTCTGCAAGATTAAATAACAAAAAATTTGCAATTTATAATTAATGCATAATGTTTGATATTTGGCAATAGGGAAGCAGTCTAATGGTTGTTCGACGAGTTATGTTAATTAATCTTTTATAATTCAAAACGCACCGTGAACAAAATTCACGGTGCGAATTTTATTTCTTGTTTTGTGTCAAGCCGAGCAGGTAGTCAACAGATACATCATACAGCTTGGAAAGCTTGATCAGCACCTCGGTCGGAATATCGCGCTGCCCAAGTTCATAGTTGCTGTATACCTGCTGCGAGCAGTTCAGGTATTCTGCTACTTGTCTTTGTTTTAAATCCCGATCTTCTCGTAGGTCACGAATGCGCTGATACATATTACCACCTCATGGGTAGCATACCACACCGCATTTTGTTGTATTGACAATTACTGCAAATTGCAGTAAACTCGTAATTAATATGATGATTGCCGAATTTTCTGCTGTCATTTTTCAAGGTGGATGTGTGCGCATCCTGTTTATGACAATAAAAAAGTACTTACGCATTATGCGTAAGCACTTTTTTGCGACACGGGTCTGTAAGCCGGGTTCTGTTATAGACAGTCATCTATCTACTCCCACAGTCGCCCGTGGGATCAAGCCACCTCTTGGGGACGGCCGGGCAAGCCTATTGTCCCACACACGGTGTTGCTCCGGATAGAGTTTACATCGTAAAACCCATGTTACCATGGGCCGGGTGGGCTCTTACCCCACCTTTTCACCCTTGCCGTATGGCGGTATATCTCTGTTGCACTTGTCCTGGGGTCACCCCCGGCAGGCGTTACCTGTTATCCTTGCCCTATGGAGCCCGGACTTTCCTCACCCGGTGCCTTTCGGCATCCGGCCGCGACTGTCCGACCCGGTCGCAAGGGTTATTTTACTTTATGTTTCGTAAAAAGTCAAATAAAAAGGGAGAGCAATGCTCTCCCAATGGTTATTTGATTTCTACGTTTTTAACACCGTGACGCAAAATGGTGTTGATCAGTTCGTTCCGGGAGCAGTTGGCTTCATTGGCGATCCGGTCTAATTCCCGAAGTGTATCCTCTGTAATTCGTACAGATATAATGCGGTGACCATCGTCACTTTTGCGTTTTACGGTAATGGGGGATTTGCTGTCATTTCCCATATTGCTCACCTCGTTTCAATATATATCTATAATATATTGACATATCATATTATAATATATTAAGATTATATTCAAAATATATTCAAAGGAGCATAAGCAATGCAGAAACATACAAAGGCCATATTAAATCGTCTGCTAGAGGAATGTATACTTATGAGAAGCAGCTGCGTTACCGTTGCTTTAACGGAGCAGGAGGCAAAGATTATCGATGAAATGGTGGGTGAGTTAATAGCAGAAGGCTATGTATGCGGTTTTTGTCCGAAAATGGACAGCGTTCTTCAGTGCGATCTTACGGGAAAAGCTTTGGATCAATGTGATTTTAGCAATCAGACCGTGTTGTAATTTGTTGACGCGGTCAAATGTCTTGCAAAATGTTTGGTAAGAGGCTATACTATATTAAAGAACCTTTATAAGGGGTATGAATATGGTAACTGCATTTGATCAGTATTTTAATAGCCTGAAAGGCAAGAATATTTTGGTAATGGGTCTGGGTGTAAGTAACCGGCCTTTAGTTAAGCTGCTGCTTTCCTATGGCTGTACTGTCACCGGCTGCGACAAGACGCCCAGAGAAAAGCTGGATGAGGAAGTACTGGCTTTGGAAGAAATGGGTTGTAAGCTCAAGGTGGGCGAAGACTACCTGGAGGGCCTGCAGGCAGATTTGGTATTCCGCACCCCCGGTATGCACCCGGATATTCCGGCGCTGCGTCAGCTGCGGGAGCAGGGCGCCAAGGTCACCAGTGAGATGCAGGTGTTCTTTGAACTGTGTCCTTGTAATTTGCTGGCGGTCACCGGCTCTGACGGCAAGACAACCACAACCACTTTGATCTCTGAAATCCTGAAAGCTGCCGGCAAAACTGTATGGCTGGGCGGCAATATCGGCACGCCCTTGCTGTCTTCTGTTCCCCAAATGAAGGAAGAGGATTGGGCGGTGGTGGAGCTTAGCTCCTTCCAGCTGATGGATATGGATCGCAGCCCCAGGATCGCGGTGATCACCAATCTTGCGCCCAATCACCTGGATGTGCATAAGGATATGCAGGAGTATATCTGGGCTAAGCAGAACCTTTACCGGTATCAAAAACCGGGGGATAAGCTGGTACTTAACGGGGATAATTCCATTACCGAAGGCTTTGTGGGCGCAGGTGAAAACCGGTATTTTTCCAGCAGCGCAAAGGTGAAAAAGGGCACATATTTGGTAGAAAATACAATTTATCGGGATGAAACACCGGTGCTGGATATTCGCACCATCGCTATCCCCGGACACCACAATGTGGAAAATTATATGGCTGCCATTTTGGCGGTGGAAGGCATTGCCGGTGACGATGTGATCCGCAAGGTCGCAGCCGAATTTGGCGGCGTGGAACACCGGATTGAATTGGTGCGGGTGAAAGATGGCGTCCGGTTTTATAACGATTCCATTGCATCTTCTCCCAGCCGCACCATCGCCGGCCTTAACAGTTTTGACCAGAAAGTGATCCTGATCGCCGGCGGCTATGATAAGCACATTCCTTTTGATGTGCTTGGCCCGGTTGTTTGTGAAAAGGTGAAGATGTTGTTCCTTAATGGCGCAACTGCAGCGCAGATCCGCCAGGCGGTGGAAAATGCGCCGGGTTATGCGCCCGGTCATCCGGTGATCGTGGATTGTAAGGACTTTACCGATGCAGCCCTACGCAGCGCGCAGGCGGCAGAGGATGGGGACGTTGTGCTGATGAGCCCTGCTTGCGCGGCTTTTGATCAGTTTAAGAATTTTATGGAGCGGGGCAACTATTACAAAAAGCTTGTAAAGGAGCTGTGAGCCGTGGAAACACATAAGCTTACTGTGGCGGCCCGGAAGGTGCTGAAGCCAAAATATTGCGGCGCGGTGATCGTGGCGGCAGGCTCTGCCACCCGAATGGGCGGTGTGGATAAGATCCTTGCCCCCTTGGGAGATACTACGGTGATCGCAGCCAGCGCCAAGGCTTTTCAGGATTGCGATGTCATTAAAGAGATCGTTATCGTCACAAGGCCTGACCAGCTGCAGCAGGTTGCAGAAGCCTGTGCGCAATTTGATAAGGTTAAAGCAGTTGTTGCCGGCGGCGCCAGCCGTCCGGAATCTGTGATGAATGGTCTGAATGCTCTTTCCCAAAAGGTAAAGCTGGCAGCCATCCACGATGGCGCCCGCCCCCTGGTGACCCCGGAGCTGATTGACCGGGTAGTTCGGGCAGCCGGTACTTGGGGCGCGGCAGCACCGGGTATTCCGGTGAAAGACACCGTTAAGCAGACCTTAAAGGGGATCGTTACCGGCACACCGGAAAGAAACGCGTTAAGAGCCATTCAAACGCCTCAAGTTTTTGACTATGATCTTCTTTGCGGCGCACTGAAAAATGCATCCGAAAAGGAAATCGCCATCACAGACGATTGCTCTGCGGTAGAGGCTATGGGTATGTCTGTGCGGATCGTGGAGGGCCTGGAAGAGAATATCAAGATCACCACACCTATGGATCTGAAGCTGGCAAATATGCTTTGGGAGGAACGAAAATGAGGATTGGACACGGTTATGATGTACACCGGCTGGTAAAGGGCAGAGATCTGATACTGGGCGGTATGAATATTGCCTATGAAAAGGGCCTGGACGGTCATTCTGATGCGGATGTGCTTACCCATGCGGTGATGGATGCCTTACTGGGCGCGGCAGCCCTGGGGGATATCGGCAGACATTTCCCGGATACCGATCCTGCCTATAAGGGCATATCCTCCATGAAGCTTTTAAAGCAGGTTGGTGAGAAGATTAGGGATGCAGGCTACTGTGTAGGCAATGTGGATGTAACTGTGATCGCACAAGCACCCAAGCTTAAAGATTACATTCCCCAAATGGAAGCGAACTTAGCGGTGATGCTGGGTACTTCTGTCCGGAATATCAACATTAAAGCCACCACGGAAGAGCATTTGGGCTTTACCGGTGACGGCTCAGGCATTGCCTGCCACGCAGTTTGCATTTTGAACAGAATATGACACATTTTGACCTCCCAGGCATAAACTGCCCTGGGAGGTGTTTTTATGCAAACGAGCCTAATCACCTTTCGGTCGGTAACACCGGCGCAGCGGGCCCATGCATTTTTACGGCGGGAGGGGGTTTCCTGCCACATTCAGCGCACGCCCCGATATTTGGAAAGTCAGGGCTGCGGCTACGGTCTTCGTTTGCCTTACGGCAGCGCTGCAGAGGCTGCCCAGCTTCTGCGCAGCGCCGGGATTGATTACAGAAAGGTGTATTTACAACCTGATGACGGGAAGCTGGAGGAGCTTCATTTATGATCTATTTAGATCACGGGGCAACCTCCTTTCCCAAGCCTGCCCAGGTATCCCAGGCGATGGCCTGGGCCTTGCAAAACTGCGCAAACCCCGGTCGGGGCGGCCACAGACCGGCAATGCTGGCAGCGCAGAAAGTTCTGAATACCCGGGAAATTGCCGGAGAACTCTTTGAATGTGATACGGAAAATGTGGTTTTTACCGCTAACTGCACCCAAGGCCTGAATATGGCAATCCACACTTTGATAAAGCCGGGCAGCCGGGTGATTATTTCCGGTTTTGAGCATAATGCGGTCACGAGGCCTATCTATGCCCGGACGGATCAGGTCACCGTGGCGGGCAGGCGGCTGTTTGATTGGGATGATACCTTGGATGCTTGGGAGCGGGCGCTGAAAAGGGGTGCGGATGCAGCGGTGTTTACCCACGCATCCAATGTGTTTGGCTATATTCTGCCGGTGCAGCAGCTTTCTGACTTGTGCCGCAGTTATGGCGTTCCCTTTATTGTGGATGCTGCCCAATCGGCAGGGGTTTTGCCGGTTTCTCTTAAAAAATGGGGCGCGGATTTTATTGCGATGCCCGGTCATAAGGGGCTTTTAGGGCCCCAGGGTACGGGCATTTTGCTGTGTTCCCGCTTACCGGAGCCCCTTTTGCAGGGCGGCACAGGCAGCCGATCAATAGAGCAGACTATGCCGGATTTCTTGCCGGATGCGGGGGAGGCGGGCACGGTAAATGTACCGGGGATCGCCGGCCTTGGTGCGAGTCTTGCCTACCTGAAAAAGGCAGGAGTTGATAAAACATTTGCCCGGGAAAGCCGGCAGGCCCGACTTTTGGCAAGGGAACTGGAAAAACTGGGAGTAAAGGTTTTTCATGGAGCCCATCAGGGCGGAACGGTGAGCTTCGTACCCAAATCCGACTGCGAGGAGTTTGCCCAGCTTTTGGCGGAAAAGGGCATTTGCGTCCGCGCGGGGCTGCATTGCGCCCCCCTTGCCCACGAGAGCGCAGGCACTTTACAAAGCGGTACGGTGCGGGTCAGTTTCGGCCATGACGCAAATGATGTTCAGCGGGAAAACCTGTTGAAAATCCTAATTAAATTGGGTGCTAAATTGTAATTTTTTTTGGTTTTCCTATTGCCATAATTCTCCCCATCCGTTATAATAAAAAGGATAATAGGATAGTTATGCGAACTTTGCGGGAAACCGTAGTTATACGCACAGAAATGGGGTATGAAGATTGATGGAATATATTGAGGCTGTATTCAAACAGATCACGATTATGCGGTGGACGGATTGGCTGGATATCATTGCCGTAGCCTTTTTGATCTACTGGATGGTGCCGCTGTTCCGGGCCACCGGCTCCGGCAGAATTGCAAAAGTAATCGTGGCCTTGCTGGTGGTGCTTTGGCTTACCGGCTTACTAAAGCTGCATACCCTGAATTTTATCCTTAGCCAGGTGCTGTCTGTAGGTTTGATCGCCCTTGTGGTGCTGTTCCAGCCGGAGCTGCGCCGTATGATCGATCACCTGGGCAATATGAAGCTGAAAAAGCTTTTCAGCCCGGAGGAGATCAATGAGCAGATGGTGCCTGTGATCCAGCAGACTGTACAGGCCTGCGAGGCTATGAGCCGGGAGAAGGTGGGCGCCCTTATCGTCTTTGCCCGGGACAACCGTTTGGACGAATATTTTAAGACCGGCACGATGATCGATGCCCAGGTATCCGATCAGCTGCTGCGTAATATTTTCTTCCCCAAGGCATCTTTGCACGATGGCGCTGTGATCGTCCGTGACGGTCGGGTCACCGCTGCCGGCTGCGTGCTGCCCCTTTCTGAAAGCCAGCGGCTCAGCGCAGACTTAGGTACCCGGCACCGGGCAGGTGTGGGTATGAGTGAGGCTTCTGATGCAGTGGTGGTGATCGTTTCTGAGGAGACCGGTGTGATCTCCGTGGCAGTCGGTGGCATCCTGAAGCGGCATTTAGCGCCCCAGACTCTGGAACGGCTGCTGCGCAATGAGCTTTGCCACGAGGAGCAGCCTAAGAATGAAGCGCTGACGGACAAGCTTCGTAAGGTGATGCAGAACTTTAACAAGGGAGGCAAGCAGAATGAAAAATAAATTACTTACCGCTCTGCTGTGCCTTGTAGTTTCCTTTGGCTTGTGGCTGTATGTGATCACGGTGGTAAGCCCCGGCTCAGAAAGCACATTTTCTGATATCCCTGTGGAGATCCGGAACATCAATACCTTGAGTGAACGCAACCTGATGATATTAGGGGAGACCACCCCCACGGTGACGCTGCGTCTGGCCGGTAACCGCAGTGACCTTTTAAAGCTGAACAGCCAGAACATCACCGTTCAGGTGGATGCCTCCAGAATTATTGAACCCGGCAAGGCAGAATTGAGCTATACTGTGACTTATCCCGGCAATGTTCCCAACAATGCCCTTACCATTCAAACCCGCAATCCGGACTATATCGTATTGGAAGTGGTAGAGCGGGCAGAGAAGAAAGTTCCTGTGGAGTTTTCTGTAAATAAAGAGACTATCCCGGAAAACTATATGGCGGATAATCCTAAAACCGAGGTGAAGCAGATCAAGATCTCCGGCCCGGCTGACCGGATCGCCCTGATCGAAAAGGCTGTCGTCAATATTGACCTGACCGGCCGCACCGAAAGCATCCACGAAAACTTTACCTACACCTTGTGTGATGCAGAAGGCAGCCCTGTAGATGCCAAATATGTGGAGACCGATACCCAGCAAGTCTTTGTAGATCTGCGCATCCAGCGCTATAAGGTGATCCCCCTGCGGGTGAATATCATCCCCGGCGGCGGCGCAACGGAAAAGGATGTGACCGTCAGCTTCAGCCCGGATGAGATCATGGTCTATGGCAGCGAGGCTGCATTGGAGAAGCTGGAGTATCTGGAAGTTGGTACTTTGGATCTGGGCCTGTTTACCGGTGACCAGTCCATTACCTTCCCCATTGAGTTGCCTGACGGAATTACCCATGCTGCAGGTGAGGGTGCGATGGTAACGGTGGATCTGTCCTTTGGAAGTTTGCAGACCAAAGAACTGACTGTGACCAATATCGTCCTGGAAAATATTCCGGAGGGCATGGTGGTGAAATATCATGCGCCTTCTCTAGCAGTGACTGTACGTGGCCCTCAAGATTTGGTTGAAGCTTTGCTGAAAGCGCATCATTTAACCGCTGTGGCAGACCTGAAGAATGTGACACCCGGTGGTCACATGTGGCCGGTGACTATTCAGATTGATGGAAAATTCCCTGCAGTAGGTACGATTGGCAGTTATCAGATTGCCTTGGAGGTTAGCGAAGCTACCAAAGCCCAGGCACAGGCAGAAGAATAAAACCGGAAAAGGAGCAGTTATCTTGATTAAAAGTATGACCGGTTACGGCCGGGCCGTGGAAACGGTAAACGGTCGTGAGATCTCCGTGGAGCTTCGCTCCGTAAATAACCGTTATTTGGATTGTTCCGTGCGCTTGCCCCGCATCCTCTCTTTTGCTGAGGAAGCGGTCAAGCAGGCGGTAAAGGCTTCCATCAGCCGTGGTAAGGTGGACGTGTACATCTGTGTCCGCTCTGAAGCCGGTGAAGAGGCCCAGGTAAGCCTGAATAAAAATGTTTTGGAAGGCTACCTGACCGCTATGCGTCAGATGGTGGATGAATGTGGCGTCCGGGACGATATCAGCGTGTCTGTGGTTTCCCGCTTGCCGGAAGTGTTTCAGATCGAAAAGCCTCAGGTGGATGAAGAGCAGCTGCTTGCTGACCTGATGAGTGTGGTAAATGCAGCCCTTATGAGCTTCGATGCTATGCGCGCCACCGAGGGCGCGGCTATGGATCAGGACCTGCGCAGCCGGGGTAAGACCATTGAAGACCTGGTGAGCCAGGTAGAGCAGGGCAATGCCCAGACAGTGGTCGATTACCGCACAAGGCTGGAAAACAAGCTCCGGGAAGTGCTGGAAAATACATCTATCGATGAAAGCCGTATTCTTACTGAGGCAGCCATCTTTGCCGATAAGGTAGCTGTGGACGAGGAGACCGTTCGTCTGCGCAGCCACTTAAAGCAGATGTATTCTATGCTCACCGGTGGCGGCCCCATCGGCCGCAAGCTGGATTTCTTGCTGCAGGAAATGAACCGGGAGGCCAATACCACCGGCTCTAAATGTACCGATGTGAATTTGGCACGGATCGTGGTGGATATTAAGGCTGAACTGGAGAAGATCCGGGAGCAGACCCAGAACATCGAGTAAGAGGTTTACTATGAAGCTGATCAATATAGGTTTTGGCAGTATGGTCGCTGCCGGCAGAGTTCTCAGCATCTTAGAACCGGAATCCGCGCCCATCAAGCGTGTGGTGCAGGAGGCAAAGGAACGGGGTATGCTCATTGATGCATCCTACGGACGGAAGACCCGCAGTGTGATCCTGATGGATACCGACCATGTGATCCTTTCGGCTATGACCACGGAAGAGCTTATGAAGCAGGAGGCGCAAGATGGCAAATAAACTGTTTGTGATCTCCGGCGCGTCCGGTGTTGGTAAGAGTACGGTGCTCAACCGTGTGATGCAGGGCAGATCTGATTTGCTGTTTTCTGTGTCCGCAACCACTCGCAGCCCCAGACCCGGGGAGCAGGAGGGCGTGAGCTATTATTTTGTTTCCAAAGATACCTTTTTGGATATGATCCAAAAGGAAGCCTTTTTGGAATATGACGCCCATATGGATAACTATTACGGAACACCCAAGTTCCAGGTGGAAGAAAAGCTGCAAAAGGGTCATGTGATATTGGATATCGAGCCGAACGGCGCATTTAATGTGCGCAAGACCCGGCCGGATGCGGTGCTGATCTTCATTGCCCCGCCCAGCCTGGAAGCTTTGGAAAGCCGCCTGCGTGGCCGCGGAGATACCTCGGAAGAGCAGATCCGCCTGCGTCAGGAACGGGTTTCCTGGGAAATGGAACAAAGCAAGCGCAATGATTATGTAGTCGTTAACGATCAGGTGGAAACCTGTGCAGAAGAAATACTTAAAATTATCGCCCAAGCGAGCGAAGAATAAAATTGGAGGAAATGATTATGCTTTACCCCCCCGTAGCTGATTTACTGAAGAATATGGACAGCCGTTACCTGCTGGTAAACGTGGTTGCCCAGAGAGCAAGACAGATCGCAGCCCAGGCTGAGGAGTATCAGGAAGAGCTGCCTGAAAAGCCTGTGACTTTGGCCATCCGTGAGGTGGCTGACGGCAAGCTGACCGCTAAACTGAAGGAAGAGTACACCCGCTAAAAATACAAAGAAAAAAGTAGGAGGTAGGGCTTTATGATCGCAAAAATTGCTGTTAGTGCGGCTAATTTTTCCATTGACAAGCCCTATTCTTACATTTGCCCCCCGGCTATGGCATTGCAAGCCGGTATGCGCGTCATCGTGCCTTTTGGTAGGGGAAACCGCCAATGCGAAGGCATCGTTTTGTCCATCGAAGAGGGCAAGGAAGATGGCTTGAAGCAAGTGCAGCTGTGTATGGATGAAAAGCCACTTTTGGACAGCCGTATGCTGCAGCTGGCGGCTTTTATGCGGGAGCGGTATTTCTGCACCTTTTATGAAGCTGCCCGGGCTATGCTTCCGGCAGGCCTCTGGTTTCGGGAAAAGGATCTGTATGCATTAAGCGAGGATCAAAGCTGGCAGGAAAAGCCGCCCAAAAATCTGCAGGCGCTGACAGTTTTGCAGCTTTTGAAAGATTTTGGCGGTCAGGCAACCGGTGATGCTTTGCAGCAGAGCTTTTCTGACGAAGAGGAGTTTCAAAAGGCGGTAAGCTATCTGGTGCGGAAAAAGTGGATCATCGCCCATCAAAGCTTTTCTCACAGGCTGCACGATAAGGTGGAGCAGGTGGCGACCCTGGCATCCTCTGTGGAGGAGGCTATGGAATATGCTGCCAGCAGGCCGAAGAGCGCTCTGATGCAGAAAAATGTTCTAGAGCTTTTATGCTCTGTGGGCAGCGCCAGCGTTAAGGAGATCTGCTATTTTACCGGTGCGAAAACAGCCACGGTAAAGCGATTGCAGGAGCTTGGCTATATCGCCCTGACAGATCGGCCTGTGCTTCGCTGCCGGCAGATCCAAAAGGCGCAAGTGGAAAAGCCCTTAAAGCTCAGTGATGCGCAGCAGCAAGCTTTTTTAGGTCTGCAGGCGCAGATGGACGGGGAAAACCCCGGCACGGCATTGCTGCACGGTGTTACCGGCTCCGGTAAGACCTCGGTGTACATCCGCCTGATTCAGCATTGTCTGGAAAAGGGAAAACAGGCGATCCTTTTAGTTCCGGAAATTGCTCTGACCCCCCAGCTTTTGGGTCTGATGGCCGCTTGGTTTGACGATCAGGTGGCGGTGCTCCACAGTAGCCTGCCGGCTACGGAGCGTTTTGACCAATGGAAGCGGGTGGCAGCCGGCAAGGCCAGTGTGGTGGTAGGCACCCGATCTGCGGTGTTTGCCCCTTGCCCCGACCTTGGTCTGATCATTTTGGACGAGGAACAGGAACATTCCTACAAATCAGAAAATAACCCCCGTTACCATGCTGCAGAGGTGGCAAGGTGGCGCGGTTTCAAATCTGGTGCTTTGGTGTTACTCGGCTCGGCAACCCCTTCTGTGGAGTCAATGTACCGGGCAAAGACCGGTGAGTTTCGTTTATTTACTTTGAAAGAGCGGTGGGGCGGAAGACCCTTGCCCCAGGTGCAGATCGTGGATATGCGCCGGGAATTGGAGCAGGGAAATGCCACCTCCATCAGCTATACTTTGCAGGATGCCATCGGCAAAGCTGCAGAGGAGAAAAAGCAGAGCATTCTGTTCTTAAACCGCCGTGGTGCAAGCCGGGCGCTGGTGTGCATCAGCTGCGGTGAAAGCCCGGAATGTCCCCGGTGCAGCGCGCGGCTTACTTTCCATAGCGCCAATAACCGGCTGATGTGTCATTATTGCGGCCACTCCATTTCGGCCTTTGATCGCTGCCCGTCTTGTGGCGGCCATGTGAAGCAGGTGGGTACAGGCACACAGAAGATCCAGCAGGAACTTTTGGAACTGTTCCCCGGTATGCAGGTGGAACGGATGGATACGGATACGGTCAATGCGGTGAACACCCACGAAAAAATCCTGGATCGGTTCAGCCGTGAGAATGTGCCGGTGCTGGTAGGCACGCAAATGGTGGCAAAGGGCTTGAATTTGCCCAATGTGACCCTGGTTGGTGTGCTGGATGGGGATTTGAGCCTGTATAGCGATAGCTACCGCTCTGCGGAAACTACTTTTAATATGCTTACCCAGGTGGTGGGCAGAGCCGGAAGAGGGCAATCAGACGGCACAGCCGTGATCCAGACCTTAGTTCCGGAGCATAAAGTGATCACCTTAGCTGCCAAGCAGGATTACGACAGCTTTTATGAGCTGGAGGTAGGCCTCAGGCAGGTGCAGAATCTGCCCCCCTTTGGCGACCTGGTACATCTGACCATAACCGGTCAGGAGGAAGCCAAGGTGCTCCGAGGCGGCGCGAAGCTGGCATCCAGCCTGCTTGCCTGCGCCAAAGAGCCTGCCTATAAGGATAGCATCCTTTCGGTGCTTGGCCCTGCGCCTTGTACCGTACCGAAGATCAATTATAATTTCCGTTACCGTCTGACCCTGCGCTGCAAGCTGGACAAGCCCTTGCGGGGGCTGCTGGCCCATTTGCTGCGGCAGTTTGCCCAGGATAAGGAAAACCGGGGCGTGGGTGTTTTTGCAGATGTAAACGGATATGAATAAGAAGGTGTATTATGGGACTTCGTAAGATACTGACAGATAAAGAACCGTCTTTGCATAAGACCTGCCGGGAAGTGGTAAACTTTGACAGTAAGCTTCACAAGCTGCTGGAGGATATGAAGGAAACCTTGGTAGATTCCGGTGGCGTAGGTCTTGCAGCGCCCCAGGTAGGTATTTTGCGTCGGGTGGTGCTGGTGGATACCGGTGAAGAGATTTTAGAGCTGATCAATCCTACTCTGGTGGAAACTGACGGCGAGCAGGTAGGCCCGGAGGGCTGCCTGAGTGTGCCGGGCAAATACGGCCTGGTAAAGCGCCCTTATTATGCTAAGGTGCGTGCCCAGGACCGGGACGGCAACTGGTATGAGGCAGAGGGTGAGGAGCTTATCGCCCGGTGCTTCTGCCACGAATTGGATCACCTGGACGGCATTATTTATACCCAGGTGATGGAGCGCTTCCTGACGGAAGAAGAGCTCTCTTATGACGAGGAAGAATAACTCTTTAGGAGATATGCTATGCGCGTAGTTTTTATGGGAACGCCGGATATTGCGGCGACTTGCCTGAAAAAGATCATAGATGATGGCTTCCAGGTGGTGGCGGCTTATACCCAGCCGGATCGTCCTAAGGGCCGTGGTATGAAAATGGTGTTCTCTCCGGTAAAAGAAGTGGCCCTGGCTCACGGTATTCCCGTATATCAGCCGGAGAACTTCCGGGAAGATGCAGATGTAGATGCTCTGCGGGAATTAAAGCCGGATGTGGTGGCGGTGGTGGCCTATGGCCGCATTTTGCCCCAGCGGGTGCTGGATATTGCGCCCCTTGGCTTTATTAACATCCACGCAAGCCTGCTGCCTGCTTACCGCGGCTCTGCCCCTTATCAGTGGGCGGTGCTGGACGGCCTTAAAAAGACCGGTGTCAGCGCTATGTATCTGTGCCGGGAAATGGATGCCGGCGATGTGATCGATACGGCAGAAACCCCCATCGGGGAAAATGAGACCGCCGGTGAACTGCTGGATAAATTGGCTGTGCTGGGCGCTGATCTTTTGAGCAAGACCCTTACTGCCATCGGCAATGGCACAGCTACTGCTACAGCCCAGGATGCAAGCAAGGTGTCCTATGCGCCTATGCTGGATAAAAGTATGTGTCCGATTGATTTTCATAAAACCGCTCAGCAGGTGCATAACCATGTGCGTGGTCTGCATCCCTGGCCTGTGGCCACGATGATGCTGGGTGATAAGCTCTTTAAGGTCCACGAAACCGTGGTAACTGAAGGAACAGGCAAACCCGGTGAAATACTGGGTCTTACCAAAACCGGCCTGAAGATCGCCTGCGCAGAAGGCGCAGTTGAGATCCGTTCCTTGCAGGCAGAGGGCGGCAAACGGATGGCTGCACCGGATTATTTCCGGGGTCACCCGCTGGAAAGCTGATATGGGCGCCAGAGAGACCGCCCTTACGGCGCTGATGGCCTGCCGTAAGGAAGATGCCTGGTCCAACGCAGTGTTGAAAGAATATATCCGTCGGGATAATTTAGACCGACGGGAGGCGGCGCTGGCCACCCGGCTTTGCTACGGTGTGCTGCAAAACCGCATTCTGCTGGACCATTACTTAACCCAGCTGCTTACCGGAAAGCTGAAAAATTTACATCCTGCCTTGCGGGATATTCTCCATTTGGGTCTTTACCAGATGTATTTTATGGATAAGATCCCGGTTTCCGCAGCGGTGAACGAATCGGTAAGCCTTGCCAAGAAGTATTGCAAAAAGCTAAATAGCGCACCCGGTCTGGTAAATGGTGTTCTTCGCAATGCTGACCGGCAGCGGGATAGCTTGGCGCAGCCTAAGGGCTATGCTGAAAAGTACAGCCACCCCCAGGCGCTGGTGGATCTGCTGAAAGTAAATGTTGGCAAGGAAAGATTGGAAAAGATGCTCATTGCCAACAACGCTACCCCGGAAACTACGGTGCAGGTCAACACTTTGCGGACCGATGGGGACAGTTTGCTGCAAAAGCTTTTGGACGAAGGCGTAACCGCAGAAAAGCACAGCTGGATGGAAAACTGCCTGGTGCTTTCCGCAACAGGTAGCCTGGAAGAATTGAATAGCTTCCGGGATGGCCTTTACTATGTGCAAGACCCGGCAGCAAAGCTGAGCGTTTTGTGCGCCCAGATTCCTAAGGATGCCCGGGTGCTGGATTGCTGCAGCGCCCCCGGCGGCAAGAGCTTTGCCGCAGCTATGGCCCTTGAAGGAACAGGCAATATCATTTCCTGTGATATCCACCCCCACAAAGTGCCGCTGATACAAAAAGGCGCAGAGCGGCTGGGCATTGGAAATCTCGCTGCCCAGGTGCAGGATGCATCCCAGTTTGTTCCCGATTGGG
Organism: Faecousia sp.; assembly: GCA_045659205.1. GTDB lineage: Bacteria > Bacillota > Clostridia > Oscillospirales > Oscillospiraceae > Faecousia. Next base: position 16,240 of record JAZOWK010000001.1, read on the forward strand.
AAGAAAAAATGGATGTGGTGATTGCTGATGTGCCTTGCTCCGGCTACGGCATTATCCGCAAAAAACCGGATATCCGCTATAAAGCCCCTGACACAATGACCGAGCTGCCCCAGCTGCAGCTGGCGATCCTGAAAAATCAGGCCCGGTATGTGAAAAAAGGCGGTGTGCTGTTGTATTCCACCTGCACGGTGCTAAAACGGGAAAATGAGGAAGTTGTGGAAACTTTCTTGAAAGAAAATAAGGAATTTGCCTTGGAAAGCCTGAATCTTCCCAAGAATTTTCCGGAAAATACCACCGGGATGCTGACTTTAGTCCCCGGTGAATATGACACGGACGGCTTTTTCATCTGCCGTCTGCGGAGAAATGTATGACAGACCATTTACGATCTATGACCTTGCAGGAGCTGGGCGCGGTTTTAAAGGAACTGGGTCAGCCTGCCTTTCGGGCAAAGCAGCTGTTTTCCTGGCTGCATAAGGGCGTGACCTCCTTTGACCAGATGACCAATCTGCCCCAGTCCTTGCGGGAAAGCTTGGAAGAAAAGTACCCGCTGCTGCCCCCACAGGTGGTGCGCAAGCAGGAATCCCAAAAGGATGGCACAATTAAATATTTGTGGCGTCTTCACGACGGAAACTGCGTGGAAACGGTGCTGATGCGCTATCACTATGGCAATACCGTGTGTATTTCTACAGAAGTTGGCTGCGCCATGGGCTGCGCCTTTTGCGCCTCCACTTTGGGCGGTCTTGTGCGTCGTTTAGAGCCCCGGGAAATTTTGGAGCAGGTGCTTTTTACCCAGATCGATTCCGGTCAGCCGATCTCCCATATCGTGCTTATGGGCATTGGTGAGCCGTTGGATAATTATGACAATGTGCTGCGGTTTTTGCATTTGGTGAACAGCCCCGAGGGTATGAACATCTCTATGCGGCATATCAGCCTTTCCACCTGTGGTCTTGTGCCCAAGATCCTGCGTTTGGCGGAAGAAAAGCTGCAGCTGACTTTATCGGTATCTTTGCACGCACCGAATGATGCTGTGCGTAATACCATTATGCCTGTGAACAAGGCATACCCTGTGGAGGCGCTTTTGGATGCCTGCAGGAAATACTATGAGATCACCGGTCGTCGCATTTCTTTTGAATATGCTATGATCGACGGTGTGAACGATACTGTGGAGGCGGCCCGGGAGCTGATTGGTCGGCTGAAGGGTATGAGCGCCCATGTAAATCTGATCCCCTTAAATCATGTGGAGGAAAGCCCTCTGAAGCCCAGCACCAAGCAGGCGGTTGCCCGTTTCCAGGCACTTTTGGAAGATGCCGGTATCCCGGCAACGGTGCGTCGGAGCTTGGGTGGGGATATTGATGCCTCTTGCGGACAGCTCCGCAGAAAGTATACTTTAGGGAAGGAGTGACATCCTGTGGAATTTTGGAGTTTGACAGATCCCGGTTGCGTGCGGACTATGAATCAGGACGCTTGCTATGCAGATTATCTGGATAAGAATACCTTGCTCTGCGTAGTGTGCGACGGTATGGGTGGCGCGAAGGCCGGCAATGTGGCAAGTACCTTGGCTTTGGATGTGTTCACTCAGGAACTGAAAAACAGCTATCACGGCGATTTTAGCGGGGATAAGCTGAAAAGCGCATTGGAAAATGCGGTGAAGCTTGCTAACTTTACGGTTTACGATCAGGCTCAGCAGTTTGAAGAATTTGCCGGTATGGGTACCACCTTGGTGGCGGCGCTTATCCGGGGCAGGGAAGTGGCCGTTGTAAATGTTGGCGACAGCCGGGTGTACCGGATCAATGACGAAGGCATTACCCAGATCACCCGGGATCACTCCGTGGTGCAGCTGATGCTGGATCGCAATGAGATGACACCGGAGCAGGCCAAGAATTACCCCGGTAAGAATCTGATTACCCGGGCCATTGGCACGGAGAGTATGGTCACCTGCGATATTTTTAACCTGAAGCTGCAAAAGGGCGAGCGCCTGCTGGTTTGCACCGATGGTCTTACCAATCTTCTGTCCGATCAGGAGATTTTGTTCGAAGTTCTCCACGGTGGAGAATTGGCTGATTGTTGTCAGCGTCTTTTGGACATAGCATTAAAGCGGGGCGCACCGGACAATGTTACCAGTATTCTGGTAACGCTGTGACCGGAAGAAAGGAGCGCTGTATGGATAAATATATAGGCCGTCTGCTGGACAACCGATATGAGATTTTAGAGGTCATCGGTACCGGCGGTATGGCGGTTGTTTATAAAGCAAGATGCCACAGACTGAACCGTTTCGTGGCCATTAAGATCCTGAAGGACGATTATTTGGAGGATGAGGATTTCCGCAGCCGTTTCCATGCGGAAAGCCAGGCTGTTGCTATGCTCAGCCATCCCAATATCGTGAATGTCTACGATGTGTCTACTTCCGTATCTTTGGAAGCGGATTATATCGTTATGGAGCTGATCGAGGGCATTACCCTGAAGCAGTATATGGAAAAGAAGGGCATCCTGAACTGGGAGGAGACCCTGCACTTTGCTATGCAGATCGGTAAGGCTCTGGAGCACGCCCACAGCCGCGGTGTGGTTCACAGAGATATTAAGCCTCATAATGTGATGGTGCTGAAAAACGGCTCTGTAAAGGTGGCTGACTTCGGCATTGCCCGTATGATGTCTGAGGGCAATACCCTTACCAAGGAAGCCTTGGGCTCTGTGCATTATATCTCCCCGGAGCAGGCCAAGGGTGGCCGTGTGGATAACCGGTCGGACATCTATTCTCTGGGCGTTGTAATGTATGAAATGATGGCAGGCCGTCCGCCTTACGAGGGTGAATCTCCTGTTGCCGTTGCAATTCAGCATATTAACGGCGGCGCTGCGCTGCCCTCTGCCTTAAATCCCAATATTCCTCGCGGTCTGGAGCAGATCATTATGAAGGCAATGGCCTACGATATGGGTCAGCGTTATGTGTCTGCCACTCAGATGCTCTCGGATATGGAGGAGTTCCGCAAGGATCCTATGATCCTGTTCGATTACAATGCTCAGGGTGTGGATACGGTGATCAAGAACCGGAAGCCGCCTCTGGTATTGGAGCCGAATACGCCCCCGAAGCCTGCGCGGCGGGAAACTACCGGCAGCGCAAAAGTTCCCAATGTGCGTAATACCGATGCGCAGCACCGTAAGCGCAAGAGTGCGCCTTCCCGCAGCAGCGACGATGACCGTCGCAGCCGGGCTGCGACCATCGCTATGATCATTTGTTCCATTGTGATCGTGGTGGCACTGGGCGTGTTTTTGATCGTGATTTTAAATGGTGGCCTGCAGGGCGGTATTCAGCAAAAGGTGGATGTGCCCCGGCTGGTGGGTAAAGACTTCGGTAAACTACCCAAGTACGACGGAATTACCATAGAGATCGAAGAATACAGATACAGCGAAACCTATGAAGCCAACCGGATCATTGAGCAGAGCATCCTGGCCGGTACTCGTGTGGATATGGGTACAGTGGTGGAAGTGGTAGTCAGCAAGGGCACAGAGCCTGTGCTGATGCCCAACCTGATCCGCTCTGATAAAGAACGGGCAGAGACGGAACTGGACGCTCTGAAGATGAACCTGAAGATCAAGTGGGAAGAAGAATATCATCCCAGCATCGCCAAAGGCGTTGTGATCCGTACGGCGCCTGTTGCCGATGAAGAGCTGGAGCTGAATCAGGAGATCACTCTGGTGGTGAGCCTTGGTGAAAAGGCCGAGCCTAAACCTGTTGGTATGCCTAAGCTGACCGGCAAGGAGTTGAGCGCAGCTTTGGATATGCTGAAGGAAAAGGGTATGCCTACCCCTGTGATCGAAATGGTACACAGTAATAACCCGGAAAATACGGTGGTGGGTCAGTCCCATCAGGCAAATACGGTGGTTATGGACGATACAGTGGTGACCATTCAGGTGTCCAAGGGTCCTGCGCCTACCGAGCCGCCTACACCTGCGCCCACCCAGCCTCCCACGCAGCCGCCTACCCAGCCTCCCACCCAGCCGCCCACTCCGGCGCCTACTCCCGCGCCGGAAGAGCCGGATGCCGGAGAATAACTTAAAAGGACTAAGAATATATGTCTTTTACCCAACAAGGACGCATTGTCCGCGCCATCAGCGGTTTTTATGATGTGCAAACACCGGAAGGGATCGTTACCTGCCGGGGAAGAGGTGTGCTTCGTAAGGAACATCAGATGCCGCTCACCGGAGATACAGTGCAGATCACTGTAGACGGCAGCAAGGGTATGATCGAAAAGATCCTGCCCCGGAAAAACCGGTTTGTCCGTCCGGCAGTAGCCAATGTGGACGCACTGGTGGTATTTGCCGCCAATGTTAACCCGGTGACCGAGCCGTTTTTAATTGACCGCGTGGCTGCCATTGCCGGTGATCAGGAAGTGCCTACCTATATTTGCATCAATAAATGCGATCTTGACCCGGCCATCGATCTAAACCGGATCTACCGGAACGCAGGTTTTCCTGTGATCTGCGCCAGCGCTGAAACCGGTGAGGGTGTAGAAGAACTGCGGCAGCTGGTAAAAGGGAAGTTTACCGCCTTTACCGGCAACACCGGTGTAGGTAAGAGCAGTATGCTCAATGCCCTGTGTCCCCAGCTGCAGCTGCCTACTGGTGAAGTTTCTGAAAAGCTGGGCCGTGGTCGGCATACTACCCGCCATGTGGAGCTTTTCTATTTGGGGGATGATACCTATGTGGCAGATACCCCCGGCTTTTCTTCCTTTGATACCGATCAGATGGATGTGATCCTGAAAGAAAATCTGCAGTATTCCTTTGGGGACTTTGCTCCCTATCTTGGGTCTTGTCAGTTCCACGATTGCACCCACCGGAAAGAGCCTGGCTGCTGTGTCCGGGAAGCTGCCCAACAGGGATCAATTGAGCAAAGCCGCTATGAAAGCTACCTGCTGCTTTACGAAAAGGCAAGTCAGGTCAAGCTTTGGGAAATTAAATGATTTTTTGCCGCACAAAATTTGTCTTTATGAATACCTTGGAATGAGCGACGAAAGTCGCCGTGAAAAATTTGGAGGTATTTATTATGTGTAATAACGGTTTCTGCGGCGGTAATATGTGCTGGATCATCATCCTGCTCATCCTGTTCTGTGGCTGCGGCAACAACGGCCTGTACAGCGGTAACTATCAGAACAACGGTTGCGGCTGCGACAACAACTGCGGCTGCTGCTAAAGCAAAAAAAGGGCGCCCAAACGGGCGCCCTTCACGCATTTTTTGCAAAAAAATGTTGACTTTTTCAACGAAAGACTATATAATACACAGGTCTGCCAATAGCAGACATATCCTTGCTTCCGGCGAGACCGGAGGCCTAAAGTCCAAAAGGAGGTGCAATCAACATGGCTAAGATCACCGGTAAGTACGAGGTGCTGTATATCATCGACCCTGCTCAGGGCGAAGAGGGCATCGCCGCACTTGTGGAAAAGTTCAAGGCAATGGTGGAAGCGGAGGGTACTCTGACCAACATTGACGAGTGGGGCAAGCGTCGTCTTGCATACCTGATCAATGACCTGGCTGAGGGCTACTATGTTCTGATGAACTTTGAGTCCAAGCCCGAGTTCCCTGCAGAGCTGGAGCGTGTGATGAAGATCACCGAAGGCGTTCTGCGCTGCCTGACCACTGTCGTGGAAGAGTAAGGAGGAAACACCATGCTCAACCACATCATCGTTATGGGTCGTTTGACCCGTGATCCCGAATTGCGTCGCACTGGTTCCGGCGTAGCAGTTGCTTCTTTCACCGTAGCGGTGGATCGCGACTTCTCCCCCAAGGATGGCGGCGAACGGGAAACGGATTTCATTGACTGCGTTGCTTGGCGTCAGACCGGAGAATTTGTCTCCAAGTATTTCACCAAGGGCCGCATGGCAGTGGTTTCCGGCCGGCTCCAGATTCGGAGCTGGACTGATAAGGACGGCAATAAGCGCCGCACTGCTGAAATCGTAGCAGACAATGTCTACTTCGGCGACAGCAAGCGGGAAGGCGAAAGCGGCAACAGCTTTGGTGCTGCTCCTGCCAGCTTTGGCGGTTATGCAACTGCCTCTTCTCCTGCATCCGATTTTGCGATGCTGGATGATGATGACGCTCAGCTGCCCTTCTAATTAATTTGAACTTTTCTACTTTTCATACGAAGGAGGTAATCCCATGGCTAACGAACAGCGTATGCGTCCCCGTAAGCGTAAGAAGGTTTGCGCTTTCTGTGTGGACAAAGTGACCAGCATCGATTACAAGGATACTGCCAAGATCCGCCGTTACCTGTCCGAGCGCGGCAAGATTCTGCCCCGCCGTACCACCGGCACTTGTGCAGCTCACCAGCGTGACCTGACTACCGCTATCAAGCGCGCCCGTCAGATTGCTCTGCTGCCCTACGTTGCTGATTAATTAACGATTTAAGACCCGAAAGCAATATGCTTTCGGGTCTTTTCTTATAGTAAAAGGGTGTGCTTTCGCACACCCTTTATTATTACAGATGGAGAACGCGATCTTTGATCTCCTGGGTACGACCCTGATTCCAGAACTGGGAGCCGATGTAGCCGCAGGTACGGCGGGCCACATTCATTTTGCTCTGGTCGGTGTTGCCGCAGTTGGGGCAGACCCAAATGAGCTTGCCGTCATCTTCCTGGATCTGGATCTCACCGTCAAAGCCACATTCCTGGCAATAGTCGCTCTTGGTGTTCAGCTCGGCATACATAATGTTGTCGTAGATGAACTTCATCACTTCCAGCACTGCGTCGATGTTATTCTGCATATTGGGAACTTCCACATAGCTGATGGCGCCACCGGGGCTCAGCTGCTGGAAATCTGCTTCAAAGCGCAGCTTGGTGAAGGCATCGATGGGCTCGGTGACATGCACATGGTAAGAGTTGGTGATGTAGCTCTTATCGGTGATGCCGGGGATCATACCAAACCGATTCTGCAGGCACTTGGCGAACTTATAGGTGGTGGATTCCAGGGGCGTGCCGTAGAGGGAGAAGTCAATGGTGTGTTTAGCCTTCCAGCCCTTGCAGGCATCGTTCATATGCTGCATAACCTGCAGCGCAAAGGGTTTTGCGGTCTCATCGGTATGGCTGCGACCGGTCATATACTTGACGCACTCGTAAAGGCCGGCATAGCCAAGGCTGATGGTTGAGTAACCGCCGTAAAGCAGCTCGTCAATGGGATGACCCTTGGGCAGTCTTGCCAGCGCGCCATACTGCCACAAAATGGGAGCTGCATCAGACAGCGTGCCCTTGAGCCGCTCGTGGCGGCACAGCAGCGCCCGGTAGCAAAGATCCAGCCGCTCGTCAAAGATCTTCCAGAACTTGTCCATATCCTTGCCGGAGCTTAATGCCACATCCACCAGGTTAATGGTGACAACACCCTGGTTGAAACGGCCGTAGTACTTGGGCTTTCCTTCTGCGTCCACATAGGGGGTGAGGAAGGAACGGCAGCCCATACAGGTGTAGCAATGGCCTTCACCGTTCTTATCTACCTTCAGTTCCAGCATCTTCTTTTCGCTGATGTAGTCCGGCACCATCCGCTTGGCGGTACACTGGGCTGCCAGCTTGGTCAGATACCAGTAGGGGCTGTCCTCGGTGATGTTATCCGGCTCAAGGACATAGATGAGCTTGGGGAAGGCGGGAGTGATCCAAACACCCTTTTCGTTCTTTACACCTTCGTAGCGCTGCCGGAGCATCTCTTCAATGATCAGGGCAAGGTCCTTCTTTTCCTGCTCATTGCGTGCCTCGTTCAGGTACATAAAGACAGTGATAAAGGGGGCTTGACCGTTGGTGGTCATCAGGGTAACAACCTGGTACTGAATGGTTTGCACACCGCGGCTGACCTCATCACGCAAACGGCCTTCCACCACCTTGGTGATGGCCTCTTCAGAGGGGGTAACACCCAGCTGCTCCATTTCCCGCTCTACGGTTTTGCGGATCTTCTCACGGCTGATCTGCACAAAGGGAGCGAGGTGAGTCAGGCTGATGGACTGACCGCCGTACTGGTTGGATGCCACCTGCGCGATGATCTGGGTGGCGATGTTGCAGGCGGTAGAGAAGGAATGGGGCTTTTCAATGAGAGTGCCGGAAATAACGGTACCGTTCTGCAGCATATCCTCCAGGTTAACCAGGTCACAGTTGTGCATATGCTGGGCATAGTAGTCCATATCGTGGAAGTGGATAATGCCGGCCTCGTGGGCATCTACCACTTCCTTGGGCAGCAGAATACGGCTGGTAATATCCTTGGATACTTCGCCTGCCATATAGTCACGCTGTACTGCATTGATGGTGGGGTTCTTGTTAGCATTTTCCTGCTTGACTTCCTCGTTGTTGCACTCAATGAGGCTCAGGATGCGATCGTCCGTGGTGTTGGACTGCCGCAGCAGGCTGCGGACATACCGGTAAGTAATGTAGCTCTTGGCAACTTCGAATGCGCCGTGGGCCATAATGGACTTTTCCACCAGGTCCTGGATCTCTTCCACCGCGGGGCTGCGACCCATTTCCTCACAGCTGATCTGCACGCTTTCGGTGATGCGCTTGATCTGCAGGGGCGTCATTCTTACATCTTCTTCTACGGAAAGGTTAGCCTTGGAAATTGCCATTTCGATCTTTTTGATATCAAAGGCTTCTTCTGCGCCGTTACGCTTAATAATCTTCATATGTTAAACCTCCTTCGGTATTTCTTGTAAAACGGGGTGCAGGGTCTATTATACTATATATTGTGTAATTTTCAAGGGGAAATCACAAAATCTTGTAGAAAAGTCGGTTTTTATAAAAGAAAATGGCGATAGCAGCAAATATGGGCCTATAAGGGTGGTTTAAAGAAGAACTTGCAATAAAGATGAAAGTGATGTATGATTTTAACAGTTGAAAAATGCAAAGGGGATAGAGTTATGAAAGAATCTTATGCCGTATTGCCAAGTGGGCAGGAGGCTTATATCTATACGATTTGCTGCGGAAATATTACGGCGAAAATCTCTGATTATGGCGCTACCTTGGTAAACCTTTATGTTCCGGATCAGAAGGGTGAAATCGCAGACGTTGTCCTTGCTTGGCAGGATCGTAATGATTGTATTGCCAATAGAGGCTTTATGGGCGCAACAATGGGTAGAAATGTAAATCGCATTGCCGGCGCGTCTTTTATGCTGAATGGGGAGCGGATTCAGCTTCCAAAAAATAACGGAGAAAATAACTTACATTCCGGCCCGGAGCCGTATGCTTACCGTATTTGGAAAGTAGAAGATCACAAGACAGATGCCATTACATTTTCCCTGCATAGTCCCGATGGAGATCAGGGTTTTCCGGGAAACGCGGATATTTGTGTAACATACCGGCTGGAGCAAAATAAGCTGCGGATCATTTATGATGCCATCAGCGACAAGGATACGGTATTCAACCTGACCAATCACAGTTATTTTAATCTGGCAGGTCACGATAAGCCGGAGCTGGCGGTAGATATGGAACTGATGATGCCCGGACGATTCTTCACCGTTACAGATGAAAATGGTATTCCCACCGGAGAAAACCGCAGTGTAGAAGGTACGCCTTTGGATTTCCGTATTCATAAGCCCATCGGTCGGGATGTAGGTGCACCCTATGAGGCTTTGCGGTTGCGTAAGGGATATGACCATAATTTTGAAGTGTATTGCGAACCTGCTGCGGTGTTGCGTGATCCTTATTCCGGCAGAATAATGGAAATTTCCACCGACCGTCCCGGTATTCACATTTATTTTGCCAATTTTCCCAATGGGCAGATGGGTAAGGATGGGGTGCAGTATATTCTCCATAGCGGTATTGCTTTTGAAACGCAGTTCTATCCGGATAGTGTAAACCATCCGGAATGGCCCCAGCCTTTCTATAAGGCAGGCCAGCGGTATCATAGCGAAACGAGCTATACATTTAAATAAAATAAGCGGGGTCAAAAGACCCCGCTTATTTTTTAAGCTCCAAATATGGCAGAACTTCAAAACCGCATTTTTTATATACATGGATGGCCCGCCCATTTTCCGCTTCTGCTTCCAAGCGGAAAATACAGCCGGGATATTTGTCCTGAATGAAATTAAGAAAACTGCTGCCCAGGCCTGCGCCCCGGTAAGCTTCCTTGAGATAAAGATCCTCGATCCAGATGCAAGGCTTTCCAAATTCTGTGGAGAAGCTTTTGGCGATCATACCGTAGCCCAGGACAGCTTGGCCGTTTTCCAGGATGTAGCCTTCCAAATAGGGGGAATTGCTTACACAATTATCAAAATCTGCGGAAAATATTTCTTCGGATCCGTTGCTGATCACCGCATCGGATGCATAAAAGACGCGCATCATTTCCAGAACTTCGTTTCTGTCTCTTTCTTCCATAAGCCGGATCGTGTATTCCATAGTCATCCCTCTGTGTGTTTTTTGTATTATTATAAGGAGGTTATGGGAAACGGTCAATAGAAAAGTTAGCTGCCATTAGACCGCACTTTTCTGCACCTGTGCAGAAAATATGCATAAACTGTCCTGTAAGCGATTTTGCTTATCCATAATCCATCAGGAGGTTATTAAAATGGCTGATTGTTCTCAGGACGGCCTGACCTTCAATGCCGGCGACCTGCGCCGGGCATTGTCCATCCACACGAAGAAAATCACCGACAGCTGTCGGGATAAGGATTGCATAGAGGACTTAAGAGTATACCTGACCCAGGGCTCTCAGGCTGTGCTGGATACGGCAGCCTGCGCCAAGGTGCGCTGCGCTGACCTGCTTTATACCTATATTGATGTTGAGCCTGTGGCTTTTGACCGGAATCATTACTGCATCGATGTGACCTTCTATTACCGGGTGCTGGCAGATGCTACCGTAGGTCAGTGCAGACCTACCACCCTTTACGGTGTGGCGGTATTTTCCAAGCGGGCGGTACTGTGCGGGGAAGAGAGCAAGGCCCATATCTTTACCAGCCGTACCCGTTTGGGTGAACAGGATGCCATCAGCCTGCAAAGCGCCAATCTGCCCACAGCGGTGGTAGAGGTGCTGGAGCCTATGGTTTTGGCATCCAAGGTGGTGGATGCCTGCAAGTGTTCCTGTCAGGATAGTGGCTTGGTGCAGCTGCCGGGCGCTATTCGTGGCTGCTTTGACGATGAACTGGTGGTGGACGGGGAAAGCCGCCGCTTGTATGTGACCTTGGGGCAATTCTCCCTGATCCGTTTGGAGCGGGATGCCCAGCTGGTTGTTCCGGTGCTGGATTACAGCATTCCCACCAAGGAATGCTCTGATGCCCCCGGCTGCGCAGAAGACCCTTGCGAAGTGTTCAGCCGTATTCCGTTCCCGGAAGAACGGTTCGTGCCTACCGGCTGCGATAACCGGGAGTGCTGCGGCTACACCACTGCTTAAATAAAAGCCGCCGAAGGGTTTTCCCTTCGGCGGTAATGTTTATCTGCGGAGCAGGCGGCGTCTTGCAATGTTGATAGGGCCTTCGCTCATATGGTTGATCCAGGAAAGGCTCTTGCCACAGCCGAAGGCTACGCAGGAGCCGGGATCGTCGGCTACGGTGCAGGGGATTTTGGTGGCATCAGTAAGCAGCAGATCCATACCCCAGATCTGGCTTGCACCACCGGTGAGGGTGATGCCGTTTTGTGCGATATCGCTGACCAGCTCAGGAGAGGTGGTTTCCAGTACGGAAAGCACCGCTTCACCGATCTGCTGTGCGATGGGGGTAAGGGCGGTGAGGATATCGGAGGAGCTTAAGGTCACATCCACAGGCGTGCCGTTTTTGGCGTGTCTGCCTCGAACGGTCATAGTGAGCGTTTCGTTGCGGGGGTATACAGAACCGATCTGGATCTTAATATCTTCTGCTGCGGTTTGACCGATGACGGCCTCGTGCTTGCGTCGCACATACTGGATAATAGCTTCATCCATATGGATGCCAGCCGCTTTGATAGAGGTGGAGGTAGCCACTGCGCTCATAGTAAGTACGGCAATATCTGTAGTGCCGCCGCCGATATCCACAACCATATGACCGTTGGGGCCCTTGATATCCAAGCCTGCGCCAATGGCAGCGGCCAGAGGCTCTTCGATCAGGTATACACGGCGGGCACCGGCTTCGATGGTAGCATTGATCACAGTACGCTCTTCAACCTCTGTGATGGAGCTGGGAACGCAGATGATCACTCTGGGCTTGGGGGAGAACAGGGGAGCTTTGGATACGGTACGGAAAATGTGCTGGAGCATTTTTACCGTCATTTCGTGGTCAGCGATGACACCGTCCTTGAGTGGACGCATAGCTACCACATTACCGGGGGTGCGACCCAGCATATTCTGGGCGGCTGCGCCCACCTGCAGGATCTTACCGGTATTTCTGTCCATAGCAACCACAGAAGGCTCCCGGATCTGGACGCCCTTTCCGTCTACATATACAAGCACATTGGAAGTACCCAGGTCGATACCTAAGTCTTGAGAGAAAAATTGCATAAGCTTCACCTACTGTTTGTTTTTTTATTATAGGCAGAGAGAACTCGAACCCAAGCAGGTTTTCAGGCGTCTGCATTCCCCAATACATTAGAAAATCCCTTGATAATACACAAAGTATTGTCTGCGTGATTTTCTTCGTCTTGGAAAATGCAGGCGACTGAAAACTGCGAAGCACCTCTCAGCAAGTAATATTTGATGGATTTTTGGCGCAGATGACGCCGCCTTGCTGGCGCAAGGCAAGGAAGATAAGGCAAAAAGCAGCAAATAGGGCTGCTGAGGGGCTACTTGGGTTCAAGTTCTCTCTGCCTTGGAAGCCGCCAAAGCGGCACAGTATACTTCTTTCGCACCGGCGGTGAGCAGCACCCTGGCGCATTCGGAAATGGTAGCGCCGGTGGTGATCACATCATCCAGCAGCAAGATCCGCTTGCCCTTGATATCCGCCTTGCGGCTTACTTTGAAAGCGCCTAACACATTGGCCTTGCGGGCAGCTTCGCCACGGATGCCGGATTGGGGCGGCGCGTTTCTTACCTTTCGCAGGGTACGCACTACCGGCTGCTTCAGCTCTCTGCCTACAGCTTTTGCGATCAGCTCCACCTGATCGTAGCCGCGGGTAAGATTTCTGTGGGAAGAAACAGGTACCCAGGTAAGCACATCGTACTGGGGAAGGGAAGATTGCAGAATATGCATACCCAGAAGCCTGCCGTAGCGGGGCGCATAGTTACGCACATCCCGGAATTTATATCGCAGGATGCTGGTTCTTGCTTCTCCATTATAATACCACAAGGCTGTCCATCCTGCAACAAAAGAAAACTTTATTTTTGCGCGGGGGAAATCTTCGATATTGCTGCGGCAGGCATGGCATAGGTCGGTTTCCGTATTCAGCAGTACTTTCCGGCAGAAAAGACACTTGGGCGGAAAGATCAGGCGCAAAAGTCGTCGTATCATTTTAGACCTTTCCTTCCAATCGTAGTTTAAGACCGGTATAGCGGCGGCCCACCCGGGCGTTGTCCACCATAGCGGCAATCACTTCTTCCCGACCTACCAGGATCAGCAGCTCTTTTGCCCGGGTGATAGCGGTGTAGAGGATGCTGCGGTTCATAAGATAGGAAGAACCGCCCCATACGCTCATCACCACGGCCCGGTATTCGCTGCCCTGGCTTTTGTGCACGGTCATAGCGTAGGCAGGCTCCAATTCATTCAGCTGGGTAAAATCATAATCGGTAAGCCGGTCATCAAACACCACAGACATAGTCTGCAGATCGTTGTCGATGGCGGTTACCGTTCCCACGTCACCATTGAAAATGCCGGCACCTACGGTGCTGCCGTCAGTTTTCTTCCACAGGATGTCATAGTTGTTCCGGGTTTGCATTACCCGGTCACCAACTCGGAAAAGGATATCGCCAAACCGCCGCTCCGCTTTCCCGGGTGCAGCCGGATTCAGGCTTTCCTGCAGGAGCATATTCAGCCTTCCTGTGCCGGAAATACCCTTTCTTGTGGGGCTTAATACCTGGATCTGGTCGGCAGGGATGCCCATATTGTTGGGAAGACGGGTGGTGCACAGATCCCGAATGGTTTTGGCAAGGGCTTCTTCTGATTGCACCGGCAGGAAGAAAAAGTCCTTTTTCACTTCTTTCAGGACAGGCATTGTGCCTTCGTTTACCCGGTGGGCATTCATAACGATCAGGCTTTCCTGTGCCTGACGGAAGATCTTTGTCAGGCGGCAGCAGGGAAGGCAGCCGCTGCGGAGCATATCGCTGAAGGGAAAGCCCGGTCCTACCGGGGGCAGCTGATCCGGGTCGCCAACCAGAATCAGTCGGCAGCCTCTGGGCAGCGCTTGCAAAAGGCTATACAGCAGCTGGATATCCACCATAGACATCTCGTCCACGATCACTGCGTGGGCATTGAGGGGATTAGATTCATCAGCGGTAAATACAAGGTCACCGGTATGAGGATCGATGCCTGCACCCAAAAGACGGTGGATGGTGGATGCATCCCGTCCGGTCACTTCCGTCAGCCGCTTGGCAGCTCGTCCGGTGGGGGCGGCCAGCAAGGTCTTCAGCTGCATCCGGTCAAACAGAGAAAGCACACCGTTCAGAGCGGTGGTCTTGCCGGTACCCGGGCCGCCGGTCAGGAGCAAAAGACCGCTTTCAGCAGCTTGCCGGATCGCATTTGCCTGCTCGTCTGAATAGGAAATATGGCTTTCATTTTCAATAGCAGTAAACAGCTTGTCTAAACTGCGGGGCGCAGAAGTATGCATATTTGCAAGGGACAAAAGCTTTTCGCAGCAGTAGGTTTCTGCCTGGTATAACTGGGGCAAATAGCATACTTCGATGCCTGCAAGGGTTTGCCGGATCAGCTGACCCAACTGGGTCAGCTTGTCAATGCTTTGGCCGATATCCTCTGCATCCAGGCTCAAAAGCTGGGCGGTGGCAGGAATGAGCTTATTTAGCGGCAGGAAAGTATGACCCATATTTAAATTGTATTGCAGCTCAAATACGATGCCTGCCTGCATCCGACGGGGATCATCGCCGCTTATACCCAGCTCAATGGCAAAGCGGTCCACCGCCTCAAAGGGGGCTTCCAGGCCCTCGTCCATAAGCAGATACGGATCATCGTATAAAAGATCAACGGTGGCTTCACCAAAGCGCTTGTAGGCCCGGACGGCAAGCTCTGCGGGAAGCTGGTGAAGGGTGAAAAATTCCATCAGCTGCCGCATACCCACCTGCTGCCGGAAGGTCTGACCGATGGCGGTGGCTTTTGCAAGAGAAATGCCGGAAACTTCAGATAGCCGTTCAGGTGTTTGCTCAATGACCTGCAAGGTGCTTGCGCCAAAGCGCTGGACGATCCGGGCGGCGGTTTTCGGGCCGATGCCCTTGATAGCCCGTCCGGAAAGATAGGTGAGGATCTCGGTGGTGCTTTGGGGCATAAGCCGTTCTAAAAATTCGGCTTCAAACTGCCTGCCGTAGTTGGCGTGCGTACCCCATTTGCCGGTGACCATAAGCTTTTCGCCTACGGTGGGCAGAGGGATCGTGCCAACCACAGTGGCGGTTTGCCCACTTTCGCAGGAAAGTCGCAGCACTGCGTAGCCGTTATCATAATTTTGGTATATCACCGCTGCGATGATACCTTGTAAGATCTCCTGTTCCTGCATAGTCATTCTCTCCTGAAAAACAGGCACAAAATTCGGCCTGTGTGTAAAATGTCAGATATGGGTGCTTTTTGCAAAGCTGCAGCTGCTCTTTCGGGGTGAAGCTGCTGTTTACAAGTATCAGAGGACTTCTGAAAAGTCCCAGAGCGTAAAGCCGGTTATGGCGACGGATCGTGGCAAACTCCTGACAGATGCTGATGTTTGTGCAAAGCGCAATGACTGCCGGCAATGGCCGCCTGCATAGGGTTAAAAGGATGTACACGGCACAAAATGCGCCAAAAGCAGCCAGAAAACCCACGATCACAAACCAAAGCATTCCCTTCACCTCAATAGCATTGTATGGGGCAAAGGCGCTTCCGGCTACACTAATTATAGAATACTATATTTATCGTTCTTTGGAAAGCCTTTTTTCGCCCGGATTGCATTTTCTTCTGTGTTATGATAAAATAATTACCGAGGTGATCGTATGCTTTATGCCGGTTGTCATTTATCCAACGCTGCGGGAAACTATGCCATGGTGGAAACGGCCCTTTCCATTGGGGCAAATACCTTTGCGTTCTTTACCCGCAATCCCCGGGGCAGCAAAGCAAAGATAGAAGATCCTGCGGACAATGAAAAGGCGATGCTTGCTTTGACAGACCATGGCTTTGGTAAACTGGTAGCTCACGGCGCGTACACCATGAATTTGTGTACTGCAGAAAGCTCTGCCAGAGAATTTGCCAAGGACATCCTTTGCGACGATCTGCGCAGAATGGCTGGTCTTCCCGGAAACTTCTATAATTTTCACCCCGGCTCCCATGTAGGGCAGGGAACAGATACAGGCATCAGCCAGATCTGCGATGCTTTAAAAGCAGCCCTCGCACCCGGCTACCCGGTGACGGTGCTGCTGGAGACCATGGCAGGCAAGGGCAGCGAGGTAGGCGGCCGCTTTGAAGAGCTGAAGGCCATTATAGACGGCGTTGGGGCAGATAACATAGGCGTGTGCCTGGATACCTGTCACGTATACGATGCCGGATATGATATTGTAAATGACTTAGATGGTGTGCTGGCGGAATTTGACCGGGTCATCGGTCTAAATAAGCTGCTGGCTTTGCACCTGAACGATTCTAAAAACCCCTATGCCAGTCACAAAGATCGGCACGAAAAGTTAGGACAGGGAAGCTTAGGCCTGGAAACTTTCCGCCGGATCGTGAATCATCCGGCCCTTCGCCACAAGCCAATGATTTTGGAAACACCCAACGAATTACCCGGTTATGCCCGGGAGATCAGCTTGTTAAAAGAGCTGGCAGAATAAATTTTTACAGGAGGTGACAGTATGGATGCCACATTTATTAATGTATATATTGCCATTGTGCGCTATTTGATGGCTGCCCTGGTAGG
This sequence comes from Faecousia sp., assembly GCA_045659205.1. Taxonomy (GTDB): domain Bacteria; phylum Bacillota; class Clostridia; order Oscillospirales; family Oscillospiraceae; genus Faecousia. The sequence continues at coordinate 33,189 of JAZOWK010000001.1, forward strand.
CATTCTGCTGTTTCGTACTGTAAAGCCTTTGCTTACCTTCCGCAGAGAGCCGGAGATCTGGGCGTGGCTGTGCCTGCCGGATGGCAAAAAGCTGCCGGTGACCCACTGGGAGAATGTGATCGGCAGAAGCCGCCGCAGCGATATTTTTGTGGATGACCCCAATATCTCTAAAAGCCACGCAGTGCTTACCCGCTACGATGACGGCAGCTGGACGATAAGCGCTGTTCACCGGGCGGGAGATCTGCGGGTCAACGGCAAAAAGGTGAAGATCCGGGCAATAAGGCCCAAGGATGTGATCGCCATCGGTCCGTTGGAGATGACCCTGCAGCCTATTTCCCAGGAGCAGGAAAAGCATCTTGCCAAGCTGCGTACCAAAGCGGCTACTCCCTATGACAGCACGGTGAACCTGCTGATCCTCACCTTTATTCAGGTGCTGATGTGCGTAGGCTATCTGATAAACGGACAGACCCAATACTCTGCAGAAATTCTGACGGGCTTTGGCGGCATCGTAGCCTGCCAGTGGCTTTTGTTTATTTTTTATCTTATTATTCGCAGACCCTCCTTTGAAGTGGAGACCATCGCCTTTTTCCTGTGTACCCTGGGTATGGCGGCCATTTGCGCGGTAGTGCCCCGGGAGGCGGCAAAGCAGCTTACAGCGATGGTGCTGGGTATGGGCATTTTCCTGGCTGTGGGTTGGTGCCTGCGGGATTTGGAGCGGGCAAAAAAGGTGCGGGATGTGGCGGTTTTTGCCGGCATCGGCTTTTTGCTCATCACCCTTTTCTTTGGTACGGAATATTATGGTGCGAAGAACTGGTTGGTAATTGGTTCTTTCAGCGTGCAGCCCTCTGAATTCAGTAAGGTCTGCTTTGTGTTCGTGGCGGCTTCTACTATGGATAAGATCATGACCCGGCGCAACCTGATCGTATTTATTGCCTATTCTGCCATGATCTGTGTTTGCCTTGCCATTATGAATGACTTTGGTACAGCGCTTATTTTCTTTGTGGCCTTTTTGGCGGGCGCGTACTTGCGCTCCGGCAGCGTAGGCACGCTGGCTCTTGCCTGCACAGGTTTAGGCTTTGCCGGTGTGATGGGTATTCGTCTGATTCCCCACGCTTTGCGTCGTTTTGCCACCTGGCGGCATATTTGGGAGCATCCCCTCACCGGCGGCTATCAGCAGACCCAGGCGCTGATGTGTGTGGCCGCGGGCGGCCTTTTGGGCCTTGGCGCAGGCCAGGGTGAAATGCGCTGGCTCTTTGCGGCAGATTCCGATATGGTGGTGGCCACTGTTTCTGAAGAATGGGGCATTTTGATGATTTTGGCAGCGGTGCTGTCCATCGTGGCTTTGGCGCTGTTTTCCATTCGTTCTGCCCAGGTGGGACGAAGCGCTTTTTACACCATCGGCGCGAATACGGCAGTTGCCATTTTGGTGATGCAGGTGATTCTAAATGCATTGGGAACGGTGGATGTAGTCCCCCTGACCGGTGTGACCTTCCCCTTTGTTTCCAACGGCGGCTCCAGTATGCTCTGTTCCTGGGGTCTTCTGGCCTTTATAAAGGCGGCGGATACCCGGCAGAATGCCAGCTTTGCTGTACGTCTATCCTGGAAGGGAGGGGACGCTGTTGAATAGAATTGCAGGTAGAGCCAAGGCCCTGTTTTTGCTGTCCTGTTTGCTTTTGGGCGGCTTTGGCTTCTTTATTGTGGAATATTGTATGAAGGGCAGCGCTTGGGCCATATTCCCCGGCTCACCCCACGTGTACCACGCAGGTAATATCGGCACAGGCGTGGTCATCGACCGGGATAATATCCTGCTTTTGGATATGAACGGGGGCAGGGAATATTCCCAGGATGCAGAACTTCGCAAGGCGACTATGCACTGGCTGGGTGACCGGCAGGGCAATATCAGCGCCCCGGCGCTGGGCAGCCATAGCCAGCAGATTGCCGGCTTTGATGTGCTTAACGGTCTTTATACCTACGGCCAGATTGGCGCAGTAGAGCAGCTGACCCTGTCTTCGGTGGCGCAAAAAGCGGCGCTGGAAGCCATCGGTAACAAAAAGGGCACGATCGCAGTTTATAACTATAAAACCGGCCAAATCCTCTGCGCGGTGACTACACCTACCTTTGACCCCGACCATGTGCCGAATATTGAGGGGGATACCACCGGCGCTTATGAAGGCGCTTACCTGAACCGGTTTACCCAGGTGTCCTATACCCCCGGTTCTATCTTTAAGGTAGTTACCGCCGCTGCAGTGCTGGAAAGTGAGCCGGCCTTGGCAGAAGAGTATTTTGTTTGCTCCGGCGCTCATCAGATCGGTGTGGATGTGATCACCTGTGAGCGGGCACACGGCACGCAGAATTTGAAGAATGCGTTTCTCAATTCCTGTAACTGCGTATTTGCACAGATCGCCCAGCGGCTTGGGGGCGACCGGCTTTCTCAGTGTGTCAATACTTTCCGGGTTAACCAAAGCGTTTCCTTTGACGGCATTACCACCGCCAAAGGCAATTATGAGGTGGACGGCTCTGCGGTGAATGTGGCCTGGAGCGCGGTGGGACAGTATAAAAACCTGATCAATCCCTGTGTGTACCTGACCTTTATCGGCGCGGTGGCAAACGGCGGCGCACCGGTGCAGCCCTATGTGGTGGATAAAATCACCGTAGGCGGGCAGGTGACTTATCAGGCGACTGCGACTACACTTGCGCCTGTTATGTCTGCCGATACGGCTTACGCCTTGCAGCAATATATGCGCAATAATGTTGCGAACAAATATGGCGACAGTAATTTTTCCGGTCTTACTGTTTGCGCCAAGACCGGCACAGCGGAAGTGGGCGACCATCAAAGACCCAACGCTATGTTCTGCGGTTTTGTACAAGATGAACAATACCCCTTGGCTTTTATCGTCTGTATAGAGGACGGAGGCTATGGCGGACAGGTCTGTATCCCCATGGCAGCGAAGGTTTTGGCCGCTTGTAAGGCGGTTTTGGACAGGTAAATAAAAAGCCATTGTATGCTTTTCACAAAAATACCACACCCGGTGTGTGGTATTTTTGTACTTTCGTGGGTTGACAAATGTACACGAGTGAGATACAATAGGCACAAATTCACAGTAGAGGTGGCGTAATAGGCCTGACCGAACCTTTGGATTTTACGGAAAGGTTTCCGTAGTAAGGAAATGAAAAGGAGAAACATTATGAAAAAGGTATTTGCGATTGTATTGAGTGTACTGATGGTACTGTCCCTGTTTGCAGGCTGTGGCAGCGCTCCTGCGGCTGGTGGCACCGATGGCGCTAAGAAGGCCATTAAGATTGGTATGACCGGCCCTCTGACCGGCCCTGCTGCAAACTACGGTATGGCTGTTGACTGGGGCATGCAGATCGCTGTTGAAGAGATCAACGCAGCCGCCGGTGAAGACGGTCTGAAGATTGAGTATAAGGCAGTTGACGATGAGCACGATGGCGCTAAGGCTGTCAGCGGTTACAACATGCTGATGGACTGGGGCATGCAGTTCTTCGGTGGCACTGTTACTTCCGGCCCCGCTCTCCAGGTTGCACCTATGGTCGTTCAGGATCAGGTATTTATGCTCACCCCCTCTGCTTCTTCTGCTGACGTGGCAAATGCTGGTAACAACATCTTCCAGATGTGCTTTACTGACCCCAACCAGGGCGCTTCCGCTGCTGAATTGGTAAAGGCTAAGTTCCCCAGCGCTAAGGTTGGCGTGATCTATGATGCATCTGACGACTATTCCATCGGCCTGGCAAACGGTTTTAAGGCTAAGGCTGCTGAGCTTGGTGTGAATATTGCTGTTGAGACTTCTTTCTCTTCCTCTTCCAACACCGAGCTGGATACTCAGGTTGAGCAGTGCAAGAACGCCGGTTGTGATCTGGTGTTTATGCCCTTCTACTACTCCGATGCTTCCAAGGTTCTGAAGTATGCTGATAGCATTGGTTATGAGCCCGCATTCTTTGGCTGCGACGGCATGGACGGCATCCTGGCTATGGATGGCTTTGATCCTGCTCTTGCTGAAGGCCTGATGCTCATGACTCCCTTCTCCGCTGGCAACCCTGATGCAAAGGTTCAGGAGTTCGTTGCTAAGTTTAAGGCTAAGTCCGGCGGTGTTGAGCCTAACCAGTTCGCTGCTGATGGCTACGATGTTGTTTATGCGATCTATAATGCTTGCGTAGCTTCCGGTGTTGATGGTAATACCTCCAATACTGAAGCCTGCCAGAAGATGATTGCTTACTTTACCAGCAATTCTTTCTCCGGTCTGACCGGCAGCGGCCTGACCTGGTCTGCTGATGGCTTCGTTTCCAAGACTGCCGAAGCTATGGTAGTTGAAAATGGCGCTTACGCGGCAATGAACTAATTTAACTGTACTTGGGATGGGAGGATTTCCTCCCATCCCTGTACCCTTATAATACGGCGTTCTGTGAAAGCCCTTTTAAAGGAAAGGCTTTCACAGAATGCTGGATGAGGAGAGAAGATTATGGATTTATTACAGTACACCATTAACGGTATCAGCATCGGTACGATCTATGCCATTATCGCATTGGGCTATACCATGGTTTACGGCATTGCCAAAATGCTGAACTTCGCCCACGGTGATGTGATCATGGTGGGCGGCTTTGTTGCTTACACAGTTATTAGCCGTCTGGGCTTGCCTGAGTTGGTAGCAGTGCCTATTGCAATGCTGGCCTGTATGTTGCTGGGTGTTACTATTGAGGGTTTGGCATACCGCCCCTTGCGTGGCGCGCCCAGCCTTGCTGTGCTGATCACCGCCATCGGTGTGAGTATTTTCCTGCAAAATGGCGCGCAGCAAATCTGGCATGCTGATCCCAAGGTTTATGCCGGTGCTACGGCTAACATCAGCCTTTTCGGGGGTGCATTGAATATTAGCGGCGATGCGCCTATGAATATTGCGGTTGCTGTGTTCATTATGATTACTTTGACCCTTTTTACAGCCCGCACCAAGATGGGCAAAGCTATGCGCGCCGTGTCCGAGGATCGGGATGCTGCTTCGCTCATGGGCATTAATGTAAACAGAACGATTTCTGTTACTTTTGCTATTGGTTCTGCTTTGGCAGCAGTTGCGGGTATCTTGCTGTGGCACAAGACCAACCTGGAGCCTACTTTTGGCGCGATGCCCGGCATCAAGGCCTTTACTGCAGCGGTTTTGGGCGGCGTTGGCTCTATGCCCGGCGCAATGCTCGGTGGCGTGTTGCTGGGTTTGGTGGAAACTTTGAGTAAAGCTTATATTTCCACCCAGTTCTCTGATGCTATCGTGTTCTCGGTACTGATTATCATCTTGTTGGTGAAGCCTACAGGCATCCTGGGCAAGAAGATCCAGGAAAAGGTGTGAGGTGGCTACTATGAAAAAGATTCTGAAAAATCGCAGTACCCTGAAAAACCTGATTACTTACCTGGTGGTAATCGTAGCCTTCTTGGTTATGTCCTCTTTGCAGCAGTCCGGTGGCTTGTCCCGGTTTATGAACAACCAACTGGTGCAGATCTGCGTGTATATTTCTCTGGCCGTGTCGTTAAACCTGCTGGTTGGTGTGTGTGGCGAGCTGAGCTTGGGCCATGCCGGTTTTATGGGCGTTGGCGCTTACACAGGTGTCATCGTGGTGTCTTTGATCTCTCCCTATATACCGGATCCCACAGCGCGGATTTTGTTGGCAATGGCTGTTGCTGCTGTAATTGCAGGTGCGGTAGGTTTCCTGGTAGGCATTCCCGCTTTGCGTCTGCGTGGCGACTATTTGGCCATCGTGACCTTGGCTTTTGGTGAGATTCTTCGTAACCTGTTACAAAATCTCCATGTAGGCAACGCAGATGGCGTGGTGCATTTTGCATTCTCTGAAACTGCGCCGGAGTGGGAGGCCAACATTGTTGCCGGTTCTATCGGCACACGGCTTTCTTACGATAATAAGATCGCTACTTTCACCATAGGCTTTATGCTGGTGATGATTACGCTGTTTGTTGTACTTAATGTGATCAATTCCAAGGAAGGTCGCGCCATTAAGGCAGTTCGGGACAACCGAATTGCGGCCGAGTCCGTGGGCATCAATGTTACCGCATTCCGGATGAAAGCATTTGTGATTTCTGCCGCTTTGGCAGGTATGGCCGGTGCGGTTTATGGTCTGGATATGGTTAATCTGCGTCCGGCAAAGTTGGGTTATAATGAATCCATCAATATTCTGTTGTTTGTGGTGCTGGGTGGCTTGGGCAATGTGCTTGGCTCTGTGATTTCTGCAACAGCTTTGTATATTTTGCCGGAACTTATGAAAAATGCTGCTTTGCAGAATGCTGGCGGTTGGCAGCAAGCCTTTGCGGAATTCCTGGATCAGTATCGTCTTTTGCTGTACGCAGGCATTTTGATTATTCTGATGATCTGCACTTGGTCGCCCAAGGTTAAGGGGGCAATTTCTCAACTTAACGATAGAATAAAACAACGGATAAAAGGAATTTTCCAAAAGAAAAAGGAGGTGACCGATCATGAAGGATAATTACCCAAAGCATATGATCGAGGTCACCACCACCAATTTGATCCGTAAGCAGGATCAGGGCAAGCTGCCTGTGCTGGATGTGCGAAATCTGGGTATTGATTTTGGCGGCTTGACAGCGGTCGATGGCTTTAATATGACCATCGGTCCTACGGAGATATCGGGTCTGATCGGCCCTAACGGCGCAGGTAAGACCACCATTTTCAATTTGCTCACCGGTGTGTATCAGCCCACCCGCGGCAGTATTTTGATCAACGGTATCAATACCAAGGGTATGAGCGCAGCCAAGGTCAACCGGCTGGGCGTTGCCCGTACCTTCCAGAATATCCGTTTGTTCTCTGAAATGACGGCTTTGGAAAATGTAAAGGTTGGTATGCATAATCATATCAAGTGTTCCTTTATTTCCTCTTTGCTGCATTTGCCCAGTTACTATATTTCTGAAAAGAAAGCCAATGCAAAGGCAATGGAGCTTTTGGAATTTATGGGTCTTGCAGATGTGGCGGATGTGAAGGCGGGAAGCCTGCCTTACGGTGTCCAGCGCAGACTGGAGATCGCCAGAGCTTTGGCTACCAATCCCTCTTTGATTTTGCTGGATGAGCCGGCTGCAGGTATGAACCCCAGTGAAACCACAGAGTTGATGCATCAGATCCGTCGTATCCGGGACACCTTCCAGATCGCTATTTTCCTCATCGAGCACGATATGAACCTGGTTATGAATGTGTGCGAAGGTATTGTTGTGGTGAACTATGGCCGGGTGATCGCAAAGGGTACACCGGAGCAGATCAAGGAAAATCCTGCGGTTATTGAGGCTTATCTCGGCAAGAAGGAGGGCGCGTAAATATGCTTAAAATTGATGATATCCATGTGTATTACGGCGCTATCCACGCAGTTAAGGGCGTTTCCTTTGAAGTGCATCCCGGTGAGATCGTGGCGCTGATCGGTGCAAACGGCGCCGGTAAGAGCACCATTCTGAAGACCGTTTCCGGTCTTATGCATCCTCGGTCCGGTTCTATCACCTTTATGGGCGAGAACATTGCCCATGCTGATGCTTATAAGCTGGTGCGGCATGGCCTTGCTCACGTACCGGAGGGCCGGCGGATCTTCCTGCAGATGAGTGTGCAGGAAAACCTGGATATGGGCGCATTTACCCAGAAATCCGTATCCAAGGAAGACCTGGATATGGTGTTCCAGCTGTTCCCCCGCTTGAAGGAGCGTCGCCATCAGGTGGCGGGTACGCTTTCCGGTGGTGAGCAGCAGATGCTGGCTATGAGCCGGGCGCTGATGAGCCATCCCAAGCTGATGATGCTGGATGAGCCTTCTATGGGTCTTGCTCCTATTTTGGTGGATCAGATCTTTGATATCATTAAAGATTTGCACAAGGCCGGTACTACTATTTTGCTGGTTGAGCAGAATGCCAGCAAGGCTTTGGAGATCGCTGACCGGGCTTATGTTTTGGAGACCGGCGCTGTCACCTTAAGTGGTACAGGCGCAGAGCTTGCTCAAAGTGACGAAGTCCGTAAGGCTTACTTAGGCGGATAAATACATACACCCCCACATAGAGTAATGTGGGGGTGTTTTTTATGTGTCGTTATAACCAGCTTTGGGGTTTGGTGCTGTTGGCCTTCGGGCTGGGCATCTTGCTGGGCGCCTGGATGGAGGGCGGCTTTTTGTGCTATTGCTTTGGGTTTGGCCTTGGTGTAGCAGGCTTTTTTGTGTTTAAGCATTAACTTGTCCCGGGCAGCATATACTGTGGTAGACCGGAATAAGGAGTGATGTATTGTGGAATTGCAATTTCATAAAACCGGGATCGGGTGTTTAAAAAGCATTAAGTGGGAATCTCAAAATCAGGAACAGACCCAGGAAGTAAAATTAGGGGACGGTATGCCGGACATTGGCCGAGTGCTGGGCACTTGGGGACAGGTGATTATGCGCAGTAAGCAGTGGCAAAGCGATAGCCTGGGTGTTAGTGGCGGCGTGATGGTTTGGGTGCTGTACGCGCCGGAGGATTCAGGCCCTGTGCGGAGTGTGGAGACCTGGATACCCTTTCAGATGAACTGGGATATTCCGGATACCAAAACCGACGGCATTATGGCGGCTACCTGTGTCCTTCGCAGCGCAGATGCCCGGATGACCTCCGGCAGAAAGCTTATGGTCCGGGTGAATGTGGGGGCGCTGATGCAGGCATATTTGCCTGACTATGCGGACATATACGGCTTTGATGACCTGCCGGAAGATGTGCAGGTACTTAAGAAAACATATTCTGTGTGCTTGCCAAAGGACGCGGGAGAAAAACCCTTTACTTTGGATGAAGAACTGGAATTGCCCCCGTCCTGCCCCAAAGCGGAAAGCTTCCTGCGCTACCGGATTCAGCCCCAGATGCTGGAAAGCCGGGTTATGGCCGGCAAGATCGTATTCCGGGGTAACTGTACTGTGAATACCCTCTATATCGATGAAGAGGGCGGCTTGCAAAGCTGGGATTTTGATGTGCCTTTTTCCCAGTTTGCGGAGCTTAACGGAGAATTTGACGAGGGAGCGCAGGCCTGGATAATGCCCCAGGTAACCGGTATGGAGATGCATACCGATGAGCAAGGACGCATCCGTATGAAGACATCTGTGACCTGTCAGTATGTGATCTGCGAGTATACGGATGTACAGGTGATCGCTGATGCATACAGCCCCCACCGGGATGTGGTTGCGAGCACCCGGGAACTGGAGCTGCCGGCACTTTCCCAGCTGCAGACTGTGACTCTTCCCCTGGAGCATATATTCCATGTGGAAGGCACACAGGTGGCAGACGGAGTGATTTGGCCTGACCAGTTAAGAGTGCAGCGAACACCGGAAGGCGCTCACGTGCAGCTGCCGGCTATGGGACAGATGCTGTATTATGATGAAGAAGGCGCGCTGCAATCTGCGGTGGTGCGCTGGGAAGATGAAATGGATGTGCAGGTAGACAATGGGGCGCAACTGCTGGGTGCGGTGATTCCAACGGGGAGAATGGAAAGCGCTTTGGCAGGGCAGGAGGCATCCCTGCATACGGATGTGCAGTTTGTGTATATGCAGACCGCCGGGGAGAATATCCCTATGGTCACGGCTTTGGAATTGGGACAGATCAAAGAGCCAAACCCAGCCCGCCCCAGCGTGATTCTGCGCCGAATGGGGCAGGGAGGACTGTGGCAGTTGGCGAAAAAATGCGGATCTTCCTGCGAATTGATCCGCCAGGCCAATGCCCTTACAGAAGAGCCGCCTGTGGGCAAAATGCTGGTTATACCGGTATTATAAGAATGACCGCCACTGTGAGGGAGACACAGTGGCGGTCAGCGGTTTTGTCGCACTTAGGGGATAAGTACCGCCTTTCGTAGAGTAACGGAAAAACGGTGCGGTTTTCAAGGAAAAGCTGTCGATAAAGTCACTTGTCAGATGCTTTTTTTGGTGTTATAATATTTCTATAATATTAAAAACAGAAGGTGCATATTATGACGAAAATCGACATTTATTCCGGCTTTTTAGGCGCGGGCAAAACCACCCTTATTAAAAAGATGATCCAGGAGGCCTACCGGGGTCAGAAGCTGGTGCTTATCGAAAATGAATTCGGTCAGATCGGTATTGACGGCGGCTTCTTGCAGGATGCAGGCATCAATATTACGGAGATGAACTCCGGCTGCATTTGCTGCAGCCTGGTGGGCGACTTCGGTAAGGCTTTAAATCAGGTGATCGAGGAATATCATCCTGATCGCATTCTCATCGAGCCTTCCGGTGTGGGCAAGCTGTCCGATGTGATTGCAGCGGTGCAGAAGGTTACCGGCCCGGATGTTTCCCTGGGCTTTGCCGTTGCTGTGGTGGATGCCTCCAAGGTGAAGGTGTATATGAAGAACTTTGGCGAGTTCTACAATAACCAGGTGGAAACTGCCGGTACGATCATTTTGTCCCGTACAGATTTTATTCCCCAGGAAAAGCTGGATACTGCGGTAGCTATGCTCCGGGAGCATAATGCTGACGCTGCTATTGTAACTACTCCCTGGGATCAGCTTACAGGTGAGCAGCTGCTGGAGGCTATGGATGGCAAGGCTTCTGTGGAGGCGGAGCTGGCGCGTATGGAGCAGGAGCATCATCACCACCATCATCACCACCATCACGAAGAGGAACATTGCTGCTGCAGTCACCACGACCACGACCACGATCATCACCACCATCACCACGAAGAAGAGCATTGCTGCTGCGGTCACCACGATCACGACCACGAGCATCACCATCATCATCACGAAGAAGAGCATTGCTGCTGCGGTCACCACGACCATGATCACGAGCATCACCATCATCATCACGAAGAAGAGCACTGCTGCTGCGGTCACCACGACCACGACCACGAGCATCATCACCATCACCACGAAGATGGTCACTGCTCCTGCGGCCACGATCATCACGATCATCACGCTGACGAAGTGTTTACTTCCTGGGGCGTGGAAACTGCCCGGAAATTTGCCATTGCGGACATTGAAAATGCCCTGAAGGTTTTGGACGAGGGTAGCTGCGGTATGGTGCTCCGCGCCAAAGGTATTGTTGCCTGCAAAGCTGGCGGCTGGATCCATTTTGACTATGTTCCCGAAGAGCGCAATGTGCGTTTTGGCGCAGCTGCGGTCACCGGTAAGCTGTGCGTTATCGGCGCAAACTTAAATGAACAGGACATCGTTGCCCTGTTCGGTATGTAAGGAGCGGCTATGACACAGATCCCTGTTTATGTATTTACCGGTTTTTTGGATTCCGGTAAGACCAAGTTTATTCAGGAAACTCTGGAAGATCCCCGTTTCAATGCCGGTGAGCGGACGCTGCTGCTGGTATTTGAAGAAGGGGAGGAGGAGTTTGATTTTTCCACCTATCCCCACCCCAATGTGTTCTTGGAAATCTTGGATCAGCAGACGGTTACCACCAAGCAGCTGCTTTCTCTGCAGAAAAAGTACAAGGCCGAGCGGGTAGTGGCGGAGCTGAACGGTATGCAGTTGGTAGGCGACCTGTACAGCCGTTTTCCGGAAAGCTGGGTGGTGGCGCAGGAGGTTATGTTTGCCGACTCTACCACCATAATGGCTTATAATGCCAATATGCGCAATCTGGTTATGGATAAGCTTGTAGGCGGCCAGATGGTGGTGTTTAACCGGCTGCAGCCGGGCGCAGACACAACGGAGCTTCATAAGTTGGTGCGGGCTGCCAACCGCCGGATGGATATTCTCTATGATTATCTGGACGGCACGACCGCCTTTGACGATGTGGAAGATCCCTTGCCCTTTGATATTAATGCCCCTGTTATCCAGGTAAACGATGCTGACTATGCTTTGTGGTACCGGGATGTGACGGAAGAGCCGCAAAAGTATCAGGGCAAGACCGTGTCTTTCAAGGCTCAGGTAGCGCTTTTGCGTCGGGAGAAGAATGGTATGTTTGCCCCCGGTCGCTTTGTGATGACCTGCTGCGTGGATGACATCCAGTTCTGCGGTATTCCCTGTAAATATGCGGATGCAGCAAAGCTGACCCCTCGCAGCTGGGTGCAGGTAACGGCCGAAATTTCTGCAGAAAAGCATCCTTTGTACCAAGGTGAGCTTGGCCCTGTGCTGACTGCATTGGAAGTAAATCCCGCCCAACCGGCAGACCCGGATGTGGCAACCTTTTAAGATATAAACCGCAGCTGAAAATGCTGCGGTTTTATTTTGGGCAAAGTTCCCTTTACAAAATGACAAGATAATCCATTGAAAATATGTATAATATCTGATATCATTGTATTTGACGGCAACTGACGGTTGCTAAAAACTCCAAGTGCAGTTGATTGTACTTTTAAAATGTTCTGTTAAAATTATATTTGTAGAGTTTTGGGCTCAAAATGTAATAAGGAGCGAAAATTATGACTATTGGTGAGAAGATATCTAAGCTGCGTCAGGGTAAAGGCTTTTCTCAGGAGCAGCTGGCAGAAAAACTCTGTGTATCCCGTCAGTCCATTTCCAAGTGGGAGATGGATCAGGCGCTTCCTCAGATCGACAATGTTTTGCAGCTGAGCGATATTTTTAAAGTTTCCGCAGATACCCTTTTGCGGCCCGGTGTTGATATTTCCGAGTCTGCGGACCGTTCTAAAAAGAAAAAGTATTTCGGTACGGATGGCTTCCGGGGTGAGGCCAATGTGGGCCTGACTTCCATTCAGGCTTATAAGGTTGGCCGTTTCCTTGGCTGGTATTATGCTTCTGAGCTGTCCGGCTGCAATAATCCCAGCGGCAGACCCCGGATCGTTATCGGTAAGGATACCCGTCGTTCCAGCTATATGATCGAGTATTCCCTGGTGGCCGGCATTACTGCATCCGGTGCAGACGCCTATATGCTTCACGTTACCACCACACCCAGCGTGTCCTATGTGACCCGTCAGGAAGAGTTTGATTGCGGCATTATGATCACCGCGTCCCACAATCCCTTCCACGATAACGGCATTAAGGTTATTAACCGCTACGGTGAAAAGCTGGATGATAAGACTACCGGTTACATAGAGGCTTACCTGGATGGGGATATGGCAGCGCTGGGCATCAGTGGCGATGACCTGCCCTTGGCTCAGAGAGACCGGATCGGCTGTATTGTTGACCACGTTTCCGGCAGAAATCGTTATGTGGGTTACCTCATTTCTTTGGCTGCCCGTTCTTATAAGAATCTGCGCATCGGTTTGGACTGCGCCAACGGCGCTTCCTGGATGATCGCAAACGCAGTATTCAGTGCTTTGGGTGCAAATGTGACCCTGATGGGCGCTGAACCCAATGGTCTGAATGTAAATACCGGCTGCGGTTCTACTCACGTGGAAGGCCTGTGCAAGCTGGTAAAAGAGCAGCACCTGGATATGGGCTTTGCCTTTGACGGCGACGCAGACCGTTGTATTGCTGTGGATGAAAACGGCAATGTTGTAGACGGTGATGCTATGATGTACATTTTGGCAAAGCGTCTGCAGTCCCGGGGTATGCTCAAGCATAATACGGTGGTTGCCACGGTGATGTCCAACAGCGGCTTTGTGGCAAGCTTGCAGGAGGCCGGTATCCGGTGTGAGCAGACCGCTGTGGGTGACCGCTTTGTTTATGAGTGCATGCAGCAAAATGACTATGCGTTGGGTGGCGAGCAGTCCGGTCATATCATTCTTAAAAAGTATGCCACCACCGGTGACGGCTTGCTGACAGCCATTATGATCACCGAAGAAGTGTGCGATCAGAAGACTACGCTTTCCAAGCTTGCTGAGCCGGTAAAGACATACCCCCAGTATTTGCAGAATGTGGCGGTAAAGGATAAGGCGGCAGTGCTGGCGGATTCTGCAGTTTTGCAGGCCGTGAAGGAGGCAGAAGCCAAGATTGGCGGCAAGGGTCGTGTGCTACTGCGGCAAAGCGGCACAGAGCCTCTGATCCGTGTGATGGTGGAATGTGAAAAATACGAGGACTGTGTATCTTATGCGCAGGACATCGTGGCAGTGATCGTAGAAAGAGGGCATAGTGTTGGTTGAGCAAGTAAAGACAGCGGAACTGTTTGACTGTCAGGTCAGCTATTTAAAGCCGCTTTTTGAAAAGCATCTTTATCCCTGGCAGATGCTGCTGGAGGTGAAAGCTTACATCCGGGAACTGATAAAGAACGGTCTGGAGGGCTTTACCCAGATCGCTCCGGAGGTGCTGGTGGGTGAAAATGTGAAGATCGCCCCTACGGCTACCATTGAAGGCCCTGCCATTATTGGCGCGAATACCGAGATCCGTCCCGGCGCATATATTCGCGGCTCTGTAATTACCGGACCGGATTGCGTCATCGGCAATTCTTCTGAGCTGAAAAATTGTGTGCTTTTACGCAAGGTACAAGTGCCGCATTATAACTATGTGGGTGATTCTGTTCTGGGTAATTTTGCCCATATGGGTGCAGGCTCTATCTGCTCTAACCTGAAATCTGACGGCAAAAATGTTATTGTTCGTGGAGCAGACAATTATGAGACCGGCCTGCGTAAGCTGGGTGGCATCATCGGTGACCACGGCGATATCGGCTGCGGCTGCGTGCTGAATCCCGGTACAGTGATCGGTCAAAATACTTCTGTGTATCCTTTGACATCCTTGCGGGGCATTTATCCTGCAAATTGTATTGTGAAAGCCACAAAAGAGGTTGTAGAACGCATTTAAATAAAAACGACGAAGTACATTTACTTCGTCGTTTTTTATATAAGAAAGCGGGCGGTCAGGCTGGCCATAAAAAAGCCTACGAAGTCCGCAAACAGGGCGGCGGGGATGGTATACCGGGTCTTTTTGATGCCTGCAGCACCGAAATAGACACTGATTGTGTAAAAGGTGGTTTCCGTTGAGCCTAACATAATGGCCACGGTGCGGCCTATGTAGGAATCCACCCCGTATTGGGTCATCAGGTCTGCACCCACCGCCAAAGCAGCGCTGCCGCTGATGGGGCGGATCAGCACCAGTGGTGCGGTTTCCGGTGGAATACCGAACAGGGAAAACACCGGTGCAGCAACTGTTGCAATCAGATCCATTACACCGGATGCGCGGAGCATCGTCACAGCGGTAAGCAGCAGGATGAGCGTAGGGATCAGGCTTACAAGGAGCTTTAAGCCACCGGCTGCGCCATCTAAGAGGATGTCGTAGGCGTTTTCTTTTTTGTAAAGGGCAACCAGGCACACTGCCATTAAAATCACCGGAACGATATAATCGATTATTTTTTCCATAGTTTCCCCAATAGCCAGGCGGCTGCAATGCCAAGACCTGCAGAACAAAAGCTGGTGATCCATACTGCCGGCAGGATATCAAAAGGACGGGCGCAGCCTAAGCTGCTGCGTACGGCAGCCACATTGGTGGGCAATAGCTGGATGGATGCGGTGTTTAAAACGATAAGCCTGCACAGTTCATTGGTGGCGATGCCATTTTTGCCTGATGCCAATCGCTGGGCAGCCTGAATGCCCATAGGTGTGGCGGCATTGCCTAATCCTAAAAGGTTAGCACATACATTGGCGGTGAGATGACCGGCTAACCGAGGGTCACTTTTGGTGCTGGGGAAGAGGCAGGTCAACAGTGGCCGCAGCAGCCTGCTGACGGTACGGGATATGCCGGTTTTCTCCATTAAAGCGCCCACACCGGACCAAAGACAGATCGCGCCTGCCATAGAAACAGCAAGGGTGACACCGCTCTGCGCCCCTTGGGTGATCGCACCGGATAGCTCACTTGCGTTGCCCAAAAACACTGCGCCTGCCAGGGAAAGGACGATCATGAGAGTCCATATCCAACTCATTACCATTTTGCTCACCTCCAAAGGCAGAGAGGACTTGAACCCAAGCAGGTTTTCAGGCACCTGCATTCCCCAATACATCAGAAAATCCCTTGATAATACACAAAGTATTGTCTGCGTAATTTTCTTCGTCTTGGAAAATGCGGGTGGCTGAAAACTGCCAAGCACCTCTCAGCAAGTAATATTTGATAGATTTTTGGCGCAGATGACGCCGCCTTGCTGGCGCAAGGCAAGGAAGATAAGGCAAAAAGCAGCAAATAGGGCTGCTGAGAGGCTACTTG
>JAZOWK010000002.1:0-2655 GCA_045659205.1 Faecousia sp.
GGTTACCCCCACCAGCCAGATGGTTGGCGTGCAGGCTGTCCGCAATGTCCTGGACGGTGCGCGGTACAAGACCGTGTCCAAGGAGATCAAGGCATACTGCCGCGGTGAGTACGGCATTACTCCCGCTCCCATCAATGCAGAAATCCAGGCACAGATCCTGGGCGATGAAAAGCCTCTGGAAGGCCGCTATGCCGATACCCTGGCTCCCATCGTAGAGCCCACCCGTGAAAAGCTGGCAGGTATCGCAAGAAGCGACGAGGATGTGCTTTCCTACATTGCCTTCCCCAACCTGGCAGAAAAGTTCTTCGAAGAGCGCAAGGCCAAGGAAGAGAATATGGCTACCTATACCATCACCGAAGCATAAGGAGGATGGCTGAATGTTACAGTTTTTGAGTCACGTACAGAAAGATATTCCCGCTGATGGCGATCCCATTGCATTGGCCATTGTTTTGGTAGTGCTTGCCGCATTTGCCGTTTGGGTAGTTGTAAATAAGCGCAGCAAAAAAGCTGCTGCTCAGCAGGAAGCTGCTCCTGTGCAGGAAGCACCTGTCGTGGAGCTGCCGAAAGCCCCCGGCTCTGCCGGCGAATTAAAGCTTTACAATGTAGAGCCGAAGACTGCCGCAATGATCATGGCCATCGTAGCCGATAAGATGGGCAAGCCCCTGAACGAGCTGCGTTTCATTTCCATCAAGGAGGTAGAGTAATATGAAATATAAAGTAACTTTGAAGGGCCGCACCTATGAGGTGGAGGTCAATAACGGCCAGGCAATCCTGCTGGACGAATATGATGCAGTTGCTGCTCCCGTAGCTGCTCCTGTGGCAGCTCCCGCTGCTACTCCTACCGCTGTACCCGCCCCCGCTGCTGCTCCTGCAGTCACCGGCGCTGGCGAGGCTGTAAATGCTCCCATGCCCGGCACCATCCTGAAGGTCAATGTTTCTGCCGGTCAGGCAGTTAAAGAAGGCCAGGTTCTGTGTGTGCTGGAAGCTATGAAGATGGAAAATGAGATCATGGCTCCCAAGAGCGGCACGGTTACCCAGGTGGTTGTTTCCAAGGGCGCTTCCGTCAACACCGGCGATGCCCTCGTGGTAATCGGTTAATTCTCGGAGGATAACTATGGAAATTTTATATCAAAACTTACTGCGGTTTGATTGGCCCCATGTGGTTATGATCCTCATCGGCTGCCTGCTGATCTTCCTGGCGATCGCTAAGGAAATGGAGCCTTCTCTGCTGCTGCCCATGGGCTTCGGCACGATCCTGGTAAACATCCCTCTGTCCGATGCGCTGGCAGGCCCTATTCAGGAGCTTTACAATGCCGGTATCGGCAATGAGCTGTTCCCCCTGCTGCTGTTCATCGGCATCGGCGCAATGATCGATTTTGGCCCGCTGCTGACAAACCCCAAGCTGATGCTCTTCGGCGCAGCTGCCCAGTTCGGTATTTTCTTCACCCTGTGTATGGCAAGCATGTTCTTCCCCGACCTGCGGGACTCTGCTTCCATCGCCATTATCGGCGCAGCAGATGGTCCTACTTCCATTGCCGTTGCCAATACCTTAGGTTCTAACTATAAGGGCGCGATTACCGTTGCGGCTTATTCCTATATGGCCCTCGTTCCCTTGATTCAACCCCCGGTGATCAAGGCTATGACCACCAAGAAGGAACGGATGATCCGTATGCCTTATGAGCAGAAGTCCGTCAGCAAGCTGACCCGCATCCTGTTCCCCATTATTATTACCATCGTAGCATCCGCCATCATCCCCCAGGCTACCGCCCTCATCGGCTTCTTGATGTTCGGCAACCTGATCCGGGAGTGCGGCGTGCTGGATAGCCTGTCTGAAACTGCACAGAAGGTGCTGGCAAACCTGATCACCATTTTCCTGGGCATTTCCGTTGCTTTCAATATGACTGCTGAGCAGTTCCTGAAGGTGGATACCCTGATCATTATGGGTCTGGGTCTGATCGCCTTTATCGTGGATACCGCAGGCGGCGTTCTGTTTGCAAAGCTGCTGAATCTCTTCTCCAAGAAGAAGGTCAATCCTATGATCGGCGCAGCCGGTATTTCTGCATTCCCCATGTCCGGCCGTATCGTGCATAAGATGGCTCTGGCGGAAGATCCCCAGAATCACCTGCTGATGCATTCCATCGGTGTAAATGTTTCCGGCCAGATCGCATCCGTTATCGCCGGCGGCATTATCCTCAACATTTTCTCTTACCTGATCGGAGGCTGATCCTATGAACTTTTTAACTGCATTACACGCGGCTGAGGAAACGGCAGCGCAGATCTCTTTCCAGCCTGCGAATTTCATTGAGAATTTAAAGCATATGGGTGTCGGTATGCTGGTGATCTTTGCTGTTATCGGCATTATTGCGCTGTCGACCGTGCTGATCAACAAAATTTTTGCCGATTAAAACGGAGGAATAGATTATGGCGAGAAAAGTACAATTTGTAGAAACCGTTTTGCGTGACGCAAACCAGTCCCTGATCGCAACCCGCCTGCCCTTCGAGAAGTTTGAGCCCATGCTCTCTACCATCGACAAGGCCGGCTACTACGCAGCAGAATGCTGGGGCGGCGCAACCTTTGATGTGTGCCTGCGCTATCTGCACGAAGATCCCTGGGAGCGGCTGCGTAAGATCCGCGCTGCTATGCCCAACACCAAG
>JAZOWK010000003.1:0-70393 GCA_045659205.1 Faecousia sp.
TTCCCTTCGGGAATCGATATTCCGCTTTGCGGATCGATATGTGCTCTGGCACGAGAAGGATTTATATCATATCGAATCGCAACGCGATATATCGATTTTGCCAAAGGCAAAAATATCGAGTTGCGCAGCAACATATCGACATAAATACAATAAAGGACAGAGGATCTACTCCTCTGTCCTTTTCTCTTATGCATTTTTATGTTTAATCTACCAAATGGAAGGCTTCCTTCAGATCCTCCACTTCCTCCGGGGAAATGTGAACGATGTTGCCCAAAGCGGCGGCGTTGATAATGGAATGGGCGGTGGATTCCATAACCTCCAGCCGGTCAAAGGCCTGCAATAGTGTACTGCCGGTGACGATGACGCAGGCATTTTCCACCATCAGCGCCGGAGTAGCCTCACCGAAGTAATCTGCATTGGCTTCCTGCTCGGTGTAATACTCCTCGTAAGAAATGCGCTTAACATCCCGCAGCAGGATGTAGCTTTCCGGAATGGTACGGGGGTCAAACTCCGTATCGGTAACCGCGAAAGCCATAGCGTGTACCGGGTGCGCCAGCAGCACCGCGCTGATCTCCGGATTTAAAGCATAGATCTTTTCGTGCAGACCTACCGCCCGGGAGGGGATCTTGCCCATCTCCTTCATACCGGCCTTGACCCGCACCAGATCATCTTCTTCCAAGTAAGCTCTGTCCATACCAAAGGGGGTGATGATAAAGCTGCCGTCAGAAAGGCGGACAGAATATGTGCCGTGGGTAGCGGTAAACAGGCCCTGCTTGTAAGACCGACGGATCAGGGTGATCATATCCCGACGGGCAGCCAGTTCCTCTACAGAATGGGAGCTGGGGATGAAATCGTCCATCTTCATATGGCCGGTGGTCTCCGCGATCTTGTAGGCGTGCTCATCCAGGGGTCTGGGTGTGCCGATGCGGTGGGCCAAAATCTCCAGGTTAGCAGAGTATTCCAAGGTCTCAAACCGCTGGAACGCGGTATACATATCCTTTGCGCCGATGCAAACACCGTGGTTTTCCAGCAGCACAATGTCGCAGTTTTCTGCAAAGCACTTGCCGATGTTCTCGCCCAGCTTTTCGCTGCCGGGAACGGCATAGGTAGCGATCTTTACCTCGGGACACATCTTCTGCACGCTTTGCAGCAGATTCAGGTTCGGAGTCTTGCGCACGATGGAAAAAGATACCAGCGCCGGGGGATGGGCGTGGAGCACCGCCTTCAAATCAGGGCGCATTTTATAAACCGCTGCGTGGAAAGGCAGCTCAGAAGAGGGCCGGTGCATACCGACAACGGTGCCGTCCGGCTTTACGCAAACGATGTCGTTGCGGTTCAGCGTTCCCTTGTCCACACCTGCCGGGGTGATCCAGATATTGCCGCTTTCATCCAGGATGGACAGGTTGCCGCCACTGGTGGTGGTCATACCCTTATCATAGATACGCTGCATAAACATAACCAGCTGGTCAGCAGGATGAATGTAATTGATATTCATAAGTTACCTCCTATTTATAACAAATATTTCACTTTATAACATTATACAACATTTGTAAGAATTTTTCAATAGAAAAAAGCACAGGTCAATCCTGTGCTTTCTCTGTATACTTTTCATAAAATTCCCTTACAGCTACCAGATAACCTTCCACATCAGAAGGATACGCCAGGCCGTGGCCTGCGCCGGGAACGGTGAATATCCCCTTGGGGGCATTGCAAGCTTCGTAGCAATCCCGGCTCATTTGACAGGGAACAAAATCGTCCTTTTCTCCGTGGACAAAGAACACCGGAATTTTGCATTTTGCCATTGCCTGCAAAGGCGTGGTCTCTTCCAAAGAAAAACCGCCAAAGAGAAAAGCGCCCAGCTTTACGAAGGGGTACAAAAGGTCTGCCGGCAGTTTCAGCTTGCGGATAACGATCTTAATGATCTCCTTTTGGCTGCTGTAGCCGCAATCGGCAAGCACGCCCACCACATTGGGGGGCAGCTGCTCCCCTGCCGCCATCATCACCGTGGATGCGCCCATGGAAATGCCGGTCAAAAGGATCTTCACATCCGGGCCGAATTTTTCGATCATAAAATCGACCCAGCGCAAACAGTCTTTACGCTCGTTGACGCCAAAGCTGATAATATGTCCATCGCTGGTGCCGTGACCCCGCTGGTCTACCAGCAAAGCGCTTCTGCCCAGCTTAAAGCACCGCTGCACACCGCCGCACAAATCCCGCTCCGAGCTACCCCGGTAACCGTGGAACATCAGCTCCACCGGTGCATCCGGGGAAAATTCATAATATTTGCCTCGCAGGGTAAGGCCGTCAAAGGAAGTAATGGACACATCCTCGTGGGGGAGGCCCCGGGTCTGCCGTGTCCAGTTTTCCATCTTCTCCCGGAAAACCTCGTAAATTTCCCCGTCCGGAATCTGAATCACATCCTCCGGCAAAGGCTTTCGTGGCGCAGAATAAAAGGCCATCCGGTAACATATGTAAGCTGCTATCAGCACCAACAGCGCAACCGCCACCGGTACGATCCATAACCAATCCATAGCTTATCACCTCATTTTTTATATTATAGCACGCACTTTGTTCCTTTCGCAATATAAATAGATTTTTCTTGTATTTTTTTCACAAATCATTTACAATTACGCCGAGGTGAAGAATGTGGATATCGAAGTAAATTATAAAAACAAAAAGCGGTATAAAACCGCCAAATATCCTATGCGCCAAAGAAAGTTCTGGACCTGGCTGATTTGGGTGCTTTGCAAAATCGCCCTCATCGGCAAGGAATACAAAATTGAAAAAATCAATATGGAGGGTCTCAAGCCCCCCTATATGCTGTTGAGTAATCATATGCAGTTTATCGACTTTGAGGTGGCGGCTATGGCAACCTGGCCCCACTCTGTCAACAATGTGGTCTCCATCGACGGCTATGTGATCAAATGGTGGCTGATGGAATGGATCGGCTGCATCGCCACCCGCAAGTTTACCACCGACCTGCACCTGGTTAAATCCATCCGTAAGGTGCTGCAGCGGGGCGACATTCTGGCAATGTATCCCGAGGCACGGTACTCCCCTTGCGGTACAACCGCTTTCCTGCCGGATTCTTTGGGCAAGCTGATTAAAATGAACAAAGTGCCTGTGGTAGCAGTTGTCCACCGGGGCAATCATATCCGCGCCCCCTTCTGGGATTTCCGCCGTAAGCGTAATGTGCCTTTGCACGCTACCTTTACCCAGATCTTGACCCCGGAGCAGATCGCAACCATGACCCCGGACGATATCAACACCGTTCTTCGTCAGGCGCTGCAGTATGACGACTACCGGTATCAAAAGGATGCCGGCATCCGCATCACGGAAGACTTCCGGGCAGAGGGTCTGCACAAGGTGCTTTACCAGTGTCCCCACTGTATGACAGAGTTTAAGATGGATTCCAAGGGTACAGAGCTGTTTTGCACGCAGTGTGGCAAGCGCTGGAACTGGAACGAGGACGGCAATTTGCAAGCCCTGGAAGGCGACACCGAATTTGACCATATCCCCGATTGGTTTAACTGGGAGCGGCAGCAGGTACGCAAGCAGATCGAGGACGGCACTTACAGCTTTACCGATGAAGTGGAGGTCTTCTCCCTGCCCCGCTGCTGGCGCTACATCCCCCTGGGCAAAGCCAAGCTTACCCACGATATAGAAAAAGGCTTCACCCTGGAGGGTCACTACCGGGGCGAGCGGTACTATATTAACCGCCAGTGCGCCCAGACCAACTCTTTGCATGTAGAATACGACTTTGGGCCTTTGGATAAGTGCGATTATGTGGATATCTCCACAGAAAACGACAGTTTTTACTGTAAGCCCACCCAAAAGAATGTAATCACCAAGCTGGCCTTTGCTACGGAAGAACTGTATCTTCGCAGCCAGGAAAAGTAATATGCAATATGGAAAAATGGTAAAGGGCAAATTCCTTGCCCGCCCCAACCGGTTTATCGCCCATATTGAAATTGAGGGCAAGACGGAAATCTGCCATGTAAAAAACACCGGGCGCTGCAAAGAATTGCTTACATCGGGCAGTACTGTTTGGTGCGAGCGCTCTCAAAACCCCGCCCGGAAGACCGCATTTGACCTGATCTGCGTGCAAAAAGGCAGCCGGCTTATCAATATGGATTCCCAAGCGCCCAATATGGCAGCAAAACAGTGGCTGCTGTGCGGCGGCTTAGGGCAAATCGAAAACCTGAAACCGGAAAGCACCTTTGGTAACTCCCGCTTTGACTTTTCTTTTACTTTAAACGGCAAGCCTTGCTTTTTGGAAGTAAAGGGTGTGACCCTGGAAACGGACGGTGTATGCGCCTTCCCGGACGCTCCCACAGTAAGGGGCGCAAAGCACCTGCAGGAGCTGACCGCCCTAAAAAAAGAGGGCTACGGAGCATATGTGCTGTTCGTCATCCAAATGGAGGATGTAAAATACCTGCATCCCAACGATGTAACCGACCCCGTTTTCAGCAAAGCCTTGCGGGAAGCCGCAAAAGCTGGTGTAACCGTGCTGGCTATGGATTGCAAGGTAACTCCGGACACGATGACCTTAAATAAACCGGTAGCTTGCATTGTGTAAACACACAATGCATCGATATAAATCCCTGCGGGATTTTCGATATTTCCCTTCGGGAATCGATATTCCGCTTCGCGGATCGATATGTGCTCTAGCACGAGAGGGATTTATATCATATCGAATCGCAACGCGGTATATCGATTTTGCCCAAGGCAAAAATATCGAGTTGCGCAGCAACATATCGACATAAATACAGCAAAGGACAGAGGATCTACTCCTCTGTCCTTTTCTATAATGCGCAAACAATGGGCCGGTTCTCTTGTCCCCTCTCTAAAAATTGCGAAATGATTCTCTAATAAGCAAGGCTGCAATTTTAGGATACTTTGGTGCATTGGACACAAAATAATACGATGCAGAAATAAAAGCAGCATAAATTATACAAGAAACCCACAAAATTATGGTAGATGTATAAGCGCCAAATAACTTGGCCTTAGAAATGCTTTCAGAAGAAATTATTGAATTGCCTCCTAACGATGAGATAGAAAATATATCTAATCTTTGTTCGCCGGAATCTGTCTCTACTAAAACAGGAGTAGCATTATAAATTAACGAATCAATTACATCTAAATCATCAACAGCGGCCACCGGCAAGTCATATGTATATCCTTCATTCGAGGTTAACACGTAAATTGGGCCATCTTGTTCATATTCTATAAAATGGATTTCCCTCACTTCTATGTCATGTGTAACTGGCAAGAACAAGTCCACCGTTGACCAAATTGCTAAACTAAGTAAAGCAAGTAACACTAAAAGAGCAATAACCACCATTGGAATTGGCTCTCTAACATATCCATTAAATAAAAAACCGTTAATTTTTTCTCTCACGCAAAACATCCTTAAAGACAAGGGATCAATTCTCTTGCCCCATTTTTAATGCCGCAGGCAATTCATGCACTTTAGGTGCAATTCATGGCAAAAGCCAATTCATGCCCGAAAGGGCAATTCATTTTATATTGTTTCCAACAAGCTTTCCAGCTGGCTTAAGGCTTCGATCTGATAATCAGCGGTAATTGCCGGGTCTGCAGGCAGATGCTTGGGGTTGACCCAGCAGGTCTTCATCCCGGCATTGATGCCGCCCAAAATATCGGAAGACAGGCTATCGCCTACCATCATAGCCTTTTTCGGATCATAATCGGGAATCTGGGCAGTTGCCCGCTCAAAAAATTCCTTGGCAGGCTTGTTCGCACCCAGCTCCTGAGAAACGAACACCTTTTCAAAAAAGCGGTAAAGGTTTGCGCTGGTCATACGACCTTGCTGCACGCTGGCTGTGCCGTTGCTGGCAAGAAACAGGCGGTACTTCTTGGAAAGGGCATCTACCGCCTCCTCTGCACCGGGCAAAAAGTAATGACCGATGGCCAAATTCTTTTCATAGGCGCGAGCCACCTGCGTGCCGTCACACACGATATTATGCTCGGCAAAAAGCAGCTCAAACCGCCGCACCAGCACCTGCTCCCGGGTCCACTCCCCTAATTCCAGCTTGTGCCAGCAATTTTTATTGATCTGGCTGTACCGGGTAAGCACTTCCTCCGTGGGTGAAATGCCAAAATCCCGGAAGGTTTTGCTGATGGCGATGCGCTCTGCCTTGTGAAAATCCAAAATGGTATCGTCCAAATCCAAAAACAAAAATTCGATCATCCTTGCCGCCTCCTGTAGATCTCATTGGCAATGGCTGCAAAAGCGGGAATATCCAAGGTCTCGCCCCGGACATTTTCATTCAGACCCACCGCTTTCAGCACATCCTCTGCGCCACCTTTACCCAGCTCCGGGAAGCCGGATGCCAGGCCGTTGGAAAGCTTTTTCCGTCGCATAGCAAAGCTGGCGCGAACTACCCGGAAGAACAGCGCCTTATCCGCAATTTCCCAGGGCAGTTCCTTGCGTACCTTCAGGCTCACCACCGCAGAGGTCACCTTGGGCTGGGGCATAAAGCAATGGGGCGGCACATCAAATAAAAGCTCCGGCTGGGCATAAAACTGACAGAACACCGTAAATGCGCCGTAGTCCGCCGTACCCGGCTTGGCTGCGATCCGCTGGGCTACTTCTTTTTGCACCATAACCGTCACCCGATCAAAGCATTCTGCCTCCAAAAGAGCAGATAAAATGGGCGTCGTAATATAATAGGGCAAATTGGCGCAGGCCATAGGCGTAAGCCCTGCAAACTTTTCTGCAACCAAAGCCTTTACATCCTGCTTGAGCACATCGTCCCACAAAATGTCCAGGTTTGTAAACTGCCCCACAGTCTTTTCCAAAATCGGCTTTAACCGGGTGTCCAGCTCCACGGCGCACACCTTTTTTGCCCGCAGGCAAAGCTGCTGGGTCAGCGAGCCGATGCCCGGGCCGATCTCCAAAACACCTACCGTTTCGTTGACCCCGGAATCCTCCGCGATCCGCTCCGGTACCCAGGGAGCAATGAGGAAATTCTGCCCCTTGGCTTTGGAAAAATGAAAGCCGTGTTCAGTTAACAGGGGTTTCATCACCCCGATATCGCAAACATTGATCATAAAAAATCCGCCTTTCTTTCTGCCATTATAGCAGAAAGAAAGGCCTTTTGTCTATGATAAAAAATATACGGTGCACTGCCGTGAGCCGAATGCGTAGCACTCTTCCAAAGTATTAAAAAACAGGTCGATAATATGCCCCTTGATCCCGCCACCGCAATCTTCTGCCGTGGCAACACCATAGATATATGCCCCGTCATTGGTGACGATGTACATTTTCGTGCCGTAAGGGATCACCGTGGGGTCAACCGCGATCGCCCCCACACGGGCCACCGTTCCCGTGGCGGTAGTGCCGGTGGTGTCCGCTACCCAGGAGGTGTAAGCCACCGCCCGGAATTGCTCTGCGTGGGTATAGGAAAGGATTTGCCCCTCCGGGGTCACCAAAAACCCCTCTCCCAGCAAGGGCCACCGCCGCTCCTGTGCCTGCCCTGTTCCCACCGCGATAATGGCATCCACCGGCGCTGCAATCGGGATCACCTCCAAAAGCTCCCGGCTTACTTCGATGCCATTTTCATAAGTGGCCAAATAGATCTCCCGCTGCTGCCCCGGCACACCGGCAAAAATCACTTCCTTGCTCCCCTCCGGCAGGCTGGGATCGCTGCAATAAACTGCCCCAAAGCTAACCTGCGCTACCACCTCTTCATCCTGCACCGTAATCACCGGCTCTGTAGGCGGCTCGGTAGCCGCTCCACAGCCGCAAAGAAGCAAACACAGCAAGCCCACCAGCAACTTCCTTTTCATAGCATCCCTCCCATTTTTATATTACCCCAAGCTGCCTGTCGTTTCCGGGAGAAAACCTTGACAGAAAAAACAAACTGTGCTATATTTTCATTGTGAAAAGCTACGACGAAGACACGCGCTTTTGCAAGCTGCCCAGAGAGGCATCCGGTTGGTGAAAGGATGCTGCAAGCCTTGTTTCAGCGATACCACTTCTGAGCTGACCGGTGGAAATGCCGATTCGGGTGCGCCCGTTACAGCGTCAATGAGTGGCAGAGCAATCTGCAACCAGGGTGGAACCGTGGAATACTTTGTATCCCACCCCTGATTTTCAGGGGGTGGGCTATTTTTTTACCTTCTCCCCAATAAAAAAGGAGGAAAACATTATGTCCGAAGAAAATCTGTACACATTCGAAAACCCGGAGTACCGCAAAACCTTTTGGCACACCTGCTCCCACATTATGGCGCAGGCAGTAAAGCGTCTGTGGCCTGAGGTACAGCTGGCCATCGGCCCTGCCATTGACGAAGGCTGGTACTACGACTTTGACGCGCCCTTTTCTTTCACTCCGGAGCATTTGGAGCAAATCGAAGGCGAAATGAAGAAGATCTGCAAGGAGCGCGTCCGTTTGGAGCGCACCGAAAAGAGCCGCCAAGAGGCGCTTGCCTGGGCAGATGAGAAGAACGAGCCTTACAAGAAAGAGCTGATCGAGGATCTGCCTGCTGATGCAATCATCTCCTTCTACACACAGGGCGAGTTTACCGACCTGTGCGCCGGCCCTCACCTGGATCACACCGGCAGAGTCCGTCACAACGGCTTTAAGCTGACCAAGTCCTGCGGCGCTTACTGGCGGGGCGATAGCAGCCGCAAGATGCTCCAGCGTATTTACGGCATCGGCTTCCCCTCCAAGGACGAGCTGGATGCTTACCTGGAAGCACAGGCTGAAGCTTTAAAGCGGGATCACAACAAGCTGGGCCGTGAGCTGGAATTCTTCACCACGGTAGAAGAGATCGGCCAGGGTCTGCCCATCCTGCTGCCCAAGGGCGCAAGAGTGATCCAGACTCTGCAGCGCTGGATCGAAGACGAAGAGCAAAAGCGGGGTTATTTACTGACCAAGACGCCGCTCATGGCCAAGAGCGACCTGTATAAGATCTCCGGCCACTGGGATCACTACCGGGACGGTATGTTCATCTTAGGCGACCCTGATGATGAGACCAAGGAATGCTTTGCCCTGCGGCCTATGACCTGCCCCTTCCAGTATCAGGTCTATTTAAACCGCGCCCGTTCCTACCGGGATCTGCCCATGCGCCTGGGCGAGACCTCTACTTTGTTCCGTAACGAGGACAGCGGCGAGATGCACGGTCTGATCCGTGTCCGCCAGTTCACCATTTCCGAAGGCCACCTGGTGCTCCGCCCCGATCAGCTGGAAGAAGAGTTCAAGGGCTGTTTGGAGCTGGCAAAATATGTGCTGGATACCGTCGGTATGCTGGAAAACTGCACCTTCCGTTTCAGCCAGTGGGATCCCGCCCGTGCAGGCATCAAGTACGAAGGCACTGCCCAGCAGTGGGAAGAAGCCCAGGCCGTTATGAAGACCATTCTGGATAACCTGGGTCTTGAATACGAGGTGGGCATCGACGAAGCCGCCTTCTACGGCCCCAAGCTGGATATCCAGTATAAGAATGTCTTTGGCAAGGAAGATACCATCGTCACCATTCAGATCGATATGCTCCTGGCCCAGAAGTTCGGTATGGAATACACCGATGCCGACGGTCAGAAGAAGACCCCTTATATCATCCACCGTACCTCTTTGGGCTGCTACGAGCGTACCCTGGCTTACCTCATTGAGCGCTATGCCGGCGCGCTGCCTCTGTGGATGATGCCCACTCAGGTAAAGGTGCTGCCCATCACCGACCGGGCCCACGAGTACGCAAATCAGCTGGTAGAAAAGCTGGAAAGCGTGAATATCCACGCAGAGAGCGACTGCCGCAGCGAAAAGCTGGGCTATAAGATCCGGGAAGCCCAGATGCAGAAGATCCCCTATATGCTGGTCGTTGGCGACCGGGATATGGAAAACGGCACCGTGTCCGTCCGTACCCGTAAGGGCGACGACTTGGGCGCTATGACCCCCGACGAATTCATCGCCAAGTGCCTTGTGGAAATCGCCACCAAGAGCAAAGAAGTGTAATCAAAAAGCTCACCGCCACAGCGGTGAGCTTTTTGCTAATTGACAATTTATAATTGATAATTGACAATTATCGTGTCGGCAAAGCCGACTCATTTAAATATATCGCACCAACAATACTGTAATTATCAACTATTCATCTGTGGAGACACCAGAATTGTCCCCTTCTTATCCCTCTGTCTTTGCGAAAAAGTTATAATCTAACACACCATAGTATTCTTCTATATACCAAAGAATTTTATCTGCTGTTTTCTTATCATCAAAGCGTACCGAAAAAAGTTTCCCACAAAACCAATCTCTGTTGAAACCTTTTTGCTTAATATAACCACTGGCATCCGGTCTATATATGGGCGCATCTTGTGTTGTAAACATTAAGGTTTTTGGGCATCCTCGCTCACCCGTCTGCTGATACACAAGCATAATGTCTTTAACTTCATTCCAATTCGTCCTGCGATAACATATTCCCAAAAATCTATGCTGAATACCTTTTTCTGTGAAAATATGATATTTTCCGTATATAATAGCGAATGCGATGTTTCCTGTTGCGCAAAAACAAATAAACACATTAACAGCAAGCATACCATCAAACTCACACAAAATACCCAAAAAAAGTTCTATTATTGCAACTGCACCAAAAAAAGAAGCAGCACCAAAGTGAGATATTCGCATATACCATTCACTTCCTTTATAGATATTGACGCGCCAAATTGGTATCTTTCATAGCAACATTCTTCATAGAAGGAATTTTAACTTGTCCACCAGTCTTTATATGGGATTCAGATGAAGCATTAGCTATTACACTCGTAATTGCAGAGTTGCACAGTGCTCCGCCTGTTCCTATTGTTGCATCTACCATCGTCGAAGTAAGCAAATCTAACCCTCTTACACCACTTATAGACGCTGTAGCATAAGTAATTACAAAACTTGCACCTGCTGCAGCTACCGCCCCTCCAACACTTGCTCCATTTTTCCGTGCAGTAATATAGGATCCTACTGCGTTAATTCCAGAACCAACCGCCCGACCTACAGCCTTGCCAGCTTCCAAATTTCCTGTAACACCTATCACGGCACCTGCAAGACCACCCGCAACAGCACCAATTATGATATCTCCAATATCTCCACCCGTTACGGCAGCAGCAATACCCCCCACAACGGCACCGACAACGCCTCCAATAACGGCACCCCAAAAACTCCAATGGCCTGTAGGGTCATAACCCATGACAGGATTATTCTTACAATATGCAAAAAGGTTGTAGCTTAATGGTGTGCCATCTGCGCCCAAATATGCAGTATCGTCTGCATTAATCCACCGGCCGATCTCGGAATCATAATAACGGCTAGACACATAATATAGTCCTATTTCGGTATCGTAAACATAGCCACGGTAGCGCAAGGGATTGAGGTCTTCCAACGAAGAGGCAACATTCTCCAGCTCTTCTTCTGTAGAAACCTCAGGGAGCAAAAGCTTGCCCCAGGCGTCATAGGAATAAGATGCTACTTCATTTCCGCCTGCGTCCACAATACTAACCACATCACCCTGAATGTTGGTAACATAGTAGTAGGTATCGTCATCATAAGTGACGGTCAGTGGTGTGCCTGCCGCGTCATAGGTGAACCGGAGGACATCACTACCCACGGTCATTTGCACCAACTGGCTGCCATTATAGGTATAAGTATAAGTTTTTGTTCCGTTGGTGCGGCTGGTACGCATACCGTCGTTGTCATAGGTATAAGCCCAAGTCGTTGTACCCTCAGTCAGGCTTGCCAAACGGCGGCCTTTCTCCCAGGTAAAGGTGCGATTTCCCCATTCCTCGGGGTTACCGATACCGTCATATTCAATCTGCTGATTATCATAAGAGGTCAGCAGGTCGCCCCAAGTTTCGTCATTGTAATCATAGGCAACCGTCTTGTTGGGCGTGACATTAGCCAGGCTTTCCACAGTCGTATATGCATACTCTTTGCGGAATCTGATATTGCCGGCATCGTCATAGACCCAGGCATGGGTATAACCCTCAGCCTGATTATTCTCCCGGACAAGCTGATTAGCAGCATCGTACACATAAGAGGTCACATTCGTGCCATCGGAAATGCTTAAAATATTTCCGTTTTGGTCGTAGGTATACGACAAAGTCGTAGTCGTTCCACCGATTGTAACCGCATAGGTAGCGATTTGGCTGGTGGTCCGGGCAACATTGTTACTGTCCGTCCAGTTTACAAAGGTGTAGGTCTCCGTCTTAACAGTGGCGTCGCCCTGTTTGGTTTCCCGTTCTACCAGACGGCTGAAGGCATCATATTCATAGGTTACGGTGGTATCTCCCACAACGACGGAAGTAATCCGGTTATTGGGGTCATAATTGTAAGTATAACCCTGGGTGCTGTTTCCTACAGATTCGGTCAAACCGGACAGGTTATTCTTGGCATCGTAGGCCGCGAGCTTGCCCGCCGCCGGTGGCGGAGTCAAGGGCTAGCGCAGTGTGTGCCGTGATCGGTGAGCGAGGAAGGTGCACCGTCACCGAAGAGAGCACCGAGTATCACAAACGGAAATACAGTCAAGTTGCCCACATTGTTTGTGGGAGATTGGGCAAGGGGGCTAACCCTTGCCCGTTATAATTTTGCTGAAACTGAATCTTAAAAGCCGAGTTTTACGGTTATATCTTTATTGCGCCTTTTTATAACAACTTTTCACGAGGGTTCACGCAAACCATCCTTGCGTCCCTATGTTTTCATTTGACGAGGTAGGATATCAAGATAACAATTAGGGCAATGAAAGTATATTGTTCTGAATTCAACATCACCTCTAAAGAATGTATCGCCTACAGAAAAATCATATCTTTCCGCTTGCTTTGATTTTGCATTCACAATTTCAGTTAAATATCTTCGTTCTAATTTACTGCCACAATTGGGACAATAATGTTTTTTTAAATAGACAAAAAGTGGATTAGTATCATATATATACTTTACAGCAGACCTATTCTTCATCCTGTTGCTCCTTAAATAAAGTTTCTCTGCTTTTCAACTTATCAATTGTATAAATGAACTTACACCTAGGACACTGAAATTCGGTCCAAATAAACTTCACTTTACCATACATATAATTATCAAGTGTATGAAAGTCAAAACTACTTGCTTCTGGAGATTTAGCGTCAACAATTTTATGTGCTTTGATTTTCTTTAATCTGTTTCCACATTTGGGACAATAGTGCTTTTTAAAGTTCACAAAAAATGGGGCTCTATAAATACGTTGAACATGATGATATTTCATATTACCTCCTATTGTGGGGGTTTTATTCGAAGAACAATTCCTGCGCCAACACCGAGTGATGCATTAAACTTTGTCTCAAAGACACCATCAAACACTCCTATTGTAGCTTCTGCACCGACAGATAGAACATCACCTGTTACACCAGCTTCTATCACATAACCAAAAACATTTAACTCTATAGTAGCACGCCCCGAAAGTACCGCTGCTTTAGCCTTTGCCCTAACACCCAAGCCATTTTGATGACTCACTCCCAAATAAGCAGATGCCGTAAGGGCATCTCCCACGCCCTTCACAGAAATAGACGTATCTTGATTTCCAACCCCAAGTTTTCCCGAAGCATTCATAAGTGAAAACTTTGCAAATGCACCTATAGATACATCCGGTACACCTCTTTGCGGAACAATCTTCTGCTCCCCTTGTCCACGTAACATTATATCACTATAAAGTCCAGTTATAGAACCAGACCCTATAACAAGACCATCCTGGAATGTTCCACTTATAGTGTAAGAATTAGGGGTATACATTCCGGGCCCTGGATCCGCAGAATCTACTGGTGCTGATCCGCCTATACAGAAATTAATATCTTTAATGCAGGCTCTGCCACCACTAGAATCAAAGTATAAAACCGGTTGATTCAGGCAGTACGCAAACATATTTAGGCCTAGCAAACCTTGACCAGTAGAGGCAAATTTATCAAGGTTAATAAACCTGCCCACATCCGGATCATAATATCTGCTCTGCAGGTAATATAGTGCAGTTTCGGTATCGTAGACATATCCTCTATACCGCAGGGGGTTATGGGTGCCAAGGGTCGTTGCAAGCGTGCCGGTTGTGGATAACAACTGACCCCACGCACCGTAGGTGTATTTTACCTGCTCTGCACCGCTGGCATTTACGATGGCAACCACATCACCCTGAATGTTGGTAACATAGTAATAGGTTGTACCATTATAGGTAACCGTCAGCGGTGTACCGGCTGCGTCATAGGTAAACCGCAGGGTGTTTTCGCCTACAGTCATCTGCACCAACTGGCTGCCGTTATAGGTATAGGTGTAGGTTTTACCATCACCTGTACGGCTGGTACGCATACCGTCAGCATCATAAGTGTACGTCCAAACGGTATCTCCGCCTATTTCAGACATAGACTTCAGTTGACGGCCTTTCTGCCATTCATAAGTCCAAGTGCCGTCGTTTGCGGGATTACCTATACCGTCGTAAGTAATACCCTGATTATCGTATGCCGTCAGCAGATCGCCCCATGTGGCATCGTTGTAGGCATAATTGACCATATCGGTAATTTCACCCAAAACGCCGCCGGTATAGTCATATTCCGTCCGGGTCTGAATGTTACCGGCATTGTCATACACCCAGAAATGGGCGTATTCTTCCGCTTCGTTATATTCTTCGATCAGTTGGTTGGCAGAATCATACACATAACTGGTGGTATGCGTTCCGTCACTGATCGTCAGTATGTTGCCGTTAGCATCATAGGTATATGTCCAGGTAGTAGTCACCCCACCGGCAGTAACCGCATAGCTTGCCACCTGCATAGAGGTGGTATTTGCCGTGGGATTCACATAGGTGTAGGTTTCCGTCTTGACGGTGGTGTCACCCTGTTTGGTTTCCCGTTCTACCAGACGACTAAAGGCATCGTAATGGTAGGTAACTGTTGTATCACCAACTGTTACGATTTCAATCCGATTATTCTCGTCGTATTTGTACTCATAACCTTGGGTGCTGTTTCCTACAGATTCGGTTAAACCGGAAAGGTTATTCTTTTCATCGTAGGTATACTGCACCGACTGGATCTGACCGCTGGCATCTGCTTTTGTATAATACAGCGCTCTGCCCAGCAAATCGTAGTAATAAGTTGTGGTGACCTGCGTAGCAGAATCAAATACAGTAGCAAGGTTGCCGTCATTGTCATAGGTATAGGCAACAAAAGCGTCACATTCGTCAGCTTCGTCTTTCCAATAGCTTTCCTTAACGATACGGCCTAAATTATCATACTCATATTGTACATTATCATCATTACCGTAGTCAAGTTCTATTAAACGATTATTGTCGTCATAATCGTACTCTGCCAGCGTCCTTGACCCTACCTGCACCTTTGTGCGCAGATCAAATGTGCCGTAATCGAAGGAATAGGTAGTACTGGGGGTTTGGATCGTTTTCAGCTTGCCCTTTTCATAGGTATAATTGGCAGAGAGGGTGTTATCATCATCCAGGTACATTTCTGCCTGGGTCATACGGAACATTTCATCATACTCGTACTCAGTGCGATGCGTTCCCTGCTCATCCTCCGGGTACTGCACCCAGTTTAAAAGGCCCGTATTAACATCATACTCATACTTGGTAACATTACCCAACGCATCTGTAGTTTTGGCAATTCGGTGACCGTCTGGGGTGTATTCTGCGCTGCTGGACACAGTCAGATCGCCTGCGGTAATGCTTACCTTCGTATTATTGCCATAGGTATCGTAATCAAAGGTATAGACCTGGCCTAACTCCGTTGTGGCGGTTTTCACATTCCGCCAGTTATCGTAGGTATAGGTCATCTTAACGTTTCCGTCCTGGATGATCTTTGTCAGGTCATTGTTACCGTTATACTCATAAGTAGTATTCTGCTTTTGCAGGTCTACCGTACTGATCAGATTGCCCTTGTCGTCATAGGTATAGCTTGTGCCAAAGGCTTCCTTATAAAGCTGAATACCGTCAAAGTAAGCGGTGTTGGCATTGTAATCGTAAAGCAGCTCTACGGTGACATAGTCAAAGTCTGCCCTTGCTGCCGCCGGGGTGCTGATATACTGCCAGCGGTTACTGTCCGGGGTAAAGTTTACGGTTACTTCCGGAGATACTTCTTCCTCGGTTTCTTCATCCACAGGCACTTCCCCTGTATAATGGAAGGTCAGCTTCAGACCGAATGTACGCTGATTGCCATTTTCTTCCCGCAAGGGTGTACTGTTGCCCATTGCCCAACCGGAAAGGATAAAGCTATCTCCTTCCTGACCGGATAGGTCGATCCTCTGGCTAAGGCTCTTTTGGCTATAAATATTTCCCGTAACGGAAAATACATTGTTATCCAGCTGTGGCGCATCCGGCTCTTGTGTGGTCAAGCCGTCTGCCGTTTCCAAATTCATGCCGGTCCAGCTATATGCAGGCGCGCCGTCCTCTGTAAAGCGGAAATCGCCGTTTTCAATTAAGTTATACCGGCTGGCGGTAGCTGCTTGCTCTAACTGCACGCAGTCCATATACACGCTGCCCGTGCCCTCTGTGATCAGGGCAAGAGAAACGGTTTCATTTTCAGCAGGCGTATAGCTTACCTGCAGCCGTGTCCAATCGCTGCTTGCAGGCAGGCTTTGTCCATATTTCCCTTCATTCGGTGTAAAGATGCCCACCTTGGCAGTGACTGCATTATCTGTTTTCACATAGGCGGAGAAGGTATAGGTTTTTCCACCTTGCAGAGAAACCTCATTCTGAATAACCGTTCTTCCGCCGGGTATTTGCAAGGACTTATTGCCCAAATATTTTTCCCCGGTCACCATTTCCGGCCAGCCGTCGGCTACGCCGCTGTAGACCCAATGGGACGCTTCCTCAAAGCTATGGTCTTGCAGCATATTGCTGACGGTGTTTTGCAGTTTGGAAGAAAGCCGCAGCTGGTTGCCCATTGCAGTATCATCTTTGGTATTCTTGGCATACCGAGCATACTGGGCGTGACCCTCTTCATCCTGAACAGACAGAACATTGCCGTAATTGTTAAACTGCAATATCTGCTTATTTTCCAGGTCATCTTCCAGCACCGTGCGGTTATCCTCATAACTGAAGTTCATGGAGCTGCCTTTGGTCGCTCCGTCGTACTCGGTCACGGATGCTACCCGGTAAGGCTGGAAGGTATCTGCTACCGGATGATAAGTATACTCCAAGCGGTAGCTGTTTGTATCATCCCTATCCTCTGTTACACCGGTCAGGATATGGCCGTCATAGGTAAAGGTGCTGACATTGCCCTCCCAGTCGGTAATGCTGGTCAGGTTATTATTAGTATAACCGAAGCTCACCCAGGCAAGCTCACGATCCCCTGTTCCGTAATAGCTGATCCGCTTCAGCACATAGCCGTCATAATGGAAACGGTATAGCCGTCCAGCACCGTCATATACTCTTGCCGGCCAACATCCGGGAGTATATAAGTATTCCACCCAGATGTTGCTCTGCGTCTGCTGACTATTACGAATCCAAACAAGCCGTCCATAATGATCAAACATTCTAAGAATATCAGAATCCTTTTCGTGGATCGTATAGCGGCTATAATTGGTATTCATATTAATGGTCAGGGTGCGTCCGGAGCCGTCTTCATCCGTATATACACCATTTTTCAGCTCGAAGAAATGGTCTGTGCCATCTTCGTCCTCCCACACATAGTAACTGCCCCAACCATACACCCTTTGGTGGATGTTCGTGCGCCAGCCGTAGCCCATATCAAAGTAATTACCACTGGTGCCGGTAGCGGTACTGCTGTTTGCAGGTACATAGCAGTCATTGGCATTATAGGTATGGGAAATCGTCACCGGCATCCGGCTGCCGCCAAAGCCCATATGATCTCTCGTCCACACTAAATTACCGGTATAGGTATTGACATGACCTGTGCCAGCCTTGCCTGCGCTTGCAGAAACATAATCCCAATTGCTCTCCAAGCCGTTGGTGTTACTAAAGAGAATATAAAGCGTAGGCATATAATATGCACTACCATAGTCAGAGGACCAGAACTCCTTGGGATTAGTTTCGGTGGTGCTGTTCTCAATGCTATCCGGCACTTTAAACACCATACCGTAGTTATTGCCGGTGGCGTACCACTGCCGTGCAATATCCGTTACATCCCAGGTATACCAGCCTGCT
Source organism: Faecousia sp. (assembly GCA_045659205.1). Taxonomy (GTDB): domain Bacteria; phylum Bacillota; class Clostridia; order Oscillospirales; family Oscillospiraceae; genus Faecousia. Next base: position 18,121 of record JAZOWK010000003.1, read on the forward strand.
GCCTGGGCAGTTACATAGTCCTCTACCGTGTCGTCAAGACGCGGCTGACCCGCCCAGGTGACCGTGGAGGAATCCCAGTTACCCAGCACCTTATGGACTTCAATAGGCGCGGATTTGGATTGGTTGGAAGTCTTATACAGATTGACTTCCGCATACACCACTACATCCGCGGAAGTCAGCACCGGCAGATTGGCATATTTCAGGAAAATACGGGTCTTGCCCGTTCCCATAAACAGGCCCACATCCAAAGTAGCTGCGGTCTGGGCAGGATCGGATTTGCTGCCTACGCTCCGGTCACGGATATTATTGATGTTCATACTGGGCTGGATGATGGGGTCTAATATCACCGGCCATGCCCGCTCGCTGCTTGCAAGCCAGCTATGGGGCAGGATGTAGCTAAGGGTATATGTACCGTTACCGCCGGTAAGGGTAACATTCACATCATAGTTATATACATTATCCGCGTCCACCAAAAATGGCGCGGGCATAACCAAAATAATGTTTTCCCGGTTTTCATCGTAGAAATCAATATGACCGTCGCTGCCCAAAACCGGGATCAGGCTGCCGGTGTTCAGGGTATACCGATAGCCACGGAGGGTATCGTCATATTTACCTATGACGATAGATTCTTTAACCTTATTGGATTGCAGGTCGTATACCACATTGGTATTCTCGTATATGCTGTTATAAGCTACCCGGCTATGGAGCTTCTCCGGTATGGTTTCCGCGAACTGAGCAGAGGCCTTTACCTCTGTCAGGTCGATAGGCTCAATACGGGCCATTGCCGTTTTTCCGGTGGTAATGGCATAGGTTTCCGCCTGGGAAGACATGATCTGCGCGCCGCTGCTCACAGAGAGCTTACCTGCCAGGTTAAAGGACAAGGTATAGCCGTCCTTCGTCACAGACACAGCACTGCTGCTTCCCATAATTTGGGGGAAACTCACCTGCCACGGGCCTTGGGTATTGGTAAGTGTTCCATTGATGCCAAGACCGGAGGTCTTTAAGGTATTATCGATATCCTTCCATTGGCCATCTTCTTCATAGTGAACTGCGCTGCCGTAAAGCTGCGCCATATGTAAGCCATTGGATAATATAAACTCTTTAGAATATTCTGTGCGCTTTTCTTCCACTTCCGCCATTATCTCCAGGGGAGCTTCCTCTATAAGGGCAGCCTGCTGGGTACTTTCCATACTCTGCAAAGCAAGCGCCTGGGCTGGAAGCATATTGAAAAGAAGCGCTGAAACCAGAATAAGACATATCATTTTTATTGCGCGTTGGAACATGGCAAACTCCTTTCTTGATCGTCCAAACCATCATTCGTACACCTTTTCGCGCAATATCCATCCATATTGCACGATCATATAACGCTTACCATTTTAACCACCGCCTTTCTGTTTCTCTGCCTCCACTTTATCATAAGCAAATATTAATTGTCAATAACTATTTACAATTAACTTTTTATGATGTATATTAAGATTACAACTTGTAAATTGGTGAAATATTATGAATGAAACATTAGAAAACCACGTTTTTGAAGTAACAACCAACTTCAAACGGGGAACAGCGGAAATGCTGCTGCTGACTTTGCTTTTAAAGGAAGATCAATATGCCTACGAGCTTTCCAAAAAGCTAAAAATTGCCAGCCGCAATGCCTTTGATATTCATGGCCCTTCCCTTTATACCATCCTTTACCGGCTGGAAGAAAAAGGGCTGGTCACCACCTGGACCAAGGAGCTTGGCAAACGCCCCCGGTATTACTATCACATTACCGAGCTTGGTAAGCAATGCCTGGAACGGATACGGGAAGAATATCTTTCCGTTACCGAAGGAATCCACGCCGTATTGCAGCAGGATGCAGACAGGTGAGGTGACCCTATGACGAAAAAAGAACTGAACAAATATTATCGACAGGTCCGCAAAGCCATGTGCTGCCCGTATAATATTAAACGAGATATTATTAAAAAACTGGACACCTATGTACAGGATTACTTATCTGAACACCCAGATGCCACAATAGACGCTATCTGCGAATACTTTGGAGAGCCGCAAGCATACGGAGAATCTGCCATTACCGCCTTAAGTACCGACTATATTTTACAAAAGCTGCACGACCAGCGCTGCCGAGTCATCCTCTGCGCCGCCACAGCTGCCCTGTGCGCCGCTTTGATCGCTGGGTTGCTGATTTGGACGCATTTGCATTATCAAAAGCTGACGCCGACTCGTTTTATTGCAGAAAACGGCACCGGCATTATTTATACGGAGGAACTGCCATGAAGGAACAGCTGATCAAACAGTATTGCCGGCAAGTAAAACAGGCAATGGCCGTCCCCCGAAATATCAGCCAAAAGATCATACGGCCTTTGGAAAATTCTATTGAAGAATACCTCATTGATAACCCCAAAGCTACCATGGATGATTTATATGCTGCCTTTGGAACGCCCCAGTACTATGCTCGGGAAAGCTTATCCTTTTTAGGAAATGCCCATATTCTAAAGGCGATGAAACGGCAAACCCTATATACCAGACTTGTAGCAGGTCTTTGTGTTATTGCCCTCGCTTTAACTGCAATTCATGTACTCCATACCTATCAGAATACGCGTAATGCAAATATTAATTATATCGATGTAACAATTAAAGAATAACATACAGGAGGAATTATCATGAAAGCATTGAAAAGAATTGGCATTTCCCTACTGATCGTTGCCCTACTCATCGCCTGCTGTCCCATTTCCTGCTTTGCAGCAGCAAAAGATCAGCCGCAGATGCTCCTGGTCAGTCAGACAGAAGAATTCCTTCCTGACGGCACCCGGGTAGTGATCTCCATTTGGGAAGAACCCGCTATCGCAAGAGGTGCTATTTTCAGTAAAGCCGGCAGCAAAACGGCTACCGGCTACAATGATTTAAATCAAGCCGTATTCACCTTTACCGTGTCCGGTACATTTACGGTAAACACAGGTGTCAGTGCCAGCTGTATCAATGCCACCTGGAGTCATAGCATTTACCATTCGAATTGGTCTTTAGATAGCGCATCCGCATCGGCCTATGCCAACAAGGCCATTGGTAATGCTACATTTGTAGATTCCCCGCAACCCGGCTCAGTTAACACAGCGCCAATCACTGTTATTCTTACCTGCAACGAATACGGCGAATTAAGCTAAACAGTTAGGATACAATCACCCGCTTTAGCGGATATCATTACAAAAGCGCAGACGGAGAATTTCCGTCTGCGTTTTTGTTTTCCCCAAGTCCGTCACGGGCGCACATTTCCAATATATTGTGTGTGATAATAAAAATAAAACACAAGATATTGTATTTTACCCTTGACTTTTACCCTATATAGGGGTATACTGAAACACGATCCGGCTTTTGAGGAGGGATAAAGATGCGTATTGCAGGTCTTCAAAAAATGACGCTTTTAGACTTTCCTCAGCGCATTGCCTGCACGGTATTTTTACCCGGCTGCAACCTGCGCTGCCCCTTCTGCCACAACGCTTCTTTGGTGTTGCGACCCGGTGAGCAGCCTATGCTGGAGCGAGATGAGCTGCTGGCCTTTTTAGAAGGCCGCAAGGGTAAATTAGACGGCGTATGTATCACCGGCGGCGAGCCTACCTTACATAAAGATCTGCCGCAGCTGATTCGCTCCATTAAGGAAAAGGGCTTTCAGGTAAAGCTGGATACCAACGGCTCTGACCCCAGTATGCTCCGCAGCTTACTGGATGAAAACCTTTTAGACTATGTGGCTATGGACATCAAAAACAGCAAAGACCGCTATGCTGACACCTGCGGCGGTGTGGACATTCTGCCCCAGGTAAAGATCAGCGCAAAGCTTTTAATGGAAAGTAACATCGATTACGAATTTCGCACCACGGTCTGCCATCCCTACCACGATGCAGCAGCCATAGATGCAATCGCCCGGTGGCTGGAAGGCGCAAAGCAGTATTTTCTGCAAGGCTTTGTGGATTCCGGCGACCTGATCGGTCAAAATTTAAGCGCCTTGACCCCCCAACAAATGGATACCCTGCGCCAAGCTGCGCTGCCATATATACCAAACACCCGGATACGGGGCATATAAAAAGGAGAGAACGCTATGTATCAGGTAACCAAAAGAGACGGCAGATCGGTAGATTTCAATATCACCCGCATCACCAATGCCATCACCAAGGCTTTCGAGGCCACCCAGATTCCCTACACCCCCGACATTATCAATATGCTTTCCCTGCAGGTCACCGCTGACTATGCCTGCAAGATCATTGACGATAAGATCGAAGTGGAATCCATTCAGGACAGCGTGGAAGCTACCCTGCAAAGAGCCGGCTACGCAGATGTAGCCAAGGCATACATCCTGTACCGTAAGAACCGGGAAAAGCTCCGCTCCATGAGCTCCACCATTTTGGACTATAAGGGTCTGGTGGACGGCTACCTGAAGGTATCCGACTGGCGCGTTAAGGAGAACTCCACCGTTACCTACTCTGTAGGCGGTCTGATCCTTTCTAACTCCGGCGCCATCACTGCCAACTACTGGCTCAGCGAAATTTACGACGAAGAGATCGCCAATGCCCACCGCAATGCCGATCTGCACATTCACGACCTTTCTATGCTCACCGGCTACTGCGCCGGCTGGAGCTTAAAGCAGCTGATCCAGGAAGGCTTGGGCGGTGTTCCCGGTAAGATCACCAGCGCCCCTGCCAAGCACCTGGCAACGCTTTGCAACCAGATGGTCAACTTCCTGGGCATTATGCAGAACGAATGGGCAGGCGCACAGGCCTTCTCCAGCTTCGATACCTACCTTGCTCCCTTTGTCAAGGCTGATAACTTGAGCTACAACGATGTAAAGCACTGCATCGAAAGCTTTATCTACGGTGTCAACACCCCCAGCCGTTGGGGTACCCAGGCTCCCTTCTCCAATATCACTTTGGACTGGACTGTGCCTGCTGACCTGGCAGATCAGCCCTGTATCATCGGTGGCAAGCCTCAGGACTTCACCTACGGCGATTGCAAGAAGGAAATGGATATGGTCAACCGCGCCTTCATCGAAGTGATGATCGAAGGCGATGCCAACGGCCGCGGCTTCCAGTATCCCATCCCCACCTACTCCATCACCCGTGACTTTGACTGGAGTGAGACCGAGAACAACAAGCTGCTGTTTGAGATGACCTCCAAGTACGGCACGCCCTACTTCTCCAACTACATCAACTCCGATATGGAGCCTTCCGATGTGCGTAGTATGTGCTGCCGTCTGCGTTTGGATCTGCGTGAGCTGCGGAAAAAGAGCGGCGGCTTCTTCGGCAGCGGTGAGTCCACCGGCTCTATCGGTGTTGTTACCATCAACCTGCCCCGGATCGCTTACCTTGCCAAGGACGAAGCGGATTTCTTCGCCCGTCTGGACCGGCTTATGGACATTGCTGCCCGCAGCCTGAAGATCAAGCGCACCACCGTTGGCAAGCTGATGGACGAGGGTCTGTATCCCTACACCAAGCGCTACTTAGGCAGCTTTGATAACCACTTCTCCACCATTGGCTTACTCGGTATGAACGAAGTCGGCCTGAATGCCAAGTGGGTGGGCAAGGACCTGACCCATAAGGAAACCCAGGACTTTGCCGCCAAGGTGCTCAACCATATGCGGGAGCGTCTTTCCGACTATCAGGAAAAGTACGGCGACCTGTACAACCTGGAAGCTACCCCCGCAGAGTCCACCTCCTACCGTCTTGCCAAGCACGACAAGAAGCACTATCCCGAAATCATCACCGCCCACGAGGGCGCAACTCCCTACTACACCAACTCCAGCCACCTGCCCGTTGGCTACACCGAGGATGTATTTGCTGCGCTGGACATTCAGGACAAGCTGCAGCCCCTGTACACCTCCGGTACTGTGTTCCACACCTTCCTGGGCGAAAAGCTGCCTGACTGGAAGGCTGCCGCTGCTCTGGTGCGTAAGATCGCAGAAAACTACGAGCTGCCTTACTACACCCTGTCTCCCACCTACTCTGTGTGCGTAGACCACGGCTACCTCACCGGTGAGCAGTACACCTGCCCCCACTGCGGTAAGAAGACCGAGGTTTACAGCCGAATCACCGGCTACTACCGCCCGGTGCAGAACTGGAACGACGGCAAGAGCCAGGAATATCAGGATCGTAAGAACTATGTTCCCGGTGACCTGACCCTGGATGCAAATGCAAAGCAGGAAGCTGCCGTGTGCAGCTGCGAAAAGGAAGAGCTGTTCCTGTTCGTCACCAAGACCTGCCCCAACTGCAAGATCATCAAGCCCCAGCTGGACAAAGCAGGCATTGCCTACACGGTAATGGATGTGGAAGAAAACATGGAGCTGGCTCAGAAGTACGGCCTGAATCAGGCTCCTACGCTGGTAGCCGTTTCCGGCAATAACTTCCGCACCTTCCCCGGTATTGCGAATATTAAAGCTTACATGGCATCCGTCAAGTAAATACAAAATTGGGTCTGCTGCATTTCGCAGCAGACCCAATTTTTCATTTTAATTAACAATTGACAGTTGACAGTTAAGGTATCGCCACGCGATAAATTAAAATAGTCGGCTATGCCGACACCATAATTGTCAATTATCCATTGTCAATTGTCAATTCTCCAAGTATACAGATCAGAATAATCACCCATAATAAGCAGTGACATATGCTGTATGGGGGAGATTTTATGACAAGTGCCAATAAAAAATGGATCGGCGCGGGCCTGCTTACTGCCGGTCTTGCCACCGCCTGCGCATCACACGCCATCACAGAGCTTTTGGTGCGCTTTGCCATTAACCGGAAGTGTCCGGCCTTCAGCTCTTTGGCGCGGGCAGCCATTAAAGCATCCGCCTGTCCTCTGGAATTTTTAAAGGCGGTGGAGCAAAGCGCAAAAGAATTGGAAAATAAACCCCACCAGCAGGTGCAGATCCTTTCCAAAGACGGCACATTACTGGTAGGGCATTGGTTTTCTCCTCCCAAGCCGGAGCGGATCATCATTGCCATGCACGGCTGGCGCAGCGGCTGGAACTGGGATTTCGGTATGGCCGCCCCGTTCCTGTTTGAACAAGGCTGCGCCGTTTTATTTGCCGAGCAGCGGGGTCAGGGCGGCAGCGGCGGAGACTATATGGGTTTAGGCGCGCTGGAGCGCCACGACTGTATGAAATGGGTACAATGGGTAAACGAAAACCGCAATCCCGAAAACTTACCTTTGTACCTGGTGGGCATCTCCATGGGCGCATCCACCGTTATGATGTGCGCTGACCTGAAGCTGCCGGACAATGTAAAAGGCATCATCGCCGATTGCGGCTTTACCTCCCCCCGGGATATCTGCAAGCACGTGGTAGAGCATAACCTGCATTTAAGCTATCGCATCCGCGGCTCTATCGCAGAGTTTTTATGCAAAAAACGAAACCGGGCAGGCCTTATGTCCGGCTCTGCCAAGCGCAGCCTTTCTAAAAGCAAAGTGCCCGTGCTGCTGATCCACGGTTCAGACGATTGCTTTGTTCCCGTTTCCATGACTTTTGAAAACTACAAAGCCTGCCGCAGCCCCAAAACCCTTTTCATCGTCCCCGGGGCAGACCACGGTATGAGCTACTACACCGACAAAGCCGGCTACGAAAAGGCCCTTTTACGCTTCTGGGCGCTGAATGACGCCCCTTAACTCTGCCTGAATTCTCTGGGTGTGTGGCCGGTGTGGCGCTTAAAGAGCTTGGTAAAATAGTGCACATCCACGATGCCGCAATGCTGGGCCACCGTCTGCACCTGCAATCTTGTATCTTTAAGCAGCTGCATAGCAAGCTCAAGCCGCCGCCGGGTGATAAAATCCGTAACGGTCTGCCCAGTTTCCTTTTTAAACAAGGCAGATAAATAGCTGGCATTCACATTCAGATCCTTTGCCAGCACCCGCAGGCTCAAATTGCCCGCCAGATCGCCCTCGATATACACCACCGCTTTTTGCACCAAAGCCGAAAAATTCTTCATATTCTGCTTACGCACCAGCCGGCAGTAGGCCTTGGCCATTTCTGCCATCAAAACCGCCACCTCAGCCTCGGTGCTGAGCTGCTCGATCCGGTTGGCAAATTCTGAAGATGTTTCATCCAAATGATAAGGATGCACCCCGCCCTTTTCTGCTGCCTTGCGGAAAAGGGTGTTTGTTATAATGCAATAGTTTTTCGTATTACGCAAGCTATCGCTGAGCCGCCGCTCAAAATTATGCAGGGTAAATTGAGAAAACAGCACCTCTACCTTATGATACTGCCCACGGGAAATGGCATCCATCAGAGTGTTTTCCATAGCATACCGGGTCTGCATCATTTCCATATGCCGCATACGGCTTTGGGCATTTTCCTGGGTCGGTTCTTCCCAAAAATGCTTTTCCCGGGTAAGCTCCCGGCTGATCACTTCCATGGTATACCCTTGCGCGCCCCACATCCGCTCAAACAGAGCATCCAGCATCACAAACAAATGGCTGCCCTGCTGGATAAGGGGCAGACCGTAATAATATTTCAGCAGCTGCTGCGCCCGTTGAGAAGGGATGCCCGCATCTTCCGTGATCTCCATAAAGCCCTCCGGTGTCACCGGCTGGGTCACATACGGGCCTACGGTCACCACCGAGCCGCCGTCTGCTGCCGGCAGGGAAAAATACAAGAAGCGGCAGGAAAAGCCATCGGTGAGCTGATAAACGGTATTTTCCCGGATCTGGGTCATAGTCTGCCGGATGGTTGCATCAAAGGCAGCCTTATCCGTCAAAATGCTGGCAGATCCCATATTCCAGTACCGTTCCGGCAGACCCTCGGCATCCGTATAGCCTACCTGAATGCCACAGCGGCGCAAGGTATCACAGACAAAATGCAGCTCCGGTTCATAGAACATAACTTCCTCCAACCATTTGGCAAAATAGCCAAATTTCCTTTGCAGTTTTTATCATTATAGTACAATTCGCAAACCCTTTCAAGAGTAATTTTTTGCTTAATCAAAAAATAGTACAAGATAAGCCAAAAATAGTACTAACTGCTTTTCCTGCACCTCTTTATAATATAAAGTAACCGTTCTATGAGAGCGAGTACGAATGAGAGGAATGTTTTGTTTATGAAAACACAAAACAAGTTGCAGCCTCGTCCCTTTGGCATTCGCGACAGCCTTGCTTATGCTGCCGGTGACTTAGGCTGTAATATGAGCTTCGCCCTGAAGGGCACCATCATGCCTTTGTTCTGGACTCAGGTTATGGGTCTGAGCGCATGGTACTCCCTGCTGATCGTCATTCTGCAGGTTTGGGACGCGATCAACGATCCCCTGATCGGCACCATGATCGACTCCGACAAGCGCAAGTACAGAAGAAACAAGTTCCTGGCCTACATCTGGGGCGGCTCCATCGGCCTGATCGTCGGCGGCGCTCTGTGCTTCATTCCTGTGCCTCAGGCACCCGAGTGGGCAAAGATTATTATCTTTATGGCCGGCTATGTCATTTGGGATGCTTTCTATACCGTAGCGAATGTGCCTTACGGTTCTCTGCTGTCCCTGATCTCCAAGGATCCTGCTGACCGGGCAAGCCTTTCCGCATGGCGTTCCATCGGCTCTATGATCGGCAACATGGTTCCCATGGTCATTCTGCCCTACCTGGTCTACAATCCCGATAAGACCCTGAACGGTCCTATGGTCTTCGTTGCTGCTCTGGTCATGGGCGTTCTGGGCTTCCTCTGCTTCCAGTTCATGATCCGCAACACCGAGATCCGTGTGGATACCGAGGCAACCACCGGTGAAGAAATGCCCAAGTTCAATGTTATCAAGGCAATGAGCAACTTCATCAAGAACCGTCCCGCTGTTGGCGCTACCATTGCTGCCATGGGTATGTTCATCGGTATGCAGGGTGCTTCTACTGCCACCAGCGTTACCTTCCAGATCTACTTCGAGAATCCCCAGATCTCCGGTCTGATCTCTGCTTTTGCAATGATCCCCATCGTGATCTTCACTCCCCTGGCCCGTAAGATGGTTGTAAAGTACGGCAAGAAGGAGCTGTCCATTGTAGGCTCTGTCTGCTATGTGCTGGGCGCTGCCGTTCTGTTCCTGGCTCCCTTGGGCATCGTTCCTGTTTCCCAGGGCAACACCGGTATCGACCTGGTCATTTACATCGTTGCTCAGCTGATTATGTCCCTGGGTCTGGGCATCTACTCCACCGTTTCCTGGGCTATGATGGGCGACGCTATCGACTACAACGAATGGAAGACCGGCACCCGCGAGGAAGGCGTTGTGTATTCTCTGCACTCCTTCTTCCGTAAGCTGGCTCAGGGCATTGGCCCCGCTGTTGCGCTGACCATTATGCAGGGCATGGGCTATGTCAACAACTCCGCTCCCGATGCCAACGGTGTGTTCACTGCTATCGACGTGAACCTGCTGGGCTGGGAATTTGCAATTGAGCTGCGTGCTCTGGTTGCCATTTTGTTCCTGATTGCCGGTGTAATGCTGTTCGTCGGCCTGGGCCTTGTCTACAACCTGGACAAGAAGACCATGGAAAAGATGAATGCAGAGCTGGCTGAGCGCCACAACGCAAACTAATTGACCCTGCCGCAGCTGCTTCGGCAGCTGCGGCATTTTTATGAAACAATCATACCGGGAGGTAATTATTTTGAGAAAAATTCTTTGCATCAATGACGGCTGGCAGTTTATCAAGAACTGCGCAGACCCCATGGCTACCGAAGGCGCGGAGGCTGTAAACCTGCCCCACAGCTGGAACGCTGTTGACGGCCAGGACGGCGGTAACGACTATTTCCGCGGCAGCTGCCTGTACACCAAGACCATCTGCAAGGCAGACCTGGGCGAAGGCAAGCACTTCTTAGAGATCCGTGGCGCTAACTCCTCTGCCGATGTCTATATCAACGGCAAGGCTCTGTGCCACCACGACGGCGGCTACTCCACCTGGAGAGTAGACCTGACCGATAGCCTGACTCAGGAAAAAAACCTGTTGTCCATCGTTGTGGACAACTCCCCCAACGAAATCGTTTACCCCCAGATGGCCGACTTCACCTTCTACGGCGGCCTGTACCGGAATGTAAACATCATCACTGTAAATGAGACCCACTTTGATCTTAGCTACTATGGCGCACCCGGCATCAAGATCACGCCCGAAGTTCAGGGCGCAGATGCCAATGTGGAAGTGGAAGTATTCACCACCGAGCTCAAAGAAGGCCAGCAGATCGCTTACTCTCTGTACGACCAGGACGAAAACGCTCTGCAGCGCATCGTAAGCACCGATAAGAAGGTCACCTTCCAGATCAAGGATGTCCACCTGTGGCACGGCCGCAAGGACCCCTATCTGTACTGCTGCGAAGCTGAAATTCTGGAAAACGATCAGGTTATCGACAATGTCTGCTCCCGTTTCGGCTGCCGTACCTTCAAGATCGATCCTGACAACGGCTTCATCCTCAACGGTGAAGAGTATCCCCTGCGTGGTGTTTCCCGTCACCAGGACCGCTGGGGCGTAGGCAACGCTCTGCTGCCCGAGCATCACGAAGAGGATATGGACCTGATTTGCGAAGTGGGCGCTACCACCATTCGTCTGGCTCACTATCAGCACGATCAGTACTTCTACGATCTGTGTGACGAGCGTGGTCTTGTGATCTGGGCGGAGATCCCCTACATCTCCAAGCATATGCCCACCGGCCGTGAGAACACCATCAGCCAGATGAAAGAGCTGATCAGCCAGAACTACAACCACCCCTGCATCGTAGTATGGGGTCTTTCCAACGAGATCTCCATCGGTGGCAGCACCGAGGATCTGCTGGAAAATCACCGCATCCTCAACGACCTGGTCCACGAAATGGACAAGACCCGCCTGACCACCATCGCAGCGGTTTCCATGTGTAAGATGGATGACCCCTACCTGCAGATCCCCGATGTGGTATCCTACAACCACTACTTCGGCTGGTACGGCGGCGACACCTCCATGAACGGCCCCTGGTTTGATAAGTTCCACGCTACCCACCCCAACATTCCCATCGGCTGCTCCGAGTACGGCTGTGAGGCTCTTAACTGGCACACCTCCGATCCTCATCAGGGCGACTACACCGAGGAATATCAGGCTTATTACCACGAGGAGCTGATCCGTCAGCTGTTCAGCCGTAAGTATATGTGGGCTACCCACGTATGGAATATGTTCGACTTCGGCGCCGATGCCCGTGCAGAGGGTGGCGAGAACGGCCAGAACCACAAGGGTCTGGTAACCTTCGACCGCAGCTACAAGAAGGACGCTTTCTATGCTTACAAGGCATGGCTCTCTGACGAGCCCTTTGTCCACCTGTGCGGCAAGCGCTATGTGGACCGTGTGGAAGATGTGACCAAGGTCACCGTTTACTCCAACCAGCCCTCCGTTGAGCTGTTTGCTAACGGTGTTTCCCTGGGTGTGAAGGAAGCTGCCGATCACTTCTTCTATTTCGATGTTCCCAATGCAGGCGAGACCAAGCTCACTGCCGTTGCCGGCGAGCTGAAGGACGAGGGCATCATCCGCAAGGTAGATACCTTCAACGAAGCTTACCGTCTGGTGGAAGAAGGCGCTATCCTCAACTGGTTTGACATCGAAGAGAAGGAAGGCCGCCTGTCCCTCAATTCCAAGGTTGGCGAAGTGCTGGGTACTTTCCGCGGCAAGCTCCTGTTCTTCAAGCTTATGGGCAAGCTGCTGGGCGGCGGCAAGAAGGGCAGCAAGCCCAAGGCTGCAGGCTTTGAGGTTACCCCCGAAATGATGAGCATGATGAACGGCTTTACCGTGCTGCGGCTGCTGACTATGGCCGGCGGTATGATGAACGCCAAGTTCACCAAGGAAGATCTGCTGAATCTTAATAAGAAGCTCACCAAGATCCGCGCTCCCAAGAAAAAGAACTAAATAAAATAAGGCGTGTTGCGAATTTCGCAACACGCCTTTTTTATTTACCCTGTACAAATTCTCTTGGACTGATGCCGTATTCTGCCTTAAATGCCCGGTAGAAGTTGGCATAATCTCCAAAGCCGCAATTCTGATACACCTGTCCCGGGCCAACACCGGAGGCCATCAGATCCCTTGCCTGCAAAAGCCGACGGAAAATGATATACCGGTGAATACTTACGCCCACCCTGGCGCGAAATTCGTGGGACAGATAAAATTTACTCACATAAAACTGCCCCGCCAGGGATTCTAAGGTCAGCGCCTCCTGATAATGGTTACCGATGTAAGCGATCACCTGGCTCACCAGATCCGGCTCGGCAGCTGCCTTGCCTGCGTTCTGACCGGCAAGCCGGTTCAGCTCCACCAAAAATTGCATCAGCAGACCCTGGGCGCAAATTTCGCTTCCCAGCTGCTCTTCGTAATATTCCCGTGCCAGGCTTTCCAGCAGACCCTGCAGCTGGGCGCTGCGCACCTTTCCGGGCCGAAGCAGATTGGTATGCCCCGGCATTTCCGGGTCAAAGCAGGCCGTCAGATCCGTGTCAGGGGTGCAAAGGCTGCTTAAAAAATTCCGGTCGATCCACAGCACCATCCGTTCGTACATACTCCCCTGTCCGATCAGGGGCTTATGCAGCTCCTGAGGGCTGATGAGCAGAAAGTCTCCCGGCTCTAACTGAAAGGTTTTTGCCTCAACCTGAAACTGCACCTGTCCGCCCAAAAACAGGTAAACCTCATAAAAATCGTGATGGTGAACTTCCAGGCCTTCCAGCTTTTGATCCCGGTAATGGAACACCTCAAACTGTCCGTTTTGCATACTTTGACGGCTATCAAACCGCTGGGCATTACTCCCCATAATATATCGCCCCCCTTTTCTTTAGATTACAGCAAGAATTGCAAAGTGTCAAACAATATTCGCAATTTTTATTGTAAAAGTTTTATGATATACTAATTTCATATTAAATTAAGGAGTGATATACTTGAAAGCTTTTCTGGACAAGGACTTCCTTTTGCAAACTCCTACAGCCCAAAAGCTCTACCACGAGCACGCTTCTAAAATGCCGATTATCGACTATCACTGCCACATCGATCCCAAGCAGATCTATGAAGACCATCGGTTTGAAAACATCACCCAGGTCTGGCTGGGCGGTGACCACTACAAGTGGCGCATTATGCGCTCCAATGCCGTAGATGAATACTATATCACCGGCGGCGCATCTGATTATGAAAAGTTCCTGAAATTTGCCCAGTCTCTGCCCCGGGCCATCGGTAACCCTATGTATCACTGGTGTCATTTGGAGCTGAAGAATTTCTTTGGCTACGAAGGCATCCTGAACGAGCAGACCGCGCCTGCTGTTTGGGAGTTGGCTAACGCAAAGCTGCAGGAGGCAGATTTTTCTGTGCGTAACCTGATCCGCCGCTCCAATGTGGCTATGATCGGCACTACTGACGATCCTTGCAGCGACTTAAAGTACCATCAGCTGCTGGCTGAAAGCGGCTTTGAGACCAAGGTCTGCCCCAGCTTCCGGCCTGACCCGGCTTTAAATCTGCACAAGCCCGGCTTTGCCGCTTACATTGAAAAGCTGTCCAGCGCTTCCGGTATCGCCATTAAGAGCGCCAAGGATGTGGCCGATGCCCTGACCCAGCGAATCGAGTTCTTTAACGATAACGGCTGCCGCGCCTCTGACCACGGCCTGGATTATGTTATGTTCCAGCTGTCCGGCGCTGCTCAGATCGAAGGCGCTTTCCAAAAGGCGCTGCGGGGCGAGAGTCTCACACAGGTAGAAATTGAAGGCTATCAGACCTACCTGCTGCTGCACTGCGCAAGACAGTATGCCCGCTTTGACTGGGCTATGCAGCTGCACTTCTCCTGTGTCCGCAACCCCAACACCGCTATGTTTAACAAGTTAGGCGCAGATGTAGGCTTTGACTGCATTGCCGTTACCGACAGCAGCGCAGCGCTCCACAAGCTGATGGATGCTCTGCAAAAGGACGATCAGCTGCCCAAGACCATTGTATACAGCCTGAATCCTGCTGACGATGCCTGGCTGGATACGCTGCTGGGCGCATATCAGGGAACAACCGTACCCGGCAAGATCCAGCACGGCTCTGCCTGGTGGTTTAACGACAATAAGGTTGGTATGATCAATCAGATGACCAGCCTTGCAAACCTGAGCATCCTGGGTAACTTCGTCGGTATGCTCACCGATTCCCGCAGCTTCTTGAGCTACGCCCGTCACGAATATTTCCGCCGTATACTTTGTAACCTCATTGGCTCCTGGGTAGAAAATGGCGAATATCCCAATGACGAAGCGTTCCTGGGAAGCCTTGTGGAAGACATCTGTTATTTTAACGCCAAGCGTTATTTCAACTTATAAGGGAGGACACAATTATGCCAATGCAAATGGGTTTTCGCTGGTACGGCGAAGGCAATGACAACATCACCCTTTCTCACATCAAGCAGATCCCCGGTGTAACCAGCATCGTTTGGGCGCTGCACCACAAGATGCCCGGTGAGATTTGGGAAGAAGAAGAGATCGCTGAAGTCAAGCGGCAGTGCGACGAATACGGTTTTAACATCGATGTGGCTGAGTCCGGCAATGTCCACGACGATATTAAGATCGGTCTGCCCACCAGAGATCAGTACATCGAAAATTACAAGACCACCATCCGCAACCTGAGCAAATACGGCGTAAAGGTGATCTGCTACAACTTTATGCCCATCTTCGACTGGACTCGCAGTAACCTGTTCCACCCCGTAGGCGACGGCTCTACTGCCCTGTTCTACGAAAAGAATATGATCCAGGACGATTATAACGCTATGGCTAAGTACATCCTGGACTTCACTGAGAAGTACAATATGTCCTTCCCCGGCTGGGAGCCTGAGCGTATGGCTAAGCTGGACGAGCTGTTCAAGGCCTACAAGGATGTGGACCACGAAAAGCTGTGGGCAAACCTTAAGTACTTCCTGGAGGCTCTGATGCCCACCTGTCGGGAGTGCGATATCAAAATGGCCATCCACATGGACGATCCCCCCTGGGATATCTTCGGCCTGCCCCGTCTGCTCATCAACGAAGAAAACATCGACCGCTTCCTGAAGATGGTGGATGATCCCTACAACTGCCTGACTCTGTGCTCTGGCTCTCTGAGCGCCGATCCCAACAACAATGTTGCCAATGTCATCCGTAAGCACTGCGACCGGATCGCCTTTGCCCACATCCGCAATGTTAAGCACTTTGAAAACGGTGACTTCTCCGAAGCCAGCCACCGGGATTGCGACGGTGATACCGGCATCCTGGAGATCCTGAAGGCTTACCACGAAGGTGGCTTTGAAGGCTACATCCGTCCGGACCACGGCCGCCATCTGTGGGGCGAAGGTCCTGGCTCTGTCCGCCCCGGTTACGGCTTATATGACCGGGCTTTGGGTATTATGTATATGCTGGGTGTCTGGGATATGCTGGACCGCCTGGCTGGTAAGAACTAATAATTGGAGGAAAATAAAATGCTGAATTTGCCCCTGAACATTGATTATTCCGGTAAGGTATGTGTGGTCACCGGTGCCGGCGGCCTGATCTGCGGCGCTATGGCTCGCGCCTTTGCCCAGTGCGGCGCCAAAGTTGCTGCTCTGGACCTGAACGAAGAAGCCGTTAAGAAGCTGGCCGACGAACTGAAGGCCGAAGGCTTCATCTGCGAAGGCTACAAGGCAAACGTATTAGATCCTGAGGCTCTGGAAGAAGTGCATCAGGCTGTCCTGAAGGATCTGGGTCCTTGTGATATTCTGGTAAACGGCGCCGGCGGCAACAACCCCCGTGCAACCACCGACAACGAGTATCAGCACGAGGCTAAGGAGGGCGGCAAGTCCTTCTTCGATCTGGAGGCTAACGGTGTGGACTTCGTGTTCAAGCTGAATTTCCAGGGTACTCTGCTGCCCACCCAGGCTTTTGCCAAGGATATGGTGGAAAAGAAGGCAGGCGCGATCCTGAACATCTCCTCCATGAACGCTTATACTCCCCTGACCAAGATCCCCGCTTACTCCGCAGCCAAGGCCGGTATCTCCAACTTCACCCAGTGGCTGGCTACCCACTTTGCCGGCACCGGCATCCGCTGCAATGCCATTGCCCCCGGCTTCCTGGTTTCTGCCCAGAACAAGGCTCTGCTGTTCAATGAGGACGGCACTCCCACTGCCCGTTCTGCCAAGATCCTGAACGGCACGCCCACCGGCCGCTTTGTAGATGCCGATGAGCTGCTGGGCGCAACACTGTTCCTGTGTGACGATCGTTCCGCTTCCGCCATCACCGGTGTGGTTCTGCCCATCGACTGTGGCTTCGCCGCCTATTCTGGCGTGTAATCAGGAGTTTATTATGGAAGTTTTAGAAAGGCTGGCAAGAGCCGGTGTTGTCCCCGTTGTGGTTATCGACGATGCCAAGGACGCTGTTCCCACCGCTAACGCTATGGTGGCCGGCAAGATTGATGTTATGGAAATCACCTTCCGTACCGCTGCTGCCCCCGATGCCATCGAAGCAGTTTCCAAGAATTGCCCCGATATGCTGGTAGGCGCCGGCACAATTCTGAATTTGGAGCAGTGCAAGCTGGCAGTTTCCAAGGGCGCTAAGTTCATCGTCTCCCCCGGCTTTGATGCTCAGGTGGTCTCCTGGTGCATCGAAAACGGCATTGCCGTTACCCCCGGCTGCGTCACCCCCACCGAGATCACCGCTGCTGTGAATATGGGTCTTAAGGTAGTTAAGTTCTTCCCCGCCAATGTGTACGGTGGCCTGAACGCAATGAAGAACCTGTCCGCTCCCTTCGTAGGCGTAAAGTTTATGCCCACCGGCGGTGTCAATGCTCAGAACCTGCGTGAGTATATCGACGCTCCCTTCATCCACGCTGTTGGCGGCTCCTGGGTCTGCCCCAAGGCAGACATCGCTGCCGGCAACTTTGAGAAAATCACCCAGCTGTGCTTAGAGGCACACGCTGCTGCTTTCAGTTAAGCTGAGGGGAATCGAACCCCGATAGGTTTTGACAGGCTGTTTTCCGTCAATATTGCGGAAAATTCCTTGGCAATACCAACGGGTATTCCCTTCGGAATTTTACTTATCTTGTCAAAAAACTGCTCTGTCAAAACTGCATAGCACCCCACAGCAAGGAGTTTTGCTTTGGATTTTTGTGCAGATGACGCAGCTTTGCTGACGCAAGGCAAGGAAGATAAATAAAAATACAAACAAAAGAACTGCTGTGGGGCTGTCGAGGTTTGACTCCCCTCAGCTTTTAAGGAGGAACATAAAAATGGCAAAAGTAATTACTTTCGGTGAGCTGATGCTCCGTCTGCAGCCCTATAACTACGAGCGTTTCGTACAGTGCGATCATGTAGAATTCACCTTCGGCGGCGGTGAAGCCAACGTGGCTGTTTCCCTGGCCAACTACGGCATGGATGTTGCCTATGTCACCAAGCTGCCCACCCACGCCATCGGCCAGAGCGCTGTCAACAGCCTGCGCCGCTACGGTGTGGACACCTCCAAGATCGTCCGCGGTGGCGACCGTGTAGGCATCTACTTCAACGAAAAGGGTGCTTCTCAGCGTGGCTCTGTCTGCATCTATGACCGCGCTAACTCCGCGATCCAGCTCTCTTCGCCCGAAGAATTCGATTGGGACAGCATTTTTGAGGGCGCTGAATGGTTCCACTTCACCGGCATCACTCCGGCTCTGGGCGCTAATATGGTTGAGGCTTGCCGTCAGGCTTGTATCGCTGCCAAGAAGCGTGGCATCAAGATCTCCTGCGACCTCAACTACCGCGGCAAGCTGTGGACTCGTGACCAGGCTCGTGCTGCTATGACCGACCTGTGCCAGTATGTGGATGTGTGCATCTCCAACGAGGAAGATGCCAAGGATGTATTCGGCATCGAAGCAGAAGCTACCGACATCTATGCCGGCAGCCTGAACCACGAAGGCTACAAGAGCGTTGCCAAGCAGCTGGCCGATAAGTTCGGCTTTGAAAAGGTTGCCATCACCCTGCGGGAAAGCCACAGCGCTTTCGACAACGGCTGGTCCGCTATGCTTTATGATGTTGCCAGCAACGAGTACTGCTTCTCCAAGAAGTACAACCTGCACATCATTGACCGTGTAGGCGGCGGGGACAGCTTCGGCGGCGGCCTGGTCTACTCCCTTATGAATGGCAAGACCACCCAGCAGGCTGTTGAGTTTGCAGTGGCTGCCTCTGCTCTGAAGCACTCCATCGAGGGCGACTACAACATGGTCACCCTGGCAGAAGTGGAAAAGCTGGCAGGCGGCGACGGCTCCGGCAGAATCCAGAGATAATCTTCATACAAAAAAGCACCGAATCAGCCGATTCGGTGCTTTTCTTTTATAAAAGTGTCTTTCGCAGTTCTTCTGCCGACTTGGGGGAGAACATTGCAGGGGGAATGTCAAAAATAGTCTTTGCGCCCTTTTCACCCTTTTGCGCCATTTTGTAAGCGGCTCTGGCGCACATTATGAGCACGCTGGCGGTAAATTCCGGGTTAGAGCCCAATTCCAGGCTGTATTCGATGCGCTGGCGAGTGCCGTCACCGGTAGTGCCGGTGCGGAATACTGTGCCGCCGTGGGGCAGACCCTTATGCTCCCGATCCAGCTCCTCCTGGGTGATAAAGCAGACGGTGGTATCATAATCGGCAAAGTAATTGGGCATGGTTACGATCTCCTTACGGATGCGCTCTAAATCCGCGCCGGGCTCTGCCACCACAAAGCACTGTCTTGTATGCTTCTGCCGGGTGGTAAGCTGGGGGTTTTCCCCCTTGCGTACCTGCTCCAAAGCAGCCTCCACAGGAACCGTATACTGCCGGGCATCTGCTACGCCTTCAATGCGGCGGATGGCATCGGAATGGCCCTGGCTGACACCTCTGCCCCAGAAGGTATAGTCCGCGCCCTCCGGCAGGATGCAGCCCCCCAGCAGCCGCTGCAGGCTGAACATACCCGGATCCCATCCGGCAGAGATCACCGCCACATGGCTGCTTTCCATAGCCGCCGCATCACAGGCGGCAAAGTGAATGGGAATGTTCCCGTGATTATCAAAAGAATCCACAATATGAAAATGCTTTGCAAGCTCCGGAGACTGCGCAGGCAGGTCTTTTGCGCTGCCGCCGCACAGGATCATCACATCGATCTTATCCTTCCAGGCAAGCGCATCTTCAGCCTTACAAACCGGCACAGCGGGGCTTAAGGTTTTTAATGCAGACGGCTCTCTTCTTGTAAAGAAAGCAGCAAGCTCCATATCCGGATTTTGTCTCACAGCCAGTTCAGCGCCACGACCCAAATTGCCATAGCCGTAAATGCCAATGCGAATCTTGGGGTTCATTTCCATCACCCTTTTTCTCAGTATAGCACTATTATAACATTTTACCGCCATAATGCAAGAATAATCCTTTGACAGTGCTGCCAAATCGTGGTAAGCTAACAATAGAAATGGGGGTGTACCTATGTCATTTTCTGAATACTTCTCTATTTTTCATAAGCTTGCGCCGGAAGATCAGCAAACCCTTATGGACGCAGCTGTTCTTCGCAAGGTTACAAAAGGAACGCTGGTTCACGACGGCACAGATTGCTTAGGCTTACTGGTGATCCGCAGCGGTCAGCTGCGCACCTTTATCTGCTCTGACGAGGGCAAGGAGGTCACCTTGTTCCGGCTTTTTGACCGGGATACCTGCCTGTTTACCGCCTCTTGTATGATGAGCAGCGTGCAATTCGATATGATGATCAGCGCAGAAAAAGATACGGAATTTTGGGTCATCCCGCCCCGGCTTTATAAGACCTTATCGAAAAAAAGCGCCCCCCTGGCAGGCTTTGTCAACGACCTGATGGCCAGCCACCTGACGGATATTTTATGGCTCATCGAGCAGGTAATGTGGAAAAGCTTTGATAAACGGCTGGCAAACTTCCTGCTGAAAGAAAGCCAGCTTGAAAACACCAACGAATTAAAGATCACCCACGAAACCATTGCCGCCCATTTGGGAACGGCCCGGGAGGTTGTGACCCGGATGCTCAAATATTTCCAGGATGAAGAGATGGTTCAACTTTCCCGTGGAACAGTTACGCTTACAGATATTCCGTCTTTGCGGCAATTGGTATAACCGATCAGGCACCTGCTGTGCCACCGATTGCACCGTAAATCCCATCCAAACCATTCAGCTATAAAAAACGACCCGGTTTCATCAGAAACCGGGTCGCATTTTCATTATTCTTCACCGTCAGCATCCGTAGACGCTTCTGTAGGAGCTTCTGTAGGCGCTTCTGTAGGTGCTTCCGTAGGAGCTTCTGTGGGTGCATCCGTAGGCGCATCCGTAGGTGCATCGGTAGGCGCATCCGTAGGTGCATCTGTGGGTGCATCGGTGGGTGCATCCGTAGGCGCATCCGTAGGTGCATCGGTAGGTGCATCGGTGGGTACATCCGTAGGTACATCGGTAGGTACATCCGTAGGTACATCGGTAGGCACATCCGTGGGAACATCAGAGGGTGCTTCCGTAGGTACTTCCGTGGGAGGATCGGTGGGCGGTGTTGCACCCGGGCCGATCATCCAGCCAAGGCCCAAGCCGTTGCTGCCCATAGCATATTTGAGCCAACTCGTCCAGGCTCTGCAATAATAGGGATCCATATGGCAGCCATCGCTGGTAATGTTGGAATACAAATAACCCTCTGCATTGGCAAAATACGGATTACAATTTACATAGAAAATATCATAACCGTTGGCGCAGCCGGCAATTACCCGGTTCATCTTTTCCAGATGATAAGGCCGGAAAAATTCGCCATAGCGGCAGTAATTCAGGCTGACCGGCAGCACCGCCTGCAAAATAATAATGGCATTGGGCTGCATGCTACGCACATAGTTAACGAATTGGCGGTACTTGTTGGTAAAGGTCTCTAAGGGGAAACCGGCATCATTGATACCAAAACCAATAAATATCTTTCCGTAGGTGTTATTGGAAAGCAAAGTGTTAAGCCTTGTGCTGCCGTCGTAGGAGGTCTCATTTCTGATATTGACCGCATTCAAAGAGGCTTTGCAAAAATAGTCAGCATTGTAAAACCGGTCATAAAGCCGCTGGCCTTCAATACGGGAATCGCCAATAAACAGCACGTCATCAAACCACTGGTTGGATACTGCTCCGGAAGAAAAATCATAGCCGGGGTAGCTATAGCCCGAACCGCCGGAAGCGCCGGCATCACCCAGGTTACCGCCCACATAATCGGTGCCGCCGAAGTCTTCATTGCCGCCCTCTGCAGGCGCTTCCGTAGGAGGTTCAGTGGCATCCGTGGGCGCTTCCGTGGGAGGCTCGGTAGGCACATCCGTAGGCGCCTGCGTGGGCATCTCGGTGGGCGCTTGCGTAGGCGCCTCTGTGGGGATCTCCTGCGCACCGGATGTGCAGCCGGCTAACAGACCCACCAGCAAACACAGGGTCATCAGTAGCACTGTAAATTTTTTCATTGTTAATTGCATCTTACTCACCATTCTATTTCTATGAGATAGGCATACACTTCATGCCAAAACAAACTTTCTTTATTATAGGTGTTTAACTCTGGGAAATCAAGCCAAAATTCTCCATTTTTCCCATTTTTTCGCCAAAATGAAGCCCCGGCTCACAGGTAAGCCGGGGCATTTTCTCATTTTCAGGAGTTTACCACTGTGCAGGTACGAATTCCATAGTAGGCAAAGCGCTCTGCCGCCGCCTCATCGATCCGCTCTCCGCAGATCACGATGGGCACTGCCGGAGGGCAGCCCACAGATTCAGCCGCCAGCACACAACCGATGCTTTCCCGTACCGACACGCTCCGGCAGCCAGATAGTGCCGCTTCCCGGATGGACATCACCGGTGTGCATCTGTAAAATGCCGGGGGCGCTTGTGTAATGGCCGGCTTTTTCGCGATGGCAAGCAGCGCCTGCTCCAGCCGGTCCAGATCCTGCTGGGTATTTTCCGGGGTGAGCATCATCACCGTAAAATCCGGGTCAGAAAATTCGCACACCATACCCTGCTCCAGCAGAATGTCCGCAAGCTGCCTGCCGGTATAACCGTAGGGCTTTGCCAGGATCGTCAGCTTCAAAGGTTCGTCACCTTGCAGCCGGTAGCCCTTGTCTGCCAGCTTATCTTTCAGCCTTTGCAGCTTCCGGATAAACCCGGCAAGCTCTTCGGCATAGCCAGCTGCCAGGTAGGCATTTGCTGCGTCCAGGGATTGCAGGGTCAGGTAGGACGGGCTGGTAGAGCCAAAAAGCGCCAGGGCATTTTTCACCTGCTGGGTAAACAATTGCGGCGCAGCCTTGCAAATGTGGATATACGCGCCGCCGGTGAGCACCGGCAGGGTCTTATGGGCAGAATCGCAGCACATATCCGCCCCCAGATCCACCGGATGCCGGGAAGGCTGCAAAAACCGCAGGTACGCTCCGTGGGCATTATCCACCAAAAGCAGGCAGCCCTGCCGGTGGCAGACCCGTGCGATGGCTTCCACATCGGCCACATTACCCAGATAATCCGGACTGGTAAGATAGACCGCCGTAGGCTTTTCCGCCATATTCACCAGGGCTTCCTCCACCTCCTCTGCCTTCAGCTTGCAGGAAAGGTAGGAATCCGGCTCCTTGGGGTAAAGCCACTGAACATCCAGGTCCAGCAAAGCTGCAGCGCTCAGAAAGGTCTTATGTACATTTCTGCCTGCAGCGATCAAAGGCCGTTTCCCCTGCTGCTTGGCATACAACACCGTCAGGTAGAGCATAGCGCGGATGCAATGAGAGCTGCCCTCGGTAGAATAAAAGGTATCTGCCCCAAAGAGGGCGCTTGCATTCTGTTCGCTTTGCCGGATGATGCCTGTTGCATCATACAGGCTGTCCGCGCCGTCAACTTCGGTGATATCCAGCTGTTCTGCGCCCAGGAAGGTCTTACCCTTATGTCCCGGCATATGCAGACGCAAAGTGCCGTTTTCTATATAGCGGCTTACGAAATCACAAATCGGTGTTTCCATAATTATGCTTCCAGGGCCTTTGCGATGGCTACCATAATGGCGCATTCCATCCGCTTACGGAACAGCGTGCAGCCATATTCATATACACCGGTGACAGAGCCGGTGGAATGATAGGCATTGGCAGCGCAGCCGCCGGAGCAGTAAAGCCTTGCCCAGCAATCCCGGCATTCCGGGTGGGCATAAACATTGCAGGCTGCAAATTCGCTCTGGATCTGGGTATTGGTCACGCCATCGTAAATATTACCCAGCTTGAATTTCTCCTCGCCTACGAATTGATGGCAGGGATACAGGTCGCCCCAGGGCGTCACCGCCATATATTCCGTGCCGCTGCCGCAGCCGGAAATACGCTTATAGATGCAAGGGCCGCCGGTCAGGTCGATCATATAATGATAGAAGGTAAACGGTCTGCCTTCCTTTTGACGCTGCAGCATCAGCTCTGCCAATTTTTCGTATTGCTCCAAAACAATGGGCAGATCCTCCTGGGTCAGCTCCGAAGGGTCACCGGGCGCACATACCACCGGCTCCATACTCAGCTCATAAAAGCCCAGATCCAACATCTGCTGGATATCCTTCAGGAAGTCCGGATTCGCGTGGGTAAATGTGCCCCGCATATAATAGTCCTTACCGCCTCTGGCCTCCACCAGCTTTTGGAATTTAGGCACGATCCGCTCCCAGCTGCCCTTGCCTGCATAATCCACCCGATACCGGTCGTGGATCTCCTTGCGGCCATCCAGGCTCAACACCACATTGCTGCATTCCCGATTGGCAAAATCGATCACATCATCGTCAATCTGCACGCCATTGGTGGTCAGCGTGAAGCGGAAATTCTTATTATGCTGCTTTTCAATAGACCGGGCATAGGCCACCAGATCCTTTACCACCTGGAAATTCATCAGCGGCTCGCCACCGAAGAAATCCACCTCCAGGTTGTGGCGGCTGCCGGAATTTTCCACCAGAAAATCCCGCGCCCGCTTGCCCACCTCGAAGCTCATTACTGCCCGATCGCCGTGATATTTACCCTGACTGGCAAAACAGTAAGCACAATTTAAGTTGCAGGTGTGCGCTACATGCAGGCACAGCGCCTTTACCACTCCTGCGGTCTTTTCCTTCAGCTTGCCCGCCATAGGCTGAAAGGTATCCGGCGCAAACAGCTTGCCAGCATCCTTCAGGGCCACCACCTGGTCAAAGCACTCCGCAAGATCCTGGCGGCTTATATCACTGCGGTCTGCATATTTTTGCTCCAAGGCCGCCATAATGGTTTCCCGGTCATTTTCTTCAAACATCCCGATGATGTCGTATGCCACTTCATCCACCACATGGACCGAGCCGGAGCAGACGTCCAGAACGATATTATAGCCGCCCAGCTTATACTGATGTATCATAACTTTTCTCCTTATGGATCATATCAGAAAAAATGACGCCGTAATCGGCGGCATTTCGCTATGTGCAATTACTTGCTTTCCTTGGTGCTCTCGCACTTCTGATTTGCGATGCCGCAGCTGGTCTTGCAGGCAGACTGGCAGGAAGTCTGGCATTCGCCGCAGCCGCCATTCTTAGCGCTCTGGCACAGATTACGGGTCTCGATAGTCTTGATGTGTTCCATAGTAACAACCTCCACAAAAAATGTCTGACTAAATGTTACCACATTCCCCCCGCAAAGTCAACACACAGAAATACATATTCCGCATTCTTTTCGTCCGGTAGGCACCAATGTGATCTCATACCGCTAATAGGCCTGTAAGCATCAGCAGGCAAACCGTCAGAAAAATGGTAACCATAGAGCCGATGCTGGTCCACACCACCAGCTGCGTGGCCAGCTGCCCGTCGTTATCCATAGCTTTGGCCATTACCGCGCTGGACACCGCAACCGGTGAGCCAAACAGCGCCACAAGGGCCGGGTATTCATTCGCTCCCCAGCCAAGGCTGGGTACAAAGTAGTTAAGCAGCGCTGCAAGACCGATGCCCAGCGCCGGCGCGCCTACGATTCGCACGGCCGTGGCCACAGTGATCTCCTTCCACAGCCCCTTCACTGCGGCAAATTCAAACTGCGCGCCCAGCACAATCAGCGCCAAAGGCGATGCCACAGCTTTTAAATTGTTTAAGGCAGTGTATAAAAACTGCAGCTGGTTTTTTAGTGAGAACACGACCTGCCCACAATATGCCGCCTGTGCCCAGCGGATACACAGGCACAAAAGGCCTGCCGCCACACCCAGGATCAAGGGATTTTTGGCAATGTTTAACAGGATCTTTTTAATGTCCGTCTTGCCTCCGTCAGGCTTGGCTACAAAAACAGAAAGGGAAATCACCGCCAGGATATTAAACACAGGAATGCTGAAAGCAGAGATCACCGCTGCCATAGCCTCCGCGCCGCTGCCGCCCAAGGACGCTGCCAACGGCAAGCCGATAATTGCAAAATTGCTGCGGAAAGCGCACTGCAAAATCACACCCCGGCGCTCCGGTACGGCTGTGATGGTCAGGGCGGTAATCAGACCCACCAGGAAAAGAATGCCGATCACACCTATACAATAGGCCACAACATCCCAACGGATCACATTGAGATTCTCAATGTTATACACATTGACAAACAGCATAGCCGGCAGGCACAGGTTAAACACCAGGCTGTTTCCCGTTTTTGTAAAGTTTTCGTTCAGAAAGCCTGTGCGCCGCAGCGCATAGCCCAGAAAGATCAGTAAAATAATGGGAACTACCGCATTAACGGCAGTGGTTATAACAATACCAAGATCCACTCGTTTTTCCTCTCAGTTTTCTATTTAAGCCAGGGACTCCCAATTAAGGGTTTTGCTTGGTTTATACTATATTGCATTTGTTAAACGGCCAAATTAAGGTCCAGTATAATTTTAAGTATATAATTTTGCTACCCACGCATCGAAGTCGGGTGATGAATCTACAGATGCCCGGAAAATCAATTCGCCATTATAATTATAAGCCGAATAAACAGTTTCAGTATAATACCAGATAGAGCTGATCGCAGACGGTGTATTTTCGTACTTCCCCGTATTATTCTCAGAAACAATTAGGTAAAAATCACCGTAATCGACAAAAGCTTCCGGATATCCTGCGTCAAACCCGTTTAGAAAAGAACTGCTCTTATATACTGCAACACCATCCTTTTCTCCGAGCCGATAATCAAAATAATCTCTGCCTGATTCCTGTTTCTTCTCAATTATCTCAAGATTATCGTTCACCGTAAAGACCCAATCGGTAGGATATCCATTTGAATTTGAACCGGCAAAATCTCCGTCGTCTGACTGAGCGCTGATTGACAGAACAAAACAATCACCGGATATTTCTGCCACATTCAAACTATCGTAATCTGAACCGGCAATGCATTTGGTCTTCAATATGTTTCCGTTTTTATCCAGGATAACCATATAAATGTCTGTTGGAGAATATATACCTCGCTTTTTCGTTTCGGGGGTCTGGCTATCTCCAAATAAATAAAAATGTCCGTTTTTTTCAAAACAAAACCGCAACGCATACCCTTCAACTCCATCAAATGATGTGTCAAACTGAAGCTTTCCGTCTTTATCACATTTTATCACATGAGAAGCAAACCCCTTATCACTTGCCCTTGTATTTATATCATAAGCATAGTCCGAAAAACCAAGAGTAAACAAAAATCCTCCGTCATCTGTTGCTGTGAGTGTGTTGATATGATATGCATCATCCGAACGGCATATATACTCAGCAAGATCGTTTCCGTACACATCCATCATCCGAACCTTCTGCGTGACGGATCTATTCTTCGCATCCTCAGATAGAATCTCTGTCACAAGCAATCTTCCATCAAATGCGGTGATATCTCTAAAGAGATTATTCTCAATGACTTTTTGGAATGCATCCGGAATCTGACCAAATTGTTCAACACCTTTGCGTTCACCATAATGTGTTGTCGGCTCATCATCTGTTTCCACTTTATTTTCTGAGCATCCCGACAAAGCCAAAATGCATGCTAAAACAACAATCAACCATAGCGCAACCAACTGTTTTTTCATCTTTTGAGCATCTCCTTTCCAAATATCGATTTGACCTTAAATTCCCATCACTTCCATAATACAGCATTAACATAATAAAAGCAACTACCTCCAATAATACGAGTGCATCATCGACGGTCAGCTTTATGGTGCCGCTATCCTGTTCGAGACCGACCGGCATAGCAAAAAAGCAGATACCCGATTGGGTATCTGCTTTTTTGGTGCCGGTAACCGGACTCGAACCGGTACGCTTTTTACGGCGAGGGATTTTAAGTCCCTTGTGTCTACCTATTCCACCATACCGGCGAATTTGTATTGTTTTATAATCTATCTAACGGGAACCAAGGGACAGCTTACAGTGTCTACCTATTCCCCCGGTTTGCGGTGCCGGGTGTGCGCCTTGCCGATAAACCGGCTGCGTTGCACACCGACCGCTGCACAACGCGTTAGCGCCCCTGCATCTGCCCCCGGCAGCGGGGCGCTACGCGGCCATACCGGCGAATTTAATTATGTTCACCGCAACACAATAACATGTTGCGGTGACAATCATAACACACTTTTACCTTATCGTCAAGGCAGGTTTTGTCAAAGCTGATCCAAAGTTAAGCTAAATGCAGGCAAACAATGCTCTACAAACCAGGTAAGCTCCGGCATATTCATTGCTTTCAAGGCATCTAATGTCTGTTCTGTGGCAGAATCGAACTCTGTATTGCCCATTTTCTTCTCTTCCACGCACTTGATATGGGCAGAGAGCTTATCTGCTGCTTTTACAATGGGCAGCTCCTGGGACTCCTCTTCCAGCACCAAGGGAGCATAGCTTTTCCGCAGCTGCTCCGGCAGCATATCCAAAAGATGGTTGCCTGCAATATGCTCCACCTGCTTATAAGCGGCTTTGATATCCGCATTATAGTACTTAATAGGAGTGGGCATATCACCGGTGAGGATCTCAGAAGTATCGTGGAACAGCGCAGCCACAGCGCACTTATCCGGGTCAGGGCCGGGCAATTCCAAAATATCCCGGCGGATCAGCGCCAGGGCGTGGGCAAGCACCGCCACCTGATAGCTATGTTCCTGAATATTTTCAGAAAAGGTATTGCGCATCAAGCCCCAGCGGGTAATATAGCGCATTCTGCCCATCAGGGCATAAAATTCATTGGCCATAAATCTCTTTCACCATTTGTTTCAAAGTTTGTGCCAGTTCCTTGGGGTCGTGGCAGAAGTATTCGCCGCCATTTTGGCGAATTTCAGCTTCATCCCGGAAGCCCCACAGCACGCTCAGGCAAGGAACTCCGGTATTTTTCGCGGTGATCACATCCACATCGCTGTCACCTACATAAATGCAGCGATCTACGCCCAGCAGCTCCATAGTCTTAAGTAGCATATCGGGGGCAGGCTTCCGGGTGCAATCGGTGCTTTCGCCCCGGGCATAAATGCCGGGGAAAAAATCAGCGCACAGTGCCTTCGTAGGCGCATCCGGCTTATTGGACACGATACCGATGGGAAACTGCTTTTTCAGCTCCTCCAGGGCATCCAAAACCCCGGGATAAGGGGCAGTTGCCACCTGACTATTGGCCTTATAATGGGCCTGATAGGTAGCCAAAACCTCATCTATGAAGCTTTCAGAAGAATTTTCCGGCAGAGAACGGGCGATCAGCAATCTTGCGCCGCTGCCGATGGCCTGACGAACCTGCTCACAGGTTCTACCAGGCAAGCCGTACTGGGAAAGGGCATAGTTGACGCTGGAAGTTAAGTCCTGCAAAGTATCCAGCAGCGTACCGTCCAGGTCAAACAAAATTCCTACCTTCATTTTACCATCCCCCGGCTTTTCAAAACGCGGATATCATCACCCACGAAAGGCAGCATCTGGAATGCGCCCTGCACTCTGGATGCGATTTGAGGATTATACCGCTGGGAGATCTCTTCTGTGGTCAGGTTGGTGGAGATCACCATACTCTTATTTTGCAAAAGCCGGTCATTGACAAGGCTGTACAGCGCTGCGGTGACAAAGCTGCCGGGCAGCTCTGTACCCAGATCATCAATGATCAGCAGATCACACTCTCTTAACTCCTGCACCTGACGGGCAGTTTGCTCATCGGGATTAAAGCGATCCTTCTCCAGCTTCATAAACAGGCTGCCTGCGCTTTCATAGGCAACGGAGAAGCCCTGCATAGCCACTTCGGTAGCAATACAGGCAGAAAGGAAGGTCTTACCCAAGCCTGTGCCGCCGGTTAAGAGCAGATTGCCGCCGCTGAACTTTTCTGCAAATCTGCGGCTGAGCTTCAAATTCTGCTCCATAATGAAACGGGGACTTGCACCGTACTGACGGTCGATCACTTCCGAATAGTAATCCAGCCGGAAATGGTCAAATTTACCGCTGCCGCAGCCTAAAGAAGCGATCTCGTTCATCTGCTCCCGGCGGCAAATATCCTGCAAACAATGGCACATCGTCGTGCCAACATAGCCCTGACCGTCACAGCTTACGCAAAGGGGCTCTTTTAAGTACTCCCCGCCAAAAGCCTGCGTAACCAAAGCTTCCCGTTCTTTTTGCAGCTTTAAGTTTTCCTCACGGCAAACACCCAACGCGCCTACCGGGTCTGCATTCTCACCGAACGCAGCCTGAACTGCACGGCTCATATTTCGGTGCAGCTGGGCATCGATCTGCCGCACCCGGGGAAGCGCCTGATACACCTGCTCCAGCCGGGCATAATATGCCTGCTTTTTATTCTCATTTTCCTGCTCCAGCCGCTGCCGGGCCCGAGCCATCACTTTAGCACTATAAGCCATAGTTATTTCTCCTTAAGAATCCGCTGAATTGCGTCAAGCTCTGCCTGACCCATCTGCCCGGATGCGCCCTTAGGCACAGGCTTTTTATCATTTGTCTTTGCCTGCTGGGCGGTGGTAATGCCGGCCTGATGCCAGCGGATGAGGATCTTGTTCATATAAGCCCAGTTCATACTGCCGGTATTCAGGCAGGTCTTTTCATAGGCCAGGGCAAATGCATCGTCAGCAAAGCCCATATCCAGCCACTGCTGGGCATACCGCTCCTCTGCCTGGGTAAGGGTTCTGCCCCGGATCTGCAGAAGCTGCATCAGCTTACCGATCCGGCTGCGGCGGACATTCTGATTTTGAATGTAGGCTGCCGCCTCCTCCAAAGTATCGATGCCCTGTTCTGCCCAGGCATAGGCTTCCTTTTCAATGGAGCGCAAAGAAGGATTGCGCAGGCTGCCCTTTTGCCTTGCTCTATCCCGGCAGTAGCAAATCAGCATAAAGATCACATCGGTGGAAAGCCCCAAATACCGGACAAAGCCTAAAAGGATCTTCAGTTCCTCCGTGGTCATAGTCCTGCCCACCTGCCGCTCTATCTCATCGCACAAAGAGCGGAAGGACATATCCTGCATTTTCGCGGTGGTAACATCCTTTTCTGTATACTGGGGACGCTCACCCACCACCAAATGGGGCAGCTTTTCTTCCTGCCACAAACCCAACTGCCGCAGTGTTGCGCCGGCGCACTGCACCCGGCTTTGACTCATACGCAGCAGCTGCTCTGCCTGAGCAATATCATTGCCGCTTTGCAGGTATAAATAAAGAAGCGCCGCGTCACCGCTGGCAGCGGAAAGCAGCTTATGTACATCTTTTTGCTCTATGTTACATTGGGCGCTGTTCACGGCGTTTCCCTCCTTTAGCCTGACCGATATAATTCAAGCCCGCTCAAGCGGGCGCCTGATCGGTCCAGGCTGCCTTCTATTCATTGATGGGCGTTTGCCCACCTGCTTCATATAAGATTGCCTGAACCGACCATCCATCCCGCTTGAGTCAAAATTTTTGAGCCGCCCAGCCGCTTTGAGGCAAGGCGGAGCTTTGCCGATGGGCTTTGTGCCCTTCAAAAAGCAACAACGAAGCATCAATGTGGCTGGACGTCTCAAAAACGGGTTTGAATTATATCGGGCAGGCTACAAAAGTGAAAACATTATATCATAGCTTTATTCCCCGCGCAAGAACGCAAAGAAAAAGCTTTTTTAGAATTTTTCGTCGCTTTTTTGGTAGCTACCAGCATATTGTGGATGAAAACTTTTTTAGGCACAATTTAAGGCCCGGGCGTTACCGCCCGGGCCTTGAAAATCAGAACTTGCAATATTCAGCAATGTAGCTCTTCAGCTCAGCAACAGGAACACGCACCTGCTCCATGGTATCTCTGTGACGGATGGTGACGCAGTCATCCGCGGGAGTGTTCTCGTCGCCCACGGTCTGGAAGTCCACAGTGATGCAAAGCGGTGTGCCGATCTCGTCTTCACGACGGTAACGCTTGCCGATAGAGCCGGCATCGTCAAAGTCCACCATAAAGTCCTTACGCAGCTCTCTGTAGATCTCCTCTGCCTTGGGGCTGAGCTTCTTACTCAGCGGCAGGATGGCTGCCTTGAAGGGAGCCAGTGCCGGGTGCAGACGCAGCACGGTACGAACATCGTCCTTACCGTTCTTATCCTGACCCACAACTTCCTCGTCATAAGCTTCGCACAGGAAGGCCAGAGCCACACGGTCGCAGCCAAGGCTGGGCTCGATAACATAGGGAATGTAGTGCTCGTTCCGCTCCTGATCGAAGTAGGTCAGCTTTTTGCCGGAAGCCTCCTGATGGCGGCCCAGGTCATAATCGGTACGGTCAGCAATGCCCCACAGCTCGCCCCAGCCGTTGCCGAAGGGGAACTGATACTCAATATCGGTGGTAGCGCGGGAATAGAAGGCCAGCTCAGCAGGATCGTGGTCACGCAGGCGCAGGCTGTCTTCCTTAATGCCCAGGCTGATCAGCCAGTTCTTACAGAAGTCCTTCCAGTAAGCAAACCACTCCAGGTCAGTACCGGGCTGGCAGAAGAATTCGCACTCCATCTGCTCAAATTCTCTGGTGCGGAACGTAAAGTTACCCGGGGTGATCTCATTACGGAAAGCCTTACCCACCTGGCAAACACCGAAGGGCAGCTTCTTACGGGTGGTACGCTGGATATTGTCAAAGTTAACGAAAATGCCCTGCGCAGTTTCGGGGCGCAGATATGCGATAGAAGAAGAGTCCTCGGTAACACCGATCTTGGTCTGGAACATCAGGTTAAAATTCCGGATGGAAGTGAAGTGATGCTTGCCGCAGTTGGGGCAGACCACATCCTCGTGCTCCTCGATAAAAGCGTTCATCTGCTTGGTGTCCATAGCGTCCACATTCACCAGCTTGCCGGACTCGGATGCAGAAATCAGCTGGTCAGCCCGCTGACGGGAGCCGCAGCCCTTGCAATCCACCAGAGGGTCGGAGAAAGAGCCAACGTGGCCGGTGGTGACCCAAGTAGTGGGGTTCATAATAATGGCAGCATCCAGGCCTACATTATAGTCAGATTCCTGAACAAACTTCTTGATCCAGGCCTTTTTCACATTGTTCTTAAATTCCACACCCAGAGGGCCGTAGTCCCAGGAGTTGGCCAGGCCACCGTAGATTTCAGAGCCTGCATACACGAAACCTCTGTTCTTGCAGAGATTTACAATCATTTCCAATGTCTTTTCGCTGTTTTTCATTTCTTTATCCTCCTAATTGTCCGGCTGCCAGACCCGTTCCGGTCCTAAATCAGCCGCCATCATTTCATATACCATATTGCCGATCTGGGTTGAGCGCATACCGGCATACTGCTCCGGGGTAATCACATCCACCAAATGCAGCTCTACATCCGTACGCTTCAGCCGCACCGCATTTTTAAACACATCCTGGGTATCCCGCAGGGTACACACCACGATGGGAACACCGGTCTTCTGGGCGATCTTGAAAACACCGTGGCGGAAGGGATGCATCAGGTTATCCCCCCGGATATAGCCTTCCGGGAACACACCGATGCTGTGCATATCCTTGTCAAGCAGCTCTACGCATTTTAAGATGGTTTTCAGCGCCTCCCGGTCATTTTCCCGGTTCACCGGCTGGCACATAATCTTGTGCATCAGCTTGCCTACCAAAAACATACTGCTGTTTTCCCGCTTGGAGATGAATGCCAGCTGGCTTTTGGGGAAATACCGCAGCAGAATCAAAGGATCTGCATTACACAGGTGGTTGCACACCAGCAGAAATCTGCCCTTTTTCGGAAGCTTCTCCAAGCCCTTCGTATGCATCCTTATTTGCAGGATACTGAGCGCCGCAGGCATCATCACACGCACCAAAAAGCGGTAATATTTACTTTCCTTTTCCTGGGGTTTTTTCAAGTCCACCAACAAGCAAGATACCCAAAGCACCAAAAATACTACGAGCGCCAAAGCAAGGAAGGCAGCGGCAAAACCCACCGGAAGCACCCACAAAAAGCCTAAGCCGTACAGCGCGCAAAAATACAAACAAAGCGCCGTACCCACAAGGGCCGAAAGGGTGACAACTGTTCCTATCAGCATATAACCTCCGGGTGAACAAATAAACTCACGTTATTATACCGCTAAACTTAGAAAGAAACAAGGGGTATTTTTTCATAAGGGGTGGATTTTACGGTAATTTCTTGCTATAATTGAGTACAATAAAGTACATAAATGCCTTAAACTGATGAGAGGTTCTGCGATTATGTACTTTTCTGCACCCTGGCTTGCCCATTACGAGGATATTCCCCCGGCCATTTCTTACCCCGACAGCTCTATGTTCCAACAGGTAAAAAAAGCCGGACAAGCTGCCCCAAAAGCCTGCGCCCATACTTTTTACGGCAGGAAAACCTCCTACAAAAAGTTTTTGGAACGCGCAGAGCTGGCCGCCCGGGGTCTTTCGGCGCTAGGCATCACAAAGGGCGACCGGGTAACCATCTGTATGCCCAATATGCCCCAGGCTATGGAATGCTTTTATGGCTTAAACCGCATCGGGGCGGTTGCCAATATGGCCCACCCTCTTTGCGCCCCGGAGGAGCTACGATTTTACCTGCAAACCTCCCAAAGCAAAATGGTACTGACTTTAGACCGGTTTTTCGATAAAGTTTTTGAAGCCACCCAGCGGCTTACCTTTCCCTGTACGGTAATGTCTGCCTGTCTGCGTCCGGCGCTGCCCAAAGGCAAGAGGCTTTTATTGCCCTTTACCCAAAAAGCGCCCAAGCTTCCCCTCTGCGGCCACATTCCCTGGGAAGATGTGCTGAAGCTGGGCCGGGGTAAGCCCCTGCTTGCCGATACCGGCCGTGGGCAAGATCCCGCCGCCATTTTATATTCCGGCGGCACAACGGGCAAAACCAAAGGCGTGGTGCTTTCTAACAGCAATTTTAATGCCCTGGCGCTGCAGACCGCTGCGGTATGCGGCTTTGGGGAGCTTTCCGGAAAGAAGATGCTGGCGCTGCTGCCCATTTTCCACGGCTTTGGTTTAGGCATCGGCATCCACGCGCCCCTGTGCGTTGGTGCAAGCTGCATCCTGATGCCCCGGTTTGATAAAAAACAATTTCTTCACATCCTCAAAAAGGAAAAGCCCAATATGATCCCCGGT
The DNA here is from genome assembly GCA_045659205.1 of Faecousia sp. Classification (GTDB taxonomy): domain Bacteria; phylum Bacillota; class Clostridia; order Oscillospirales; family Oscillospiraceae; genus Faecousia. The sequence continues at coordinate 53,443 of JAZOWK010000003.1, forward strand.
GTACCCGCCCTTTTTGAGGCTCTTATGGAGCTGCCCGGCTTAAACCATACAGATTTAAGCTTTTTAATGGGGCTATACTGCGGTGGAGATACTTTGCCGCCGGATCTGAAAAAGCGGTTTGACGCATTCCTGAAAGAACACAACTGCACCGAGCAGCTGCGGCAAGGCTACGGCCTGAGCGAATGTGTCAGCGCCACCTGCCTGACCCCACGGCACGAATGCCGGGAAAATTCCGCCGGCATCCCCTTCCCCGATACCCTTTACGGCATTTTTAAGCCCGATACCCAGGAAATGGCAGAGCCGGGAAACGAGGGGGAAATCTGCATCAGCGGCCCAACGGTGATGCTTGGCTACCTGAATGACCCGGAGGAAACCAAAAAGGCCTTGCAGCAGCATCCTGATGGCAGGCTTTGGCTGCACACCGGTGACCTTGGCCATATGGATGAAGAAGGCTTTGTCTACTTTCACCAGCGGCTGGGACGGATGATCGTTTGCAGCGGCTATAACATTTACCCCTGTCAGCTGGAAGAGGCCCTTGCAGCCTTTGAGGGCGTGCAGGAAGCCTGCGTGGTAGGTATTCCGGATGCCAAGCGGGGGCAAATCCCCAAAGCCTTTATCGTGCTGAAAAACGGCATTTTACCGGATGAAAATACCCGGCAAGCAATTTTAGACCATTGCTCCCGGCACATTGCCGCCTATGCCATTCCCAGGCAGATCACCTTTCTTTCCGCCCTGCCCAAAACCTCCATGGGTAAGACCGATTACCGGGCATTGGAGCAGAGCCTATGAAAAACCGCATTTGGGAGCTGGATGCCTTTCGGGGTATTTGTATTCTGGGTATGGTGATCGTCCATCTTTTATACGACTTAAACAGCGCCTACCATATCCCCGCCTTGCAAAACTCCCGGCTATTCCGGTTTTTCCTGGATTGGGGCGCGGTGCTGTTCCTGCTGCTTTCCGGCATCTGTGCCAATTTGGGCAGCCACCCGATCCGTCGGGGTCTTACGGTATTTGCCGGTGGTCTTATTTGCTCTTTTGCCACCTGGCTTTTATACCGGCTAAATCTTGCCCCCAAAAGTATTATCATCTATTTTGGCATCTTGCACTGTTTAGGTATTTGTATGCTTTTGTGGCCCATCGGCAAAAGGCTGCCCGGCTGGCTGCTTTTGAGCCTTGGGGCTGTTTTGGCAGCCGCAGGCCTTCTAAGTACTGCTACCGGCTCCTGGTGGACGATGCCCTTTGGCTTTCCGCCCAAAAGCTTTGCATCTTCCGATTACTTTCCTCTGCTGCCCAATTCAGGCTACTTTCTTATGGGCAGCGGCCTTGGAAAATATGTATACAAACGCAAAACCACCCGCTTTCCCAATGTAAATACCCATAATCCCCTGATCACCGCCCTTACCTTTACCGGCAGGCATACCCTTTTTGTTTATCTGCTCCATCAGCCGGTGATCACGGCATTACTGTTAATCTTTTGACCGGGAGGTCGCCTTATGAAACCAACCAATAAACCTATGCTCCTTGCCATGGGTGCTTTTACCGCAGGTATGGCAGGCGCTTTCCTGAATATGTGGCTCTTTACCCAAACGGATAGCCGGCAGCTTCTGCCGGCAGGCCATATTTCCGCCACTTTGCTGTACATCCTGGGTATTTTGGTTGCCGCTTTATGCCTGACGGTCACTTTCCTGCAGCCAAAAAAGAGCTGCTTCATCCAAAAGAAGACCTCCTTTATAGAAGCCTTTGGCTGCCTTGCCGCAGCAGCTGCTCTGGCAATGATCCTTTTTACCGGCTTTTGGGAAAAGAACCCCATCTCTACCCTGGCTATGGTACTTAGCGGCCTTGCAGCTGTCAGTTTTCTTGTCATCGGCTACTGCCGTTTTACAGGCAAGAAAGCGCCCTTTGTTTTCTATATTTTGGTTATCCTGTCCTTTATGCTCTACCCCATTTCCCAGCACACCCTTTGGTCAAGGAAGACCCAGCTTTTTGAATTTGCCTTCCCTGTTTTGTCTGCCATTTTCCTGATGCTCTATAGCTACCGCTACGGCAGCCTTGCCTTGGAAAAGGAAAGCCGCCGTTGGACGCTTTTTACCGGCCTGATGGCCATTTTCACCAGCCTGTGCAGCCGCAGCATCCCCGGCCTGCTTCTTTCCTTCTGGGTGCTTTGCTCCTTTGACAGCTTGCTGAATATGCCGGAATTAAAGCCTATGGAGCTGCCGGAAAACATCGATTTTTGCTTAAAGGAACTGGAAAAGGCCGGCCACCGGGGTTACCTGGTAGGCGGCTGCGTCCGGGATCACCTGTTAGGCATCCCGCCCCACGATTATGATATTTGCACCGATGCCAAGCCGAATGAACTTTGCGAAATTTTCGCTGCCTACACATTAGTACGCAGCGGTGAAAAGCACGGCACCATCGGTGTTGTAATTGGCAGTGAGGTGATCGAGATCACCACCTTCCGCACAGAAGGCGGCTATACCGACAGCCGCCACCCGGATTGGGTCAGCTTTGTTACCGACCTGAAAGAAGACCTGCAGCGCCGGGATTTTACCGTCAATGCCATTGCCTATAACCCGGAAACCGGCTTTGTTGATCCCTTTGACGGCATCCGGGATTTGGCTGAAAACACACTGCAGGCTGTAGGCGACCCGGAAAAGCGCTTCACAGAAGACGCGCTGCGGATCTTACGGGGCGTGCGGTTTGCCCTCCGCTTCCGCCTGAATGTGGAAAAGAACACCCTGAAAGCTATGTACCGGCTATCGGGAAAAATCAATGTTTTGGCTGCCGAACGGATTTTTGACGAGCTGTGCAAAATTTTGTTGCTGGCAAATGCAGACGATCTGTGCATTTATGCCCCCATTTTGGCCCGGGTCATCCCGGAGCTAAAGCCAATGATCGGCTTTGACCAACGCTCTCCCCACCACGCTTATGATGTGTATTTGCACACCGCCCATGTGGTAAACAATGTACCGAAGGAACTGCCCTTGCGCTGGGCAGCGCTGCTCCACGACACCGGCAAGCCTGAAGTTTTCACCCAGGATGAAACCGGCCGTGGCCATTTCTACGAACACGCTCAGCATAGCGCTATCATTGCCGATCAGGTGCTGCGTCGGCTGAAAGCCCCCACCGCGCTGCGGGAGCAAGTGTGCTTCTTCGTTGAAAACCATATGCTCCTGCTGAATACAGATAAAGCGCTTCTCAAGCGCCGATTGAGCAAATACGGTGAGCAGACTCTGCGCTGTATGATCGCTCTGCAAAAGGCAGATCACGGCGGCAAGGGTGTGGAAAACGACCCGGCAAACGCAGACCTTGACGAAGTCAGCGCAGTTTTGGACGAAGTGGTAGCAGAATGTTCCTGCCTGCATATCAAGGATTTAGCGGTAGACGGTCAGGATCTGATGGCATTAGGCTTTGCCCCCGGTCCAAAGCTGGGTCATTGCTTAAATGAACTTTTGCAGCTTATCCTGGAAGATCAGCTGCCCAACGAAAAACAGGCCCTTTTGGAAAAGGCCAAAACCCTTTTGGAAGGAGAAAACCTATGAAGATCGCCATTATCACCGGTGCAAGCTCCGGAATGGGCAAAGAATTTGTTAGACAGTTTTCCCGGTATGTTACCGTAGACGAAGTTTGGGTCATCGCAAGAAGAGAGCAGCAGCTGAAAGAACTACAGGCAATCTGCCCCGTAGCTGTGCGCCCCATCCCGCTGGATCTTTGCGATGCAGAAAGCTTTGACATCCTTTCGGCCCTTTTAGAAAAGGAGCAGCCGGATGTAAAGCTGCTGGTCAATGCCTCCGGCTTCGGCAAATTCGGCCGCTTTGAAAAGATCCCCCTTGCCGACGAGCTGCGGATGATCGACTTAAATTGCAAGGCTTTGGTTGCCATGACCCGGCTGGTTTTGCCCTATATGCATTCCGGCAGCCACATTTTGCAGCTGGACAGCCTTTCTGCCTTCCAGCCTGTTCCCTTTATCACCACCTATGGCGCTACCAAGAGCTTTGTCCTTAGCTACAGCCGGGCAATGAATGCCGAACTGAAAGGCACAGGCATCCGGATGATGGCTATGAACCCTGGCTGGGTAAAGACGGAGTTCTTTGGTCACGCTATGCAAACCAATGCCTCCGATGTGCAGTATTTTAATCACCTGTACGAAGCAGCCGATGTGGTTGCCACCGGCCTTAAGCACCTGTACAAGACCAAGAAGGATGTTTCCATCCACGGCCTGCCCATTCGCAATCAGGTAAGGCTTGTCAAGCTGCTGCCCCACAAGATCGTTATGAAGGTGTGGATGAATCAGCAGAAAAAGCCGAAAAACAACACCGATCTAACTTAAGGAGGACGCCTATGGAAAAGAAACACGAAACCTTAATGCACAAGATCCTGCACATTATCGAGCGTACCATCGCCGTGATCACCCTCATCGTGCTGCTGGGAATGCTGGGCTACGAGATCTATAAAATGTTTACGGTTGCCCAGTATTTCGCCACCGTAGATACATATTTAAACAATGTTCTGACCATCGTGGTTGGCCTTGAGTTTGTGCGAATGCTTTTGGATATGACCCCCGCCAACACCATCGAGGTGCTCATCGTCGCTATGGCCCGTCAGGTCATTTTAAGCCACAACGATCCCATCAGCAATGTGTGCTCCATCGCCTGTATCGCAGGCCTGTTCGCCACCCGCCACTTCCTCATCCCCAAGAAGGAACTCACCGTAGAGCTTTCCGAAGTAGAATAAAAAAAGAGCCGGAAATCCGGCTCTTTTTTAATTGAAAATGGAAAATTGACAATTGACAATTATTGTATCGCTGGCGCGATAAAGAATCTATAATTTGGAGGCACAAAAGCGGCCCTCTTGTCCCTGCGATCTTTTTGTGATATACTGATTGCATCCATTGGAAAGGGGTAAGATTATGAGCGGTATTCCATCACGCTGTCCCGGTTGCAACAATAAAACCAAGTGGAAAGAAAGAGTAAATCCGCTCACCAGCGGAATTCCTGTTGGAAACGATGCAATTCGTATCCGCTTTTTTTCCATAAGGGGTATCTTTGCAAGGCCTATTAAAAAGAAGCTTGGCTTTTATAATGTAACCTATCGCTGCGGAAACTGCGGCTATGAGAAAATCTACGAACTACCTCGGTAAAACGAATAACAAAACAAGGGCAAGCGGAAATTTTTCCGCTTGCCCTTTCATAATTAACGATGGATAATTGTCAACTGTCAATTTTCAATTTTCAATTACTCAACAATGTGTGCGCCCTTGAAGTCGATGTGCAAGGGAATCATCTGCCAGTTGGCTTTGGTGACGGAAGACAGCTTTTTGCCTAACTTCTCTTCCAGCTTGGGGTCCATAGTGATGCACAGCAGAGTCGGGCCTGCGCCGCTAATGCAGAAGGCTGCGCCGGCGGTACGCACTAAGCTTTCGATGGCTTCATAGTCACCGATCAGCTTTTTCCGGTAGCCCTGATGGAGCTTATCCTGCATGGCGTTACGCAGCAGCTTTTCATCGCCCAGCTCCAGGGCTTTTAGCACCATAGCGCCGTGGGAGATGTTATACACCGCATCTGCCCGGGGAACTTCCGTAGGCAGCACAGAACGGGCAAAAGTGGTTGCGATCTCAAAGTCAGGCACTAATGCCAAAAATTCCCAATCCTTATGCAGCGGGAAATTCACCGTTACAGGCAGTCCGTTATCCACCATAGAAGCGCACAGGCCGCCATAGAAAGCAGGCGCTAAGTTATCCGGGTGGCCTTCCATCGCGTTAGTGATGTTTAAAAGACCCTGGGTGGACAGCTTATTGCCCCGCAGCACATTGGCGCCCATAGCGCCTGCCACCAGCAGGGCTGCGGAAGAGCCAAGACCTCTGCCAATGGGGATCTGGGCATTGATATGGATCTTTACACCCCGCACTTCCTCACTTAAAGATGCCAAAACCGCACAATAAGAAACATAAGCCAGATTATCCGGGCCGGTAAATTCCTCTTCGCAGCCGGTGATTTCCAAACCGCTTTCTGTTTCCTCAAAGGTCACATCGGTATACAGGCTCAGGGCGCAGCCGAAGGCGTCAAAGCCAGGGCCTAAATTTGCCGTGGTTGCCGGAACGCGAATGGTAACTTTTTTCATATCCATCTTCCTATCTTTCTATATTCTGGACAAACTGTAGCATTTCGTCTTTGGGAATCACGCTGTTGTGCAGCCGCTTCTTTTCCTGAAGTCCCGTAAGATTCTTGGGGATGGGAACACCGGTAAGCTCCTGCAGCCGCTCCATTTGCATAAATTCGTCGGTAAGGTCACTTTCCTCCAGGCTGGAGAGCACCGCCGCCGGGAACTTATAGGGCGACGCGGTGGAAAGCACCACCATAGGCCTGTGATCTGCGGTTTTAGCCACATAATCCTCCGCCACTGCCCAGGCGGTAGCGGTATGGGTATCGCACAGGTAACCCTTTTCCCAGGCTCTGGCGATGGCGGCCTTTGCGCCTTCGTCATCGCAGCAGCCGGCAAAGAACTGGGCCTTGATACCTTCCAGCAGTTTTTCCGGCACAGTATAGTAGCCTTCCGTGTTCAGCTCATTCATCAGCTTTGCCACCAGCTGGGTATCCCCGCTTACCAGATACAAAAGCCGCTCCAAATTGGAAGAAACCAAAATATCCATAGAGGGGGAAACGGTTTTATGTAAGGGACGGCGGCGGTCATAGCGACCGGTATTAATAAAGTCCGTCAGCACATTGTTGGCATTGGAAGCGCACAGCAGCGTTCCCACGGGAAGTCCTAACTTTTTGGCCAGGAAACCTGCCAAAATATCGCCAAAATTGCCGGTAGGCACGCAGAAATTCACCTTATCACCAAAGGAAATTCTGCCTGCATCCATCAGGTCTTTATAGGCCTTGAAATAATAAGTGATCTGGGGTGCTAAACGGCCAATATTGATAGAATTGGCGGTAGAAACACGAGCGGTCGAGCCGGGCAGGCGGCCATTTTGAGCCATAGCAAACAGATTTTTCACACCGGTCTGGGCATCATCAAAGTTACCTTCCACAGCGCACACCGCCACATTGTTACCCTCCTGGGTCACCATCTGTGCCTGCTGCACCTTGGAAACGCCGCCGTTGGGATAAAATACGCAGATCTTCACACCGGGAACATTCTTAAAGCCTTCCAAAGCAGCCTTGCCCGTATCACCGGAGGTAGCAGTCAGGATCAGAATGTCTTCCGCCATTCCCTCCTGCTTTTTGGCCTGGGTCAGCAGCTGGGGCAGCATACAAAGGGCAACATCCTTAAAAGCAGAGGTAGGCCCGTGGAACAGCTCCAGCACCGTAAATCCACCTGCCTGCACCGTAGGGGTCAGATCCGGCGCAGTAAATTTGCCCCGGTAGGCATTTTCCACCAGCGTGTCCATATTTTGGATATCCGGCAGCATAGCCTTCAAAATTGCCTTGGCCATACCCATAGCATCCTGCTTAAGCACCGCCTGTACATCCAGAGCAGGCAGCATCTGCGGCACATACAAACCGCCATCAGGAGCAAGGCCCTCTAAAACCGCCTGGGCGCTATTGGCCTGTAATGCGGCATTTCTTGTAGAATGATAGATCATTTTTGCACAAAATCCTCCTACATTTTACACTTTAGCTTGTGTGGAGCAACTATTGCTTTTTCATTTGGTATATGATATACTGTTTTCACCGAAAAAGCAAGTGTTTCTCCCTGAAAACCAGTCTTTTTCGGCAATCGGGTTCACAGGAGGATTTATTATGCGAATTGGACTTCTGGGCTTCGGCACAGTGGGCAAAGGTGTATACGAGCTCACAGCTGCCCGTCCGGATATGCAGGTGGTGCGTGTACTTTGCCGCAAGGAGCTTTCCTTGCCGGACGCGCAGGTCACCCACGATTTTCAGGATATCCTGAATGATCCCACCATCGATACGGTAATTGAGGCCATCGGCGGTCTGCATCCTGCAAGAGAATATGTGCTGGCCGCTTTGGAAGCCGGCAAACACGTGGTCACCGCCAATAAGGCTTTGATGGCAACCTATTACGATGAACTGCTGCCCCTGGCTGAACGCAAGGGCCTGTATTTGCGCTGTACCGCCTCCGTCGGTGGCGGCATTGGCTGGCTCAGCGAGCTGGAGCGGGTGCGCCGCATTGAGACCGTGCGTCAGGTTGGCGGCATTATGAACGGCACCTGTAACTATATTCTTGATTCTATGACCCGTACCGGTCTATCTTACGATGAAGCCCTTTCCCAGGCCCAGGCGCTGGGTTACGCAGAGGCCGACCCCTCCACAGATGTGGACGGCATCGACACCTGGCACAAGCTCATCGTTTCTGCCAACATCGGCTTTGGTATCAGCCTGGATATCAAGGGCATCCCGGTGGCAGGCATCCGGAACATCCGGGCAGAGGATGTGGAGCAGTTCAAGGCCCACAAAATGGTATGTAAGCTGATGTCCACCGCCAAGTACCGGGACGGCTCTGTGAAGGCTTATGTCCAGCCCACCTTAGTCCCCTATGGCGACCCGGAAGCCAATGTTCCCACCAATTATAACCTGATCACCCTGGTGGGCAACACCTCCGGCCGGCAGAGCTTCTTCGGTCAGGGCGCAGGCCGCTACCCCACTGCATACAATGTAGTGCAGGACTGTGTGGACTTCTTAAACGGCCACGGTTTCTACTGCCGCTACGGCAAAAAGGTCACCGTGATCAACAATAACAAGCTCTCCTTCTATGTCAGCGCCCACAAGGACGCCTGGCTGGAAGAAAACAGTATGCTCTCCTGGGGACACGCTACTGTTACAAAACCCGTATCCGTACACGATATGCACCAATGGCTCAAGAGCCATCCGGAAGCTTTTATCGCCGCCCTGCCTACCGGCGCAGCGGGATAAGGAGGTACATTATGCTGAAAGTTGCAAAATTTGGCGGCTCTTCTATGGCCGATGCCGGACAGTACCGGAAAATCCGGGACATCCTGCTTGCTGATCCTGAGCGTAAGGTGGTCATCGTTTCTGCCGCCGGCAAGCGCTTTAAGGACGATCATAAAATCACAGACCTTTTGTATCTGTGCTATGCCCACACCCAGTATGGTGTGGATTGCGACCCGGTATTTGACCGGATCACCTCCCGGTACATTGAAATCCGGGACGAATTGGGTATTGATCTGGACCTGGAGCTGGAGTTTGCTGCCCTGAAGCAGCGGCTGGATGCCAAGGCGGTTACCCAGGATGAGCTGGCCAGCCGTGGTGAATACTTCTCCGCCAAGCTGATGGCCGCTTTCTTAGGCTTCCAGTTTGTGGACGCTACCGATTGGGTCAAGTTCAAGATCGACGGCTCTGTGGATCAGGAAACCTCCTATGCCGCTCTGCGCTCCTTAGTCACCGGTCAGGGTGTGGTCACCCCCGGCTTCTACGGCCTGATGCCTGACGGCCATATCCGCACCTTCTCCCGTGGCGGCTCGGATATCACCGGCGCTTTAGCTGCCGCCGCACTGAATGCAGATATCTACGAAAACTGGACCGATGTTTCCGGTATTCTGATGGCTGACCCCCGCATCGTGGAAAACCCCCAGGCCATCCCTGAGGTGACCTACGATGAGCTGCGGGAGCTGAGCTATAGTGGCGCCCAGGTGCTTCACGAGGGAACCATCTTCCCCGTCCGGGAAAAGAACATCCCTCTGAACATCCGCAATACCAATGCCCCCGAAGACCCCGGCACTATGATCCGGGAGAGCTTTGATACCGATGCTGACCCGGAGCGGTTCATCACCGGCATCACCGGCAAGAAGGACTTTACCATTATCTCCATGTCCAAGCGGGGTATGAGCAACGAAGTTGGCGTGCTGTGGAAAATGCTCACCATTTTGGAGCGGCACAATATTTCCATCGACTATGCCCCCAACGGCATCGATAATGTTTCCGTTGTTATGTCAACCGAGTCCATCGCTCCCTGCCTGTATGCGGTGCTGGGTGAAATCCAGCAGGAGCTGCATCCCGACTCTTTGCAGGTACACGATCAGATCGCGGTAGTTGCTGCCGTAGGCCGCCGGATGGCTTTCCGTCCCGGCATCTCCGGTAAGGTCTTTGCCGCTTTGGGTAAGGCCGGCATCAATATCCGTATGATCAACCAGGGCCCGGACGAACTGAACATCATCTTCGGTGTGGATAACCGGGATTTCGCCAATGCCATCCGTGTGCTGTATAATAGCTTTGTAAAATAATCCCTTGGAGGAACTACTATGAAAACCTATACCGTTGCTGTCCTTGGCGCTACCGGCGCTGTGGGACAGGAAATGATCAATATTCTGCAGGAGCGCAACTTCCCTGTAGGAAAGCTCATCCCCCTGGCAAGCGCCCGCTCTGCCGGCAAAACCTTGAAATTCAAGGGTGAGGATGTTACCATTCAGCTGGCTTGTGAAGAAGCCTTCGAAGGTGTGGATATCGTGCTGGGCGCTGCAGAAAACGACATTGCCAAGCGCTTTGCCCCCGCCATCGTAAAGGCCGGCGCTGTGTTTGTAGATAACTCCTCCGCCTTCCGGATGGATCCCAATGTTCCCCTCATCGTTCCCGAGGTAAACCCCGAGGATGTTAAGTGGCACAAGGGCATCCTCTCCAACCCCAACTGCTCCACCATCATTACGGTCACCGCCGTCAATGCTTTAAATTCCATCGCTCCCATCCGCACCATGACCGCATCTACCTATCAGGCAGTATCCGGTGCAGGCGCAGAAGGCCCTGTGGAGCTGATGAACGAAGTGGAGGCTCTGCGTAACGGTGAAGCCTACGAGCCCAAGGTATTCTCTCACCAGATCGCCTATAACCTGATCCCCCAGATCGGCGGCGAGCAGTTTGAGGGTTATACCAGCGAAGAAATGAAGATGCAGAACGAGGGCAGAAAGATTATGCACCTGCCGGAATTAAAGGTCAGCTGCACCTGCGTCCGCGTGCCGGTTGTCCGCTCTCACTCCATTTCCGTCAGCCTGCACTTTGATAAACCTGTTTCCGTAGAGAAAGCACGGGAAGTGATCGCAAAAGCCCCCGGCTGCCGCTTGGTAGACGACCTTGCCAATAAGCAGTACCCAATGCCCCTGGAGACCTCCGGCCAGGACATCGTGTTCGTTGGCCGTATCCGTCCCGACCTGACCGATGATAACGGTCTGTGCCTGTGGTGCTGCGGTGACCAGGTCCGTAAGGGCGCTGCCACCAACTGCATCCAGATCGCAGAACTGCTCATCAAGTAATTACAAATTACAAATTATAAATTATAAATTCCATCGCGTCAGCGATACCATAATGCGCCGTAGGCGCATATCATGCCGCATAGCGGTATATCATGAGCCGAAGGCTTATATCACGCAGCGAAGCTGTATATCATGCAAACAGGGCAAGTGGAAAATTCCACTTGCCCTTTTGCTTTGTCAATTATTCTTCTACGGAGATCCCAGACCCGTCCCCTTGTTCCTGTTCTTTGTTGCTTTCTTTGCGTGCACGCTTAAGATGAACACACGATGCTATTGTCACAAACATGAACAAAAAATACAAGCAATCTATTATTAACCTAATATCGTATAACTCCGATGTGCTTAAGAAAGCTGAAGTTATACGCAGCGTGATTGTAATGACGATCGACACAATAAAAAACAACCACGCACGACATGTTCTTTTCTTATCTTTCAAATGGATTTCCCTCCCCATTCCAAGAATAATAGGCTGCAGGACAAAGGGACGGTTCTATTGTCCCCCGCCTTTTTCTGCTAATTTAATTTTAGCACAACACATTTTTCAGGTCTATTTATTTTTATAACGGCAGAAAAAGTTTATCGGTCTGCACAATTCCGCACCTGCCGTTTTGTAAATTTCGACGGAAAATAGTGTCCACCACTTAGTGGACACTATTTTTTGATCCATCGCGAAGCGATACCATAATTGTCAACTGTCAAATTTCCATTGTCAATTACAATTGGGGAATTTGCTTGCCCTTTTATTCATAAAATCGTTGCATTTTGTTTTTATTTCTGTCACCGGGTGTTCAAATTGCCCCGGTATGTTAATAACAGAAAGGCTATGTAATACCTTTCAAATATCAGAACTCTTTTCTACCTCTCTTCTTTTTGGGACTGCCCACCGTGAAAGCGGTGGGCAGTTTCATTTGTAAACTTTTTTCGTGTGTTATTGCAATCCTATAAGAATGTGCTAAAATATATAAATAATGTATTTTTCCAAGGAGGTAATGCTTACCTATGATCAAACGGCTTGCCCGGTCTATCCGGGAGTATAAGTGGGCTGCGATTTTGAGCCCTCTTTGCATGGCAGGCGAGGTTGCCATGGAAGTGATGATCCCCCGGGTAATGGGTGATCTTTACGACTACGGCATTTCTCTGCAGGACACAAATTATGTGATCCTGCGCTCGATCATGCTGGTGTGCCTGGCTTTGGCATCTTTGGGCTTCGGTGTGCTCAGCGCGGTATTTGCGTCCAAGGCCGCCACAGGCTTTGCCAAAAATCTGCGCCACGATATGTATCACCATGTGCAGAACTTTGGCTTCCAAAACATCGACAAGTTCTCCACCGCATCCATCGTTACCCGGCTGACTTCCGATGTGGCCAACCTGCAGATGACCTTCCAGATGATGATCCGTATGGCCATCCGCAGTCCTATGATGCTGATGCTGTCCCTGGGCTCTGCTATGACCATCAATATGAAGCTGAGCCTGGTGTACTGTGTGGCTCTGCCCATCTTGATCTTCGCCCTTGTTATGTTAGTGCCTATGGTATTCAAGATCTTTGACCGGGTGTTCAAGACTTACGATAAGCTGAACAATGTGGTCCAGGAAAATGTCCGGGGCATCCGGGTGGTGAAGGCCTTTGTCCGGGAAAATAAGGAAACGGAAAAGTTCACCGATGTTTCCGGCTCTATCTATAAGGATTTCTGCAAAGCAGAGCGGATCATCGCTCTGAACAGCCCCATTATGCAGCTGTGCGTATATGGCTGTATGATCGCCATTTCCTGGATCGGCGCCCATTTGGTGGTGTCCAATGAGCTGACCACCGGCCAGCTGAGCATCATGTTTACCTATACCACTCAGATCCTTACTTCCCTGATGATGGTAAGTATGGTGTTCGTTATGCTCACTATGAGCCGCACCCCCATGAAGCGCTGCTATGAGCTTTTGACAGAAAAGCCGGATATGCAGCAGGCGCAAGAGCCTTTGACCCAGGTAGCCGATGGCTCTGTGGACTTTGAAAATGTCAGCTTCCGCTATTCTGCCACCGCCAAGCACCGGGCCTTAAAGGAAGTAAACCTGCATATTCCCAGCGGCGCCACCGTAGGCATCCTGGGCGGCACAGGCTCCAGTAAGACTACCCTGGTGCAGCTGATCCCCCGGCTTTACGATGTGTCCGAAGGCTGCGTTAAGGTGGGCGGCGTAGATGTGCGGGATTACGATATCCACGCGCTGCGGGAGCAGGTGGCTATGGTGCTGCAAAAGAATGTGCTGTTCTCCGGCACCATTAAGGAAAACCTGCGTTGGGGCAACCCCGATGCCACCGACGAAGAACTCATTCACGCCTGCAAGCTGGCTTGCGCCCACGATTTTATTGAAAGCTTCCCCGATAAGTACGATACTTACATCGAGCAAGGCGGCACCAATGTGTCCGGCGGTCAGAAGCAGCGGCTGTGTATCGCACGGACTCTGCTGAAAAAGCCCAAGATCCTGATTTTGGACGACTCCACCTCCGCGGTGGATACCCGCACCGACGCACTCATCCGCCAGGCCTTCCGGGAGGAGATCCCCGGTACTACCAAGCTGATCATTGCCCAGCGGGTGGCATCTGTGCAGGAAGCGGATATGATCATCGTTATGGAAAACGGTATGGTGGAGGATGCAGGCGACCACGAAACCCTCCTTTCCCGCTGTGCCATCTACCGGGAAGTTTATGAATCCCAGCGGAAAGGAGGGGATGAATAATGCCTCCTGTAAGAATGCGTGGTGACGGCCGCAAGGCCAAGAACCCCAAAAAGACCCTGCTGCGACTGTTAAGCTATATGGGCAAGTATATCCCTCTGCTGGTTGTAGTGCTGCTGTGCATTGTCATCACCGCCTTTGCCCAAACCACCGGCAGCGAAGCCATCGGCACGCTGGTGGACGATTATATCACCCCTATGCTGGCCACCGGCTCTGCAGACTTTGGCCCGCTGCTTTCCTACCTGGTGCGCATCGGCACCATCTTTTCCATCGGCATTGTGGCATCCTTCCTGAATCAGTTTATCATGGTCACCGTGAGCCAGGGCGCTCAAAAGGTTATCCGGGATGAGCTGTTCACCAAGATGCAGCGGCTTCCCATCCGTTATTTCGATGCCAACACCGCCGGCAACATTATGTCCCGCTATACCAGCGACATTGACACCCTGCGGCAGATGGTATCTCAATCCATCCCCCAGTGCATTTCTTCCTTTGTCACCCTGGTGGTGGTGTTCGTGGCTATGATCCGGGCCTCCTGGGTGCTGACCCTGGTGATCCTGTTCACCGTCACCTGCATCTTCCTCATCACCGTGAAGATCGTGGGCAAGGCCGGCAAGTACTTCATCGGCCAGCAGCGCTCCCTGGGTAAGCTCAACGGCTATGTGGAAGAAATGATCAACGGCCAGCGGGTGGTCAAGGTATTTAACCGGGAAGAAACCTGCAAAGAAGAATTTGACAAGCTGAATGACGAGCTTTGCCAAAATGCCTACACTGCCGGTAAGCTCTCCAATATGATGGGCCCGGTAAACAACAACTTAGGTTACATCCAGTATGCGATTTTGGCTGTTGTGGGCGGTGTGGTTGCGGTTGCTTCCGGCGGCAGCCTGGTATCTTTAGGCAGCCTGATGACCTTTATGCTCCTGTCCCGTACCTTCAATATGCCCATCTCTCAAATCAGCAACCAGATCAACTCCATCGTTATGGCTTTGGCCGGCGCGGAGCGGGTGTTTGAGATGATGGACGAAGAGCCGGAAGCAGACGATGGCTATGTAACCTTGGTCAATGCCAAGCTGGACGAAGCGGGCAACCTTACCGAGTGCGCTGAACATACCGGTCTGTGGGCCTGGAAGCATCCCCATCAGGCGGATGGCACAGTAACCTACACCCCCTTAAAGGGCGATATCACCATGTACAATGTGGACTTCGGCTATGTGCCGGAAAAGACGGTGCTCCACGATGTGACCCTGTATGCAAACCCCGGTCAGAAGCTGGCCTTCGTAGGCGCTACCGGCGCAGGCAAGACCACCATCACTAACCTCATTAACCGGTTCTACGATATCGCAGACGGCAAGATCCGTTATGACGGTATCAACATCAACAAGATCAGAAAATCCGATCTGCGTCGCTCTCTGGGCATCGTGCTGCAGGATACGAACCTCTTTACCGGCACAGTGATGGATAACATCCGTTACGGCAACCTGACTGCCACCGATGAAGAATGCATCCGGGCAGCAAAGCTTGCCAACGCCCACGATTTCATCACCCGCCTGCCGGAAGGCTATGATACTATGCTCACCGGCAACGGCGCCAGCCTTTCTCAGGGTCAGCGGCAGCTCATTGCCATTGCCCGGGCGGCAGTAGCCGATCCTCCTGTAATGATTTTGGATGAGGCCACCTCCTCCATCGATACCCGTACAGAGGCTTTGGTGCAAAAGGGTATGGACGCCCTGATGAAGGGCCGCACCACCTTTGTCATCGCCCACCGGCTTTCCACCGTTATGAATTCCGACTGCATTATGGTATTAGACCACGGCCGGATCATTGAGCGGGGCAGCCACGACGAGCTGATTGCCCAAAAGGGCACTTACTACCAATTGTATACCGGAGCCTTCGAATTGGAATAATTTTCAATTGTCAATTAAAAAAGCTCACTGCTTTCGCAGTGAGCTTTTTAATATTACTGGTTTTCTTCCATTTCCTTCAGGGCATCCTTGCGGCTGAAGTTTGCACGGCCCTTCTCATCGAAGCCCATGAACTTGACCCAAGTCATATCGCCCAGGTTCAGGACGTCTTCCACCTTTTCTACGCGGCGGTTCTCCAACTTGGAGATGTGCACCATGCCATCGTGGCCGGGAGCGATCTCCACGAATGCGCCGATGGGCAGGATGCGAACGACCTTACCGTAGTACAGCTTGCCAACCTCGGGAACGAAGCAGATATCGTCCACCATCTTCTTGGCAGCGTAAGCGGCATTGGCATCCCCAGCGGAGATGAATACGGAGCCATCGTCATCGATGTCCACCTTAGCGCCGGTGTCAGCGCAGATCTTCTGAATGGTCTTACCGCCGGAGCCGATGACCTCGCGGATCTTGTCCACAGGGATCTTCATGCTCAGCATCTTGGGAGCGTACTCAGAAACCTCAGCGCGAGGCTCAGCGATGCAGGGCAGCATCACTTCGTCCAGGATCACCAGACGAGCCTTGCGGCAGCGCTCCAGAGCGTCGGCAATGATCTCCATGGTCAGGCCCTTGTTCTTCAGGTCCATCTGGATGGCAGTGATGCCTTCGGTGGTACCTGCAACCTTGAAGTCCATTTCGCCGTGGAAGTCTTCAACACCCTGGATGTCGGGGAAGGTTCTCCAGGTACCGGTCTCCTGATCAGAGATCAGGCCGCAGGAAATACCTGCAACGGGACGCTTAATGGGCACGCCAGCATCCATCAGAGCCAGAGTAGAGCCGCAGATGGAGCCCTGGGAGGTAGAACCGTTGGAGGACAGAACCTCGGAAACCACACGGATGGCATAGGGGAACTCCTCCACAGAGGGGATCACAGGGAGCAATGCCTTCTCAGCCAGCGCACCGTGACCGATCTCGCGGCGGGAAGTGGAGCGGGCAGCTCTTGCCTCACCGGTGGAGAAAGAGGGGAAGTTGTAGTGATGGATATTACGCTTGGTCTCCTCGGGGTAGATGGTGTGCAGCTTTTGAGCAGGGGACAGGGTGTTCAGGG
>JAZOWK010000004.1:0-35343 GCA_045659205.1 Faecousia sp.
AAAACCCTCTCTTTGTAAAATCTTCGACCTTAAAGCGAGAAGATTTTGGATGATTTTCGTTCTATTGGGGCGAAGGAATGCTTTGTGCCTTGCGAGGCACAATAGGGCGAAAAGCGCCGAAATCAGCCGCTTTAAGGCGGGTCCGGATTTGTCGCTCTACCCTACTCCGGGTCGACGGGCAGCAGCTGCCTGGGCTCCAGCAGGAAGGTTTTTTTCGTGCCGTTGCGGTAGTCGATCACGGCATAGGTGGGGCAGTCAAAGTCTGTGTTCAGCAGATATACCTTGTTGTTTTCATATACGGTAAAGCGCAGCCGGTCACCGCCGTAAACATAAATATCTGCCTGCCGATGGCTGGCGGTAAGGATCTCACGGACCAAGTTTTTATACGCTGTAAAGCCACAATGGCCGGGGTAATCCAGACTGGTCATCAGGATCGCATAACCGTCGCCGTACTTGTTTTCCGTCAGCCATACGGGCTGCTCGTGGCAGGTCTCCTCGGAATCCCAGAAGGTCTGACTTAGGATACCGGTACCCTTAGCGCCGCAAAGCTCAACGCCTGCATAGTTTACATAACCCTCTGCAAACAGGGGGTCGAAGTACAGGCTGGCCGGCCACAGCAGCTCCGGCACAATGCTCTGGCGGAACTTATAGCCGTCGTTTACACAGATGCTGTTTTCGACAGAAAGCTTGCAGCCGAACAGATCCTGCACATCGCCGTCCCGGATCAGCTTCATTTCGCCTTCCCGCTTGACCGAAGTGTTCAGGTGGGCTGCTGCCATCAGCAGGCGGCCGCCTCCGTGGACAAACTTCTTGAGCTCCTCGTAGATCTCGTCAGTCATGGAGTTCCAGCCGGTGAAGATCAGATAATCGTACTTGGAGAAGACCTCGTAGCCTGCGGTGGCGTTGATGATATCATAAGTGCCGTAGGCAGGCGCGCCGGAAAGGTCAATTTCGCCAAAGTTCTGGACATCGTGCCACTGACGCTTGCAGCCCAGATCCTCTACGATGCGCCATACAAATTCGGGGGTGTTGTAGCCAAAGTCCTTGCGGTCAAAGTTGTGCCACAGGGAGCTGCCGCACCGCCACTGGCTGTAGCCGTCGTAGTTACCATGTATAAAGGCCACCTTGACCTTGGGGCCACCTTTGGGACGGAAATCTTCCTTAATGAACTTGGCAAACTCGTCCAACATATCCCGGGCTTGCTTACAAGCGGGGTGATCGTAGTTGTAGGGCGTGTTATAGGGGGGCGACCAGCCCTGCTCCGGGTGTAAGGTGTCGTGAGCCCACAGGCAGTTATCACCGCTTTCCAGCAGCAGCTGGCCGGAGCCGTGCATATAGCAGAAGTCATATACCATTTTTAAGCGGTGCCGCTTCAGCGGATCCAGCTGCCGGGTGCCGCCATACCATTCGTGGGCAACATAAGTGCCAAAGAAGGGGGCGTTGATGGCCTTGGCTGTGCCGCGGGTCACCGGGACCATCATTTCAGGGTTACCCACCAGGGTCTCCAGACAGGGATACCAGGCGCCTTGCCTGGATATATAGTTCATAATATTGGTCTGCTCAAGGGTAACGGCAGGCACAGTGCCATCCATGCTGGTGTCCTTCAGCACATGGCGGCCGATATATTCAAAGCGCATGGAAGCATCCCGCATATTGTCATAGGAGCAGGAATTGGGATGGTATTTAGAGCCAACGCAGCAAAATTCCGTACCCACCTCGCCGATCATGTTGCCCATGTAGTATTCGCCGGCAACCTCCTGGATTCTGCGGGCAGTTTCCTTGTCGTAGCCCAGAGGGTCACGGTGCTTGCCACCGTGTACGAATCTTTGCTTGCCCCGGCCGGCATAATACTGAAACTGGAAATAGACCTTGTTTTTTGCCATGTATTCTGCAAGCTCTATAATTAGCTCCTTGTCGGGCTTGGGGCCCTTATAAGAACCCATGGAAAACCTTATATGATTCATTCCCCGGGCAATGCAGGCATCGATCTCTTCCTTAAACTTTTCCGGGTTAAATTCATATTGACCGATAATCGTACCGTGACGAACGATATCTCTTTCCATATGTACACCTCTTATATAATAAGTTTGTCGATAATACCAAAATTAACATATAAGCAAATGGGTGAAAAGTCAATCCTTTGTTTTAAGCAGAATGCACTAAATCATAATTGCAGCTGGGCGCAAACAGAAGAAGATAGAAATATGTACTCTGCCGCCGGGAATTCCGCCGGCAGAGGAGCAATTACTGCATACCCTGCTCGTAAGCCTCGATCATCTTCTTGACCATCTGGCCGCCGACGGAGCCAGCCTCACGGGAGGTCAGGTGACCGTTGTAGCCGTTGGTCAGGTTAACACCAACTTCGGAAGCAGCCTGCATCTTGAAACGGTCCATTGCCTCACGAGCCTGGGGCACATTGATCTGATTGTTGTTCTTCATAGCGATTCTCTCCTTTTTGTTTACCTGTTTCTCTTGGTAAATATCTGCGGTTTTTCCGCCGCAAACATAGCTTTGCCAGAACAAAAGGAAATATGATTGTTACTTAACGGAAAATGACGCAATTTTTGGAAAGAAATATCAAAGAGAAAGCCAGCGGGCATCACATTTTGTGATACACGCTGGCTTTCATATGTAAAAATGAAAAGCTTTGATTTTATCAGGACATTGTGCGGATGATATAAGCGGCAATGATCTTTGCGTATTCTACCAGCCGGTCACATTCTATGAATTCATCCGGTTGGTGCGCACCGCCGTATGCGCTGAAGTCCCGGCCAATGCCAAATCCAAAAGCTTCCGGACTTCCGTATTTTACAATTACCGACAGGTCGGACAGGCAAGAGCCGCAAACCCGCAATTCCCGACCGGTGGCGCTGCGGGCAGCTTCGCACATATCCTGGATGGAAGAACAATCCGGCTCTGCGTAGGCATAGTGGAAGAAACGGGTGGCGGGGACGAAGCCATCGCCAATGATACCCAGAGGCGCCAGCTTTTCGTTTAGCTCCTGCTCCATTTGACGGAATTCAGCATAGATCTCTTCCTTGGTTTTATCGGTGTAGTAAACAAACTTGATCTCACCGGTGCCGAGGTCAGAACCGTTGTTGCCGGCCTTGATGCCCATATACCGCAGGGATGTTCCGGGAATGATGGTGCTGGCATAGAAACGGTTGGCGCTCAGCTCTGCCTTGCGCCGCTGGGCAAAGTTTTCCATAACATCCATGACCACGGAGACCGCTCTGCCGGTTTTATAGGCGCTGTCCACAGGCTCTGCGGTGTGATAGCGGTAGAAACATTCCTGACCGCCGGATGCGCAGTGCCAGATCTCAAAATTTTTGCAGTCCATATTTACAATGCGTTTGCAGGGGTATTTCAGGCTGGCTGCCAATGCACCGTGGCTGCCGCCGTACTCTTCGTCAGAATAAGCGGAGAAAATGATGTTGGACTTGGGAACAAAGCCCTGCTCTTTTAGCAGCTTGATGAGGAACAGCGCTGTTGCAAGGGCATACTTATCGTCGCATGCGCCCCGTCCCCATATTTTGCCGTCACGGATCACTCCGCCCAGCGGATCTACGGTCCAGTTTTTAAGATCACCGATGGGCATGGTATCACTGTGACCCATGAGCATCAGGGTGTCGGTATCCTCTGCGCCTTTCCAGCGGGCGGAGACATTGTAGCGGTTTTCCAGGGCGCGGCCGGACAGATAGTCCGGGTGGTTTTCAAAATCCGGAAGGGACATAGGGGAGTAGCGTTCGGTTTCCATACCCAGCTCCCTGCAAAGCTTTTCGATGTATTCTGCACAGGCGGCTTCGTTGCCGTGGGAAGCAAAGTTTTCCGAGTTGATCCGGATCAGGTTGCTAAGACCCTGGAACAGTTCCTCTTTCTTTTCGTCAATGAGCTTATTAATAAATTGAATATCCATAGAGATCTCCTTTGCGGAAATATTTGTATTTTTGATTATACGATATTTTTTATAATAAAGCAACCGGTTGACAATATTTCCTTTGGATATTGCGTTAGCTATCCCTTTTTTGTGGACGGATTTGATTGTGCCTGTATGCAAAGGGTGTTGACATATGCTGCGGGGGGAATTATACTTTTTATAGAAATATGTGGAGGAACGATTATGTTCAGCAATGCGAAAGAAAAAATATTGAACAGCAAAATCGTGGCCATTGTCCGGGATATTCCCTGTGATCGGATCACCGCTTTAGCCGAGGCTTTGGAAAAGGGCGGTATTACCTGCATCGAGGTCACTTTTGATCAAAGCAGCGCCCAAAAGCAAAAGGAAACCTTGGATGCCATCCGGGCCATCCGGGAAGCTTTAGGCGACCGGGTATGCGTAGGCGCAGGCACGGTGATGACGGAAGAACAGGTGCGCTTGGCAGCGGAGGCGGGGGCAGAATATATGATCAGCCCCAATGTGGATGAAAAGGTGATCCGGCTGACCAAGACGCTGGGCAAGGTATCTATGCCCGGCGCGATGACCCCCACGGAGATCGCTCTGGCATACGAATACGGCGCGGACATCGTAAAGCTGTTTCCGGCAGGCGCGTTGGGAGCTGCTTATTTTAAGGCAGTAAAAGCCCCGTTGCGGCATATTCGCGTGATGGCGGTAGGCGGTATCACCCCCGGCAACTGCGCAGAGTTTATAGAGGCCGGCGCGGTGGGCATCGGTGTGAGCGGCAATCTGGTCAGCCCCAAGCTGGTGGAAGAGGGTCGTTTTGAAGAGATCACCGCTTTGGCAAAAGAATATACAGATGCGTTAAGGAGTGTATAATACAATGGAATTGAAGGGAAAGAAGATCGCCTTTTTAGGCGATAGCATTACCCAGGGTGTGGCAGTTTCCTGTCAGGAGAAGATCTATTGGAATCTGATCGGTCAGCGCACCGGCGCTGAGGTTCACGGCTATGGCATCAGCGGTACTCGAATTGCCAAGCAGCATCTGCCTTATAGATTTGAACGGATCGATGACAAGTATTTTTCTACCCGTGTGGAAACCATGATCCCGGATGCGGATATGGTGGTGATTTTTGGCGGCATTAACGATTTTAGTCACGGTGATGCGCCTATGGGCGATATGGATGAACGGACAGAGGATACCTTCTATGGCGCCTGCCATATGCTGGTCCAAAAAATAAAGGCCCGGTATCCTGCGGCAGCGATTGTGATGATGACACCGCTGCACCGCTCTAAATTGCCGAATCCGCTGTTTAATGATGCGGGTGTTCGTCAGGTGGGTACTTTGGAAGATTATGTGGCTGCTGTTTGCCAGGTGGCAGCTTATTATGGTGCTGCTGTGGTAAACTTATATGCCGATTGCCCCATCGACCCGGAAATTGCCGAACAAAAAGAAAAATATATGCCTGACGGTGTGCATCCCAATGATGCCGGCCACGTGCTGATTGCAGATCAGCTGCAAAAGGTGCTGGAAAACCTGTAAAAAATTCCCCGAACCAAATGGTTCGGGGATGTTTTTTACATTAAGGAATGGGACATATAGGGCGGCCTTATATACCGTTCGTGGCTGGCCGGGGATGGTCGGGCGTGAACACCGGATACAAAACCCAGCATTGCAAACAGCGACACGATGGACGAACCGCCATAGCTGATGAAAGGAAGGGTCAGGCCGATAACCGGCATAACACCGAAGCACATACCTACATTGATCATAATTTGGAAGATAAGAGCCGAGGCTGTGCCGAAGCAGATGAGCCGGCGCATATAGTTGGGACTCTTGATGCCTACCCAGAAGCACCGGGCAACGATCAGACCCAGCAGCAATATCACGCCAATACAGGCGATATAGCCCAGTTCCTCACCGATGACGGAGAAAATATAGTCGGTATGCTGGGCATACAAAGAGCCGCCCCGGGTACGGATGCCCTGGAACAGACCCTGGCCGGACATACCGCCGCCGGTAAGGGTGCGCAGGCTCTGCACGGTGTGATACCGCTCGTTGATGCCGTTGGGGTCGATGGTGGGATCAAAGAGGATGAGGATGCGGTTTCTTTGGTACTGGCCTAACATAGACCATAAAACGGGAAATACGGCAACACCTAGGCCACCGCCCAGTAAAAACCAAAACCAACTGATGCCGGCAGTAACGGCCATACCCACAAAGGTGGCGGCAAAGATCATGGTAACACCCAAGTCTCCGGACAGCGCCATATTTAATCCTGCAACCAGACCCAGATGGAAGAAGCTGGTGAGCACAGCCTTGGGGGAAGAGGGCTTGCTTTGATAGGAATTCATAACGGAGGCTGTGATCAAGATGTAGAACATCTTACAAATTTCAGCCGGCTGGATATCCATAGGAAGACCGGGGATGCTCAGCCAACTCTTGTTACCGGAGCCGTTATCTGTTCCGAAGGGGATGAGCAGCAGCAGTAAAAACAGATTGGCAAAGATAAGAAACCGGCGATGCTCGGAAAGAAAGTCAACATCCAAAGAGGATGTGAATACATAAGCGGCAATGCCAATGAGGATGGCCATAAACTGGGTAGGCACGTGGCGAGAATTACCCATATAGCCGGTGGCACTGGCGATGACCAAAAGACCAAAAAAAGAAGCGAAAAGACAGAGCAGAAGCAGCACGATATCGCTTTTGCGGAATTGCTGCCAGTAGTATTGTGCTAAACGACGCATAGTGCCACCTCCTTTATAGTATTCTACCATTAAGGAAGCAAAAAGTAAACCGCTTTTCCGTCAAATATTTTAATGGTGGATTTTGTAAAACAGGTATACAAAATGCCCAAAAATGGGGTTATTTCGGAGTTTTTCTGTAAAAATACCAAATTCCTCTTGATTTTTGGTTACAAAAATGTTATTATTTTAAGCCGAGACTGTAAAATGGAGGTGAATTGGCCAATGAAAGGCAGATCTCTTTATAGAGCCATTGGCGGTTTGCTTCTGGCTTTTATAATGCTTGTAGCTGCTATTCCGGTAGTTACTGTAAATGCGGCTTATGAGAATACCCATACCAATACCGGCAATCAGCGGCAGGACTTGATCGCAGTGGCTCTGACTCAGGTAGGTTACCGGGAAGGTTGGAACAACGATACCAAGTACGGCGCCTGGTACAGCACCCAGGTAGGCTGGAGTATGAATTACAATCCCTGGTGCGCTATGTTCATCAGCTGGTGCGCCCATCATGCCGGCATTCCCAGATCGGTGATCTCGCTTAACAGCTTTGCATCTGTTTACGCCTTCGGCTTAACGGATGTATTTACTTATGCTTCCGGCAGAGTGCCTCAGCCCGGCGATTTGTTTGACCGACAGGGAGAGCACGCAGGTATCGTATATTGGGTGGATGTGGCCAGCGATACCTTTGCCACCATTGAGGGCAATACCAATGACAGCGGCTGGGATGGTGTTGGCGTATTTATCCGCTATCACAGCCTTTCTGATACCCGTTATACTTTCGCTTCTCCTTATTATACATCTGATCATACCCACAATTATAATACGGCTCATGAAAATGAGCATCCCCATAAAGAGTACAAGCAGTGTACGATTTGTAACAATAAATCCTATACCGGTAATACCACAACGGTGGCAAGCTGCACTGCCTGCATCCAGGCCAGCTGCTCCCATACCTATGGCAACTGGGTCAGCACCGGGGAGGTGCAGCATCAGCATACCTGCACCAAATGCAGCAAGGTAGAAGGGATAAATCATAACTGGAATGCCGGCACGGTAACAAAGAATGCTACCTGTAAGGAAGCCGGCGCAAAGAAGCAGACCTGCTCGGTCTGTAATACCCAGCGTACTGTGGAGATCCCTAAATTGCAGACCCATACCTATACTGCCTGGGAAAAGACGGACGAAGAAAAGCATAGCCGCAAGTGCCTTGTGTGCGACAAGACAGAGGCGCTGGAGCATAACTGTCCGGAAGAGTGGTCCACCAGTGATGCCCAGCACTGGTTTGAATGTGCAGATTGTAAGGAACTGATCGATCTGGGCGATCACGATTTTAATGACAGTTGCGAAAATCCCTGTGAGATTTGCGGTTATGTCCGGGAAAACGGCCATAAGCTGCACACGGTTTGGGATGTGAGTGAAAACGGCCATTATTATGGCTGCGATGCCTGCCCGCAGCAGGTGAATTTCCTGCCCCATCGCTTCAGTATGGAGCTGGAAGGGGATGATCAGGGCCACTATTATCCCTGTACGGACTGCGGTTACCGGCCGGAGGTATTAGCCCATACCCCCGGCCCGGAGGCTACAGAGGAAGCGGCTCAGGTCTGCACGGAATGTAATTATGAGATCGCTCCCAAGGTAGTACATATACATAGCTTTTTGCCCCTTCAGTCGGACATAAAAGAACATTGGGGCAGCTGCCAATGCGGCGCCCAGTTTGGCCCTGAGGAGCATCAGTGGGATATCTCCCGAAAAGCATGTGGTACTTGCGGCGCGCCTATGCAGGTGCAGCCGTGGAAGGTTCCTATGGAGCTGATGGTTTTGGCTGGTGTTGGCGCGTTGCTGCTGATCAGTTTGGTGATTACTCTGACTGTTCTGCTGGCCACCAGGAAGAAGAAAGTATTGCTGGAAGTATAACAAAGTGAAAATAAGAGCCGGAGTGCAGAAAGCACTCCGGCTCTTTTTGTTTGGGATTCTCTTTAGGCGAGGTAAATTGCCTTGCAGGCCAGCATAGTCATATAGCAATCCAGCTTGCTTACCAGTTCCATAGGTGCGTGCATAGACAGAACAGGCACACCTGCGTCTACGGTGACGATGTTCCGGTTTGCCATATAGGCAGCTACCGTACCGCCGCCGCCCTGGTCTACCTTGCCCAGGGTAGCGATCTGCCACAGGACACCGCCCTTGTCAAAGGCATTGCGTACATGCTGCATAGCTTCAGCGGATGCATCAGATGCGCCGCCCTTGCCACGGGAGCCGGTGTACTTGCAGATGGAGACACCGTAATTCAGCTGGCTGTTGTTCCGACGGTCGCAGGTTTCCGGGAAGTTGGGATCAAAGGCGTTGGAAACGTCAGCAGACAGGCAGAAAGAATTTTCCAGGCAGCGGTTCAGGCTTGCACCGGTGGCATCGCACAGATCCTGCATAAAGGTGTCGAAAGCCTGGCTCTGCATACCGGAGATGCCCACAGAGCCGATCTCTTCTTTGTCTGCCAGGATGCAAACAGCGGTGTGTACCGGGGTTTCCATATCCAGCAGGGGCTCGATTTCTGCGTAAGCGCATACCCGGTCATCGTGGCCGTAAGCGCCCAGCAAGCTCCGGTCCAGACCTACCTCACGGCACTTGCCGGCAGGTACGATGGTCAGCTCAGCGCACTGGAAGTCTGCTTCCACGATGCCGTACTTTTCGTTCAGCAGCTTCATAATGTGCAGCTTTACCAGATCGCTGCCGTCACCGCTGAGGGGCTGGGTGCCCAGGATCACATTGAGCTGCTCGCCTACGCTGCCTTCGGCCAGGAGCTTCTTCAACTGATCGGCAGCCAGGTGGGGCAGCAGATCGGAAACATACAAAATGGGATCATTTTCGTCTTCACCGATGGTGATGGTAACGGTAGAGCCGTCCTTACGGCACACAACACCGTGCAGAGCCAGAGGTAAAGCGGTCCACTGGTACTTCTTGATGCCGCCGTAGTAATGGGTCTTGAAATAGGCGATCTCGCTATCTTCATACAGAGGATTGGGCTTTAAGTCCATACGGGGGGAATCCACGTGGGCAGCGCAGATGTTTGCGCCTTCGTTCAAGCTGCTGGAGCCAATGACCGCCAGCATAATGCTCTTGTTTCGATTGTTCTTATATACCTTGTCACCGGGCTTTAAGCTGGCGCCGGGTACAAGGGCCTTGAAGCCGTGCTTCTCGGCTACTTCTACAGTCCAGGCGGTTGCTTCCCGCTCGGTCTTACAGGCATCCATAAATGCCATATAGCGCTTGCAGTAAGCTTCCATTTCTGCCTTCTGCTCCTCGGTGAGCAGGGTGTAGCCGTTCTTGGGAGCACGCAGCAGGTTTTCGCGCAGTTCTTCGTTAGTCATAGTGATTCTCCTTTTTCATTGGAATAATTACATTATACAAAGCCTTTTCCAAAAGGCAAGGCATTTTCCTTCAAATTCTTCCTGTGTGCCGTTGTTGCACAGGGTATAATCGCAAAGGGCTTCAAATTCTTCCTGTGGACGTTGGGCAGAAAGCCGCTGCTTTGCTTTTTCAGCGGTGATGTGATCCCGGTCTACGATCCGCCGGATGCGGATTTCTTTCGGAGCGGTGATCGCTACCGTTACGTCACAAAGCTCGTTTAGACCGCTTTCAAAGAGGGCATAGGCATCGATGGCTGCCAATGCCGGGGATGCTTTTAGCTGCCGTTTTACCGCTTGTACCACAGCGCTGTGGGTCAGCCGGTTCAGATCCTGCAAAGCTGCCGGGTCAGAAAACACGGTGGCAGCCAATGCGGCTCTATCTAAAGCGCCCTCCTTTACCGCTTCCGGGAAGCGGCTGCCGATGGCTTGCAGCAAGGCAGTATCTTCTTTGAGCAGCTTATGATAAATGGCATCGCAATCCAGCACCACCGCACCCAGTTTTTGCAGGGTCAAAAGAGCGGTGGTTTTTCCGCAGCCGCTACCGCCGGTAATACCGATGATCATAGCATCTCCTCCGCGTTGACGACCTGGAAGGCCGCTGCTTTTTTCAGCCGGTTTTGCACCGCGTAGGCAACACCGCCGCCTTCCGGGCAACGGGCATAGACTGTGCCGATAGCCGGGTCATCCAGCTGCCGCAAAGCGGCAAAAAGACCGTGGGACAAGGACATAGCATCTTCTTCGCTGCCGTAGCTTAAGGGACTGCAATCCCGGTAAAGCTCCAATTCTTCCCGGAAGCACAGCACCCGGTCATTTTCCTTGAAACATTTATGGATGTATTTACTTGCTTGATCCCGGCTGCCGGAAACGATGATCACCTGACACTGGGGGGCATAGTGCCGATATTTCATACCCGGCGCTTTCGCCACTTCGTCAGGCTTCAGCTGGGAGGTGATGGCTTTGTCGATCACCAGGTCTCCTAAAATTTCTGCAAGCTGCTCCGGGGTGATGCCACCGGGGCGCAGCAACCGGGGACGGTCCTCTGTTAAGTCCACAATGGTGGACTCCACACCCACCCGGCAGTCGCCGCCGTCTACCACCGCATCGATTCTGCCGTCGTGATCGTGAAGCACGTGCTCTGCTGTGGTGGTGGAGGGCTTGCCGGAGAGGTTAGCCGAGGGAGCGGCAATGGGCACACCTGCAAGGGCGATAATTTTGCGGGTAATATCGCTGTCCGGGCAGCGCACCGCCACGGTGTCAAGACCGGCGGTGGTACATTTGGGAACGGTGTCCCGGGCGGGCAGCACCATAGTCAGCGGGCCGGGCCAGAAGGCCTCTGCCAGCCGATAAGCGCTGTCGGGTATGTGATGGCAGAACCGTTCGACCTGCGCTGCATCCGTCACGTGGAGGATCAGAGGGTTATCCTGGGGACGGCCCTTGGCTGTAAATATTTTGGCCACAGCCTGCGGATCTAATCCGTTGGCGCCCAGGCCGTATACGGTTTCCGTAGGCACGGCTACCAAACCGCCCTCCCGGATGATCCGGGCAGCGGTTATCGCGCAGTTTTCGTCCTGGGGGAAAAGTCGTAAGGTTTCCATAAGAAACCCTCCCAATAAATTGTTTTCTTAAAAACCGAAGCAGCAAGCCTGCTTCGGTTTTATATCAGATGGATCTTGTCCACTCGGTGATCAGCAGACCCGGCACCAGCCAGATGAGCTGATAGAGGAATACACGGAAGGGGGTCAGCAGATAAAGTGCGCCAAGGATGGTCAGGGTGAGCATAGCGCCCAGACCCACGATGCCGCCGATGAGCTGGATCGCAAGACCCAGGTGGGCAGAAGACCACACCGCCCGTGCGCCGGTAACACCGAATGCCATAGGCGCAAGGCCTGCCTGGGTGGTAACCAGCAGCGCAGGGGTATCTGCATCCTTTTCCAAATTCCGCAAGGCACTACGGGTTTCCTGGTCAGGGAAAAGGATCCGCTTGGGATTCACGCCCAGCTTGTTGCGCAGGAAATTGCCGGAGAGCATAGGATCGCTGGCAGCCAGCGCGGGGGAGAGCTTGCTGTAGGCGCACAGGGTGTTAAGGGCTGCAGCAGCTGCCTTGTTCTTTTCATAGGAGATGGCAAAGATGCCGGAAAGTTCACCGTTTACTGCCACACAAAGGGCATTTGCCAGGTTTTTGTTTTCCTCCATGGGAATATCCATTTCCTTCATAAAGGAAGGTCTGCCCCACAAAACGGTATTGCCTGCGATTTTGCAGCTGAAGCCCCGTTCGTGGGCGGTAAGCTCCTGCAGCTTGTAATGGCGGCCGTTTTGATTTTCCGGAAGCTCGTCAAGCAGGGGCGCAAGACCGCTGCCAGTGGCGGCAGCCACAGAGGCGGTATAGGCAGCCACGTGCTCCGGCTGACAGGCGCCAAAATACTTTACACCGTTGAGCCGTACAGTACCGGCGGGGAACAGATCCTGGTGGGTAATTGGGAAAATGATCTTGCCCTTAAGACCCCGGATGCCCTTCCAGCCGCAGAAGGCGCAGCCTAATTTGTGCAGCCGGCGCTGCAACACCGCCAGGGGGCGGGTGGCGCAGATAAAGGAAGCGGCAGGCACGGCAGCCAGCAAGGATACGGCAGCTGCCTGAAAACCGGCGGAAACACCGTAAAGTACACCGCCGGTAACACCGATGGCGATGGAGATGCCCAAGGCGCACAGCGCATAGATGGATTGCAGCTTCTGTCCGGGATATTGATCGTCATAGGCGTCCATAAAGTCAGATACCTGACCTTCACCCCGGAGGATCACATCTGTGCCGTCTTCACTTCTGCCGGTGCCGATGGCGTTGAGGTAAGTTGCCTTACGAACGGTATTGAGCTGGGAAAGCTTAATGGTGCGCTTGTGATAGGTGGCCCACAGGGACATAGTCACCAAAAGGCCGAAAGCAGCGCAGCAGGGGACCCGCAGATCCTGCAGACAGAATACGGCATCGGTGCAGCATACCAGGAAAGTGATACCCAAAAGGGTATTCAAAGAAAAACGCTTACGCAGCAAGTCCGCTGCGCCCTGGATCAGCTGGAAGCTGCCCAGAAGGGCGCTTAAGAGCATAAAGAAGATTTGGCTGAAGATCATCAGCCGCAGCCGGTCTGCCGGCACCCAGCCCAAAGCGTGCATAGCGGTGGCAGCACCACTTAGAATCACCACGATGCCGCTGGCAAAGATGGAAGTCAGCAGCTTGCCTGTGCCTTTTTCCAAAAGCTCATAGTAACGGCGCTCCGGGCCGTTTACCAGCTGCTTTTTCAGCTCACGCAGTCGGGAATGGGGATGGAAGGAGATGGGCTCTGCAGGGGTAAATTCCACAGCTTGCTCCACTTCTTCCGGATCCCAGCTTTGGGTCATATCCAGTTCCTGCTGGGGGATTTCTTCTGCTTGCACAGCTGCAGTAGCCTGGGGCAGTTGGTCATCTAACCGGATGGTGTCTGCTTCCGCGTCTTCATCCGGGATATTTTGCTCCTCAAACAGCTCCTGGGAAAGCTCCAGCTCTTCCTGGGGTGGCTCGATGGTAGCTTCGTCAATGGTAAAGTCCGTCAGGTCGGGAAGTATCATCGTGTCGGCATTTGCAGGCGCTTCTTCCGGGGCGCTTTCCAGCTGGCTTAAGTCCGGCAGAATAATGGTACTGTCCGTGGCTTCTTCCGGCTGGGCGGGAGCTTCTGCAGTTTCTTCCTCTGCGGCAGAGCCGAATTCCCGGATGATGTCTTCTAAATCAAAATCGTCGAATTCTCGTTTACTCATAGGCACTCTCCTATTTGTTAAGACGTTGACGAACGGCTTCGTATAACAAAATGGATGCGGCGGCGGATGCGTTCAGGGAGGAGATCCTGCCCTTCATGGGGATATGCACCGTTACATCACAGGTTTTTTGCACCAGGCGGCTCATACCCTCGCCTTCGTTGCCGATGACGATGGCGGCAGGGCCGGTAAGGTCTGCCTGATACATAGGCACAGAGCCTTCAGCAGCTGTGCCGAAGATCCAAACACCCTTTTGCTTTAGTTCTTCCATGGTGGCGGTAATGTTGGTTACCCTTGCCACCTTCATATATTCCACCGCACCGGCGGAGGCCTTTGCTACGGTGGCGGTCAGGCTTACGCTTCTGCGCTTGGGGATGATCACACCGTGGGCGCCGGCGCACTCGGCACACCGCAGGATCGCGCCTAAATTGTGGGGGTCGGACAGCTCGTCACAGATCACCAAAAGGGGCGCTTCACCCCGATCGGCAGCTTCCTGCAGAAGATCATCGATGCTGTAGTATTCCCGGGCGGCAACCAGGGCGATCACACCCTGGTGAGCGCCGGTGGTGCTCATAGCGTCCAGCTTTCTTCTGTCCACCGGCACGACAACGGCGCCGGCTTCCTTTGCCTGGGCGGCAAGGCGCTGCAGACCCCGGTCAATATCACCGGTGGCGATAAATACTTTGTCGATGGTGCGGCCGCTGCGCAGGGCTTCGGTCAGGGCATTGCGGCCCTCCAGCTGACCTTCGTTTTCCTCTACGGGGCGGGCTTCATTTTTGCGACGATAATTATCTTTCATAGTTCAATCTCCTTACCAAAGGATACAGTTTCCTCATATTAAAATCATTATAGCAAATTTTCATCTGAGGTACAACAAAAATTTCAGAATCGGGCGCACTTTTCCGGAAGAAATTAACAGAAAATTTACGCATCTGGGTTGCATCTTTCGTTGCTCTTGGCGGGAAAATGTGATATGATAGGGAAAATGCGGATGAAAGCGAGGTAAAGCTTATGGATCCCAAACGGGAAGACCCTAAAAAGAATCCGAAAAACGACGATAAAAAGCCCAGAGGCATATGGATCGCCCTGACCATTACCGCGATCTTGCTGCTGGTTATCAGTGTTGTTTATAATTTTATCAGCAATAGTCAGTATAACCAGACGGACTTTAATCATTTCCTCCAGGCTTGGGAAGAGGATAACCTGGCAGAAGTGGAGCTGCAGGCAGACCGGGTGGTATACCTGACAAAAGAGGAGGCGGCAAAGCCCGGCTCTCAGCAAAAGGCTTGCTACACCGGCCTTCCCCGGGGCGGCGATATGCTGACTTTGGCAAAGGATCTGGCAAAAGCCGGTGTGAAGGTCAATGAGGTGATCGTGGAGGATAATTCCACCATCATTATGATCCTTTATTATGCCGGTATGTTCGGTGTCTTTTTCCTGCTGATCCGTTCTGTTACCAAGCGCTTCAGCAGCGAAGGCATGATGGGCGGTATCGGCGCAAGCAAGGCCAAGATGTATATGGAAAAGCAGACCGGTGTTACCTTTCAGGATGTGGCCGGTCAGGATGAGGCAAAGGAATCTCTGCAGGAGATCATTGATTTTCTCCACAACCCGCAAAAATATGCAGAGATCGGCGCAAAGCTGCCTAAGGGCGCGCTTTTGGTAGGCTCTCCCGGTACGGGTAAGACCTTACTTGCCAAGGCGGTAGCCGGTGAGGCCAATGTGCCTTTCTTCTCCATTTCCGGCTCTAATTTCGAAGAAATGTATGTGGGCGTGGGCGCAAGCCGTGTGCGGGATCTGTTCCAGCAGGCGGCCAAGGTGGCTCCCTGTATCATTTTTATCGATGAGATCGACGCGGTGGGTCACACCCGGGAAAACCGTTTCGGTACTTCTCACAATGAGCAGACCTTAAATCAGCTGCTGGGCGAGATCGACGGCTTTGACAGCTCTAAGGGCATCGTGTGCCTGGCAGCGACTAACCGTCCGGAAGTTTTGGATAAGGCGCTGCTCAGACCCGGCCGTTTTGACCGTCGGATCATCGTAGACCGGCCCAATATGCAAGGCCGTCTGGATACCTTGAAGGTACACACCCGGAAAATTAAGCTTGCCGAGGATGTGGACCTGAAGAAACTGGCGCAGGCTACTGCTGGCGCAGTGGGCGCAGATCTGGCAAACCTTGTGAACGAAGCGGCTCTGCGAGCCGTGCGTCAGGGCAGAAAGGCGGTTAATCAGGAAGATCTGCTTGTTAGCTTTGAAACCGTGATTGCCGGCACGGAAAAGAAAAACACCGTGCTTACCGATACAGAAAAGCGGATCGTTGCCTATCACGAGGTTGGTCACGCACTGGTGGCGGCGCTGGAAAAGAATGCCCAGCCTGTTGCCAAGATCACCATCGTGCCCCATACCTCCGGCGCGCTGGGTTATACCATGCAGATGCCTGAGGAAGAAAAGTACCTGCATACCGCTGCAGAGCTGCGTACCGAGCTGCGTACTTTGGTAGGCGGCCGGGCAGCGGAGCAGCTGGTGTTCGGTGTGCAGACCACCGGCGCAGCCAACGATATCCAGCGGGCAACCGCCCTCGCCAAGAATATGGTGACTTTGTACGGTATGAGCGATGAGCTGGGTCTGATGGCACCGGCTTCCGTGAATAATGCGTATCTGGATGGTCAGGCATATTTGGATTGCTCTCAGGAAACTGCCGCGGCGGTGGATCGGGAGATCAAGGCTATACTGGAAAATAGCTATGCCGAGGCAAAGCAGCTGCTTGCGGATAATCGGCAGCTTTTGGATCAGATCGCAGAGCATCTGCTGTTAAAAGAAACCATTACCGGTGACGAGCTGATGGCCTTTGTAAATGCAGAGCAAAAGAAGGAAAACACCGTAGACGCGGACGAAACCGATTTTGCAGAAGAATAAGAAAATGCCCTTTCGCTTAAATAGCGAAAGGGCATTTTTATTTGGTAAATCTTTTTGCGTAGCCGCAGCGGCGGCAGAGGGGTTCAGCGGCTTTCCGGTTTGCAAAGCCTTCCATAATGGCTTTTGCCCGGTTGTTTTCCAAAATCTCCGGCAGCTCTTGGGTGAGCAGATTGCCCAAGGGAATGTCGCCCTCGTGGTCTAAGCAGCAGGGGACGACCGTGCCGTCACACAGCACACCGATCTGATCCTTCAGACCGTAGCAGAATACTTGATGAGAGCCTTCTTCCTGCGCTAAATCCGGCCAGTCGAACTTGTCGCCATATTCCAGATACACCTTGTCAGCCAGGCGGATGCCTTTGCGCCCTTCCTGCCAGGGCTTGGGGAAGGCCTTTTCCAAAGCGTCCAAGATCTGCTCGTTCTTTTCTTCTTCACCGCCCTGATTCCAAAGCCGGAATACTGTCAGCTTCTTTCCCTGGGCAGCCTTGCCGTAGGCAAAGCAGGAATCAAGATAGGCTTCAAAGGAAACGGACAAATCGTTGGCTTCAAAAGCGTGGAGAGAAATGTTTACCTTGTGCAGCGCACCGGATGTAAGCAGCAGATCTTGCTGCTTTTCCAAAAGCGTGCCGTTGGTGGTGAGGATCACCTGTAAACCCAGCTGCCCGGCAATATCTAAGTATTCTTCCAGCTTAGGGTGCAACAGCGGCTCACCCATCAGGTGGAAATATACAAAGTCTGTATAAGGGCGCAGCTTGCTTAGAATTTGGGTAAATTCCGCTGTGTCCATCATTTTCCGCGGCCTTTTTGTGCCGGGGCAAAAGCGGCAGCTTAAGTTGCACACATTGGAAATTTCCACATAGACCTTACGAAAGCGCTTCATTACATCTTATCGGGGGCGCTGAAACCCAGCAGGTCAATGCAGGTCTCCAGCACGTTTTTGGCAAGGGCGATGAGGCTAATGTAGCCAGCCTGAAGAGCCTTGTCTTCCTCGGTGAGGATGCGGGTTTCGTGGTAGAACTTGTTCACTGCGCCGGCAAGCTCATAGATATAGGCGCAGATCAGGTTGGGGCTGGAGGTGCGCAGAGCGCTTTCCAAAGCAGGGCCAAGGCGGGTGATGGTGAGCATCAGTTCCCGGGCATATTCGTTGGCAGGTACGGTAATGGGCAGGTTTTCCCAAGCGCCATACCGGGAGAGGATGGACTTGATCCGCACGATGGTGTACAGAATATAAGGACCGGTGTTGCCTTCAAAAGCGGCAAAGCGCTCCAAGTCAAAGTTATAGTCCTTAGTAGGCTGGTTGGAAAGATCGCCGTATTTAAGAGCAGCCAGAGCGATCTTGGCGGTGGTAGCTTCCACATCTTCTTCGGCAACGATCTTGTTCTCCACAACCTTGCTGCGGACGAAGTTGGTCATATCGGCAATCAGCTGCTCCAAACGCAGCACGCCGCCGTCACGGGTCTTGAAGGGCTTGCCGTCAGCACCGTTCATCGTGCCGTGGCCCACGTGCTCCAGCTCGGTCTCCGGCTTTACGATACCGCTCTTCTTGGCAGCGCGGAATACCTGCTCAAAGTGCAGATTCTGCCGCTTGTCGGTGATGTAGAGCATCTTGTCGGGATTCCAGTCCTGCATACGCTGCACCATAGTAGCAAGGTCGGTGGTGGCATAGATGGCAGAGCCGTCGGATTTGACCAGGATCATAGGAGGAACTTCCTTCTTGTCCGTCTCCTCGGCAACAGGCACGACCCAAGCGCCCTCGCTGAGAACAGCAATGCCCCGATCTTTCAGGTCACTTACCATAGCGGGGATGTAGGGATCTGCGTCGCTTTCACCCAGCCACTTTTCGTAATGCACGTCCAGGGCATCATAGATCCGCCGCAGGTCGGGCAGGGAAATACCCATAATATGATTCCAAATGGCCCGGTAGCCACGGCGACCCTGCTGCAGCTCGTAGGTTGCGATGTGTGCTTTTTCTGCAAAGGCGGGATCGGTCTTCTTGGAAGAAGCGGTGGGGTAGATCTCCTCCAGCTCACTTAAAGTGAAGGGGGATTCGGTGGGGTACTCACCGGTAAAATCAGGATCAAAATAGCAAAGCTCCGGCTGACGCTCCTGCAGCTCTGCAATGATCAGACCCATCTGCAGACCCCAGTCACCCAGGTGGATATCACCGATGGTATCAAAACCGAAGAAATTGTAAATACGCTTTAAGGTCTCACCGATGATGGCAGGACGCAGGTGGCCGATGTGCAAAGGCTTGGCTACATTTGCTCCACCGTAGTCTACCACCACGGTCTTGCCTTTACCAAACTTTTCAATGCCGAAATCGGCTTTATTACGCATATTTTCCAGGTAATCCTGCAAAAATGCGTCGGAAAGGTCCATGTTGATAAAGCCGGGCATAACGGCATCACACTTGGAAAAATCGTTCTTATCCAGCTTTTCTGCAACTGCCTGGGCAATGGCGATGGGGGCGCACTTATAGGCCTTGGCGGCGGACAGAGCGCCGTTGCACTGATACTGGCACAGGTCAGGACGGTTGGAAACGGTTACCTTGCCGTAGGCAGGGTCGTAGCCGGCATCTGCAAAAGCCTGCGCCATTTTTTCAGAAATAATATCTAAGATCTTTTTCATGATTTATTTACCTTTCTGTTGCTCCATCCAGTAAAGATACTCATCGTAAGTGCCGTAGCGGTCTACGATGGTGCCGTCCGGCTGGAAGGCGATAACACGGTTACAGACAGACGAGAGCATTTCGTGGTCGTGGCTGGCGAGCAGCACAACACCGGGGAAGGCTTCCAGGCCCTTGTTCACGGCCTGAATGGATTCCATATCCAGGTGGTTGGTGGGCTGGTCCAGCAGCACCACATTGGCGCCGCTGAGCATCATCTTGGATAGCATACAGCGCACCTTCTCACCACCGGAGAGCACATCCACAGGCTTGAACACATCTTCGTTGGAGAAGAGCATACGACCTAAGAAACCTCTCAGGTATACATCGTCCTTTTTGGCGGAATACTGACGCAGCCAGTCCACCAGCTCCATTTTGTTGCCTTCAAAATATTCGGTGTTATCCTTGGGCAGGTAGCTGCGTACGGTGGAGATGCCCCACTTTACAGAGCCTTCATCCGGCTCTAATTCACCCATCAGGATCTGAAACAGAGCGGTTTGTGCCAGCTCGTTTTCACCCACGAAGGCGATCTTATCGTTCTTGCCCACAGAGAAGTAGACCTTATCCAGGAGCTTGACACCGTCCACAGTGACGGAAACATCGTTAACGGTGAGGATGTCCTTACCCAGCTCCCGCTCCGGCTGGAAGCCCACGAAGGGGTAGCGGCGGGTGGAGCAGGGCATTTCTTCCACGGTCAGCTTGTCCAACAGCTTCCGGCGGGCGGTAGCCTGCTTGGCCTTGGACTTGTTGGCGGAGAAGCGCTGAATAAACAGCTGCAGCTCTTCGATCTTTTCCTGGTTCTTCTTGTTCTTGTTGCGGATCATAGCCTGCACCATCTGGGAAGATTCGTACCAGAAGTCGTAGTTGCCCACATACATCTTGATCTTGCCGTAGTCGATATCTACGGTGTGGGTGCAGACGGTGTTTAAAAAGTGCCGGTCGTGGGACACGGCGATGACCATGCCGGGGAAATCCAGCAGGAAGTCTTCCAGCCAGTTGATGGATTCGATGTCTAAGTTGTTGGTAGGCTCGTCCAGCATAACGATGTCGGGATTACCGTACAGCGCCTGCGCCAGCAAAACCTTAACTTTCAAACGGGGGTCGGTATCGCCCATCATATCATAGTGAAGCTCGGTGGGAACACCCAAGCCCTGCAGCATACGGGAAGCGTCGGATTCTGCCTCCCAGCCGCCCATTTCCGCAAATTCCACTTCCAGCTCAGATGCCCGCAGGCCGTCTTCGTCGGAAAAATCTTCCTTTTCGTAAATGGCATCCTTTTCTTTCATCACATCGTAAAGATGCTGGTTGCCCATAATGACGGTGTCCATAATGGTGTAAGCGTCATAGGCGTTCTGATTCTGTTTCAGAACAGATACCCGCAGTTCTTCGGGGATGGAGATAGAGCCGGTGGTGGAATCCAGTTCGCCGTAAAGCAGGCGAAGGAAGGTGGACTTACCTGCGCCGTTGGCGCCGATAATGCCGTAGCAGTTACCGGGCAAAAACTGCAGGTCCACGTGCTGGAACAGCCACTGGCCGCTAAATTGCATACCTAAATTGCTGACTGTGATCATAGTAACTCCTTACTTCTTTCAAAACATATTCCGTATATTCTCTTGCCGCCCACTCTTTCCGCGGGCGCATACTTCTACATTTTAAGAATACCACAAAATTGCAAATAAAGGAAGAACTTTTTTCCAGGTACTTGCTTTTTTATTATACAAGCGGATGATATCCCTTCGGGATGATATCCGGCTGCGCCGGGTGATATCCATTTGCTAAAAACCGCAAATGGATTAAGGTGTGGCTTTGCCACGCATTGAAATTGTCGCTACGCGACACCATAATCCGCCTTTGGCGGATATCATCTGCGCAAGCAGATATCATCCGGTCGATGACTGGATATCACCCGTTGCCAAAAGCAACGGATATCATTAAAACTGGCAAGAGGAATGTTCCTCTTGCCAGTTTTTGTTAGATTGCAGGCTTGAAGACCCGGCCGTGGCTGTGGTCATCGGTGAGGGTGTTATCCGCTGCTGTATAGAAGTAATACTCCGTATATTTCTTACTAACGCAGACAAACAGCTCGTCTTCGTAGGTCCATTCAAAATCATAGGCATTGGTCTGTTCACCGTCTTCGATGAGCGTATAAGAGCCGGTGCCGTCTTCGTTAAACTCCAGGTACTGCGCGCTCTTGACACCGTCAGGCATAGTCATGGACAGTTCCCACTTGCCGATGACCACCTTGGAGGGGTCAGCAGGCTCGCTGGGAGCGCCGCAGGCGGCCAGGGAAAGGAGCAGCATTGCTGCCAAAACGAATACAAGTATCTTTTTCATAACGATTTCTCCTGTTCTTTATATTTATTTTGCCCGGACGAAAACATTGTTTTCATTGCTTTTTTCGGTCAGGGTGTCCTCTTCTTCATCGTATTGTAAAATCAATGCATATTGACCGTTTTCGCAGGTGATCACGCCGTCTTCCTCTGTCCAATCGTAAAAGGAATACGCTTGTTCGTCAAGGATGTTGTTGGAATGGGTGAGGGTTACCAAGTAAGAAACGCTGCCGTTTTCACCCAGGATAAGGTCGTGCTGGGCGATAGAGCCATCCTCCATAGAAATGCGTAATTGCCATTTGCCCAGGTAGGGGGGAGGGGGAGGACCGGCAGGGTCAGGTTCGCTGGGTGCGCCGCAGGCGGTAAGGGAACAAAGCAGCGCGGCTGCCAAAATAATAGTAAGGATCTTTTTCATAGATAATTCTCCTTTTTTATAAACTCCTGAATGTTTTGGGCAATGGGACACTCTTTGAAGTGGGGGCAGGAAGGGAAGTCGCAATCGGCTTCTGCAAGAACACCGTTTTCTTTTATGGCGCAAACCGTGCGGCTATGATCCAGCACCCGGCAATAGCCGGAGAAGAACTGTTCAATTTCCATTTATTCGTCCTCCGTAACACACAGACCCATAGGGGCAAGCTCCAGAAACTTCGGGGCAACAGAGCGCAGATTCTGGGCGAACACCACCTTGCCGGCGGGGATGGCCCAGGCATCGGGGCTGCGGTTTACATAAATCCGGAGAGCCTTGCCCTCATAGCTGCGGGTGAAGCCTAACTGGCCGTCCTGGGCTTGGAAGAAACGGATATCGCCCAGGCGCAGAGCATCCTGTTCTTTCCGCAGGCGGCCCAGCTGCCGGTAGTGGCGCTGCAGGTCGGGGTCTTCATTTCCCCAGGGGAAGGTGCGGCGGCTGAAGGGATCTTTGCTGCCTTCCATACCTGCTTCGTCACCATAATAGATGCTGGGCGCGCCGGGGAGGGTATATTGCAGGAAGGTGGCCAAATACAGCCGATCCTGCGCGATCTGCCGCTGTGCTTTGGAGAGCTTGCGGGTGGCTCTTATTTCCCGAGGGCCGTCATAATCGTCTACCAATGCGGTGAGAATGCGGGCGGTATCGTGGCTGCCCAGCAGATTCATATTGCAGGCAAGAACCTGGGGCGGGTAATTCTCCGCCAGGGTCATTACCGTTTCCTGAAGCGCCCGGCCGTCATCCCGGTCTTTGGTAAAATTCAAAATGGCGGTGCGGAAGGGGTAGTTCATACAGCTGTCCAGCGTGCCGTCCACAAAGTACCGGCGGCGCACATCGTAGGCTACCTTGTTGGAGGCATCCTCCCAAACTTCGCCTATAACAAGGGCATCCGGGCGAATTTGGCGCACCCGCTTTTTGAGGATGTCCATAAATTCGTTGGGCAGCTCGTCGGCCACATCCAGCCGGAAACCGTCTGCGCCATTATTCAGCCAGTGGGCAACCACGCTGTCCTTATCCCGGATAATGAAATCTAAAAATGCCGGGTCAAGCTTGTTGACCGTGGGCAGGGTATCAAAGCCCCACCAGCTGTTGTAGCTATCTGGCCATTGGTGGAAGGTGTACCAGCTGTAGTAAGGGGAATTTGGGGAGCAATGGGCGCCAAAACCACCAAAGGTGCGTTCTTTGTCAAAATAGAGGCTGTTTGAACCGGTGTGGGAAAATACACCGTCCAAAATAACTTTTATGCCCAGTTCGTGAGCTTTTTCACATAGGTTGCGGAAATCCTCCAGCGTACCCAGCATAGGGTCGGGGGTCTTATAGTCACCGGTGTCGTACCGATGGCTGGAAAAGCTTTTACTGATGGGATTTAAATACAGGATCGTTGCGCCCAGGGAGGCAATATAGGGGAGCTTCTCCGTGATGCCCTGAAAATTACCGCCGTAAAAATCGTTATTGAGCACCAGGCCTTCTTCCGTAGGCTGCCAGGAAACTTCCTCATCCCATTTTTCGTGGACGGTGTAGGGCTGCAGCTTGCCGGTAAGGTCGCAATCCCCGGATTTATGAAAACGGTCGGGGAAGACCTGATAAATGGTTGCGCCCTTGGCCCAGTCGGGAGTGGTAAAATCCGCGGGAATACAGCTGACCTGCCACAGGTCACCGGCCTCCATATTGGTTTCGTTGCCGTACTTAAACAGGCGGAACGCGCCACTTTTCTTAATAACGGAAAAATAATAGAAATAAAGACCCGGCTCGGCAATAGAGAATGTGCCGGAAAATACATCGTAAGCGCCTTTTTTGCCGGAAAGGGGCATATCTACCGTTAAAGCGGCTGTGCCGTCCTCGCGGCTTATGATGCACTGCACAGCCTTTGCCTGCACATTGCAAGGCACGTGAATGTTGAGCCGGCAATCCTGCTCCGGAATCAGCGTACCGAAGGGATCTTTATGAAAAAGCTCTTTGGAATTATAAAGAATACGCATAGAAAACTCCCGCAATATTTACTGATTATAGAATACTGGATTTTGTCTTAAAAATCAAGGGAAGGATACGGAGAATTGACATTTGACATTTGATAATTGACAATTATGGTATCGCTGTGCGATGGATTAAAATTAGTGTCCACTAAAAAGTGGACACTGGGAGTGTAAACCGGTGAGTTTACACTGTTTATGGTATCTAACGGTAATGAGCTGCTAAAAAATGGTAATTGTTTGTCAATACTAACAAATGGTCCTGTACAGTTTTGTGCAGGCCTATAAAATTTGCTCCCGGGCTAAAAACAAATTGACCGTAGGCTTGCGATGTATTATAATAAAGATAACCCGATAAAGGGTAATTGCTTGAAAGTTATGCAATGATAAAAATTGTAAAATTGCTATTTTGTAAGCAGTTCATTGCATAATCTAAATTATTCTAGATGGTTGTATCAGTATATTTTAGCAAAAGATAAGATGTACGTTACTGGAAATTTGGGAGGTGATACCAATGGCACATTTAAAAGCCTATAAAGGATAGGCGGATAAATACTTATGCATTCGTTTTTACCTCTGTTTACGAAAGGAGCCTTTACAATGTTTATTCGAAAAGTTGTATGTTGCATATTACTAATAGCACTATCACTGACTGTAGGAAATGTACATTTGGTTTCAACCGTCAACGCTTTAGATACCGAAAAAACAGAAGATAAAATTTTCGATACGGCAACCTTAAACGATGATTTTGTGGATAACCATATTATAGTCATCTTAAACAATGTAGAAAGTTTAAAGTTCAAAGACTATACCTCATCAGATTTTCCGGAAATAGCTTGTAAATCCGTTCGCAATTTATCTACCGCTGCTGCCGCAAGAGTGCAGGCAAAACTGCGAAAAGAGCAATCCACCACAACAGATATTGGTGCTGCTTTTTTAAACAAAAATGTTAAAACAGAAACCTTTAAAACAATTCTCTGTCTTGAATTGGAAACACCCGGAAAAGCGAACGTACTTCAGGCCGTAGAATCCTTGAAACAACGAAAAGATATTTATTATGCCGGTCCAGATTATATATTGTACCTTGATTTAGTTGATGGACCTGTTACGCCGGATGTTCCCTCTAATGTTGGCTGGCATACTTATGCTATTGACCTTAGTTCTGCCTGGCAAGTAGAAACAGGAAGCAGTTCGGTTAAGGTAGGCGTAGTAGATACCGGTATAGATGCATCCCATCCTGCTTTGCAAGGAAAAGTAAACACAAACCTTTCCCGCAATTTTGCTCCTGACTCTGTCAGTGCAACAACCGATCCCTACGGGCATGGTACGCATGTTGCAGGTATAATTGCCGGGAGTGGAAATAACAGCCATGGTATCAGCGGCGTTTGCCAAAATATTACTTTGGTTTCTTTGCGAGTTTTTTATCACTACGAGTATGCTTCAACTAACCCATATACGACTGCCGGAATAGTCGCAGAAGCTATAGACTATGCAAATGAGATGAATATTCCCATTCTTAATTTAAGTCTTGGTGTTGTTGTTGGTGGTGTTGGTAATTTGGGAATAACTTCTTTGTCAACAGCTATAATTGATTATTCCGGTCTCGTTGTTTGCGCTGCCGGAAACGATGCATATAATTTGGATTTGGAGGCTGACCATTATCCTGCTACATTGGAACACGATAATATTATAAGCGTGGGTGCCGCAACGTCACAATACACCGTAGCGTCTTTTTCCAATTATGGACATAGTAAAGTGGATCTGTTTGCACCCGGAAGCATAGTTGCCAGCTGCTTTTCCACGTCTTTATGCAGCTCATCCGGTTGCACAGCATCCGGACACTTAAGCTATGGTTACCATATTATGAGCGGAACTTCTATGGCGGCACCAATGGTAACCGGTGTAGCTGCGTTGTTGCTTTCTTCAGACAGCAGTTTGACAAGCAGTGAGATAAAAGCCTTGATTTTAAATAATACCGAGAGTTATTCTTCTTTTTCGGGCAAATGTGTTACCGGCGGCCTATTAAATGCAGGTAATGTCTTTTCTTGATGTTCCATATAGGATTTTATTGCCGATAAAAGCTAAATTTATGAAAATGAGGTGATCGCTTGAAAAAGTGGCTGATTATTATTACTGCCGTTATTTTGGTG
This sequence comes from Faecousia sp., assembly GCA_045659205.1. GTDB lineage: Bacteria > Bacillota > Clostridia > Oscillospirales > Oscillospiraceae > Faecousia. The sequence continues at coordinate 26,310 of JAZOWK010000004.1, forward strand.
CTTGTCATTGCAGTGATCAGCGGTATGCGTATACAAGACTACTTAGCCGCCCAAGGTGATTTTACCCCACTTACTTCGGAACAAAAAGAAGAAATATTAGAAGCCTACCGCAACTACCTTTATTTTGATGATGATGTTTCTATGCGGTGGGTCGAAGATAACGGTGGCGAATCCCTTCGTAATTACTTCCGATATTTTGGCACCTATGGTGACTGTATCGTAATGTTAGGATATGGCAACAATCTGAATGCTATAGGCTATCCGATCTCGTTGCCTTGTCATATACCAAATCTTGCATACTTTTTCGATTATCCTGTGGAGTGTTCGGTTTACCTTTATAATACAAATCCCAATTATCCCAAAGCTTCCGATCCGCTCTACACGAATATGCCGCCAATTTCCAATTTGGAAGAGTTGGCCTGGCTTGGAGTAGAATGGCTGACAGAAGACCAATTGTTGCAATTAACAAAAGATTTGGAGCACTGGGTAGCTGAAGGAAATTATTAGAATCTAAACTGTATGAAAACCGTCAGAGCAAAGGTCTGTTTATGAGAACTGCTAACAAGGAGGGCGATACATATGAAAAAGGCTAAAGGGATCATAGTGGGTATTCTCCTTTTTGTTCTTGTGATCGCATATTTGTATATGTTCTTTTTGCCCGGTATATGGCACGGAAACGCCTTTTTGTATAAGAAAAATGCTGAAACATACACCGGCGCAGATTTCAGGCACAACTATGTGCTGCGTAGAAGCATCACGGACGAGTCAATTGACATCATTTTTACCGTGGATGAAAAAAAGGTAGAATACCAGATCCTTCAAAACGTAGAAATCCGCGGCAGAGCATTTGCTATAGTAATATATAAAAACGGCAGGCAAGTGGTTGCAAACACACCTGTATACGACGGACAGTACTATATGCTAACAGATAGTAGCGGTAATTTATATGAAGTTAATTCGTCCGGCGTGATCCTGATCACCGGTGAGGGATTTCCAACTTACACGCAGATAGTAAACTGGTCACTCCAGGAAAGCACCGTCCTGCGGGGCAATTTACAAATCTTCTATGTTTTGATCGCAGCAGTTGTTTTACTGTGCCTGAGTTATTTGCTCCCAAGGCTTTTACAAGCATCTCCCCACAGCGGATTTGCCAACAGAGCAAAACGGCTGCGGCCGATCCTGTGGGGTGTAACGGTGATCCTTGCTGTGTTGAGCTTTATTATACATTGAGGGAAAAGGTAACTATTAAGTCGTATCCATACAATAGGAATAATTGACAAGGTAAAAGGGCAAGCGGATTTCCGCTTGCCCTTGATTTAATGATGTTTCCCCAAAAGCGGAAATGATGTTTGCCGTTTGGCAAAATGATGTTGCCCTTTGGGCAAATGATGTGTGCCTGCGGCACAATTACGGTATCGCCGCGCGATGGATTAAAATTAGTGTCCACTAAGCAGTGGACACTGGGAGTGTAAACTGGGTAGTTTACATTGCCTACGGCAAGTTATTGTGCGAACGCAGTTATAAGCTGCTTTGCAGCGTTATAAACGCTGCGCGCGTTAAACAAAAAAGCAAGCGGAATTTCCGCTTGCTTTTTTGTTTATCCCATCATCTGACGGAACAGTTCCATATAGCGCTGGGCGGGTTTATCCCAGCTGAAGTCCTGTTGCATGTCCCGTCTTTGCAAAGCACGGAAGGCATCAGGCTGCTCCCGGTACAGGTGCAGCGCACGCTTCACAGCGCCCATAAAGTCGTCGGCATTGTAGCTTTGGAAGGTAAAGCCGAGACCCTCTTCGCCCTTTTCGTTGGCAGGAGGCACGGTATCTTTCAGGCCGCCGGTAGCGTGGACCACCGGCACAGTGCCGTAGCGCATAGCATTCATCTGGCTTAAGCCGCAAGGCTCGGATTTAGAGGGCATCAGGTAAATATCACCGCCTGCGTAGATCCGGGCGGCAAGGCCCAAATTGAAGGTGATCTTGGCGGCTACCCGGTCAGGGAATTCCCGGGCCAGATCTTTGAAGAAGTTTTCAAACTGAGGCTCGCCTGTGCCTAAAATCAGCAGCTGGCAATCTTCTTCCCACATAAGCCGGCGAGCGATGTGGCACAGAAGATCCAGTCCCTTGTGACCGGCCAGCCGGGTGACCATAACCATTAAAGGCACATCGGGGCGCTGGGGCAGACCCACTTCTTCTTGCAAAGCGGCCTTACAGGCGGCCTTGCCTTTGCGGTAGTTCCGCAGGCTGTAGTGGGTAGTCAACGCCGGGTCGGTGGCGGGATTGAAGGTATTTGTATCGATGCCGTTGGTGATGCCGGTAAGCTTCCAGGCGGCGGAGCTTAACACACCGTCCAAACCGTGGGCATAGTAGGGATACATCAGTTCCTTGGCATAGGTTTCAGAAACGGTGGTGACCAGGTCGGCACACTCGATGGCGCCCTTCATCATATTCACCGCACCGTTCATATCCAGGCAGCTGCGGTATTCCCAGGGCAGCGCCAGCACATCGTCAAAGAAATTACCGTGTCCCCAGCCCTGATACTCCACATTGTGGATGGTAAACATACACTTGGTATTGGGGAAGAGGGCGCTGTAGCGAGCCTTCAGGAAGGTGGGCACTAAAGCGGTTTGCCAGTCGTTGCACTGGATCACATCGGGGATGAAATCCAGGCAAACCAGGGCATCCAGGCAGGCTTTGGAGAAGTAAGCGTACTTTTCACCATCGTCCATATCACCGTAGATAGGGCCTGTCCGGCCACCGAAGTAATACAGGTTATCAATGAAATATACCTGTACCTTGTCCGCCCGGTTTTTAAGACGATAGATGCCTGCATACTGCTGCCGCCAGCCAAGAGCTACGTGGAACTGGGAAACCAGCTCCACCTCGTAGGCGGGATTTTCCAGGATTTTTTTATAATAGGGGAGGATCAGTACCACATCGTTGCCTTCTATCCGGGAAAGGGCAGCAGGCAGCGCTTCCATCACGTCCCCAAGACCGCCGGATTTTACATAGGGCGCGCCTTCGGAGGCTAAGATGGCAATTCTCATACGATATCACCTCGTTTGATGATTACAGGGGCGCTGGGGGTGCCGATGAGCCGTGCGCCGGGACGCACTACCACATCCTTATCCAAAATCACGCACCTCAGCTGGCAGTTTTCGCCAACGACGGTGTCGTTCATAATGACGCAATCGTCAATCTGGGCGCCTGCGCCAACGGTGACCTGACGGAACAGAACAGAGTTGCGTACCGTGCCTTCCAGCATACAGCCGTCGGCAACGGAACAGTTTTCAATGTGGCAATCTTCACCGTAGTAGGAAGGAACACGGTCACGCACCTTGGTATAAATGGGGTGCTCTTTCTTAAACAGACCCTGCCGCACCTCTTCGTTCAGAATAGCCAGGTTGCTGGCATAGTATTCTTCCGTGGATTCGTTGTACAGGGTTACGCCTTCAAAGCGGTAGATATTCATGGTCAGGTTGCCTGCCTGATACTGGCGCAGCAGGAAATCCCGCTCAAAGCGGTACAGGCTGCGGGCAACGGCTTCTTTGACATGGTGCAGCAGCAGATCCCGTGCGATGATGAACATACCGGTGGAGGCAAGGTAACCTTCGGGGGCAACATAGTCCACCGCCACATCGGCGATCTCGCCTGCTTCATCCAGCTTAAAAGCCATATCCAGCCGCTTTTTGCCGTTGGAGATGCCCTCTGCGGTGATCACGGTTACATCCTTGCCGCTGGCAATGTGGGCTTCCAGGGCCTTATTCAGGTCGATGTTGCAAAGCACACCGGAGTCAGACAGGATCACATAGTCGTCCTGACGGCCGTAGTTTAAGTACTCCCGGATGGAATGCAGCGCTTCTAATTTGCCCCGGTAGCCGGCAACACTGTCGCCCAAAGCGTAGGGGGTCATAAATTCCAGGCCGCCTTCTTCCAGCTCCAAGTTCCACTCTGCGCCGGAGCCGATGTGGTTGACCAGGGACTGGTAGTTATACCGGGAGATGATGCCGATACGACGGATGCCGGAATTGGCCATATTGGAAAGGGTAAAGTCGATCTGACGGTAACGGCCGCCAAAGGGCAGGCTGGCCATAGTACGCTTGTTGGTGAGCTGACCTAAAGAGCTGTCATAAATATTTGCGAAAATAATTCCCATTGCAGTCATAGCTGTTCCCTCCTTAGATCATTTCGCCGGGCAGCAGCACGGCATTGGGGTTAAGTACCGCATTTTTGGATGTGACGCTGATTTGCTTGGCTTCATCGGGAGCAAATGCGCCGCCTACCACAGCACCCTTGCAAATCTTACTGCCTTCGCCTAAAATGGCATGGCGGACGATGGCGCCGGATTCGATGACCGCGCCGGGCATCACTACGGAATCTTCCACCAAAGCGCCTTCGCCCACATAGCAGCCGGTAGAGACGATGCTGTGGCGGATGCTGCCGTAAACTTCAGAGCCTTCTGCGATAAAGCAGTTGACGGTCTTGGCCTTGGGATCGATGTAGCTGGAGGGATGGGCGTTGTTACGGGCATAGATACGGCTTGCCTCGTCACCCCGGATGTTGAACGCGGGTTCTTTGCTCAGAAGCTCCATATTGGCTTCCCACAGAGAATCGATGGTTCCCACATCCTTCCAATAGCCGTCAAAGGCATAAGCCATCAGCTTGTGGCCGGTGTTTAAGAGGTTGGGGATGATGTTCTTGCCGAAGTCGTTGTCAGATGCAGGATCGGCTTCGTCATCAATGAGGAACTTGCGCAGCACCTTCCAGTTGAACACATAAATACCCATAGAGGCATTGGTGGACTTAGGCTGCTTGGGCTTTTCTTCAAATTCGTAGATCGTGCCATCGGGATTGGTGTTCATAATACCGAAACGGCTGGCTTCTTCCAGCGGCACATCACGGACGGCAATGGTGCAATCCGCGCCGGTCTTCTCGTGATGGTTGATCATAGCGGCATAATCCATCTTATAAATATGGTCACCAGAGAGGATCAGCACATACTCCGGATCAAAGCGCTCGATGAAGGGGATGTTCTGATAAATAGCATTGGCTGTGCCCTTGTACCACTCACTCTTGGTGCTTTGGGCATAGGGGGGCAGCACCTGAGCGCAGCAGCGGCTCTTGTTTAAGCCCCAGGGCTGACCATTACCGATGTACTCGTTCAGCTCCAACGGCTGATACTGGGTCAGGATGCCCACCGTATCGATGCCGGAGTTGACACAGTTGCTCAAGGGGAAATCGATGATGCGGTATTTGCCGCCGAAGGGAACGGCAGGTTTTGCGGTGTTTTCCGTCAGGACCTTCAGACGGCTGCCCTGGCCACCGGCCAGCAGCATAGCGATGCAGCGTTTTTTCTGGAAGTACATGGTCACAGCTCCTTATGTTAAAATGATATACATAGATATAAATGCAAATATATTTCCATAAATACCATATCACATTTTTGCGCTTTTCGAAAGAGCAATTTTGTCTAAAAAATGTTTGTAAGTTCTGTGCGTATTGACAGTATTTGGGAAAAAACGACGCTCCTTTTCAAAAAGGAGCGTCGAAAATATATTAAAGGATGCCCCGGTACACCAGCAACAGCAAAATACAGGTGATGAGCAAAATGCCGGCAAAGATATAAGCGCCGATCTTATTTTCCGAGGGCGCTGTCCGCTGGGGAACAAGACCGGCTGTTCGCAGAGCGCCAACAAGGGGCTTATAAAGGGCAAGGGTAAAGGCGGTGTTCAGGCCTGCCTTCAGGGCATTGAAGGGCAAAAATATCGGGATCAGCATAGCGGCCACATCTTCTCGGGAAGTGCCGGTCATATAAAGGGGAGTGATCAGGTAGTTCCACAAAAGCATGGCACCGATCATCAGTACAGAGCCGGCGATGAGACCCAGCACCGCGCCCCAAAGGGTGTGCTTTTTCTTGTAGATAAAGCTGGCGGTGCAGGCAAAGGCGCAGGTGCTGAGCAGATTCATCACTGCGCCAATGGGGCCGGTGGTACTGATGGTGAACATTTCCAAAAGGGAGACCACCAGAGAAACGGTGAAGCTGGCCAAAGGCCCAAGCAGAAAACCGCCTATGGTGATGATCACATCCTTGGGCTCATAACTTAAAAACAGCACCACCGGGATGCGGATGAGGGAAACGGCCAAAAAGCTGACGGCACAGAGCATAGCCAGCAAAACCATTTTCTTGACAGCGCTTTCTTTTCGCATAACAACATCCTTTCTGTAAAAAAACGCCCTGAGCATACACTCAGGGCGCAGAAATGGCAAAGCCACGCTTTTCTTTCATCCAGACTTAAGCCCCAGCAAAATGTTGAGGCTAATACTGTCGGTATCGGAATTTCACCGATTCAACACTTGCGTGCTGGCGGACTTTACCGCCGGTCGGGGATCTCACCCTGCCCTGAAAAGCTATTTTTTTCAAGAATAGCACGGCAGGATGCGGTTGTCAAGTTAATGGGAATGTGGTATACTTAATTTACAATTGACAATTGATAATTGACAATTATGGTATCGCTCCGCAATAAATTAAATTTTGTCGGCTTTGCCGACCCCTTCATTGTCAATTGTCCACTGTCCATTGTCAATTCGGAAAGGCGAAGCCGCGGACAACACCCTTGGGAGATGTATCGGTAACATCACCGCCGATGATCTGGTCTTTGTATACCAGTAAGGTGGCATACACCGGGTCGGTTGCCCCGGGCAGGTTGTTTACCTTGTAAACATAGCGCATCACGGTCTGGCCGGCATACTGGCTCAAATCAAAACCCTGGGATTTTTGCAGAGCGTTGTACCGGTCAAACAGGTCGCTTGATTTGTCCGGGATCTTTACCTGTCCGGATTGGGTGGGGGAAGTATTTACCTGCCAGCCGTAGTTTTCCAAAAACTGTACCCGGGCGGCATTGTCGGATGCACCGGGGGCGACGGTGGCGGTAGAGCCGGTGTTGCTGAAAATCAGTACGATACCCACGATGACTCCTGCCAGCGCAGCCAAAGCGATGAGTATTTTTTTCATATCTACCTTTGCGGTCATAAACATCATGATAGATCCCTCCAGAAGTTGATTGGCATTATAAGGCTATGCCTGTCTTCTAAGGGATAGAACGGAGAAAGAATGGAACGGTTGGACAAATTCCTGTGTAATTGCGGCATCGCCACCAGAAGCGCCATCAAGGCTGTGCTGAAAGCCGGCAGAGTGACGGTGGACGGGAAAACGGAAAAGGACGGTGCCCGGAAAATTGGCCTTGAAAATGCGGTCTTTTTGGACGGAGAGCCGGTGCGCGCCGTGGGCACGGTGGTGCTGATGCTTAATAAGCCGGCAGGCTTTGTCACCGCCACACAAGACAAAACGGAGAAGACCGTTATGGAGCTGCTGCCGGAAAAATACCGCCGTCTGGATGTAAAGCCGGTGGGACGGCTGGATAAGGCAACGGAAGGCCTGCTGCTTTTTACCAATGACGGAGAGCTTTTGCATAAGCTGATCAGCCCGGGCAAGGGTGTGGAAAAGGTATATTATGCCCGCCACGAAGGCACAGCCGGGGATGCCGATGTAAAGGCTTTTGCCGACGGTCTTACCCTGGGTGACGGAACAGTCTGCCGCAGCGCAGTGTTAAAACCCCTTGGGGCGGGAGAAAGTATGGTGCATGTTTGCGAGGGTAAGTACCATCAGGTGCGCCGGATGCTGGCCAGCCGGGGTATGCCGGTTACCTACTTAGAGCGTATTCGGGAAGGCGGTCTTTCCCTGGGGGACTTGGGCCGGGGACAGGTGCGGGAGCTGACAGAAGCGGAACTGGACTTTTTGCACAAAGGTTTTGTATAAGAAAACGGAAATATGAGCCGCCTGCGGGCGGCTTTTTCCCTGCCTTTTTGGGATTTTCACCAAAACGGAGGGGGTGTTTTGCATAAAAATGACAAAAGGTACTTGCAAAATGCGCAAAATGGATGTATGATTATAGGGCAATTTTATGAAATATGCATTTGTGCAATAGGTAGAGAGGAACATAAACTATGTCTAACAGTGTGTTTCAAAGCGTGATTTTGCAGCTGCGTGAGGCTACCGACCGGACTTTTGGTGTCATCGATACGGACGGCCATGTGATCTCCAGCACCGAGCCTGCCCTGTTGGGTGAGCATTGGGCGGATGCTGTGGTGAAGGTGGTTTCCAGCGGTGATCGTACCGTTACTTTTAATCAGAAGACCTTCCGGGGCATTTTCAGCAATACCGGTGTTTTTGAATATGCGGTGTTCTGCACCGGCGATGATGAGCAGGCCAAGAATTACTGCCGTCTGGCTTATATCTGCCTGAACGATGCCAAAAACTTCTATGAGGAAAAGCACGACCGGGGCACTTTTGTGAAGAATATTATCACCGATAATATCCTGCCCGGCGATATTTACATAAGAGCCAAGGAGCTGCATTTTGCTACCGATGCCCCCAGAGCAGTATATCTGGTGCGGCAGATGGGTCGCAGCGATGTGGCGGCGGTGGATGTGCTGGCCTCCCATTTCCCCGATAAGCTGCAGGACTTTGTGCTGTCAATTAACGAAACGGATATTGCCGTTGTGAAGCAGCTGCCTGCCAAGTATACGGGTGGGGACTTGGAACGCATCGCCAAGAAGATGGAAGATGTGCTCAAGAGTGAGCTGTTTGTTAAGTCTGTCATCGGTATCGGCACAGTGGCAGAGCATCTGCGGGAGCTGTCCGATGCATATAAGGAAGCGCAGACTGCGATTGATGTGGGCAAGGTATTCGATACCGAGCGTAGCATCATCAACTATGAAAATCTGGGTATTGGCCGTCTGATCTATCAGCTGCCCACCACCCTGTGCGATATCTTCCTGTCCGAAGTCTTTAAGAAGAATTCCATTGATTCCCTGGATCAGGAGACTCTGTTTACCATCAACAAGTTCTTTGAGAACAACCTGAATGTTTCCGAGACCTCCCGGAAGCTGTTTGTCCACCGGAATACCCTGGTGTACCGTCTGGAAAAAATCAAGAAGCTGACCGGTCTGGATCTGCGGCAGTTCGACCACGCTATCGTGTT
>JAZOWK010000005.1:0-11789 GCA_045659205.1 Faecousia sp.
CTGATGGATCACATCATCAATCTGCTGCCCAACCCCCAGCAGGGCAACTACCACAAGGCTACCACCGCCGACGGCAAGGTGGAAGAGTTCGTGGTTTCCGAGGGCGGCGTTCCCTCCGCTTTCGTGTTCAAGACCGTTTCCGATCAGTACGGCAAGTACTCCTTCGTGAAGGTCCTCTCCGGCACCATCACCTCCGACACTCCGCTGATCAACGCCCGTACCGGTGAGACCGAAAAGCTGGGCAGCCTGTACGCAATGTGCGGCAAGAAGGCTACTGAAGTCAAGAGCCTGACCTGCGGTGATATCGGCGCCATCGGTAAGATGGATAAGGTTAAGACCGGTGATACCCTGTGTGATCCCCGTAAGGTGGTTTCCCTTAAGGGTCTGCCCTATGCGCCTTCCTGCTATTCCATGGCCATTGCTCCCAAGACTAAGGGCCAGGAAGAAAAGGTGGCTGCAGGCCTGAACCGTCTGAACGAAGAAGATCCCTCCTTCAGCCTGGTCAACAATGCTGAAACCCATCAGCTGGTTATTTCCGGCTCCGGCGATCAGCAGCTGGATGTGCTGGTTGCAAAGCTGAAGAGCCGTTTTGGTGTGGATGCTGAGCTGAGCCCTGCCAAGGTTGCTTACCGTGAAAAGATCAAGAAGACCGTCCAGGCTCACGGCCGTCATAAGAAGCAGACTGGTGGCTCCGGTCAGTTCGGTGTCGTTTGGGTTCGCTTCGAGCCTCAGGAAGAGTGTGACGAGCTGATCTTTGATGTAGAAGTTGTTGGCGGCGCAGTTCCCAAGAACTTTAACCCCGCTGTTGAAAAGGGTATTCAGGAAGCTATTTTGAAGGGCCCCCTGGCAGGTTACCCCATGGTCAACCTGAAGGCTGTTCTGTACGATGGCTCTTACCACCCCGTTGACTCCAACGAAATGGCATTTAAGCTGGCTGCTATTCTTGCCTTTAAGGAAGCTATGCCCAACGCAATGCCCACCATTTTGGAGCCTGTTGGCGCCCTGGCTGTTACCGTTCCTGAAGCCTATGTGGGCGATGTGATGGGTGACCTTTCTAAGCGCCGTGGCCGTCCCATGGGTATGAACCCCGATGCTGACGGCAATACCGTGGTTGAGGCTGAAGTGCCCATGGCCGAAATGAGCAGCTATGCCATCGACCTGCGTGCTATGACCCAGGCTCGTGGCTCCTTCACGCTGGAGTTCGTCCGCTACGAAGAAGTGCCCAAGGCTAACCAGGCCAAGATCATCGAAGAGGCCAAGAACGACGAATAATATACACAAAGGGCAAGTGGAAATTCCACTTGCCTTTTGTAATTGACAATGGAAAGTTGACAATTGACAATTATGGTATTTCTATGAGATAAATAAAACAGTGTCCACTCAGCAGTGGACACTGTTTTTTGCGCTTCAGTATAAATTTATAATTTGTAATTCGTAACTTGTAATTTGTAAGAAACCCTTGCTTTTTATGGGTTTTTCCCGTATAATAAACTGATTGATTTTTTACTTTTTGAGAGGTAAACGGCTGTGTATCTGAAATCATTGGAAGTGCAGGGCTTTAAGTCCTTCCCGGAAAAGACGCTGATCCGCTTTGGCGACGATATTACCGCCATCGTGGGCCCCAACGGCTCCGGTAAATCCAACATTTCTGACGCGATTTTGTGGGTCATGGGCGAGCAGAGCAGCAAGACCCTGCGTGGCGCAAAAATGGAGGACGTGATCTTTGGCGGTACTCAGAAGCGGGCCCCGGTGGGCTTTGCGGAGGCAACTCTGACCCTGGATAATACGGATAGAGCTTTGGCATACGATGCTGACGAAGTGATGATCACCCGGCGGTATTACCGCAGCGGTGACAGTGAATACTATATCAACCGCCAGTCTGCAAGACTGCGTGACATCAACGAGATGTTTATGGACACCGGTCTTGGCAGAGAGGGTTATTCCAACATCGGTCAGGGCAGAATTGATGAAATTCTGTCTTTGAAGAGTGCTGACCGTCGTGAGATCTTCGAGGAGGCTGCCGGTATTTCCAAGTACCGTCACCGCAAGGAAGAAACGGAGCGCAAGCTGGGCCATACGGAAGATAACTTGATGCGTATCGGTGATAAGATCTCCGAGCTGGAGCTGCAGTTAGAGCCTTTGCGTGTGCAGTCTGAAAAGGCAAAGAAGTACCTGGTGCTGAAAGATGAGCTTCAGGGCGTTGAGGTTGCGGTGTGGCTGGACCGGCTGGAAAAGTGCCAGCAGGATGCTGCCAAGGCTGCAGAAGACTATGTTTCTGCGGCTTTCGTGCTGGAGCAGGCCCACGAAGAACTGGATAATCTGTACAGCTATACCGAGCGGTTGAGCGCAGAACTGCGCGCCAATAACGAGCAGCTGGAAAACCTGCGGGTGCAGGTGAGTATGCTGGAAGGCATCCGTCAGCAGCTGGATGGACAGATCACCGTTTTGCAGGGTAATATCCGCAATAACGATGAAAATATCAGCCGCAGCCAGGAAGACCTGCAGGGTCAGGAAGACCGCAGCAGCGGCTTGAGCAGCCAGATCGAACAGACACAGCAGCGTTTGGAAGCCATTGAGCAAGAGCTTTCTGAAAAAAGCGGCAAGCTGAGCCTGCTGCAGCAGGAGCTGGCGGTAATGACCGCCAACGCACAGGGTATGAGCCGGCAGTTTATGGAGCTGCGGGGTCAGGAAGTGCGCCTTGCATCTGATCTGGCTGCCCGTCAGGCAGACCAAAATGCCTTGGAGCAGAGCCTTGGCGGTAGCGAAAACCGTTGTGAAGAATTAAAGAACGACCTGCGTTCCGGTGAAGAACGAAAGCAGGAGGCAGAAAATAATCTTGCCGCTTGCCGCAAGGAACTGCAAAAAGCAAAAGACGAAGTTACCGCTGCAAATAATGCCATTGCCGGCTATACGCTGCGGCAGAAGACCCGTAGTGACCGGGCAAAGCAGCTTGCAGAGCAGGTGACGGCAAATGCCGAGCAGCTGCAAAAGGTAAATGCCAAAACCAATGTCTTTAAGGCTATGGAAAAGGACTATGAGGGTTACCACAAGTCCGTCCGTATGGTGATGCAGGAAGCAAACCGGGGCGCTCTGCGGGGCATCCACGGGCCGGTTTCCCAGCTGATCCGCACAGAAGATGCTTACACCGTAGCCATCGAGATCGCTTTGGGCGGCGCAATGCAGAATGTGGTGGTGGATACAGAGGAAGCCGGTAAGGCAGCTATTTTGTACCTCAAGCGCACCGATGGCGGCAGAGCCACCTTCCTGCCCATTTCTGTAATTAACGGCAAGAGCCTGAATGAAAGCGGCCTTGACAAGTGTAACGGCTTTGAGGGCATCGCATCTCAGCTGGTAAGCTTTGATAAGAAATATACCGGCATTGTGGAAAACCTGCTGGGCAGAACGGTGATCGTCCGAGATATGGACGCAGGCATCGCTATGGCCCGCAAATTCAATAACCGCTTCAAGATCGTCACTTTGGACGGTCAGGTGCTCAATGCCGGCGGCTCTATGACCGGTGGCTCTGTCCATAAGGACGCAGGCATTTTGAGCCGCGCCAATGAGCTGGAAAAGCTGCTTGCACAGCAGAAGACCCTTTCTGAAAAGCAGCAGGCTTTGGAAACAGAATATCAGGAGGCTCAGCGGCAGGCCGATCAGGTGGAATTCCAGCTGACCGCCGCCAAGGAGCAGCTTGCAGAAAATGAAAAGCTGGTTCTGACCCAGGAGGGTCTTTGCAAGCAGCACGAAATTTGGGTGCAGGCTCTTTGTGAAGCTTTGGCATCTGCCCAAAAGGAACTGGAAACCCTGGATGATCGTCGGGCTTCCGACCGGGAGCGTTTAAGCGCGGTGCAGACCGAGCTGCGCCTGATCACCCAGAATCTGGAGCAGACCCGCTTGAGCTTAAATGCTTTGGAAGGCAACCAGACCGAGGCAGAAAAGGCTGCAGAGGAAGTTACTTCCCGTATGCAGGAGCTGCGGCAGGATATGGCAGCTTTGGAAGCCGAGCGCACCACCGGCAGAAGCCATATGGAAGACCTGCGGGTACTTTTGGCAGATGCGGAAAGCGACCGGAGCAAGAAGCTGCAGGATATCGATGCTATTCAGGCAGATACCGAAAGGCAGCAGGCGCAGATTGCTGCAGTAGAGCAGCGTAAGCAGGAAAATGAAGCCGACATCGCTGCCGTTCGTGGCAATTTGGAGCAGACCCTTTCCCGCTATGCCCGCACCGAGGCAGAAAAGAGCAAGGCAGAAACGGATATTCAGGAAAAGAACAAGTCCATCCTGAATATGGAGCGTGCCTGCGCGCTGCTGGAAAATAAGAAAGAAACAACCGCTCTTGAAGAGCGCAACACCATTGACCGCCTGTGGGAGACCTATGGTCTTACTCCCAGCACCGCTCAGGATAAGCGGGGTCATATCGAATCTGTGGCTGCCGGTAACCGGCGCATTGCAGAGCTTAAGCGCTCCATTGGCGCATTGGGTACACCCAACCTGGGCGCTATCGAAGAATTTGCCCGTGTTAACGAGCGGTACAGCTATCTGACCGAGCAGCGGGACGATGTGCTCACTTCCAAGAAGGACTTGGAGGGCATCATCCGGGAGATCACCGCGCAGATGACGGAGATCTTTGTTTCCCAGTTTGCCAAGATCGACGAGTACTTTGGCAAGACCTTTGAAGAGATGTTTGGTGGCGGTAAGGGCCAGCTGGTGCTGGAAGATCCCAACGAGCCCCTTACTTGCGGCATCGAGATTCGGGTGCAGCCTCCCGGAAAGCAGCTGAAGACCATCACGCTTTTGTCCGGTGGCGAAAAGGCTTTCGTGGCCATTGCTTTGTACTTTGCCATTTTGAAGGTCCGTCCCACGCCTTTCTGTATGCTCGACGAGATCGACGCAGCATTGGACGACCGGAACGTGGAGCGGTTTGCTACTTACTTGCGGAATTTGAGCAAGAAGACCCAGTTTATCGTCATTACCCACCGTCGTGGCACTATGGAGGCTTCCGATGTGCTTTACGGTGTGACTATGCAGGAGCAGGGTATTTCCAAGCTGCTGCGGCTTGACCTGAATCAGATGGAAGAGCAGCTGGGCATTATGGAATAATCAGGAGTAATTATGGGATTTTTTGAAAAAATCAAGCAGGGTCTTACCAAGACCCGGCAAAACCTGGGCGCTACCTTAAGCAGCGTATTTTCCGTTTCCGAATTGGATGACGATTTTTACGATGAGCTGGAAGAGAGCCTGATTTTGGCGGATATGGGCGTGCAGACCACCTGTGAAGCGGTGGAGCGCCTGCGTAAGGCCGCAAAAGAACAGCGGATCAAAACTGCCGAGGAAGCACGGCAGGCGTTAAAGGATATTTTGACGGATATGCTGACGGTAGGCGATCCTCAGCTGAATGTGGCTACATCGCCTTCTGTGGTGCTGGTGATCGGTGTTAACGGTGTGGGTAAGACCACTACCATCGGCAAGCTGGCTGCCAAGTATCAGGCAGAAGGCAAAAAGGTGCTGCTTATTGCAGCGGATACCTTCCGTGCCGCTGCTGCGGATCAGCTGGAAATCTGGGCTGGCCGCAGTGGTGCGGACATCGTCCGTCAGAATGAAGGCGCAGACCCCGCTTCCGTGGTGTTTGACGGCATCCGGGCAGCCAAGGCAAGAAATGCGGATATCATCCTCATCGATACTGCCGGCCGGCTGCACAATAAGCAGAACCTGATGAACGAGCTGGCGAAGATCAGCCGGATCACAGAGCGGGAGCTGCCGGAAGCCAGCCGGGAAGTGCTTTTGGTGCTGGATGGTACCACCGGTCAGAACGGTCTTATCCAGGCCCAGCAGTTTAAAGAGATTGCCGGTGTTACGGCTATCGCTTTGACCAAGCTGGACGGCACTGCCAAGGGCGGTATCGTGGTGGCGGTGGCCCACAGTTTGCAGATTCCTGTGAAGTTTGTGGGTGTGGGCGAACAGGTGGATGACCTGATGGGCTTTGTCCCCAGAGAATTTGTGGAGGCGTTGCTGCAATGAAAGTAGTGCTTGCAAGTAAAAATCCCCATAAGCTTGTGGAAATCAGCCGCATTACCGAGAAATTCGGTATTGAACTGGTGCTGCAAAGCCAACTTGGGGTGGATATCGATGTGGAAGAGACCGGCGCTACCTTTGAGGAAAATTCCTTCCTGAAGGCAGAAGCGGTGATGAAGGCCACCGGCCTGCCTGCTTTGGCGGACGATTCCGGCATCGCTGTGGATGCGTTAAACGGTGAGCCGGGTATTTACTCTGCTCGTTACGGCTTTGACGATACCCTGGACGATTGGGGCAGACTCCAGCTGCTTTTGAAAAATACGGAAAATGTTCCCGATGGCCAGCGTCAGGCACAGTTCGTGTGCGTCATTTCTTTTGTAACTCCGGAGGGTCAGGTGATCCAGTCCCGGGGTGAGGTACACGGCCAGCTGCTGCGCCAGCCTGCAGGCAGCGGCGGCTTTGGCTATGATCCCATTTTCTATTATCCTCCCTTCGGCAAGACATTAGCGGAGGTAAGCGCAGACGAAAAGAATCAAGTTTCCCACAGAGCGGTGGCTCTGCGGGGCTTTTACGAAAAAATGAAGGAGGCCGGCTATGCTGACAAGTAAAGAACGGGCCGAGTTGAGAAGTCAGGCCAATGCTCTGGAAACCACTTTGATGGTGGGCAAGGGCGGCATTACCGAAGCGCTCATCGCAGAGGCGGATAACCAGCTGACCACTCGGGAACTGGTAAAGGGTAAGGTTTTAGAGGGCGCGATGATGACCCCGCGGGAAGTTTGCGACGAACTGTGTGAGGCGCTGGGCGCTGAAGGCATCAGCGTTATCGGCACAAAGTTTGTGATCTACCGCTTCAGCGAAAAGCTCCAGGCTCAGCGCAATCAGGTGGGCAGAGCAAAGCGGAAGGAAGTCAAGGTGAATCCTGTGCGTAAGGGCGCCCAGGCTCGTCGTCAGGCTGCCAAGAAGGTAAGAGAGCAGCGCAACGAGTATTTCCGCCAGATGGCCATCGATAAGGCCATCGAAAAGAGCAGAGAGAAGAAACTGCGGGGCGAGGATTAAGCCCCATGAAGATCGGCATTTACGGCGGCGCGTTTGATCCGCCCCATGTAGGCCATATCCGGGCAGCGGCTTTCGCCGCAGAAAGCTTGCTTTTGGATAAGATGCTGCTGATCCCCACCTGCGTTTCTCCCCATAAGATGGCATCGTCAAAAAGCGCATCCGGTGCGCATCGACTGGAAATGTTGAAAATTGCGGCAGAGCAGTATTCCCGGCTTTGCCCCAGTTCTATTGAGCTGGATCGGGGCGGCCAGAGCTACACCTATGAAACGGTGCAGCAGATCAAAAAGGAAAACCCGGATGCAGAGCTGGTTCTGTTTATGGGAACGGATATGTTTTTGTCCTTCCTGAATTGGAGAAATCCCCATATCATCCTGGAAAATGCTTCCATCGGTGTGTTCTACCGGGGGCAAAAACAGGAGATTGAGGCAATTGAGAAACAGAAACAGGTGATGGAGTCGAGGGGCGCAAAGGTATACCTGGTGGAAAACCCTGTGACGGAAATATCCTCTACCCAGCTGCGCAGGATGCTGCGCTTTGGCTGCGCCAAAGAGTATTTGCCCCAAGGCGTGGAAGAATATATCCATACCCAGGGCCTTTACGGAACTTTGGATAGCTGTAAGGCGCTTTCCTTGCAGGATTTGGAGCGGGAAGTTTGTTCTTTGTTAGACCCCAAGCGCATCGACCATGTGCTTGGCTGCCGGGATACGGCTTACGAGCTGGCAAAGCTTTGGGGCGCGGATGTAACTGACGCTGCCAGAGCAGCCCTTCTGCACGATGTGACCAAGGCTTTGGATGGGGAGCTGCAGCTACACTTGTGCCGCAGCTACGATATACTGTTAGACGCTTTTTATGAAAAAAATCCCAAGATCCTCCACGCATTTACCGGAAGCTTGGTGGCGGAGCGGATCTTTGGAGAAAATAAAGCGGTGGTTTCTGCCATCGCCAGCCACACTACCGGAAAGCCCGGAATGAACACCTTGGAAAAAATCATTTATGTGGCTGATTATATGGAGCCGAGCCGGAATTTCCCTGGCGTGGAAAAGCTCCGCAGTCTTGCTTATACCGACTTGGATGAAGCTTTAAAGCTTGGTCTTACTATGACGGTGGAGCTGCTGCAAAAACAGGGTAGGGAAGTAAGCCCGGAATCTACCGAGACTTTGCAGTGGCTGAAAAATGAAAGGAAGAGATGATATGTTAAGTGCAAAAGAAGTGGCCTATCAGGTCACCAAGGCGCTGGATGAAAAGAAAGGTCAGGATATCCAGCTTCTTAGAATCGACGAGGTAAGCTCCCTTGCAGATTATTTTCTCATCTGCACCGGTAATTCCAATACCCATGTCAAGACCTTGTGCGACTATGCAGAATATGTGATGGAGGAGCTGGGCGAGCCTATGCTGGGCCGTGAGCGTCACCGGGGCAATTCCTGGGAGCTTCTGGACTTTGGCTCTATTGTTGTTCACGTGTTTACCCAGGAGGCAAGAGAGTTTTATGCTCTGGAGCGCCTGTGGGCAGATGCAGAGAAGATCGATATCAGCGAGTTTATCGTAGAGGGGTAAGACCATGAATTACGAACACAGTCAAATTGAAAAGAAATGGCAAAAGTACTGGCAGGAGAACGATACCTTCCATACGGATGTGTGGGATTTTTCCAAGCCCAAGTACTATGTTTTGGATATGTTCCCTTATCCTTCCGGTGTAGGTCTGCTCGCAGGCCATCCGGAGGGCTACACTGCTACGGACATTATGTCCCGTATGAAGCGGATGCAGGGCTACAATGTGCTGCACCCCATGGGTTATGACTCTTTCGGTCTGCCCGCTGAGCAGTATGCTGTATCCACCGGCAATCACCCCAACGGCTTTACCCAGGAGAATACCAAGACCTTCTCCGCACAGCTGAAGGAGCTGGGCTTTGACTATGACTGGTCCAAGGTGGTTGCCACCTCTGACCCTGATTTTTATAAGTGGACCCAGTGGATCTTCAAAAAGCTCTATGAAGAAGGCTATGCCAAGCGGATCGAAATGCCTGTCAACTGGTGCGAAGAACTGGGCACTGTGCTTTCTAACGACGAAGTCATTGACGGCAAGTCCGAGCGTGGCGGCTATCCCGTTGTGAAGAAGAATATGATGCAGTGGGTCATCGATCAGCCTGCCTTTGCAGAAAAGCTGCTGGAGGGTCTTAACGAGATCGATTGGCCTGAATCCACCAAGGAGATCCAGCGCAACTGGATCGGCAAGTCCACCGGTGTGGAAGTGGACTTCAAGCTGGTAGGCGGCGGTGAATTCTCCATTTATACCACCTGTATCGAAACCATTTACGGCATCACCTTTATGGTGCTTGCGCCGGATGGCAAGACCGTGCAGGCCCTTATGGACCGGGTGGAAAACAAAAAAGAAGTACAGGCCTATATCGATGAATCTGTAAAGAAGAGCGATATGGACCGCACGGAGCTGAACAAGACCAAGTCCGGCTGCCCCTTAAAGGGTGTGTATGCCATTAACCCCGTTAACGGCAAGGAAGTGCCTGTATTTATTGGCGACTTCGTGCTGGCAAGCTACGGCACCGGCGCAGTTATGGCTGTTCCCAGCCACGACCAGCGTGACTTTGAGTATGCCATTGCCCACAACATTCCCATGGTGCAGGTCATCGAGGGTCGGGATGTCAGTGAGCGGGCCTTTGAAAAGCAGGATTACTTAGGCAAGGGCTGCAAGCTTGTCAATTCTGAAGAGTTCACCGGCCTGACGGTGGAAGAGGCAAAGGAAGCCATCACCTGCAAGCTGGAAAAGATGGGTGTTGCCCGCAGAAAGAATAATTATCACTTCCGTGAGTGGATCTTTGCCCGGCAGCGGTACTGGGGCGAGCCTGTTCCCTGTGTATATACCGAGGACGGCAAGACCCACTTCCTGCCCGATAGCGAGCTGCCTTTGGTATTGCCGGAGCTGGAAGACTATAAGGGTCACAACGGCCAGGCACCTTTGGAGAATGCTACCGAGTGGAAGCAGTACGATTGCAACGGCATTCAGGGCATCCGTGAGACTTCTACCATGCCCGGCTCTGCTGGCTCTTCCTGGTACTATATGCGCTATATCGATTGCAAGAATGAAAATGCTTTCTGCGAGGCGGAGTTACTCAAGCACTGGATGCCTGTTGACCTGTACATCGGCGGTCCGGAGCACGCAGTTGGCCACCTGATCTACTCCCGTATATGGAACAGATTCCTGTACGATCAGGGCTTGTCCCCTGTGAAAGAGCCCTTCAAGAAGCTGGTGCATCAGGGTATGATCCTGGGTGAGAACGGCATCAAGATGGGCAAGCGTTTCCCGGAATTTGTGGTCAATCCCAGCGATGTGGTGCGGGATTACGGCGCAGATACTCTGCGGCTTTATGAGATGTTCATGGGCCCCCTGGAGGTTTCCAAGCCCTGGTCTACCACTGCTGTTGCCGGTGCAAAGAAGTTTATCAACCGTGTTTGGAACTTCTTTACCGAGCCTGCCAATATCACTGATACCGATGACGGTAAGCTGACCAAGATCTATCACCAGACCGTTAAGAAGGTCACCAACGATTACGAGGTTCTCGGCTTCAATACCGCCATCGCCCAGATGATGGTATTTGTGAACGAAGTGTATAAAAACGGCACTTGCCCCAGAGAATATGCAGAGGGCTTTATCAAGATGCTTTCCTGCATTACCCCCCACGTAGGTGAGGAGATCTGGCAGGTTCTGGGTCACGATAATACCATCGCCTTTGAAAGCTGGCCTATCTACAGCGAAGAAAAGTGTAAGGATACCCAGGTGACTATGGCGGTGCAGGTGAACGGCAAGATGCGTGGCACTGTGGAAATGGACGCAGATCTCGATAACGAGCAGGTAATCGCCAATGTCCTGGCGGACGAGAAGATCGCCCGTTTCCTGGAAAAGCAGGGCGGCAGCATTATCAAGACCATTGTGGTAAAGAATAAGCTGGTCAACCTGATCGTGAAATAAAAATCAGGGATTTTTACCAAAACCGGTGAAAAAGGCAGAATTCCTGCTTGACAATTCCTGAAAACCGAATTATAATGGTCAAGCCTGCATAGCAGGCCCTGAATGCATCCTGGAAAAAGCCGGATGCCATCGGAGGGAGGGAAAACCATGTCTGAAATTCGCGTAAAGGAAAACGAATCTCTGGAGAGCGCTCTGCGTCGTTTTAAGCGTAGCTGTGCCAAGGAGGGCGTTATCGCTGAAGTTAAGAAGCGCGAGCACTATGTCAGCCCCAGCCTGAAGCGTAAGCAGAAGTCTGAAGCTGCCCGTAAGAATAAGAGAAAATTTTTCTAAACCCTCTTTGTAAGTGCTGATAAACCCCTGCGGATATTCCGCAGGGGTTTCTTTTATAAAATTAAAGCGGTGAGCATTTCGCTCTGCACTTGTCAAGAAAAAGTAGACACTAAAAAAGCATAATTACACGAAGCCCAGTTCGGTCTTGTACTGAACTGGGCTTTTGTAGCCCAAGGCAGCAGCTGGTCTGTGGTTATTGAAGAAATAAACATACTGATTCAGTAGATCCGGAAGGTTCTCTGCGTCTGCTAAACCGTAGTCAAGGTATAATTCTTCCTTGATCCAGCCATTTAATGCTTCAATTATTGGATTATCTGTTGGAGTTCCCCCTCGCGACATTGAACGAAGTATGTTATAATGTTCATGGGCGTGGCAAAATGCCCTTGAGGAGTAGACGGCTCCCTGGTCG
>JAZOWK010000006.1:0-60703 GCA_045659205.1 Faecousia sp.
TGCGATTCGATATGATATAAATCCTTCTCGTGCCAGAGCACATATCGATCCGCAAAGCGGAATATCGATTCCCGAAGGGAAATATCGAAAATCCCGCAGGGATTTATATCGATGCATTGTGCGTACGCACAATGCTAAGCCGCAGGCTTCTTGTCGTGTCGGAACATACCGATGAAAATGGAAAACAGCGTGAGGACTTCGCAAAGAATCGCGCCCCAGGAGCCGGCGACAATGTTGTAGATCAGCCAGGCGGGGGAGCTGACCAGGCCGCAGATACGCACATCAGATGCATTTTTCAGGCGGAAGCCGATGTTCAGCGCGGTCATACCCACCACAGGCAGCAGCTCAATAATGAGGTTAAAGGGTGTAGGCTCTACACCCAGCAGGGTGAAATTCAGGATATACACGGTGATGTAAGATGCCAGGAAGGGGATAAACCAGTAAAGCCGGTCGGCCTTGAGCTTATCTTTGAACAGAAATACAATGGCTCGCACCACGGCGATGGTATTAAGAATACCGCCAATGGTTGCCCCCAGCAGCAGATAATTGACCGCAAACAGCGCGCCGCCGAAAAGCTGCAGCGCAATGACCGTGCTTTGCTTTTTGCACTGATAGGACAGGATATTAAATGCCATAGCGATAATGCCCACGATTTGGGCAATGATTTCAATGGGTTCCATAGTTCCTCCTGAACATTATTTCAAGTATTCTTCCACGATGAAACGGGGGCGCTGCTTGCTTTCCAAATAGATCTTGCCGATGTATTCACCGATAATGCCAATGGCAAGCAGCTGTAAGCCACCGATGGCCCACATGGAAACGGCAAGGGACGTCCAGCCCTGAACAGTAGCGCCTAAAAAGTGCTGCACAAGGGAATAGATCAGGATGCCAATGCTGATGAGGAACATAATAGCGCCTGCTGTGCTGATCATACGCACCGGCCGGATGGACAGGGAGGAGATTCCTTCAAAGGCAAAAAACAGCATCTTTTTCAGAGGATATTTGGTCTTTCCCGCAAAGCGCTCGCCCCGGCTGTAATAGACCTGGGTGCTTTTGTAGCCAATCATAGGAACGATGCCCCGCAGGAACAGATTGACTTCCTTAAACTGGCTAAGGCCTTCCAATGCCCGGCGGCTCATCAGGCGGTAGTCTGCGTGGTTATACACGATATCCGCGCCCATTTGCCGCATCAGCCTATAAAATAGCTGGGCTGTGCCCCGCTTAAAGGCGGAGTCTTTTTTACGGTCGCTGCGTACACCGTACACGATATCGTTACCGGCAAGGTAGGCATCCACCATTTGATCGATGGCGTCAATATCGTCCTGCAGGTCTGCGTCCATACTGATGGCAGCGTCACATTCTTCCCGCACGGTCAGCAGGCCAGCCAGCAGCGCATTTTGGTGACCCTGATTGTGGGATAGCTTGATACCGCGAAACAGCCCGTCTTCTATGTGCAGCTGCTCGATGATCGCCCAGGTATCGTCTTTTGAGCCGTCATCCACAAAGCAGACACGGCTGCGGCTGCTGATCTTGCCGCTATCACATAGCGCGGCCATTTTTTCTTTTAAGCGTTTCGCCGTTTCCGGCAAGACCTCTTGTTCGTTATAGCAGGGAATGACAAGGAACAAAGTCACAAAAACAACCCCTTTTATTTCCAGAATTCAAATATGCGCTCCATAGCGTAATGGGAGCTGCGCTGCAAGTTTTCCAGCGGTAGGTATTCGTATACCAGAGCAAAATTTATGATGATGGCCAGTACTGCGCTGATGGCAAAGAAATTCACCGTCATACGGCAGCGATCTGCCTTTAGCGGATCGTCTGCTGCGTGCAGATAATTGTAGAAGGTAATGCACATACCACCGATGACGAACTGCCAGGTAAAGTCCGCGCAGTAGCGCACACCGTAGCCGCTTTCCCATATGGAGAAAATGATGATCAGCGGCGCTGCGATACAGCAGCTGCCAATTAAGATAAGTGCCTTGAATCTATCCTTTTTCTCCAGCTTCCTGTATGCTTTCACTGCGCCCAAGTAGCCAAACACCGGCAATGCTCGCCACAGGATGCCGATGGCATTGTAGCTTGCGATAAAATAGTAGCCGTTGACAGAAAGGTTGGAGAAGTTGGACAGCACAAAGGGGAAATTGGTTTCCACTTTGGGGAAGGCAAACAGGAAGTTCCAAAAGCCGATCAGGGCAAAGTCGGTATGATACTGGGCTCGTGTAAAGTCATTGATGGTCAAAGAATACTGAATACCGAAGTCAAAGAAGTTACCAAAGCGCACATAGTTGTAAAGCATCTGAATACCGCCAATGACAAAATAGCAGATCAGCGCGCATACCCAGTAGGACACGGTTTCGGATCTTCTTTTTTCTGCAGGTGTTTCCTTGCGAAGCTTGATATATCCAAAGATAAGGAAAATGACCGCCACAATGCAGTAGAGTGCCAGGGTGGGGCGGGACAGTACTGCCATGGATAAGCAAAACGACGATAGTACAAGATCGGCTTTTCGTATTTTTCCCTTGCCGATCACACCGGAGCGGAGCAGCAGCCAGGCGCCTGCGCAGGTGAACATAAAGCCACCGGCTTGGGCGATCTCATAAAAATTGTCATAGGCAAAGCAGTACCAAATGCCGGAAGAAAATTGCAGGATGATCAAGCTGAAAATAGCAATATTTACCGGCAGCTTGGGGAAAAATCGCTTGATGAGTTCCAGGAACAATGCGCTTAAACAAATGATACCGATGGCGCCAAACAAAAAGACGGCTTCAGAAGTGGGGAAATAAAAGCCGGTGAGCTTGTGGAAGGGCCAAAACAGCAGCAGTACCGGTGCAATTCCGTAGTAGGAATAGTACTTTCCGTCAAATAGAAGGTGATCCCATAAGGCATACACGCCAGTTTCTCTGCGCAAGCTCCAGTCATAGGGGTTTTCCAGCTCCAGCAGCTCTTGGGAGGGTGTTTGCAACAGGTGAGCCTGTCCTGCGGAGAAAGCGTCTACCAGTTCTTTGGTGATCTGGTTGCCGGTGGTGCTTTGGAAGCGGGCAAAATAGGGGATATTGGGATCAAATGTCAGTATGTAAGTAATGATGAATGCAGCAAATACCAATACTGCGGTGATGCCGGCGGTGGTAAAGGACAGCGTACGGCGGCGCTTTTCTATCGATTCTGTAAAAGAGGGGAAGCGCAGCAGCGCATACAGGGCAGCCGGTAACAGGGTAGTCAGCAGCAGCCGCGCCGCGGATAGTTGCAGCGGCACAGGCGCATTTAAGTGGATGGCGCGCAGGATCACACTGCGTCCTGCTTCGGTCACCAAGTCCATTCGCATCCAATCTGCATTGCCGCTGAGGGCCGTGATAATATAGTGGCTGGCGCGGTCACCGTTGACGATCCTGCCGTCTGCTACATTGCTGCGGTAATAGACGGCTTGGGTCTCGTCAGTAAAGTCAAACTCCGCAGTTACATAGTTGCCCTCGTTTTCCGTTTGCCAGCCAAGATCCAGCATCACTGTGCCGACAGGCATATCCAAAGAGTGGTAGGTGATCGTGGCCTTGTCCGTGATCTTGAGTGAGCCGTCCGGCAGGGTTTCCACAGTGCCGGATATCGAAGCGTTGGAAAGGGAGAGCTCTTTCTGCGGATAATCCCGAAACCACAGATGATAGCTATGATAGTTAAATACCGCAAGCTCCAGCACCAGAGCAATCAGCATAACGATGATGCCAAAACGCTTGGTTTCCTGTTTCTTGGGCAAAAAAAGGAACATGGCAGCCATCACCAGGAAAATTAAAATGTATAATACTGTTTGCATATATATCCCTGCTTTCTTTGTGCAGAAACTATTTTTTAAATCATATCACAGTTTTTTGAATATTTCAATGATACATCGGCAAAGCCGCCTTTCGAGTCCCGTAGTCTGAATGCCGATACCAAAAAAGAAACCACCCGATTGGGTGGTGTCTTTTTTGGTGGAGACTACGGGACTCGAACCTGTGACCTCATGCGTGTGAAGCATGCGCTCTAACCAGCTGAGCTAAGCCTCCGTGGTGCGAATAAAATTATAGCACACATCCTAAAAATGTCAACCCTTTAATTCTTCTTTTCTTGCCTTGCATTTTCAGGTGGGCAATACTATAATAACAACAAGAAAGCGAGGCATCAAGAATGAAAGCCTGGAAACATTTTAAAACCATTACTCACCACCGTCATCTTGTGCGAAAAGGCTGTTTTAAAGTTGGTCTTTACTGGCAAGGTCTTACCCACGACCTTTCCAAGTATACACCCGCTGAGTTTAGCGTAGGCGCAAAGTATTATCAGGGTGACCGTAGTCCCAACGGTGCGGAACGGGATGAAAAAGGCTACAGTTTAGCCTGGATGCACCATAAGGGCAGAAACCGCCATCACTACGAATACTGGACGGATTTAAACCGGCAGACCCGCCGCTATGAGTCTGTTCCCATGCCTCGAAAGTACTTGGTGGAAATGGTGATGGATCGCCGGGCTGCCTGTATGACCTACGAAAAGGAAAAGTACGGCCCGGGATCAGAGCTGCGGTATTTATCCCGGAGCATTGAAAAAGAACTATTGCACCCCCAAACTCTGCGGGAGCTTACCTATATTCTTACCATGCTGCAGGATCAGGGCGAAAAAGAGACCTTTGCTTATTTAAAAAACCATGTGCTGAAGGGTAAACCTTTCCCTTGGGAATAATCTGAAAATTCCCGGTTAAGCTATAGGGTAGAGTGACAAATCCGAACTCGTTTTACAAAGGATGGTTTATTGCTCTATCTGCGTTAAAATACTCGCAAATACACAAAGTATTTGCTGCGTTTTGTGCCCCCAAGAACAAAAACCCTCTCTTTGTAAAATCTTCGACCTTAAAGCGAGAAGATTTTGGATGATTTTCGTTCTATTGGGGCGAAGGAATGCTTTGTGCCTTGCGAGGCACAATAGGGCGGAAAGCGCCAAAATCAGCCGCTTTAAGGCGGGTTCGGATTTGTCGCTCTACCCTAATTTTCGTATACCTCAGGCTTCAGAATGCCCACATAAGGCAGGTTGCGATAATGCTCATTGTAATCAAGGCCGTAGCCAACCACAAAAGCATTGGGGATCTCAAAGCCCACATAATCCGCCTGCAGTGTAACAGCGGGATTGCGTCGTTCAGGCTTATCCAGCAGCGTGCAAATCTCCAAAGATGCAGGCTCCTTGGACATAAGGTGCTTGTAAGTATAATCCAGGGAATTACCGGTGTCAAAGATATCCTCCAGGATCACCACATGGCGGCCCTTGATATCCACAGATATATCCCGCTTGACGATCATATTACCTGTGGAATTTGTTCCGGAGTAGGAAGATATCCACATAAAATCAAACTCACAGGGCGTGGTGATCCGCTTTACCAGATCTCCAAAGAATATAACAACGCCCTTCAGCACACCTACAAACACAGGATCTTTGCCCGCATATTTTTGGGACAATTCCTGTGCCAGCTCACCAATCCGCGCCTGCAGTTGGCTTTCGGACAGCAACACTTCTTGAATATCTTTTTCCATGGGTATTCCTCCATTATTTACACGCATCAGGCGTTTTCTATTTCTTCAAAAATAACTGTAATACCATTTGTATCCGCCTTTGTACGGCTAATATCCGCGCCAAAGCCGTATACACCCAGAACACCCCGATCATCTGCAACCACCGGCACATAGCTTCTGCGGGCAGCGGGGATCTTTCCATCGATAAACCGCTCCTTCAGGCTCTTCGTTCCGCCGGAAGTACACAGAGCATCACCGGAATGGCGGCTGCGAAGAATCAGCTTTCCTTCCGGCCAGACCGTAAAGGCATTGGCTGTATTTACTGATTTGTCTGCTTTGCGACAAATCACCCGCAGACCCGCTTCCGGCAGCTCCCAAATTCCATCTGGTTTCAGCTCCATGGGAGTGAGCTGACCAACATTCTCCTGTTTGACCAAACGGCCGTATTCTCTGCCGATCACCACACCGCCGGGGAAATTACCTCTGGCAGAAGGATTTTCCGAGAAGACGAGCTCCTGCAACAGCAAAATATGCTTGCGACTGGGTTCTTTAACACCGCACTTTTCCAAATATGCGCCTAATACGCGAACACGCTTTGCATCTTCCATTTTCCGCAAAGCGGCCACATCCTCAATGGTATCTGCAGCCAAACCTTCCAGAAGCTCGCTGTCTTGTCGCAAACTTTGGGCAGTTTCGGAGAGGTTCTGCGTAATGCGGGGATTTTCCGCTTTCAGCAAAGGTATCACATGATGCCGCAGCCGATTTCTTAAAAAGTCGTCTGCGGCATTGCTGCTGTCCTCAACAAAACCAACGCTGTATTCTTCCAGAAAAGCAATCACCTGATCCCGGGTAACAGACAGCATCGGGCGGATCAAAGAGCCGCTTACCGGCATAATGCCACCCAGACCCTTAAGGCCTGTACCCCGCACCAGATGCATCAGCACCGTTTCTGCGTTGTCATCGGCAGTATGGGCAGTAGCGATCTTGCCGGGAAGGCTGTTCAGGAAATTGTACCGGGCATCCCGTGCAGCAGCCTCCAGGCCCTTCTTCCCTGCCGTAACCTGGCCAAAGCGGGTATGGCAAGGAATCTGCAAGCCCTTGCAGAAATCTTCCACAAACTTTTGATCCCGCTGGGATTCTTCCCCACGCAAGCCGTGGTTAAAATGGGCGCATTCCACTTCTATTCCCAGCTTGTCCTTCAGCAGGTAAAAAGCCCATAGCAACGCCATGGAGTCCGCCCCGCCGGAAACAGCGCAGATCACCCGATCGCCGCTGCTTACCATATCATAGCGTCGGACAAAGCGCAGCAGCTCATTCAGCATGCTTCCACTCCAGATCTGTAAAGGTTTGATACTGCGGGATCCACTGAAGCTTCACTGTGCCAAGCTCACCGTGACGATTCTTTGCCACGATACACTCGGCAACGCCCTGCTCCTGGGTATCCTTGTTATAGTAATCATCCCGGTAAAGGAACATAACTTCGTCAGCGTCCTGCTCGATAGCGCCGGATTCACGCAAGTCAGAAAGCATGGGCCGCTTATCCGTTCTGCCTTCAGGGCCACGGGAAAGCTGGCTCAGGCAAATAACGGGAACATTCAGTTCCTTAGCCATAATTTTAAGAGAACGGGAAATTTCGCTGACCACTGTTACACGGTTATCGCTGTTCTTGCCGTAACCGGAGCCATTCATCAGCTGCAGATAGTCCACGATCACCAAAGAAAGGTTATCCAGCCGGCGACACTTTGCATTCATTTCCGCTACGGTAATGGAAGGATTATCGTCTACACGGATATCCGTCTGGCTCAATGCCACAGCAGCAGCGCCCAGCTTGTTCCATTCATCCTCAGAAAGCTTACCGGTGAGCAGCTTCTTACCGTCCACAAAGCTTTCAATGGCCAGCAGACGCATAGCAAGCTGCTCTCTGGACATTTCCAAAGAGAAGATCGCCACAGTACCATTCGTCTTCTTGCCTACATTGGTAGCAAGGTTCAAAGCAAATGCAGTTTTACCCATACCGGGACGGGCAGCGACCAGCGCCAGGTCAGACCGGTTCAGGCCGTTAATGGTACGGTCAAGGTCACGCAAGCCGGTGGACAGGCCGGGAATGACAGAATCGGACTCTGCCAACTCTTCCAGGCGGCCAAACACCTTATGCATCGTCACACCGATATGCTCTAAAGAATCGCCCCGCTCACCCTTGCGAAGAGAAAAGATCTTCTTTTCTGCCATTTCCAGCAGTTCAGAGGGCGTACCAACCTGCTCATAGACCGCATCCACGATCTGCGTGCCTGCATCTGCAAGGCCGCGGAGCATAGCCTTATCCCGGACGATACCTGCATAACGCACCGCATTGGCGGCAGTGGGGGTAATCTGCATCAGCTGTAGGATATAATCCCGGGAATTATCGTGATGTACACCCAGTTCCTTCATCTTATCCAGCACAGTGACCGGGTCGATGGACTGGGAGAAATTGAACATGGTATAGATAGTTTCGTAGATCTCCCGGTTTTGCTTCAGAAAAAAGTCCTCAGGGCGCAAAATGCCGATCACTTCCGTCAGACAACGGCTGTCGATCAGAATAGAGCCCAGCACAGCCTGCTCGGCATCTAAGGACTGGGGAATCTGATTGGGATTGCGTTCAGCATCCATAATGCTTTCTCCTTACACTTTCAGCTTATGCTTCCTCGATCTTAACTGTAAGGGGGGCAGAGATCTCATAGCCCAGCTTACAGGTCACAGTATAGGTACCCACGCTCTTGATGGGGTCAGAAATCACGATCTTGCGCTTATCGATAGCAATACCGGTCTTTGCCTTCAAAGCATCGGCAATTTCCTGATTGGTAACAGAGCCAAAAAGTCTGCCTGCGCCGCCGCCCTTGGCGGTAACGGTCAGGGTCATAGCCCGCAGCTGCTTGGAAATCTCCAGCGCCTCGGCACGCTCCTTGGCAGCCTTCTCTGCGGCAGCCTTATCGTTCATACGCATGGTATTTACTGCATCGGCAGTAGCCTCCACAGCAATCTTTCTGGGCAGCATATAGTTTCTTGCGTAGCCGTCAGAAACCTCCAGCATCTGGCCCTTCTTGCCCTTGCCCTTAACATCCTGTAAAAGAATAACTTTCATAATTTAATCACCTTTCGTAATACTGGTCGATGGATACCACCAGCTGGTCCAAAACATCCTTAACGGTAGCATCCGGCACCTGTGCGCCTGCAGTAGCAGTATTGCCGCCGCCGCCCAAAGGCTCCAAAATCATCTGCACATTGGCTTCACCGATACTGCGGGCAGAAATGATCACAGCGTTTTCATCGGGATAAAGCACAAAGGATGCGGAAATACCGGAAATGTTCAGCAGTTCGTCTGCCGCCTGGGCAGCCAGCGCACGGGACGTGCCTGCGTGCAAAGCTGCGATGGCGGTCTCCTGCCGATAAAGCCGGGCAGACTTAATGATCTGATACTTAGCCATAGTGTCCTGGAAATCGTTCTGCAGCAGCTTTTTAACTTCCACCGTATCTGCGCCCAGCTGCCGCAGATAAGCGGCTGCTTCAAAGGTACGCTCACCGGTACGCACATTAAAGCTCTTGGTATCCAGGAAGATACCGGCCATCAGGGCCTTTGCCTCAATGGGCAGAACATCCTTTTTCTCCACCGCGTATTCTAATAGCTCGGTAACAAGCTCACCGGCAGAGGATGCGTACGGCTCGTGGAGGTTAACCACCACAGGCTTAATATAATCGGCAGCGCGGCGGTGATGATCCACCACGCAAATGCTGGTAACAGCATCCAGAAGGTTTCTGCATTCTACCTGGTCGGGGCGGGTGGTATCCACCACTACCAGGGTGCTGCGGTTATCAGAAAGCAGCAGCGCTTCCTGACCGGAGATGAACACATTTTCATACTCAGGCACCTGACGGATCTCCTCGATCAGACGGGCAGCTGCATTGTTTTCATCGTCGATGACGATATAGAAGCTCTTGCCCTTCTTACGGCACAGGCAGGCAATACCCATAGCAGCGCCCACTGCGTCCAGGTCAGCATTCTTGTGTCCCATAATGAACACTTTGCTACTTTGACCAATAAGCTCCATAATGGAATTGGCAGTAACACGGGAGCGCACCTTGCTGCGGTGGTCTGCCTCTTTGGTACGACCACCGTAGAAGTTAAAGTTCAGCCGGTCCTTGATAACCGCCTGGTCACCGCCACGGCTCAGGGCCATTTCGATGGACAACGCTGCAAAATCATAGCCTTCTTCAAAGCTCTCTGCATCTACGCCCAAGCCAAAGGAAATGGATGCTGCCAGGCCGGAGGGGCTGGTGATCTCGTGGATATCCTCCAAAAGGGAGAACTTATCATCGATAGCACGCTTTAAATCCCGCTTTTCAAAAACAAACACGAAACGGTTCTTTTCCAAGCGGCGCAGCAAACCGTGATAGCTTTCCGTCCACTTGGTAAGCACATCGTTGATTTTAGCGTTCATAGAAGAGATGGCGCCTTCAGACAGGTTCTTGGTCAGCTCTTCATAGTTATCCACCAGAATGATGGAAACCACAGGACGGGAACGGATATACTCATCCCGCACCTGATACAGCTCCGTCAGGTCGGTAAAGTACATAACACCTACACGGGTAGCAGCAGGATCATCACACACAACGATGGTGCCGTATACCCGATAGCGTCTGCCCAGCATATTCACATCGTAGGGGTATTCCGATTTGCCGGAAGAAAGCCACTCCGTAGAAAAGCCCGGCAGAATATCGCTTACCTTCCGCTCATCAAGACCGGGATTTGTGCCGCTGATCTGGTTAAACAAATCATTGCGGAATATAATACCGCCATCAGACAAACGGAATGCCAGCATCGGAAAGGTGGGCTGGGCGTTCATACCCTCTATTTCGTTCAGGGCATTATTCAGGTAATTTTGCAGCTGGGCGCGATTGCGGGCCTTCAGCAGCAGCACCAGCGTCAAAAGCAGCGCGCTGACGGCAAATTCCACACCGGCCAGCAAATACTGACCCATAAAAAGTGCCGCTGCGCTAAAGCCGATCAGAGCCACGAAAAATATAGAATACCGAGGTTTCAATATCCAACCAAGCTTCTTATTCATTGGCGATACCTCCCATAAGTACATAGTAACCTATTATTCTGTATATTATAGCAAATGTAAAGGAAAGGTGCAACTGTGATTTTTGCGTTTTCGGTCAAAATTGCACCGGAAAAATAAATGTATACTTTTACCCCTGTCTGTGTTATAATAACCGTAACGGCATCCGGCAAGTGACCGGGCCATTTAGAAGAAATAGTTCGCGGGCGTAATGCTTCAGCGGCGGCGATTCGGGGCCGCTATGGGAGCAGACGGCTGCTGATTTGTCGTGTTTAAATTTGAAAGGAGTATTCATTTGGCAGAAAAACTGAAAATCATTCCCTTAGGCGGTCTTGACGAGATCGGCAAAAACATCACCGTATTGGAATACGGAAGAGATATGATCGTGGTGGATTGCGGTGTAGGCTTTCCCGATGAGGATATGTACGGCGTAGATCTGGTGATCCCGGA
Organism: Faecousia sp.; assembly: GCA_045659205.1. Classification (GTDB taxonomy): domain Bacteria; phylum Bacillota; class Clostridia; order Oscillospirales; family Oscillospiraceae; genus Faecousia. The sequence goes on from JAZOWK010000006.1 coordinate 11,072, forward strand.
TTTTACCTATCTGGTGCAGAACGCCAAAAAGCTGCGGGGTATGTTCATTACCCACGGCCACGAAGACCATATTGGCTCTATCCCCTACTGTATGCAGCAGGTCAACTGCCCCATCCACGGAACAGCTATGACCAACGGTCTGATCCGCTTGAAGCTGGAAGAGCATAAAATTGCAGACAAGGTACGGCTCATCACCCACAAACCCGGTGATGTGGTCAAGGCCGGCTGCTTTACCGTGGAATTCATCCACGTAAACCATTCCATCGCTGACGCGGTGGCCTTTGCCATCCACACCCCGGTAGGCACTGTGGTAATGACCGGCGACTTTAAGATCGATCCCACCGCCAAGGACGGTATGACCGACCTTGCCCGGCTGGGTGAGCTGGGCAACCAAGGCATCCTGGCTCTGCTGTGCGACTCCACCAATGTGGAGCGGGCAGGCTATACCCCCAGTGAAAATGTGGTTGCCGAAGGCCTTGACCGGCAGTTTAAAAACTGCGACCAGCGGATCATTGTTACCACCTTTGCCTCCAATATGCACCGCATTCAGGCAGTGCTGGCTACCGCCCACCGCTACGGCAGAAAGGTAGCGGTCACCGGCAGAAGTATGGAGAATATGCTGAAGGTTGCCCAGGAGCTGGGTTATATCAAAGTGCCTGCAGGCACTATCGTAGACTTAGCTGCCACCAAGAGCCTGCCCAAGAACAAGGTGGTCATCGTTTCCACCGGCTCTCAGGGCGAAAATATGTCCGCTTTGTACCGGATGGCATTTTCCACCCATAAGCAGATCGACATCGTTTCCGGTGACCGGATCATCATTTCCGCATCCGCCATCCCCGGCAACGAAAAGGCAGTGTCCCGGATCATCAATGAGCTTTACCGCAAGGGCGCGGATGTGGTATACGAAAAGAGCGAAGGTCTGCACGTTTCCGGACACGCCTGTCAGGAAGAGCTGAAGATCGTACACGCTCTGTGCAAGCCCCGTTTCTTCATCCCTGTTCACGGTGAGCAGCGGCATCTGCAGCTTCACGGCCGCCTTGCTACCCAGATGGGTCTGCCGGAAAAGAATGTGCGCGTCGCAGAGCTGGGCAGCGTGATTGAGCTAACCGGTAAAAACTGTAAGACCAACGGCACAGTTACTGCCGGTAAGGTCTTTGTGGACGGCACCGGTGTAGGCGATGTGGGCAGCGTAGTACTGCGGGACAGAAAGCACCTGGCTCAGGACGGTATGATCGTGGTATGCGTCAGCATCAGCAGCCAGGACGGCGGCGTTATCACCGGCCCGGATATCATCACCCGCGGCTTTGTGTATGTGAAAGAATCGGAAGAGCTGATGGAAGAACTGCGGGAAGTGGCCATTGAAGCCATTGAGCGTTGCGGCCGTAAGCGTGTCCGGGATTGGACCGCCATTAAAACCGCTATTAAGAACGACCTGAGTGGCTACCTGTTTAAGACCACCAAGCGCAATCCCATGATCCTGCCTGTGATTATGGAAATCTGAAAATATGCGGCTGCGTAAATTATCGCAGCCGCATTTTAGGAGATACATATGAAGTATTACTTTGCCCCTATGGAGGGCATTACCGACAGCATTTACCGCCGCCGGCACTGGGAATTTTTCCCCGGTTTGGATCGGTACTATACCCCCTTCTTCTCCCCCACCCAAAGCCACAGCTTAACCGGCAAGGAAAAGCGGGAATTGGTTAAAAAGGACGAGCTTCCTATGGAAGTGATCCCCCAGGCGCTGACGAAAGTTGCCGAAGATTTTTTGTGGTTTGCTGAAAAGTGCGCTGAGCTAGGCTATACAGAAGTCAATCTCAATGCCGGCTGCCCTTCCGGTACAGTCACCGCCAAGGGAAAAGGCGCGGGTATGCTCCGGGGGCCGGAAGAATTAGATCGGTTTTTGGATACGGTCTTTGCAAAAAGCCCCATCCCGATTTCCGTCAAGACCCGGATCGGAATGGAAAATGCCGAGGAATGGCAGAAGCTGCTGGATATTTATAACCGCTATCCCATCAAGGAACTGACGGTACATCCCAGAGTGCGAAAAGCCTTTTACGCAGGCACACCGGATATGGATGCCTTTTCCTACACAGCTATAAACAGCAAAAATCCCCTGTGCTATAATGGCGATATCCTGTCATTAGAGCAAGCTGATGCCATTGGGAAGAAATTTTCCAATGTAGATGCGGTTATGATCGGCAGAGGTCTGATCGCCCAGCCGGATATGCTGTGCAGCCAAAAAGCAGACGGACAAACCCTTTATAATTTCTACGAAGCGCTCCTTGCCGATTATCTGGAAATATTCGGCGGCAGCCGCAACGCTATGTTCCGACTAAAGGAGCATTGGCATTATCTGCTCCCCCAATTCCCCGGCTGCGAAAAGTTAGGAAAGCGGCTGCAAAAGACCACCGATTTAGAGGAATACCGCACCATTTCCCGGGAAATCCTCCTTTCAATTGACAATTGAAAATGGATAATTGACAATTATGAATTAAACAGCCGCTGCTCACGCAGCGGCTGTTTTCTTAGATTTTCGGCACCTTTGCCAAACTTTTTGCGATTTCTTCGTCGGTAGGCACATAATCTGTCATCTGTCCGTCGTTAAAACGCTGATATGCAAACATATCGAAATAGCCTGTTCCCGTAAGACCAAAGACGATGGTCTTCTCCTCACCGGTTTCCTTGCAGCGCAGAGCCTCATCCATAGCCACCTTAATGGCGTGGCTGCTCTCAGGCGCAGGCAGGATGCCCTCCACCCGGGCAAATTCCGTTGCCGCCTGAAATACCTCTGTCTGATTTACCGTTACGGCTTCCATCAAGCCATCGTGATACAGTTGAGATACCACGCTGCTCATACCGTGATACCGCAGGCCGCCTGCGTGGGAAGATGCGGGAATAAAGCCGCTGCCCAAAGTATACATCTTCTGCAGCGGGCAGACACGACCGGTATCGCAGTAATCATATACATAGCTGCCCCGGCTCAGGCTGGGACAGGAGGCCGGCTCAACAGCAATAAGCCGCATATCCGCCTCGCCCCGAAGCTTTTGCCCCACAAAGGGCGAAATCAGACCGCCCAAATTAGAGCCGCCACCGGCACAGCCGATGATCATATCCGGCTTAATATCATATTTATCCAGGGCTGCCTTAGTCTCCAAGCCAATAATTGACTGGTGCAGCAGCACCTGATTGAGCACACTGCCCAGCACATACCGGTAGCCTTCCCGGTTGGCAGCGGCTTCCACCGCCTCAGAGATGGCGCAGCCCAAAGAGCCGGTCGTTCCGGGGAACTCCTCCAAGATCTTACGACCAACCGCTGTAGTGGTAGAAGGAGACGGGGTCACATCCGCGCCGTAGGTACGCATTACCTCCCGGCGGAAGGGTTTTTGCTCATAGGACACCTTTACCATAAATACTTTACAATCCAGGCCAAAGTAAGAGCAGGCCATACTCAGCGCAGTGCCCCACTGACCGGCGCCGGTTTCCGTCGTTACGCCCTTGAGCCCCTGCTCTTTGGCATAGTAGGCCTGCGCGATGGCGGAATTGAGCTTATGGCTGCCGGAAGTGTTGTTGCCCTCAAATTTATAATAGATCTTTGCCGGTGTGCCTAATTTCTTTTCCAGGCAGTAGGCCCGAACCAAAGGCGCAGGCCGGTACATCCGGTAAAAATCCCGGATCTCCTGCGGGATGGGAATATAAGCATTGGTATCGTCCAGTTCCTGACGGGCAAGTTCTGTACAAAACACCTGAGAAAGCTTATCCAGAGTGATCGGCTTTAAAGTTTGCGGGTCTAATAAAGGCGCAGGCTTGTTCACCATATCCGCACGGACATTATACCACGCAGTGGGCATCTCACTTTCTTCCAGATAGATTTTATAGGGTATTTGCTGACTTGACATGATAATGCCCCTTTCCGAAAGATTTTATATCATTAAACCACAGGTTCTGCTACCTGTCAAGGAAATTCCACCTTCATTTATGCCCGTCATTTATCTGCATTTTTTGATTTTTTCTATTGACAAACATTTCCTGCAATGATAAACTAATCAGGAATTAGCAGAGGCTAACTCCCATATATTAGATCAGGTGAGAATATGAATTTAAGAAGCGCAGTTCCCGGCACTGAATATATTATTCAGGCTGTCCAGACCAGCGACGATGCACTTAACGATTTTCTCTTCTCCTTGGGATGCTACTCCGGTGAGCCTATCACCGTAATCACCCATTTGAAGGACGGCTGCATCGTAGCCATCAAGGACGGACGATATCATATCGATCATATGCTGGCGGAGGCCATTGCCCTTTAAGGGTCAGTAAGCTCCGTCATCTCTTTCCCGGCAAAGTTAGCTTTTGCTAACTGCCCGTATAACAGGAGGAATTCCCATGAGAATCGCCTTGACAGGCAACCCCAACAGCGGCAAGACCACTATGTTTAACGTCCTTACAGGACGCAGCGAAAAGGTGGGCAACTGGGCCGGTGTTACCGTAGAAAAAAAGATCAGCCCCATCAAAAAAAGCTTCTGTCCCAAGGGGGATGACCTGCTGGCAGTTGACCTGCCCGGTGCGTACTCCATGTCCCCTTTCACATCAGAGGAAAGCATCGCCAGCGATTACATCACGGCAGAAGACCCGGATGTGATCATCAATGTAGTGGATGCCACTAACCTTAGCCGCAGCTTGTTTTTTACCACCCAGCTTTTGGAGCTGGGCATCCCTGTGGTCATCGCCCTAAATAAAAGCGATGTGAATGAGAAAAAGCACACCCATATTGACATAAACACTTTGTCTATGCGTCTTGGATGCCCTGTTGTGGAAACCGTTTCCACAGCAAAGGAAGGTCTTGACACGCTGCTCATTGAAGCTGTAAAGCTATCCGGCAAAAAGCAGGTCGCGCCCTACACCCAGGGTGCTGTTGATATGACGGATAAGCGGGCCGTTCAGGCTGCTGACCGAAAGCGCTTTGCTTTTGTAAATGAGCTTGTCCGGCTGGTAGAACGGCGGAAAATACACGCAAAGGACCGGACAAAGCAGGATAAATTTGATGTGCTTCTTACCAGCCGCTGGGTGGGCATCCCCTTCTTCGCCCTTGTTATGTATCTGGTGTTCCAGATCTCTCAGGTTTGGGTAGGCCCTGTGTTTGCTGACGGTATAACCCTGTCAAACGGCACGGTGATTCCCGGTCTTGTGACATTAATTGATGAGCTGGGCGCATACCTTGCCGGTATTCTGGAGTCTGCCGGCACCACTCCCCTGCTCCAGGCATTGCTCATCGATGGCATCATCGGCGGTGTGGGCGCAGTGGTAGGCTTCCTGCCGTTGGTAATGGTGATGTACTTCTTCATCGCCCTGCTGGAAGATTGCGGCTATATGGCCCGGGTTGCCGTATTGCTGGATCCCATCTTCAAAAAAGTGGGGCTTTCCGGTAAATCCGTCATCCCCTTCGTCATCGGCATCGGCTGCGCTGTTCCCGGTGTTATGGCCTGCCGTACCATCCGGGATGAAAGAGAGCGCAGAGCCACCGCTATGCTGGCGCCCTTTATGCCCTGCGGCGCAAAGATCCCTCTGATCGCCCTGTTTGCCGGCGCATTCTTTGATAATGGCGGCTGGGTCAGCTTTGTGATGTATATGACCGGCATCGTCATCATTTTCTTAGGCGCGCTGCTGGTTAACGGCATCACCGGAAACATAAACAAGAAATCCTATTTCATCATTGAGCTGCCGGAATACAAATTCCCCTCCATTTGGGGCGCATTCAAATCCATGTGCAGCCGTGGCTGGTCCTATGTGGTAAAGGCTGCAACGGTAATTTTGCTGTGTAATACCGCTGTGCACATTATGCAAAGCTTTAACTGGAGCTTCCAGCTTGCAGATAACGCAGCAGATTCTATTTTGGCAACCATCGCAAATCCCTTTGCTTATCTGCTTGTGCCTGTTGTTGGCGTTTTAAGCTGGGAGCTGGCAGCCGCTGCCATTACCGGCTTTATTGCCAAGGAAAATGTGGTAGGCACTTTGGCTGTGTGCTTTGTAGGCCTTGAAAACCTCATCGACACCGAAGAGCTGGCTATACTGGAAGGCGCAGGCGCAGAGGTGGCCGGTGTAATGGCCATTACCAAGGTAGCCGCCCTGGCCTACCTGATGTTCAACCTCTTCTCCCCGCCCTGTTTTGCTGCCATCGGCTCTATGAATGCAGAAATCGGCAGCAAAAAGTGGCTGTGGGGCGGCATTGGCCTGCAGATCAGCATCGGCTTTACCGTAGGCTATCTGGTTTACACCGTAGGCTCGCTGATCCTGTATCCGGATGCATTAAATGTTATGGGCGCTATTGCCGGCGGTGTTGCCGTCATCCTGTTTGCCGCAGTTTTGACCTTCCTTGTCCGTCGGGCAAACAAAAATGCGCCCAAAGATAAGGTGCTTTCCTATAGCCGATAAGGAGGCCCTATGATTGATTGGATCATCTTAGGCGTTATCCTATTGATCATCGCCGCCGCTGCCCTTTATATCATCCGCCAAAAGAAAAAAGGCGCAAAGTGCATCGGTTGCCCTTACGCCAAGTCCTGCGGAGGAAAATGCAATAATAAATAAAAAAGCCGCCCAATGGGCGGCTTTTTTAACGGAATTTCTTCTTAATAACAGGTGCTTTTACTTCTTCGGCTTTCAAGCTACCGTCAGCTTCCAAGCTTACCGCCTTGATCTCATAATTGGAAAACTTGGCGATCTCATCCAGCTTGGCCTTTTCCGGGAAGTTACCAATGATGGAATAGGCAACGCCCTTGCGCTTGGCACGGCCGGTTCTGCCGATTCTATGCACGTAATATTCATTTTCCTCAGGCACATCGTAATTGATGACGCATTCCACATCGTCCACATCGATACCCCGGGAAGCAACATCGGTTGCAATCAAGATGGCAAGCTTTCCATCCCGGTATTTCTGCATAGTCTTTTCCCGCAGGCTCTGGCGGATATCGCCATGGATGCAATCACAATCCGCGCCGGCTCTTTGGAAATCGTCAGAAAGCCGCTGGCACATATGCTTGGTATTGCAGAAGATCATCACCCGCTCATAACCCTGGCTGCGAATAAGGCGCAGCGTAGTCTCCGCCTTTTCCAGAGGGGTAACGGTGATAGAATACTGATCAATATCAGGACGGTCTTCCTGCTTGGGCTCAACAGTAATTTCCACTTCGTCCCGCTGATACATCCAGGAAACGGTCATAACCTCCTGGGAAATGGTGGCAGAGAACAGGCCCAGATTCTTCCGGTTTTTCACCTTTTCGATGATCCGGGTCACATCCTTGAAAAAGCCCATATCCAGCATCCGGTCTGCCTCGTCCAGCACCACGGTCTGGATCTTATCCAGGCGGATATTTTTCCGGTTATAATGGTCCATCAATCTGCCGGGGGTAGCCACCACGATCTGGGGCTTTTTCTCCAGCTGCTTTGCCTGACCGACAATGCCCGCGCCGCCATAAAGCACCGCCACGCGGATGCCCTGATAAAAGGTCAGCAAACCCCGCAGCTCATCACCGATCTGGATGGCAAGCTCCCGGGTAGGGGCTAAGATCAGGCCTTGCACATCCGGGCATTCCGGGTCGATATGCTCGATCATAGGGATGCCGAAAGCAAAGGTCTTACCGGTACCGGTGGGCGCTTTGGCGATTACATCCTTCCACTGCATAAAGGAAGGAATGGCAAGCTGCTGAATGGTGGTGGGATAGCCGTAGCCTTTCTTCTCCAAGGCCTTGAGCATGGCATCTGATAACCCTAATTGGGCAAAAGTAATATTGCTGTCTTCCATAGTTTTGTCCTTATCCATTTGATTTTCTACATTGTAGCAGATTTTTCCCAAATATGCAATTAGGATATGGGATTTTTTGCCCGGTTGTGGTGGACAAACCGGGTAAAATATGTTATATTGTAAGATGATATTTTGTGCGATGGAATATTTTCCGTTTTCCGCAGGAAGGCAGGCTAAAAATGGGCAAGCTAATTGTGATCGAAGGCACAGACGGCTCGGGTAAATCCACCCAGTTCCGGCTGTTATCTCAGCACTTGAGCGATGATCAGGTGGATTTTAAGCACATCGTATTCCCCCGCTACAGTGAGGAAAGCTCTGCGCTGATCCGTATGTATTTGGGCGGCCAGTTCGGCAGCAAGCCTTCTGATGTGAATGCCTATGCCGCCTCCTCCTTCTATGCGGTGGATCGGTTCGCCTCCTACAAAATGGATTGGGGCAAATACTATGAAGACGGCGGTGTGGTCCTGTCCGACCGGTACACCACTTCCAACGCGGTCCATCAGACCTCTAAGGAAAAGGAAGAAAACCGGGAAGCCTTTTTACAGTGGCTTTATGATTTCGAGTACGGCAAGCTGGGTCTTCCCAAGCCGGATCTGATCATTTACCTGGATGTGCCCACCGACTTTACGGAAAAGCTCCTGCGCCACCGGGAGCAGGACACCAACACCTCTGCAGACATCCACGAAAAGGATATGGAATACTTAGCCACCTGCCGTCAAGTCGGCAGACAGGCAGCTAACTTTTACAACTGGACAGTGATCAACTGTGTAAAAGACGGCACGATGCGCTCCATTGAAGATATCCACAATGAGATCTACGGCCTGGTGCGCCAGTGCCTGGAGGACAAATAATGGTATATGTATTACTGGGTACAGGCTTTGAAGAAACCGAAGCCATCGCCCCCATCGATTTGCTGCGCCGGGCAAATGTTCCGGTGCTCACCGTTGGCTTAAACGGCAAAAATATTACAGGCGGTCACGGCATCACCGTAAAGGCTGACATCACTGTAAAAGAAATGGATCTTACGCAGCTGGAGATGATCGTTCTGCCCGGCGGCTTGGGCGGTGTCAGTTCCATCTTAAACTGCAAAGAAGCTATGGATGCCATCGCCTTTGCTTATGAGAACAATAAGCTCATCGGCGCTATCTGCGCCGCACCCACCATCCTTGCAAAGCTGGGTATCACCGATGGTAAGAAAGCCACCTGTTACCCCGGCTGTGAAGAAAATATGGGCAACGCCCATATGGTGACGGATGTTCCCTGCGTCCGGGATGGCAACATCATCACCGGCGCATCCGCCGGCTGCGCCACCGCCTTCGGCCTGATGCTGGTGGAAGCCATCAAGGGTGAGGCCGTTAAAAATTCGATCGCTAAGCAAATCGTTATTCGCTGATAAGGAGGTAAACGATATGGCTAAAAATAAAAAGCTTCCTGAGGAAGAAAATATCACCCCCGCAGAAGCTACCCCAGAAAAAGTAACCGACGACAACTGGCTGGATAGCATTTTAGGCACTTCCACCCCCTCTGCCGAACTGGGTGTTGATGAGCTGGCAGTAACTGCCGCAGGTCTGACCCACCCGGATGATCTGGAGCTGGAAAAGATCCTGGCCGAAGATTGGGACAGCGTCCCCGACGAAGGCGTAGAGGAAGAAGTTGAGCAGACCAGTTTCCTGGAGCAGACTCAATATTTTGCCCCTGTGACAGAAGAAGATCTGCAGCAGGAAGTGGCTCAGCAGGAAATTATCGAGACTCCGGAAGAGCCTGTCGTGCAGGAAGAAGTTCCCGCAGAAAAGGAAAAAGCTTACAAGCGCCCCAAGAAAAAGGGCAGCTACGGCTTTTTGGGTCTTCCCCATATACTGTCCACTTTTGCTTGGATTTTGATCATCGTCATTGTTGGTGTTACCCTGGGTCGGGCCATCTGGCTGGGTGTATCCGATGTGATGGCCTTCGGTAAGGATAGCATTTCCGCTTCTGTTACCATTACGGAAGAAGACGATATCGATGCCATTTCTCAAAAGCTGGCAGATGCCGGTCTGATCCGTTATCCGGGTCTGTTCAAGCTCTTTGCCACTCTGACGGAAAAAGATCAGGACATTAGCACAGGCACATTCACCCTCCACAGCGGTTTAGACTATAATGCCCTGATCCGCAATATGGGTACTTTTGCCCCTGCCCGTGTAGAAGTCAGAGTCACCATTCCGGAAGGTTATAACTGCGCCCAGATCTTCAAGCTTTTGGAAGAAAAAGGTGTATGCTCCGTGGAAGATCTGGAGCAATGGGCCGCAGATGGCGAGCTGCGGGAATACTGGTTCCTGGAAGGCGTAGAGCGGGGCAGCAAATACTGCCTGGAAGGCTATCTGTTCCCGGATACCTACTTCTTCTACACCAACGATTCCCCCAAGCGTGCTTTGGAAAAGATGCTCAACGGCTTTAACTCCCGTTTCACCAGCCGTATGAAGGAACAATACGAAGTCATTAAGCAGCGCACCAATATGTCCTTGCACCAAATCATCACCCTGGCATCTATGGTCGAAAAGGAAACTGCCCACGCAACTGAGAGTTACGATATTTCCGCAGTTTATCACAACCGTTTGCGCAATGCCGCATCCTTCCCCTATTTGGATTGCGATGCCACCATTTACTATGCCATCGGCGACTATTTCGGCACCCACGGTACGCTCACCATTGCTGATATGGAGACCCAAAGCCCCTACAACACCTCCTGGAGAGGCGGCCGCACCGGTCTTCCCATTGGCCCCATTGCTAACCCCGGCTCCAGCAGCATCGAAGCAGCCCTGTCTCCCAGCGATAACGGCTATTTCTATTATGTTTATAATCCCAGCAGCGGCAGGCACATCTTTGCCCGCACGCTGGCAGAGCATAATGCCAACGTAAGCCGAGTGGGGTAAACGCGTGAGAAAACTGGAATTGCTCAGTCCCGCCGGAGATATGGAACGGCTGAAAATGGCCGTTCTGTATGGCGCGGACTCCGTATACCTGGCAGGAACTGACTTTGGTATGCGCTCCTTTGCGGGAAACTTCACCCCGGAGGAGCTGCCCCAGGCGGTAGACTTTGCCCACAGCCACGGTGTTAAGGTCCATGTAACTGTAAACACCATGCCCCGAAACAACGAAGTGGTCTCCCTGCCTGCCTATTTAGAGCAGCTGCAGGATGCCAATGTGGATGCCCTGATCCTGGCTGACCTTGGCGCATTTACCCTTGCCGGTAAATATGCTCCCAAGTGCCAGCGTCACATCTCCACCCAGCAATCCATCGCCAACTACGAGTGCGCCAATGCCTGGTATGATTTAGGCGCACAGCGTGTGGTGTTGGCACGAGAATTAAGCCTTGATGAGATCCGCATCATCCGGGAAAAGACTCCCAAAGATCTTGAGATCGAAACCTTCGGTCACGGCGCTATGTGCGTCAGCTATTCCGGCCGTTGCCTGCTCAGTAACTATATGACCGGGCGGGATTCCAACCGGGGCGCCTGCGCCCAGCCTTGCCGGTATGAGTATACCCTGATGGAAGAAAAGCGACCTGGGGAATACTTCCCGGTTTACGAGGACGAAAAAGGCACATATATCCTCAATTCCAAGGATATGTGTACCATCGAGCATCTGCAAGCCCTCACCGATGCCGGCATCGATTGCATCAAGATCGAAGGCCGGGCAAAGTCCGCTTACTATGCCGCCATTGTCACCGGCGCTTACCGGCACTGCATTGACGATTTGGCTGCAGGCAAGCCGATGGACCCTGTGTGGATGGACGAAGTGAATCACGTTTCCCACCGGATCTACTCCACCGGTTTTTACTTCGGACACCCCGGCCAGTACACAGAAAATTCCCGGTACATCCGCCAGTGGCAGATCGCTGCCATCGTGGAAGAATGTGATGAAAATGGACTTGCCCGTTGCTCCTTGCGGAACAAGTTTTCTGCCGGACAGGAGTTGGAGCTGGTCGGCCCGGACCTCCGTCCCCTTGCTTTTGCCGCTCCTGCTATGACAGATATGGAAGGCAATGCGCTTACCGAACCCCGCACACCGCAAATGCAGTTTATGATGCAGCTGCCCTGTCAAGTGCCTGCATTCAGTATTCTGCGCAGAGCGGTTGAGCTATCTGCAAAATAAAAGACTGGACTCTTATGAGTCCAGTCTTTTTTAGTTCTTTAAGCTTTGCATAGGTGCGGGGATTCGGCCACCGCGGGCAATAAAGCTATCCGCAGATTCCGGATGCACCGGCATTACCGGCGCAGTACCCAGCAAGCCGCCCATCTCTACCCGGTCGCCCACCGCCTTACCCGGCGCGGGAATAATACGCACCGCAGTAGTTTTGGTATTGACCATACCGATGGCTGCTTCATCTGCAATAATGGCAGAAATTGTAGATGCAGGCGTATCACCGGGAACGGCAATCATATCCAGGCCTACAGAACAAACGCAGGTCATAGCTTCCAGTTTAGAAAGGGTAAGCACACCGGCCTCTGCCGCTGCGATCATACCCCCGCCTCCACCCACCCCACTAAATGCGCCGGAAAGGCCGCCCACGTGGTTACTGGCCATCACACCGCCTTTTTTCACCGCATCGTTTAAAATCGCCAAAGCTGCAGTTGTGCCGTGGGTACCGCACACCTCCAAGCCCATCTCCTCCAGGATACGGGCAACGCTGTCGCCCACCGCCGGTGTAGGCGCAAGGCTCAGGTCTACGATGCCAAAAGGCACACCCAGCCGTTTGGATGCTTCCACACCCACGATCTGACCCATACGGGTAATACGGAAAGCCGTCTTCTTAATGGTTTCTGCCACCACATCGAAAGGCTGACCCTTCACACCCTGCAGCGCGTGGTACACCACACCCGGACCGGAAACGCCCACATTCAGCACGCACTCCGGCTCACCGATGCCGTGGAACGCACCGGCCATAAAGGGGTTATCCTCCACCGCATTGGCAAACACAACTAATTTGGCGCAGCCAAGACCGTCCCGGTCAGCGGTGAGCTCTGCGGTCTTCTTAATGATTCTTCCCATTTTGGCTACGGCATCCATATTGATACCGGCCTTGGTAGAGCCAACATTAACACTGGAACAGACTCGCTGGGTCACATTCAGGGCTTCCGGAATGGAATCCATCAAGATCCAATCACTGTCGGTACAGCCTTTTTGCACCAGCGCAGAAAAGCCACCGATGAAATTAACACCACAGGTTTCCGCCGCCTTATCCATGGCGATGGCCAGGGGTACATAAGAATCGGTCTTGCAGGCAGAGCCAACCAGAGAAATGGGGGTAACAGAGATCCGCTTATTAACGATGGGAATACCGAATTCCCACTCGATCTGTTGACCCACTTCCACCAGTTTTTCTGCCCGGCGGGTGATCTTATCATAGATCCGCTGGGCGCACACATTTACATCCTCGTGGGCGCAATCCAGCAAAGAAATGCCCATAGTAATGGTACGAATATCCAGGTGGCGCTTATCGATCATATCCTGGGTATATAAAATATCCTTAAAATTCAGCATAATAACCTGCCTTTATACCCGGTGCATGGCTTCAAAGATATCTTCCCGCTGCAGCCTTATGGAAAGGCCCATCTCCTTGCCCTTCTCCTCGCATTTTTGTGCAAGCTCGGCAAGAGGAATTTCGCAGCCGCTCACATCCACCACCATCATCATGGTAAAATAGCCCTGCATAACTGTCTGGCTGATGTCCAGCACATTGACATTGTATGCGGCAAGGTGCATACACACACCGGCAATAATACCAACCTGATCCTTACCAACAACCGTTACAACTGCCTTCATAGTTACACCTCAGAAATCGTAATCGGCGCAAAAACGCTTATCAAGGAAGTTCCAGAACTTTTCCTTAGCGGCCAGATGGGCGCTGTGAGTGGCATAATTTGCAAGAGCTTCCCGGCTTTCGAACTCAGAATACAGTGCGTAGTCCATACCGCCCTGATAAGCGCCCCGGATCTCCAAATGCTTAAGACCGGGCACAACACCCACCAGCGGCTCCAAAGCGTCCTTAATGATGGCAACAGCCTTTTCCTTGTCAGTGCCTTCCTTCAGGGTATAAAGTACAATGTGCTTAACCATAATTAACCTCCTAAGCCTGACAGATATAATCCGAGTCCGCCCAAGCGGGCGCCTGATCGGTTCAGGCTTCCTTTTATTCATTGATGGGCGTCAGCCCATCTGCTTCACATAAGATTGCCTGAACCGACCATCCATCCCGCTTGGGTCGCAGATTTTTGAGCCGCCCAGCCGCTTTGAGGCAAGGCGGAGCTTTGCCGATGGGCTTTGTGCCCTTCAAAAAGCGACAACGCAGCATCAATGTGGCTGGGTGTCTCAAAAACGGGTTCGGATAATATCGGTCAGGCTAAATAATACCGGGGTCGGCAAACCGACCCCGGTATGTAGCTTTCATTATTCAGCCTCGGCCTCAGTTTCAGCTTCGACCGGAGCTTCCTCTTCAGCTTCCTCAGCGGGCTCGATCAGAGCGCGGATGGACAAGGAGATACGCTTGTTCTCTGCGTCCACATCGGTGATCTTGACCTGGACTTCCTGACCCTCAGCCAGAACATCCTCAGGCTTAGCGATGCGGCGGTCAGCGATCTGAGAAATGTGGATCAGACCGTCAACACCGGGCAGCACTTCAGCAAATGCACCGAAGGTCATCAGCTTGACCACCTTAGCGGTGACCACATCACCAACGTTGTAGCTGGTCATGAACTGATTCCAGGGGTTCATTTCAGCGGTTTTGTAACCCAGGGAGATCTTGCGCTTAGCAGGATCGAAGGAGATAACATACACATCGATCTCATCGCCAACGCTAACAACCTCAGCGGGGTTCTTGATGCGGTTCCAGCTCAGCTCGGTAACGTGAACCATGCCGTCCACACCGCCGATGTCCACGAATGCGCCGTAAGAAGTCAGGGACTTGACAACACCGTGATACTTAGCGCCTTCCTGGATCTCGTTCCAGATCTTCTCCTGAGCAGCCTTGCGAGCCTCGGAAGAAACAGCGCGGATAGAGCCGATAACGCGGCGGCGAGCGCGGTTGACCTCAGTAATCTTCATCTGTACGGTCTGGCCCACCATAGAAGCCATATCGCCACCCTTGGCAACACCGGACTGGGAAGCGGGAACGAACACGCGGATGCCCTTAACGGTAGCAACCAGGCCGCCCTTGTTCTCTTCGGTGATAACTGCCTCAACGGGAGTCTTCTCCTCGCACCAGGTAGCCATATCATCCCAAATCTTCATGCCGTCCAGCTTCTTCTTGGACAGCTGGCAGGTGCCTTCCTGATCGTTCACGCGAACGACGAATACTTCGATCTCATCGCCAACCTTCAGGATATCTTCGGGCTTAACGCTGGGATCTGCGCTGACTTCATCATAAGGGATGTAACCGGCGTGCTTAGTGCCCAGGTCGATCTGGACTTCAGTAGTGCCAATGCCGGTAACGACGCCGATAACCTTATCTCCTGTATTTAAAGTCTTGATGGACTGCTCGAGAAGCTCTGCAAAGTTCTCCTCCTGTACAGCCTCAACATTCAGAATTTCGCTCATAGTCTTGTTGACCTCCTTTATAATCCACGCCGGGGTAGATGCACCGGCAGTGATTCCAACCTGATGAACACCTGTAAAGTCTTCCTTTTTCAGGTCCTTGGCATTATCCACCAAAAAGACTTTATCGCAGTGTTCCCGGCAGATCATAGCTAAACGACCGGTATTGGAGCTTTGGGTATCTCCAACCACCACCATAGCCTGACAGACTCTGCTTAAGTCCGCAGCGTCCCTCTGCCGAAATTCAGTAGCTTTACATATTGTATCAAAAATTTTTACGTTAGTAAACTCTTTTTTTGCAATTTGAGTGCAAATTTTCCACAAACTTTCCGTAGATGTAGTCTGGCAAACCATACAAATTGGCAAATCTGCGGGGATTTTTTCCTTTTCTATCCAGTTTTCCAATTCTTCCGGGCTTTCAAAGATTCGACACTCGTTACACCAGCCGGCAATGCCCTCCACCTCCGGATGGCTGCGGGTACCGATGATCACAGGAAGTCTTCCCTCTTCGCCGGCTGCGCTCACCAGCTGATGGATGCGCTTTACAAAAGGACAGGTGGCATCAATAATGTTGGCGCCTTGCTTTTCCAAAGCATCGTATACAGCCTTGGTCACACCGTGGGAACGGATCACCACCGTCTGTCCCTGCTTTGCTTCCTCCGGCTTTTGGATCACTCCAACGCCCATAGCCTCAAAGTGGGCCACCGCGTGCCGATTATGGATAATAGGCCCTAAGGTGCAAACACCGCTTTGACTGCGGGCAGCATTTTCCACCAGCTCCACGGCACGGTTAACACCGAAGCAGAAGCCTGCGCTTTTTGCAACTCGTATGCTCATAGGGAGATCTTCTTTCCAACAATGCTTTTGATTTCCGCAAGCACACCGGGGATATCCAGGTCAGAAGTATCCACCAGCACTGCATCCCTTGCCTGCTTTAGCGGGGCGATCTCTCTGTGGGAATCCTGATAATCCCGCAGCTCGATCTCCTTTTGAATGGTGGCAAGGTCTGCCTTTTGACCCTTGGCGATCAGCTCATCATAGCGACGCTTTGCCCGCACAGCGGAGGACGCGGTCAGGAAGATCTTTACATTTGCCTTAGGCAGCACCACCGTACCAATATCCCGGCCATCCATAATTACATTGTGTTCCCGGGCAACCTGCCGCTGCATATCCAGCAGCACAGAGCGCACCACAGCGTGGGCAGATACCAAGGATGCCTTCTGGGAAATATCCTGGGTACGGATATCATCACTTACATCCATACCGTTCATGATCATATGCTGCTTGCCGGTCTCATCATATTCGATGTTGATGGTCAGCTCGTCAATATAACGCTCCACACCGTCCACATCCTTAGGGCTGACACCCAAAAGATCCAGGAAGTATGCCACAGTACGGTAGATCGCACCGGTATCTACATAATAGTAACCCAGTTCCTTGGCCAGGCTGCGGGCGATGGTGCTTTTACCTGCGCCGGCAGGGCCGTCAATGGCAATGGAGTAAAACTTTCCCATAATCTATTCCTCGTTTCTAATTTCCTTGATTGCGCATCTTGCTGAGCGCATCTGCTTCGATCTTCAGCGCCTGTTCCGGGCTGATACCCAGCTTTACCGCCACCTGCTGGGCGCTGATGGCTGCTCCGCTGTCTAATCCGTAGCGAAGGCTGATCACTTCTTTTTCCAGTTCGTTAAGGCCGGAGAGCATTTCAAAAATCAGCTGGCGGCTCTGGAAATACGCAGTATTCTCCACCGCCTGATCCTCTTCTTCCGGCACTTCTTCTCTTTCCGGCTGCTTGGCACGGCTCAAGTTTTGAGCGCTTTGTACCATACTTTCCACATACAGCGCTTCTTCTGCCGTAATGTGCATACCCGCAGCAATCTCTTCTATAGTGGGATTGCGGCCCAGCTCTGCCAGGAGCTTTTGATCCACATCCCGATAATCTTCCATTTGGCCGCGGAGCTTATCACCAAGGCCGTTTTCACAGGCCTGCAAAAGCACCGCATTTGCCATAGCGCCCTTGATCCAAAGGCGAATATGCTTTTCAAAATCACCGCCTGTGTATGCGGCAATACCCTGCCACAGGCCCAGGCTTCCCTCCTGAATCAGGTCCATCAGCAAAACACCACGGCCTGCATACTCCCGGGAAATCTCCACCACTGCGCTCAGGCACAGGTTTACAAGCCGCTCGGTAACCTGCTCTTCCCCATCCAGATACTGCTGCGCCAGCAGCTGTACATCTCCGGCTACGGGAATGGCAGCAAGCTCCTGCAAATAAAGCCGCAGCGAGTCATTTTCATCAAGACCGGCGGTCATATCCGCCTGCTTTGCCAGGTTTTGCTCCAGCAAAAGCCGTTCTTGCGCCTGACCGCTTACAACGGAAATACGGCTTACATCGGCCATCGCACCTTTTTCCTGACAAATGAAAAGCGCCTGCTCCACAGTTTCTCTATCCTCCCGGGCAGCCAAGGTCAAAAACTGCTCTGCGGGAAAAACCTCTGCCGTCTGCAGGCCTTCTGCAAATTCTGTCAGAGGCGAAATATCAAAAGTAAATTCCAAATCCATTATTCCAAAAAGTCCTCCAAGCCAAGGTCTGCGCCGTTTTTCCGCAGCTTACCTATGGCATCGTTTTGAATCTGTCGGGCGCGTTCCTTGGAAATGCCCATAATCTGGCCGATTTTCTCCAAACTGTAGCACTGACCGTCCTCCATACCGAAATGCAGACGCAGCACCTGCTGCTGCCTGGGCGTCAGGTCTGCAAGCAGAGCATCCATAGTAGCCTTCAGCTCCCGACGCACCAGCGCCTGCTGGGGCTGGGGCGCGTGCAGGTCTTCCAGGTAAAACTGGATCGTACCCGCATCGTCCTGGGTGGCAGGGGCATCCAAGGAGCATATTTCCGGCCATAGCCGCAGCAGCTCCACCGTCTTTTCTGCGCTGATACCCGCTTTATCTGCGATTTGCTCCACAGTAGGCTCTGTGCCTGTTTCCTGCTGCAGCTTGATCTTTGCCGCCAAAACCTGGCGGATGCGCTGGGCAGTATGCCCCGGCACACGAATCAAGCTGCCGTGATTGAGGATATACCGGCCAATGCACTGGCGAATCCACTTGGTAGCATAGGTGGAAAACCGATACTCCAGGGTGGGATCAAATTTCCCGGCAGCAATAATCAGGCCGATACTGCCCTCCTGCACCAAATCAAGCAAAGGCACACCACGACCTACATAGTCCTTGGCAATACTGACCACCAGGCGCAAATTGGCATTGACCATAGCCCGGATGGCATCCCCGTCACCGTCAGCGCAGCGCAGGGCCAAGGCCATTTCCTCCTCCGGGGTCAGCCGGGGAAACTGCCGTATCTCCTGCAAATATTGACTTACATCCTCTTCGCCAAGGCGAAGATTCGCCTTTTCAGCTTCCTTGGGGAAGGTGGCAGAAATCATTTATCTGTTCCTTTTCTTTCCTTGAGTTTATTGCGGAAGGCAAGCAGCTCATCGTCACTTTGGATATTGGCTGCCTGGTGGAAACTGCGCACCGTCTGCACGCAATCCCGGAAAGCATCCCGGCTCACCGTACCCTGCTGACGTTGCACGATACCGGTGACATGGGACATTTCCTCCGGGTTAAGATCCGTCAGCGCGCCCAAAGATACCTCCGCGCCGCTTTGGTGCATCCGCAAAAGCTGGTCATATACCTTGCCCAAAACCTGCACAGAAAAGCTGCTGCCGGTAATATCTGCCGTGTCCATTAGGGAAGGGTCAAGAAGCGCCTGGGCGATAATGCCCTCTTCTGCCATGGCAGATTTCATATTGTCATAACGGATGCTCCGGGTTTTCGGCTGCAAAGCCTGAGCAGGGGCAAGGTCAATGGCTTCCTGCTTTTTCCTTTCTCTGGCAAGGCGGCGCTTGAAGGCCTTGTTCACTTCCAGCTTCATCGATTCGATGGTAATGCCTGCAGCCTCTGCAATACGACCGCTGTATACTTCACGCTTCACAGAGCTATCCAGCGTGCAAATAAGTTCAGCCGCCTCCTGGACAAAGCGGATCTTCTGATCATCCACACGCAGGTCATATTTACCGCGGATGGCATTCAGCTGATATTCTACCCGGTTGGAGGATTCCTCCAGCAAAAGCTTAAACTTGTCCGCGCCGAATTTATTCAAAAATTCGTCAGGGTCCTTGGCATCCTTCATTTGCAGCACCTTAACCCGAATACCAGCCTTTTCCAGCATCGGAATGGCACGCTGGGCGGCACGCAAACCGGCTTCATCGCCATCATAGGTAAGCACCACCTGCTCTGTATAACGGCTAAGCAGAGTCACCTGCTCCTCGGTAAGAGATGTGCCGAGGGATGCCACAGCATTGTCAAAACCGTACTGATGCAGGGTAACCACATCAATATTGCCCTCTACAAGAATTATGTAGGGCTGCTTGGTCTTTTTGGCAAAGTTAAGGCCAAAGAGATTTTTCCGCTTATTAAAGATCACCGTTTCATTGGAATTAAGATATTTGGGCTTGGAATCATCCAGCACACGGCCACCGAAACCGATGACATTGCCCCGCACATCGATAATGGGGAACATAAGCCGGTTACGGAAGCGGTCATAGATCCGTCCGTTCTTTTCGCCCACCAGGTCTGCATCCCGCAGCTCCTGATCGGTATAGCCCTTTTGGCGCATAGCATCCACCAAAGCATTCCAGCTGTTGGGAGCAAAGCCAATGCCAAAATTGGTGACCGATGCTTTAGTCAGGCCACGGTTTTGCACATATTCCAGGCACTGCTTGCCTGCAGATGTATAAAGCTGGCTGTGGAAGAAGCGGCCTGCCTCTTTCATCAGCGCCCAGAGTCTCTCCTGCTGACGGTAACGGCTTTGGTACTGGTCATCCTCCGGCACTTCCATACCGCACCGCTGGGCCAATGCCCGGACGGCATCGGGATAGGTCAGACCCTCCAGCTCCATTACAAAGTTGATAGCGCCGCCGCCCTTATGGCAGCCAAAGCAATAATAGATACCCTTATTGGGTGCAACGGAAAACGAGGCCGTTTTTTCCCCGTGGAAGGGGCAAAGGCCAAACATATTAGAGCCGGACCGCTTCAGAGTCACGTGCTGACCCACCACATCCTCAATGGGATTGCGGGCGATGAGTTCATCGATAAAAGAAGGGGGAAAAGCCATAAAACAGCCTCCTTTCTGTGATACTTTGATTTTACAAAAGAATATGGGTAATAAATTACCCTATATTATAACACATTAACCCCGAACTTGCCAACCCATAGGGGTAAAAAGTTCGTGGAATTTGTCAACTGCGTAGTTATCGGTCATACCGGCAATATAATCGCACACCGTCCGCTCCATACCGTCAAAGGAAAGCTGGGGCTGGAAGTCCTCAGGCAGGGCCTCCGGATGTCCTAAATAATACTCGAACAAACGACGGAGCATATCCTTTGCCTTGCTCTCCTCCCCTTTTGCAACGGGATTGCGATACACCCGGTCAAAAAGGAATTCCCGCAAATCAAGCAGCGCTCTTTCCACAGGGTCAGAAAGCAAAATACGGTCTGCATCCCGGGAAGATTCGATCATATCACAAACCAGGGTGTTGATCCGCCGGCTGTGTCCATCGCCCAAAGCATCACGGATGCTCCGGGGCAGCTGCGCTGCATCCAAAATACCGGCCCGGGAAGCATCGTCAATATCGTGATTGACATAGGCGATCCGGTCAGCCAGGCGCACGATCTGGCCTTCCAAAGTTTCCGGCACGTGAGGGCCGGTATGACCCAAAATGCCCATTCGCACTTCATAGGTCAGGTTCAGGCCTGCGCCGTTGTTTTCTAAAATATCCACTACCCGAAGGCTCTGTTCATTGTGATAAAAAGCACCGCCAAGGCATTCAGAAAGGGCATCCTCACCTGCGTGGCCAAAGGGTGTGTGGCCCAAGTCGTGACCCATAGCAATGGCTTCTGCCAAATCTTCATTCAGGTTCAGTGCCCGCGCCACCGCTCTTGCGATCCGGGTCACTTCCAGGGTGTGGGTCATACGGGTACGGTAATGGTCACCTTCCGGGCGGAGAAACACCTGGGTCTTGTGCATCAGACGACGGAAGGATTTACAATGGACGATCCGGTCTGTATCCCGCTGATAGCAGGTACGCACATCTGCTTCCCGAGGTTCTTCGGGAATATTGCGGCCTTTGGATTGATCCGCAAAAGCAGCCTTGGGGCTTAAATGACTATGTTCTCTTTTTTCCAGTTCTTCCCTTAAAGTCATACTTTACTCCTTTCAGACAGGAAATGCCCGGTATTCCTGCCCGGTCTGTAATGCCTCTACCGTACCGGCGGTCATATCCGTTAGCCTGTCCACAAAAGCTTGCGCCTTGTCCTGGGCGATCAGGATCTCCAGCTCCACCTCTGCGCCGAACTGGGTATCCCGCAAAACACCTTCAAAGGCTTCTATCTCCAATTTCACCCGTTCATAGTAAGTATAGGGGCAAGGAACATACAAAACTGTCCAAACCCGCTTCATAGATTTACCCGCCGCATCAATGGCGATCTTTGCGCCCTTGGTATAGGCTCTTACCAGACCACCTGCGCCCAAAAGCACACCGCCAAAATACCGGGTAACCACGCACACCACATTATAAAGGTTTTCCCGCTGCAGCACCTGCATCATCGGATTGCCTGCCGTACCGCCCGGCTCACCGTCATCAGAAAACCGCATAGGGCCGTCCTTGATCACATATGCCCAGCAATTATGGGTTGCGTCATAGTGCTGCTTTTTCATTTCCTGGATCTTTTCAAGAGCCTCGGCTTCTGTTTCCACAAGCCATACCCTGCCGATAAAGCGGGACTTCTTTTCTATGAACTCGTCCTGCCCAAAGCCGGTAGGCACCAAGTATTCGTCCAAGGTCAGCACTCCTTTGTAATATAGTCTTTTAGTCTTCCGTAGAAAATAGGATCTACCACAGCATCCACCGAAATGCCCTCCGGGGTGTAATCCACACCCAGCACCTGGGCGCTGTTGTGCAGCGTTTCCACCATACCGCCCATGGAATAAGGCAGCATCACCTGAATATGATGGCGGCTATGGCCCAAAGCCTTTTCAATGGCCTTTAAGAGGTTTTCTGTTCCCTGTCCGGTCTTGGCAGACAGAGCCACCACATCTTCCCCAATGGGGATATCCTCCCGGCTTACAAGGTCTACCTTGTTATAGCAGCGCAGCACGCTTGTGCCCGGCTTGGCGAGCTTGGAAATCAGCTTGTCCACCACCGCGATATGCTCTTCCCGGTTAGGATCGGATGCGTCGATCACGTGTAGCAAAAGGTCAGCATATTCCAGTTCTTCCAGGGTTGCCCGGAAAGCATCTACCAGATGGTGGGGCAGCTTGGCGATAAAACCAACGGTGTCCGACAGCACCACATCCAAAGTATCAGAAACAGATAGCTGGCGGGAAGTGGTATCCAGGGTATCAAACAAACGGTTATTAGCAGGGATTCCCGCATCCGTCAGGTGATTTAAAAGGGTGGATTTGCCTGCGTTGGTATAGCCAACGATGGCAACCACCGGCACGGAATTTTTCATCCGCCGCTGGCGCTGAACACCCCGCACCTGCCGCACCTGCTCCAGCTCTGTCTGCAGCCGGGCGATCCGCTCCCGGATGTGCCGCCGGTCAGATTCCAGCTTGGTTTCACCGGGTCCACGGGTGCCGATACCGCCGCCCTGACGAGAAAGGCTCACACCCATACCAGACAGCCGGGGCAGCAAATACTTATACTGGGCAAGCTCCACCTGCAGCCGGCCCTCTCTGGTCTTTGCCCGCTGGGCAAAAATATCCAAAATAAGAGCGCTGCGATCCAAGACGGTCACACCCAAAATATCTTCCAATGCCCGGATATTACCGGGAGAAAGCTCATTATCGAAAATAACCATGGTGGATTCCGTAGCCTCCACCAGCATCCTTACCTCCTGTGCCTTACCTTCACCAATAAAGCTGTGAGAATCCGGCGCGTGACGGTTTTGAAGCATCTTACCGGTGCAAAAACCGCCGGCAGTTTCCAAGAGCGCTTCCAGCTCCTCCAAGGTCTCATCCGTAGCAGTCTGCTCCTTTGTAAAGCAATCTGCATTCAGGCCCACAAGCACCGCCCGCTCTTGTACTTTTTCGTCAAAATTACCTTCCATAATCCCTCCAAAAGGGTATAGTTTCCCATCTTTATAAGTATAACACACAGATACGCTTTTACGCAAGTATCATATAAATTATAATAAACAAGTAAAACAAAAAATCCGTACCAGAAAACGGTACGGATTTTTTATTTTACTTAATACCAAATCTCTTATTGAAACGATCAACACGTCCACCGGTGTCAACCAGCTTCTGCTTGCCGGTATAGAAAGGGTGGCACTTAGAGCAGATTTCAACGCGGATGTCCTTCTTGGTGGAACCGGTCGTAAAGACGTTGCCACAGGCGCAGCGAATGGTGGTCTGTTCGTAGTTAGGATGGATGCCTTCTCTCATGTCGTTCACCTCTTTCTCGTAAGCTAAAAGGGCATAATTACCCTAGCAATCATTTAATCGCTCGAATATGATAACACATACATTTCATAAATGCAAGTGTTTTTTACGAAAAATGAAAACTTTTTATAAAGTAAGTTTTCCGCTTAAAATGCCCAGTTACCGTTACGGAAAATAGCAACGGTCTTGCCGTCCCGGGTGATGGCATCGATGTTCATGGTATCGCAGCCGATCATGAAGTCCTCGTGAATCATGGACTCATTCACACCCAAAGCGGTGATCTCTTCCAGGGACTTATTGTGATGATCCTCAATGGTATCGGAGAAGCCGCGACCCAGAGCCAGGTGGCAGGCAGCATTTTCATCGAACAAAGTATTGTAGAACAGAATACCGCTCTGGCAGATGGGGCTCTGTTGCGGCACAAGGGCGCACTCGCCCAGGTAGGCAGCGCCTTCGTCCATGGCGATCATGGTCTTGAGCACCTCTTCGCCCTTTTCAGCTTTGACTTCCACAGCCTTACCGCCCTCGAAGCGGATGGAGAAGTTCTCGATCAGCTGACCGTGATAGGACAGGGGCTTGGTGGAATACACGATACCCTCTGCCTCACCCTTCTTGGGAGAGATGAAAGCTTCTTCAGAAGGAATGTTGGGATTAAAGCCAACACCATCCTTGGTCACTTCCTTACCGGCGCAGAACCGGGCTTCAGGGATCATACCAACAGTAAAGTCAGTGCCGTTGTCGGCAGTATAATGGAGCTTATCGATGCCCAGGCTGTTCAGGTAATCGCAGCGAGCCTTCAGATTAGCATTGTGCTCTTCCCAAGCCTTGATGGCATCACCGTTCACACGGGAGGTGTACAAAATAGCTTCCCACAGCTTTTCCATAGCTACGCTGGTACGCAGGCCGGGGAACACCTTCTTTGCCCAGGCAGCACCGGGAACAGCAGCGATACACCACTGCTGGGCGCCATCCAGCTGGTCAATATAAGGCTTCATAATGGGGTAACGCATCTGCATACCCTTAGCCTGCTTTGCCATATTCATACCCTTCAGACCATCGGGATCTTCGGAGATCAGGTGGATGCGGCAGGGCTTTACATCAACCATATGCTTCAGACGCTCAACATTCCACTGGGGGATCGTGCCCAGGGTCTTGACAGACTGATAACGCACATGGGTCTTGCCCAGAGGCTGATAGTTCCATTCCACAATGACCTTCTTGGCCTTTGCCTTATAAGCCTCTTCCACTACCATGTGGACAAATTCAGGCTGGTCCAGATCTGCGTGGATCATAACCTCCTGACCCTTTTGCACATTGCCGCCCACCCGGACGATGAGCTTTGCATATTCTCTTAAAACAGACTTTTTCATTTTACCTTCTCCTTTTTTCAAAAAGATAGGCTTATCATAGCATATTAGAATACATTCGTCAATCCGGTTGCAAAATGAAAAATATTGTTTATAATGAAATAAAAAGAGGTGATAAAAGTGCTGACAAGAGCGGATTTCTCAAAACGAATTGCCGATGGCTTGCGCCTATTAGATGGCGCTACCGGCTCTAATTTGCGCAAAGCCGGTATGCCCCTGGGCGTATGCGCAGAAGCGTGGATCTTGCAAAATCCCTGTGTTCTCACTGATCTGCAACGGCAGTATGTGGAGGCCGGCTCCCAGGTGCTTTATGCCCCCACCTTTCAGGCTCAGCCTTTGGGATTAAAGCAGGCAGGGTTAGACAGCCAAACAGAAAAGATCAACGCGCAGTTAGTGGCTTTAAGCCGCAGCGTTGCCGGAAACGCTATGGTTGCCGGTGACCTGACCACTATGGCAGCATTTATCGATAGCTTTGACGAAAGCAATTTTGACCTGATGGTGGATTGCTACCGTCGGCAGATCAAAGGTCTTATGGACGGCGGTGCGGACTTTTTAGCTGCCGAGACCCTGATGTACCCCTTAGAAGCAGAAGCCATTATGACCGCTGCCGAATTAGAAGGCGCCGAGAGCGTACTGTATACCTTTACAATGCAGCCGGATGGCGCTCTATACTCCGGTACAGATGCCGCTCCTATTTTGCAGGAGCTGGAAAAGGCCGGCGCAGTGGCCGTTGGCTTTAACTGCGTAGCTGCAAGCCAGCTGCTCCCCGGTCTTGTAAGCCGCCTGCGCAGATGGGTAAAAGGGCCGCTGGTATGCAAGCCCAATGCCGGTGATCCGGTAATCGGCAAAGATGGTATTGCCCAATATTCTATGGGTGCAGATGCCTTTGCAAACACCCTTTTCGCCTGCAAGCAAATGGGCGCAACCCTCTTGGGCGGCTGCTGCGGCACTACCCCGGAGCATATTGCAGCAATCAGAAAAATGATTTAATAAATCGCAGAGCTTAATCGCTCTGCGATTTTTTAGTTGCTATTTTTGTCATTTCTTGTTATACTGGAAGCGTTATGGAAAACAAAACAAGACTTTTCGTCAGCAAGAAAAATGTGCTGACCTGGCTGATGGCCCTTTGCATGGTAAGCTCGGCAGTGGCCCGCATTATGATCGTCGGTAAGGAAGGAGCCGACTGGTGGTGCCAAATTTTCCTGCCCATCGCAGCTTCCCTGCTGTATGCCGCAGTCACCTTGATCAGCGGTAAGGAGCGTTTTTACAAAACCGCCATTCCCGTTTGGCTGATCGGCCTTTACTATTTCTTTGTATTCTCTGCAGTGGATTTCTGGACCTACGACATTATGATCACCATTCTGTATGCCGCTGTCCTTATCTTCTGCGCCGTTCTCTACACCCAGATCACCTCTGAAAAGGCAAGCCTGACCTGGCTGCTGCCCATCATCTTCCTTGTTCCCATTACAGCCCTGTGCTATCTGCACAGAAATCTTCTGATGGCAGGCAATTATCAGGCATTCATTATGGGAACAGAAACCTTTGCCGGCCTTGGCAATTATCAGGCCGCATTGGCAGATTGCCTGATGACCTTAGGCCTGATCCTCACGGTGTTTGCCATCCATCGCCATCCCCTGGGCGAGTACCATCCCACCTGGGGTGACCGACCTGACGGCCGCCGCATCCGTACCGAGCCGCCTATGAATCAGGTATCTCCCTATATTATGGGTCAGCGTAATGACGCTACCAACCTGTTCTCTGAATCCTTTGAGATCACCCATGTGGAGCGCTACATCCGGCAAAAGCGCCGGGAGGGTATGACCAACTTTGGTCTTATGCACGTGCTGCTGGCTTGCTACTGCCGGGCAGTGTGCAAGTACCCTGCTATTAATCGCTTCATCAGCGGCCAAAAGATCTTCTCCCGTGGAAACGATCTGCAGTTCTGTATGACCATCAAAAAAGAAATGTCCACGGATTCCCCCGAATCTCTCATCAAAGTTCATCTGACCCCCCGGGACACCATTGAAGATGTTTACAACAAGGTAAATGCCGCCATTGAAGAAGTTAAGAACACCCCCCTGGATTCTGACTTTGACAAGACCGCTCACGCCCTGCTGATGATCCCGGGTCTGTTCCTGAAGTTCACTGTGTGGCTGCTGCGGACCTTAGACTACTTTGGTCTGCTGCCCCGTTTCCTGCTGGAAGTCAGCCCCTTCCACGGCTCTGTTTTCTTCACCTCTATGGGTTCTTTGGGTATCCCCCCCATTTACCACCATCTGTATAACTTCGGCAATATGCCCCTGTTCGGCTCCTTTGGCTGCAAGCGCAGAGCTTTGGAAGTGCAGGAGGACGGCTCTGTTGTGCAGAGAAAGTACTTAGACTGTAAATTCACTATGGATGAGCGCATTGTGGACGGCTTCTACTACGCAGCCTTCTTCAAGCACTTTAAGCGGATCATGTACCATCCGGAAATTCTGGAGCAGCCGCCTGAAGAAGTGCTCAGCGACATCGAATAAACACTATGAAAGAACATATCTTATCTCATCTGCCCAAGGGTCACCCTTGGGCAGAACACATCCATTACTACATAGTAACCGATTCTACCAATGTTCAGGCAAAGCTTCTTGCAGAGCAAGGCGCTCCGGAAGGCACTGTGTGTATTGCCGGCAGCCAAACCGGTGGCAAAGGCCGTATGGGTCGCAGCTTCCACAGCCCGGATGGCAGCGGCCTGTATTTTTCCCTGATACTGCGGCCCAACTGCCCTGCTGAGCAGCTTATGCACCTGACCTGCGCCGTAGCGGTTGCCGCCTGTGACGCAGTAGAAAAGCTTTGCGGCACCAGACCGCAGGTCAAGTGGATCAACGATCTTGTCACCGGGGGCAAAAAGCTGGGAGGCATCCTGACGGAGCTTTCTGTTGACCCAAAAACAAGCCTTGTAAATTATGCCATCGTGGGTATTGGTATCAACTGTCTGCAGGAGATAACCGACTTTCCTGAACAGCTGCAGAATATGGCTACCTCCATCCGGGCAGCTTACGGAAAATCCGTCTCCCCTGCCCAGCTGGCTGCGCAGCTGATGGTATCTCTCCGGGAGCTTTCCGGCATCCTACTTACAGAAAAAGAAAATATTATGCAGCGATATAAAAAGGACTGTATGACGCTAAATAAGTCCATCCGCATCCTACGCGGTGAAGATGAACTGTTTGCCACAGCTTTGGACATTGACCCGGACGGTGGCCTGATCGCGCAGCTTAATGACAAGCGCATCATCACCGTCAGCTCCGGTGAAGTGAGCGTGCGGGGTATGTACGGTTACCTGTAATTTTCTTATTGCTTTTTTCTTTTCCATTGGTTATACTTTATATATAAGCTTTAAGGAGGTATATACTATGAAAGTTTTTACAACCATTTTGAAGGTCCTTGCAGCGCTGGCCGCCATTGCCGGTGTGGTTTATGTAGTAGCCACCTACGGTGATAAGATCGTAGCCTGGGCCAAGAAGATGCTGGGTATGGATTGCTGCTGCGATTGTGATTGCGATTGCTGCTGCGATGAAGAAGACTGCGATTGCGAGTGCTGCTGCGAATGCGGTGAGGAAGCAGACGAGACCGTTGAAGAAGACTTCGAAGAAGAAGCTGAATAAGCAAATTAAACCCGGTATCCTTTTTGGATACCGGGTCATTTTATTCTTTACTTTTCTTTTTCAGCACAATAGTAAGTACAACACCGCACACCAAAATAACTATGCCCAACCCCATAATAAAATAGGACATAACTGTTACCGGATTATTCTGTGCAAAACTACTGAACTGTTCCTCAAAAAACGAGCCGGCAAAACCGCCCCTATTGGAAAACATACTCTTTACGCTCACATTAGCGATAACGCCCACAAAAAGGAACATCGCACCGGCAATAGCCATACGAACACCGGCAAGCCAACCAAATCGCTTTACCATATTCCCAAGGAATTTAGGCAGCCTTTCTTCAAAAGGCGCTTTGCCCTTAGGGGCTTCCTCACAGGGCTGTTTCTCTTCACCCTTGATAAGCCAATCCAAAGAAACCTGAAAGATCTCCGCCAACGCAGCCAGATTATTCATATCCGGGATCGACTCCCCTGTTTCCCATTTGCTGACTGCCTGACGGGAAACACCCAGCTTGTTTGCCAGTTCTTCTTGAGAAAGCAGTGCCTTTTTCCTGCAATACAAAATACGTTCTGCAAAGTTCATATTGCCGCCTCCTTTTGTCGCGATTATATCACACAATTCGGTAGCATTGCAACCAACAGGAGCTGGAATTTACGCAACAGCAGTTTGCAAACGCAAAAACAGGGCATCAAAAGATGCCCTGTTTCTTTATAGGAAAATTACTTGATCACGATACGGCCAGCAGCCTCGCCGTAAGCTTCAGCAGTAACAGTGCCGCCCAGGGTATCCTTGATATAAGTGATCAGGACCTGGTTGTCCACCATCAGCTCGTTGACCAGCAGCTTGCTGCCCAGGAACATTGCGTAGCCGTCGCCACCGGACTTCAGCATGAAGTTGTGGGAAGCTACGGTGTAGGTCTTCTCAGCGTCGATGGGCTCGCCACCGATCATTACATTGGAAACACGGCGTGCGCCGGAAACTTCCTGGAATGCGCCCTTATCGTCGGTAACCACAGTGGAAGCAATGGAAGTATCGACCTCACAGGTCAGACCGGAAACGTGCAGGAAGCCGCCGCTCTCACCGGGCAGAGCGGAGTAAGCCAGCTCCAGAGCATCCAGGATGACCTGACCCTTGACTTCTACCATACAAGCCATGTTGTTGAAGGGATGCACAGCAATGATATCACCGTAGGTCACATTGCCGGCCTTGATGGTCTGACGGACACCGCCGCCGTTAACGAAGGCAACATCAGCGCCCAGCAGCGTGCGGTAAGCATCTGCGCACAGGTCGCCCAGGTTGGTTTCCTGCTTACGGATGATACGGTTGCCATCAGCATCGTGGGTGATCAGATCAACCTCAGTGGTAGCAACAACTTCGCTCAACAGATCATTCAGGCCGCTGGAGATCTCTTCAACTGCAGCCAGGATGGTAGCATCGTCTTCAGCATGCTCCTTGATCATCTGCACAGTAGTAGAGCCGATGTTGCAGTTAAGGGAAACAACTGCAAACTTCTCCAGCTTGGTGCTGGCGCCTACCAGAGTAACAGGCTTGCCGGCCTTGTCAGCAACAGCCTGGCCGTGGATCAGAGAATGGGAGTGGCCGTCCAGGAAAGCAACCAAGCCAGTGGTATTGGCAATCACTTCCTTGGAGGTCCAGGGAGAGCTCTCGCCGTCAATACCCAGGTGGCCAACTGCTACAACATAGTCAGCGCCGGCTGCCTTAGCATCGTCGATAGCCTTCTGTACAGCATCGTACAGATCCTGACCGTTGTTGCCTTCGCAGAAGCTGTAGATATAGTTGCCTTCAGCATCCTGGAAATAAGTGGGGGTGGACTTGGTGAAGGTCTCGGGAGTGGTGATGCCAACGAAAGCAACAGTCTTCTCGCCAACCTTAACGGTCTTGTAAGCATCGAATACGGGGTTACCTTCCATATCCGTAAAGTTGCAGCTGACATAATCATATTCAGCAACATTCTTTGCCAGATCCAGGAAGGTGTCCATACCAAAGTCAAACTCGTGGTTGCCGGGAACAGCCAGATCGTAGCCGACCTTGTTCATCAGCTCAACCAGGTACTTACCCTTGGACAGCGTACCAACAGCCTCGCCCTGAATGGCATCGCCGCCGTCCATGATCAGGACATTCTTACCCTGAGCCTCCAGCTTCTTGACATAGTCAGCCAGAGCTGCGTAACCCATACGCTCATCTGTACGCTCGTAACCGTTGTGAACGTCACTGGTGTAAACAATAACCAGCTCGTCGCCCTCAAAGGTAGCAATGGGCTCGGGAGCAACAATCTGGGGCTCAGTTTCGGTCTGCTGGCAGCCTGCGAATACAGACAGGCACAGTACAGCAGCCAGAACAAGAGCAAGCAGTTTCTTCATGTTCATTTTTCATTTCCTCCTTAAAATAAGCATAATTTTATGCCATACACACTATACCAAATGAGGCCAATTTTGTCTATGAATAAAACCACCAAATATTGACAATATTTTTGGGCAACTTGCCTTAAAAGCACAATATATTGTGAAAAGAGCCGGCAAAAGCCGGCTCTTTATTTACTCCGTTCGCAATGCCACAACAGGATCTTTCTTTGCTGCGCTTCTTGACGGTATAATACCGGAAATCAGAGTCAGCAGAACGCTGATCAGCACCAAAATCACCGCCACATTGGCAGGCAGATGTGCCTGCAGGTTGGAAAGCCCGGTCAGGCTCTCGATCACTGCATTGATGGGAATACAGGCAAGGTAAGTGACACCAACACCCAATATGCCCGCCGCCAGACCGATAAGCACCGTTTCTGCGGTAAACATACTGGAAACATTACCCTTGGACGCGCCGATGGCACGCAGGATGCCGATCTCCTTGGTGCGCTCCTGCACGCTAATGAGGGTGATCACACCGATCATAATGGAGGATACCACCAAAGAAATGGCCACAAACGAGATCAGCACATAGGTGATGGCATCAATAATGGTGGTCACAGCGGACATCATCAGGCCCACCACATCGGTGTACTGAATCTTATAAAGCTCATCCACCTGCCCATTATAACCGGCAATGAAGGCTTCGATCACATCCTTATGCTGGAAGGTATTGGCATAGAGGTTAATGGTAGCCGGGTCATCCAGGTCTGCGTGACCAAGCTCCCGAAGATTTTCTTCCAGCGTGCTTTCAGAGAAATCTGTCACCTCGTCATAATAAAGGTCATACTGCTCCAAAGAATATCCTTCCATAGCCCCATCCAGCATCGCTGCAAGCTGCGCCACTGGAATATGGGACATCTGCTGCCGCACCGCAGTTTCCATACGGACGCGGATCTGCATAGTTGCCATCTCCCGGTACATCTGCTCCAGCTCCTCCTGGCTCATGGATGTGGCATAGCCCTGAGCATCGCTTTCGCTGATGCCCATCTGCTGGCACATAGCCTGCACCATCACCAGCTCCATCTCTTCCCTGGTTACCTGTGCCATAATGGCATCCAGCTGATTAGACAACTCTGCAGGATCGGGCACGCTGAGGATTCGCAGATAGGTCTCTGCCTTCATTTCGTCAGACAGCGAATCTACATAATGGATAAACTGGGTCTTTTTCTCTTCCTGAGACAAGTTACCGGTATTTTCCCGGAAGGGCTTTCCGGTGAAGATATCCTTTGTGGGAGAATCCAGCTGGGCGCCAATAGCATCGGAATCCTGGGCATTTTCCACCAGGTATTCGGTCAAAGCCACCGTGTAGCCGATAGAGCCGGAGAGCATACGGCTGCCCGCATCCTCCTTCAGGCAAATGATGCCGGTGATCTTCAGGTCGATACCGTTATCATAGAGGTAACGCAGGCCTGCATCCGTTTCCCGCAGGTCGATATAGCGCCCTGTGGTCTCATCCTTTGCAAAGCAATCCGGAGTCAGCACCACCCGGAAAGCGGTGTTCATGATTTCCTCATAACTCCAGTGCTTTTGGGTGTTCTCCACAGATGTGCCGTCCATAGCAGAGGAAAAGATCTCGTTGATCTCCTCTTCGGAAATAAGGCCCAATGCATAAAGGGTCAAATCATCCAGCTCGTGATTTTGATCCACCACCAGTACGATCTCATTATAAGCAGCGGGCCATCTGCCCTTAACCACATCATACTGGTTTTGCAGCACAGGGCTGATCAGGCTGCCGTCCATACCGCTGAGCATCTGATTCCAAAGCCGCATACGGCCGGTCATCATTTGCGTACCTGCGCCGGACATCTGATCCTGCATAGAAAGCATGGCAGACATATCCATACCCATATTGTTCTTGATGGCATCCATGAGCAAGGATTGGGTATCAGAATACACTACCTTGCCATCCACATTCTTGGTATAAACCTGCAGATCAAAATCGTAGGTATACTGCACACCGGACAGCGCCCCTGCCAGGCCGGAGGTGCTGTTGGGATCGTTTAAATCCGCTTCCATATAGGCCTTAAAGGACCGCAGGTCGTTATCCACCGATTCCATATTATTCATGGCGTTGACCATATCTGCCAGCATACTCTTGGAATACACACCGTCCAACTCGTGGATCCGGTCTTCCGAAGTGCGCTCATCCATAAAGGCAGACATCAGGCTGGTGATATCCGTGGTGCTGGCAGAGAGGGTCAGGGGGTAAGATGCCAGGGTATCCTCCTGCACGGCCTGGATATAGTTGGTAGTACCCTGGGACACCGCAAAAATAAGGGCAATACCAATGATGCCAATAGAGCCGGCAAAGGAAGTCAGGGTTGTTCTTCCCTTCTTGGTGATCAGGTTTTTAAGAGAAAGGCTAAAGGAAGTAAACAAAGACATAGAAGGCTTTTTGATTTTCTTGCCCTTTATCTTTTCATCCTCCTGGCGCAGCTGCTCCAGCTCCTCCTGGGAAAGGGGCGCAGAGTCATCGATGATCTTGCCATCCAGCATCCGGATGGTGCGGGTGGCATAGGTCTGAGCCAGCTCCGGGTTATGGGTGACCATAATCACCAGCCGGTCCTTTGCCACCTGCTTCAGGATCTCCATAACCTGCACGCTGGTTTCTGTATCCAAAGCGCCGGTGGGCTCGTCAGCCAAAATGATATCCGGGTTATTTACCAAGGCCCGGGCAATAGCCACACGCTGCATCTGACCGCCGGACATCTGGCTGGGCTTTTTTCGCAGCTGATCACCCAAGCCCACCTGCTCCAGAGCCTGCTTTGCCCGCTGCCGCCGTTGCTTTCTGTCCACACCGGACAAAGTCAACGCCAGCTCCACATTACTTAAAACGCTTTGGTGAGGGATCAGGTTGTAGCTTTGGAACACAAAACCAACGCTGTGATTACGGTAAGCATCCCAATCCCGGTCCGTATAGCCCTTGGTGGAACGGCCGTTGATCACCAGGTCACCGGCAGTATACTGGTCAAGACCGCCAATGATATTGAGCATGGTGGTCTTACCGCAGCCGGAAGGGCCAAGGATGGCTACAAATTCGCTTTTGCGAAATTGCAGGTCAATACCCCGCAGCGCCCGGACTTCGTTGACGCCGGCATCATAATTCTTATGAATGTTTTTCAGTTCTAACATTGGATCTTCCTTTCAGAAAAAGCGGGCATAAAGCCCGCTTATATTCTTTACAGCCAACCGGCATCCTCCGATTCCGGACGGCGCTGCCGCAGCAGCAGTTCATGAACCACCTGCTCTACGGGTATGTTTTCATAAAGCACCGCGTAAGCTGCAGCAGTAATGGGCATTTCCACCTGGCAGCGTTTCGCCAGCGCCATAGCAGATTTGGCTGCATAGTAGCCTTCCACCACCGCGCCGATCCGCTCCATAGCTGCTTTAACCGGTACACCGGAGCCAATGAGCACACCAGCCGAGCGATTGCGGGAATGGCGGGATGTACAGGTAACGATCAGATCACCGATACCGGCAAGACCGGCAAAGGTCTCCTTCTTCGCGCCCATAGCCACACCCAGCCTTGCGATCTCTGTAAGGCCACGGGTAGCAAGCATAGCACCTGTATTATCCCCATAACCCATGCCTTCAATAACACCGGCGCACAAAGCGATGACATTTTTCAGCGCACCGCCAAGCTCTGCGCCTACCACATCCGGGCTGGTATATACCCGCAGGGTATCTGACATAAAGGCATCCTGCACAAATTCAGCCAGCTCCTTTTCCGGGCAGGCAGCAAGCAAGCCGGTAGGAATGCCCCTTGCCACCTCTTCTGCGTGGCTTGGGCCGGTAAGAGCTACCGTCTTTTTGCCGGTAATATCCTCCACGATCTGGCTCATCCGCATAAGGCTTTCAAAATCGATGCCTTTTGTAGCAGAAGCGATCACCGCCCTATCAGGGATATACGCAGCAACACGCTCTGTTACCGAGCGGATATGCACGGAAGGACAAGCAATAACAATCAGGTCGCAATCCTGCACACAGGTATCATCACCGGTAATATGCAGGTTATCCGGCAAGGTCACGCCACATAGCATCGGGTTATGGCGGGTGCGCACCATCTGCTGCGCTTTTTCTTCATTGTGAGACCACAGGCTTACCCTGTGTCCGTTTTTACAAAGCTGCATAGCCAGGGCAGTACCCCAGCCGCCGCTTCCGATCACTGCAGCCTTCATACTTGCTTGCCCCGGCTGAACAGGTCGGTCTTCCGCTCCTGCCCTTTCAACAGCCTGACAATGTTGGCTCTATGCATAAATATTGCCAGCAATCCAACGCAAACACCGGGAATCATTACTGCAAGATCATGATAATAAAGCAGGGCAAAAGACACAGAGAATGCCAACGCAGCCAAAACGGAGCTTAAGGAAACGTACTTTGTAGCAAAATAGACCACAGCAAAAACCGCCAGAATCAAAAGCGCAATGCGCCAGTCCACACACAGCGCCACAAATAAGCCGCTGAGGATGCCCTTACCGCCCCGAAATGCCAACAGCACAGGGAACATATGGCCCACCATAACTGCGGCACCGCCAATGACCAGTCCGGCAAACCCCATACCATAAGGCGCCATAAAAAGGCTCATGGCCACGCAGCCCAGGGCCGCCTTACCTGCATCGATAAAGATCACGTAAATTCCTCTGCCGGCACCGTAATTGCGGATAAAATTCGTCAGACCCGCATTGCCGCTGCCGTGGCTTCGTACATCGTCATGCAGCATCGCAGATATCAAAACTGCGCCGTTGAGATTGCCGAGAAAATAGCAAACCAGCACACCGATCAAAATGGAAAACCACATAGGTTACTCCTCCTTATCGCCCTTCTGGCGAATGGTGATACGCACAGGCGTACCCTGTAAGCCAAAGACCTCCCGGATCTGATTTTCCAAATACCGCTGATAAGAGAAATGGAACAGCCGGGCATCGTTGCAGAAAATAACGAAATGGGGCGGCTTTGTGCCGGCCTGGGTCATATAATAAATCTTCAGGCGGCGGCCCTTATCCGTAGGGGGCTGCACACGGGCGGTAGCATCCGCCAGGACGCTGTTCAGCGCACCGGTAGTGATACGGCTGGTATTCTGCTTAAACACGTCCTGAATGACCTGGAACAGCTTATCCACCCGCTGACCGGTGAGGGCAGACAGGAACACCACAGGGGCATAGGTCATATAGCTCAGGCCACCACGGACACCGGCTTCCTTATCCCGCATGGTATTGGTTTCCTTGTCCTCCACCGCATCCCACTTGTTCACCCCGATGATGGCAGCCTTGCCCGCTTCGTGAACCAAGCCTGCGATCTTGGTATCCTGCTCGGTAACACCGTCATTGGCATCTACCAGGATCAGGCACACATCTGCCCGCTCGATGGCATTGATGGTACGCATATTGGAATACTTCTCAATAAGGTCATCCACCTTGCTCTTGCGGCGCATACCGGCAGTATCGATGAAGCAATATTTACCGGTCTCATTTTCAAATTCCGAGTCGATAGCATCCCGGGTCGTGCCGGCAATGTTGGACACGATCACCCGCTCTTCGCCCAAAATGCGGTTGAGCAAGCTGGACTTGCCCACATTGGGCTTGCCCACAATAGCGACTTTAATAATGTCGCTTTCTTCCTCTTCTTCCTCTTCGTCAGGGAACTGCTCCAAACACCAATCCAGCAGGTCGCCAGTTCCGTGACCGTGAACAGCGGAAACCTCAAACAAATCGCCAATACCCAGGCCGTAGAACTCATACACATCGGGGTTGACCGGGCCGATGGAATCGCACTTATTCACCGCCAATGCCACAGGCTTGCCGGACTTGCGAAGCATCGTCGCCACATCCTGATCCGCTGCGGTCACACCGGAACGCACATCCGTCACCATAACGATACAATCCGCCAGTTCAATGCCGATCTCCGCCTGACGGCGCATAAACTTCAGCATATCGCTATCCGTTCCCGGCTCGATACCACCGGTATCCACCAGAGAAAAGTTCCGTCCGCACCACTCGCAGTCGCCGTAAATGCGGTCACGGGTCACACCGGGGGTATCCTCCACGATGGAAGTTCTGTGTCCGGTGAGCTTATTAAAAAGCATAGATTTGCCAACGTTGGGTCTGCCCACGATGGCTACCAAAGGCTTTGCCATAAAAACGCCTCCTTATCTGCTTGAAACCTTGTATGTAGTCGTTATTTACTAACGCTTATTATTACATAAATTGTAACGCAAATCAATGAAAATTATGCCAGTTCATACAACTTTTACATCCACTTCACGGTTTGCGATATAGAATAGTCTTTTCCTTTTTCCGGGGAAGGCTCCGCTTCCCCGGAAAAAGGAAAAGAGGAAGGCTTCCGCCTTCCTCTCGCTTTCGCATTTCCTTGCCTTAGTCAGCCTTGGCATTCAGAACCTGACGGCCATTGTAGTTGCCGCAAGCCTTGCAAGCTCTGTGGGGCATGACGGGCTCGCCGCACTTGGAGCAAACTGCCACGCTGGGGGCAGACAGCTTCCAGTTGGAGCCACGGCGCTTATCGCGACGGGCGCTGGACACTTTACACTTAGGAACAGCCATGGTTGACACCTCCTTGGTCAAACTGCTTTGACAGCATTCGTTGTTTTACTTATCGAGAAGCTGCCGTAAAGCAGCAAAACGCGGGTCTAACTCTTTTTGGCAATCGCACTTTCCGTCGTTCAGGTTCTTACCGCAGCGGCAGCATAAACCTTTACAATCGGGTTTGCACAGCAGCTTGGAATCCATATTCAGCACGAACACCGTGCGAATAATATCATCCAAATCAGCGCTGTCCTCCACGAGAGGAAACACCCACTCATCTTCGTTCTCTTCATCGGCCAGCTCATGCACCAGCACCACATCGATGGGGATCTCAAGATCCTGTTCAAATGCAGAGGCGCACCGGTCACACACACCGTGCAGGCGCGTAGTGAGCTTACCTGTCATCACCAGCACACCAGCGGTGTTACGCACCGTACCGCTGGCAAGAACCGGCTCAGACACCGGATAGCAGTTGCCATACTGAAGATCGCTCAGATCTACACTTACGGAAAAGGAAACAGACGCGCCGGGACTGTCCATAATCTGACGGAGTCCTAAAAGCATAGTATCCCCCTCCTCGTAATCGTGCTTGACTATTATATAGTCATTTATCCCATTTGTCAAATACTATTTTTACTTTTTCGCCATTATTTCTGCGTTATTTTTCCAGGTCTGCAAGCGCCTCATACACATCCGGCTCAAAGGGTCCGTGCAGGCCCACTCTTTGCAGATTGCTTAAAAATCCGCCTTCTTCATCCACCTGCTCCACCAGCGCGCAGTATGTGGCCATCGCCTCGTCGTAATCTTCCATACATTCGAAATAGATGTCCAGGGCCGCGATGCAGGATACTGCATAGCTGATGTAGTAAACCGGGCTTTCCAGCACCACCATTCGCCAGTACCACTGAATATCCGTAACATTCTTTTCAAAGAAGTCGATTCCGCCGTAATCTTCGCACACCTGCTCCATCAGAGCCTCAAAGTCTTCTTCTGTCAGACTTGCCACATCAGGGTGGGTATAGACCAGCTCCTCAAAGCCATCCACACATACCTGCACCAGGATACCCGCCATATTTTCATACATCCGGTAATAGACAAGGGTTTCATAAGTTTCCTCATCCAGAATATCCTTCAGGTAGCCGGTGAAAAGCCACTCGTTGCCCTGAGAATGGACTTCCGCCAGATCCAGGGAAATGGCATTCATATCCGGATTGACCTTCAGGAAGTAATCCAGGGCATAGAAGTGACCAAGCTCGTGGATAGCGGTGGAAGTGCCTTGATAACCGGGGCCAAAATAACACATCAGGCCTTCACCCACAGCGGTGGTGAATGCGCCTTCGTGGGCGCTGGCATTATTTGCAAAAACCGCTCTGGATTCCAAGAACATCTTTTGCATCGATTCCCTTGCAGAAACGGGCAGCGTGTTCAGATATTCTTCCACATAGTTTACAGAGAGCGTGTCAAAGTCTTTTTGGAAAAGCAGTTCAGAAATGGCATTCATCTGCGCATCCTCCAGGCCGCCAATAAGAGAAATGGTCTTGTTCATCACACCAGGGAAAGCAGGCGCCACATACTCGGCCACATAATCTCTTACCAGCTGCACCTGACCGGGCTCATAATCCCGGCTGTAACGCAGCTCATAAGCATACTCATAATAGTTATTATAACCTGCAATCTGCGCAATGCGGTTATTATTCAGCACCATCTCCCGGTAAAGGGGGATCATATCCGATTCCATAGTCCCTTCATCCAGCGCCCGGAACTCCACCAGGATCTCCGCATTGCGCTTTTCAAGCGTAGCAACTTCCTCGGTATAATTCATCATTTCCCGGATCTCTGCTTCTGTCCAGTCCGCAAAGTATTGCTCCTTCAGGGGAGAGTCAGAGGTATACACCCGGCGAGCGGTCTTTTTATAAGCGGTGACCAAATCTGTCCAAATAGCGGTGCTGTCTGTATAGTAATCACTATAGGTCTCATTATCGCCGTCCATAGACATAAGGATATAGGCGATGCTCTGCTGATCGTTGAAATAATAGCTCAATTCGTCCAGCTGTTCTTCCAATGCTTCCGCCCGCTCCCAATCCGAGCCTGCCAGCAGGCAGTTCTCCAAAGCCTGCAGTGCATCGTAGAAAGCTTCCGTGTCCGCTTCACTCAGGGTATAATTCAGATATTTTTCATAACCTTCCACATCGGTGGTAGCCACCACACCGGTGGCAGGCGGCTCCGTGGCGTCAGGCTCAATAGATTGCGGGTTTTGGTTGCAGCCGGCAAACAGGCTCAGCACCATCACAACGCAAAGGAATAATGCCAATATCTTTTTCATAACAGTTCCCCCTTTTCATCTTTATACTTTTATTATACCTGCTTTTTCCCCACTTGAAAAGAACTTCTTTTTTTGATAGGATAAGAAAAAAACAGGAGGGCTTTATGGATATTATTTATCAGGATAATTCTATCATCGTTTGCATAAAGCCGCCCCGGGTGCTTTCTACCGACGAGCCCGGCGGTATGCCGGAACTGATTCGCCAGGCGCTGGGCGATCCCAAAGCCGATGTCCGCACGGTACACCGTTTGGATCGGGTAGTATCCGGACTTATGGTGCTATCAAGAAATGCCAAAGCAGCATCGGAATTATCCCGTCAGATCCGGGATGGAGAATTTGATAAGGAATATTTAGCGGTGCTTCACGGCCAGCCGGAAAGCGCTGCCGGCACACTTACGGACCTGCTGCTGCGTAATAAGCAGGAGCGGAAGACCTATGTGGTAAACGAGCCGGGAAAAGGCGTACAGGAGGCCATCTTAAATTATCAGGTCACCGGTACAACTGATGACCTTACCCGAGTCAAGATCCAACTGATCACCGGCAGGACCCACCAGATCCGGGCACAGTTTTCCAGCCGCAACCTGCCTTTGGTTGGTGAGCGCAAATATGCGGTGCTGGAAGATCCTTGCGAAATTGCTTTGTGGTCACACAGCCTGTCCTTTACCCATCCGGAAACCGGCAAAAAGCTGACCTTCATCCAAAATCCGCCAGCCAGCTTCCCCTGGGATCGGTTTTGACCGGTATCTTCATTATAGCACATATACGAGGTGACTTCTATGGAGAATTATAAATTTTTTCAGCACACCGCCTGCGAGTATTTCCCCTGCCACGAAGGCGCAGACCGGGATAGCTTTAACTGTATGTTTTGCTACTGCCCTCTGTATACTTTAGCCGATCGCTGCGGCGGTAACTTTACTTACACAGAAAACGGCATTAAGGATTGCTCCCGTTGTCTGTTCCCCCACCGAAAAGAAAACTACGATAAAATTATGGAAAAGCTAAAGCCGCAGGATTGACCTGCGGCCTTTCCATTATTTGGCCTGTTCCCTGAATTATGTTTTTATGGTACTATGTGTACACAAAAATTTGTAAAACATAGGTGATTGATATGAAAAAGAGAATATTTTCCATATTTTTAGCATTGCTGCTATTATGCGCCGCAGCTGCCCAGGCATCTGCCGCCACTATGGATTCCTATGCCGGTGCAGTAACGACTACATATAGTCCCATCAATGTCCGCTCCGGTGCTTCAACCTCTCATCCGGTGGTAGCAACTGTCCCCAAGGGCAGCCACATTACCCTGCTCCACCGCAGCGGAAACTGGTGGTATGTGGAATACGGCAATAACCGCTTTGGCTACTGTCACGCAGATTACATCACCCCCATTGAAGGAACGCCTGCAAAAGTAACTGCATCGGCTTTGAATGTTCGAACGGGTCGCGGTACATCTTATTCCATCCAGGGGGTGCTTTCCCAGGATGATGTAGTGATCGTACTAAATACCCAAAATGGCTGGAGCCGCATCCTGTACCACGGCACAAAAACCGGCTATGTCAGCGCAAAATATCTTTCCGGCTCGATCATTTCCCCTTCTGCTGCCCTGAATGTTCCCAACTTCAAGCAGTATGACAGCCGCTGGGCAAATGTTACAATTGGCGCATCCGGGAAAACCTTTTCCCAGATCGGCTGCGCCACAACCGCCATCGCTATGATGGAATCCTACCGCACCGGCTCTGTGATCTATCCCCATACAATGGCCAAAAATCTGCGCTACACAAAAGATGGCAGTGTCTATTGGCCCGCCCATTATCAGGTAAATACCGGCGGCGCAAACTATTTAGAGAAAATCCAGGATCTGCTTTTAGCTGGAAAGCCTGTCCTTTTCGGTGCAAAGACCGCTGGCGGAAAGCAGCATTGGGTTGTGATCACCGGCTTTACCGGTGGCGACCTCTCCCCTGCTAACTTTACCGTCCAAGACCCTGGCAGCAACAGCCGGGTAAATCTGCAGCAGTTTCTCAATGCCTACCCCGTATTTTACAAGTATTTTTCCTATTAACTTGATTTTTCTCCCCTTGGCTGGTATAATAAGCCAGTCATTTGGAGACGTATCGAAGTGGTCATAACGGGGCTGACTCGAAATCAGTTTGCGGGCAACCGCACGTGGGTTCGAATCCCACCGTCTCCGCCATAAAATAAGAGCCACCTTTCGGTGGCTCTTATTTTATGGCTACGCTGGGATTCGAAAGGGCGGCATCGCCAAAGGCGATGTAACCAAGTGTCCGGTGGACACTTGGTTAGCCCGTGGGAGAATCCCACGGTTTACGGACGCATCCGTTAGGATGTGGACGAAAACCGTGTAGGTATTTGCACATTCTATCATATAAATCCCCGCTGCTCCAGCCCTAAAATCACACCTTGATATGCACCTCGTCCCATGTTATTATTATTTTACAGGGAGGTGTATCTTATGAAACGAGCATTCTGTATTGCTATCTGTGTAATTCTTTGTATATTGATCCTGATTCCCCTCTCCTTATTTATCTTCATGTCATTTTACCATGCTGACTTTGCCCAATATAACGGTCTTGATATTCACATCAGTAGAGGCAAGCAAACCTGCATTGTCGGTCGTTATGTTTGCGAGGAATACACACCTAATATGGAAATCGTCATTCCCGATACCTACAATGGTTTTCCCGTCACCGGCTTAGGTGGAACCGTAGCATTTCAAGGTGGCCCTTCCGCATTTTACATTGATATAGGTGACATATACATGAACGCTCCCACAAACAGCAAGTATCATACCGTTTTCCATAGAGATGCCGAAGATTTCAAAGAATATAAAATCGTCGAACTTCCCTTCCGACTCGTAATTGGAAAAAACATCCGTGATCTCTCATTCGTACTTTCCGGATGCTATTATCCACACATTAATACAGACGGAACAGTTACATATTATCTCCCTGTTGTGTACATTACCTGTTCAGAGCAAAACAAGTATTTCTATTCAAAAGACGGCAAACTTTACAGTAAAGCAACAAACGAGCTGATAACAGAATTTGATTATCAGGACTAAAACGCAGAAGCGCCCATCGGTAGAACCCGATGGGCGCTTTAAAGTTATACATTACAAATCCCCGGCAATATCGATATTCTCACCGGTCAAGCCCACATAGCAGCCACTGCTTGCTTCAGAGGATTCCGGATGAGCCAGCAGCCACTTATTTCTGGCTCTCAACAGACCGTCTTCCCAGGACTTAGGTGTAATATCCGGCTTTTTGGTGTTCGTGCCTTTGGGCAGGGCCACCAGCATCTTAAAGCCCTTGGTAGGGTCTGCGTGGCAGGGCGCGTAATGCAGCGTAGTTGC
The DNA here is from genome assembly GCA_045659205.1 of Faecousia sp. Taxonomy (GTDB): domain Bacteria; phylum Bacillota; class Clostridia; order Oscillospirales; family Oscillospiraceae; genus Faecousia. The sequence continues at coordinate 54,597 of JAZOWK010000006.1, forward strand.
ATAGCACTCGATCATCACACCGGCAGGCACCCAGAAGGCCTTGACCTTAGCAGTATCCAAAACACCGTCCACGATCTCATCCTGCTTGGCAAGCAAAAGAACAAAATTCTCTGTGCCCAGGTTAAACTCGCTGTCCCGGTGATACTCAAGGCAGTTGAGTTTCGTGTTATGGCCGTTGCAACAGCCCAGCTGCACCGGCATACCACCATAAAGATGGTTTGATACAATTTCAGCCGCAGGAAGCTCCTGCATAGGCGCAAACTCAGCAACATAGCTCACACCGCTTTCCGGCATAGAAGACTCTGCCAGCGCGGGCAGGATCTGACGGATCGCCTCTTCCATCCCCTCAACGATCTGACCGTAAGGCTTAAACTGAGGATCATAAACAGAATAAATCTTCATTTTGCATTCTCCTTTTTTACCGGATATTTGTAAATATATTTTATAACAGTCCCTGCAAAATTGCAATGCCTTTTCGTAGTTCCACTTGCTTTCATATGCATCATCATATATAATTATATCAAACTACCGTTAAGGGGGCATTTACGATGCACCAGCAAACACCTTTGATCTCCCTGATCATTCCGGTGTATAAAACCGGCAAATATCTGCCTGACTGCATAAATACCATATTGGCCCAAACCTACCAAAATTTTGAGATTTTGCTGATCAACGACGGCTCTCCTGATAATTCCGGCGAGGTTTGCGACAGGCTTGCTTTGACCGATCCCCGCATCCGTGTCTTCCATAAGGAAAACGGCGGTGTTTCCTCCGCCCGGAACTTAGGCCTTGATAATGCAAAGGGCGAATATATCGCCTTTGTGGATAGTGATGACGGTGTCAGCCCCACCTTCCTGGAAGAACGCTACCGCAACGCGGTAGATACCGAATCTGATGCATCTATCTGCGATTTCCAGCTGGTAGAAGAAGGCGCGCCTTTTATTCCTCCCGAAGAAAAGCCCTACGAAGTGCTGGCATTTTCAAGATTGGAAGGCACCCGAAATGCCATCGTCTGCAAGTATTATGCAGGCTCTTCCTGTATGGTTCTGTTTAAGCGCAAGCTGGTAGAACATCTGCGTTTCCGGGAAGATGTGCATTTTGCAGAGGATGTTTTGTTCGTCATTAACGCGCTGCTCCGGGCTGACCGCATCTGCTACACGAAAAAGCCGCTGTATTACTATGTGGCCCACCCCACCAGCAGTTCCCGCACCGGCTTCCATGAAGAAAATATGACCCTGATGGATTCCTGCTACTGTATGAAAGAGGTTGTTCGCAGCCACGGAGTAGAAAAAGAACTTGGACCTGCGGTCGACGCCCGTACCATTTCCTGCGCCCTTTCCCTTATCCGTCGGGTACTGGATGATAAAAAAGCCCAAAAGATCTATGCCAAAAGAATGCAAAAGGATGTGCAAAAGCACTTAAGCTTCAAAAGCTTGAAATGTTTAGCCCCTGTGATGCGTATGAGTGCCGTTCTGGCAGCCATCCACTATAAACTGTACATCTGGGCAGTCAAAGGTCGGGCCAAGACCAAATAACGAGGTAGCAGTACACGGCTACAAGCACCTGTGGCCGGCAAAATCAGCTCTGTAGAGCTATGGTGTGACTACCCAACATCCAAGCACAAATTCTCACAGATGTTCTATGTTTGGGGTCACAGCTATGAGTTTGATCAGGATGATAACTGGGATGTTATTGAGTCGTTTGCAGCCTATATCTCCGGACACGAGCACATTTGGTATGCCACCAACATAGAGATATATGACTATGTTTCTGCCTACAACCGGCTGCAGGTCAGTATGGATGGCACTATGATCACCAACCCCTCCGCAATAGATGTTTGGGTGCTGGCAAAGGAAGAAAGCCACTGCATTAAAGCCGGTGAAACATTGATCCTAAAGTAAAGGATTTGCATATTATGGAAATGGTTTTACTAACCGCCTTAGGCGTTGGCGGCGCAACTCTTTTTGGCGCCATCATCGGCTTCGCTTTCAAAAAGATCTCCCACAAATTCAGTGACATCGTCCTGGCTTTTGCTGCCGGCATTATGCTGGCTGCCGCCGTATTAGGCTTGGTGCTCCCCTCTTTAGAATACGGTGGAGAGTACGGCATCTGGATCACCATTGCAGGCATTTTTGCCGGTGCGGTAGCTCTCAATGCTATCGATAAGCTTGTCCCCCACCTGCACAAAATCGCAGGCGCTGATCTGGAATCTCATCCGGAAAACAAAAGCGTAAGTAAAGTTCTGCTGTTCATTATGGCCATCGCCATCCATAACCTGCCGGAGGGTATTGCAGCCGGTGTCAGCTTCGGCACTGAAGATACGAATGCCGCCCTGTTCATCGCAGGCGGTATTGCCCTGCAGAACATCCCGGAAGGTATGGTGATCATCGGACCGATGCTAAGTGTCGGCATCAGTCCCAAACGCACCTTCCTGTTGGCAGCCTGCACCGGCATTATTGAGGTCATCGGTACTTTAATCGGCTACTTTGCCGTCAGCCTTGCCTCTGCCATCCTGCCCTTCGCCCTGGCCTTTGCCGGCGGTACAATGCTTTATGTGATCAGCGATGAAATGATCCCGGAAACCCACGCCCACGGCTCCCAGCGAGGCGCCACCTATGCCCTTTTGGTCGGCTTCTGTGTAATGCTGATCAGCCATGTATTTTTATAAGAAAAACCGGCTGCAAAAGCAGCCGGTTTCCTATTAAAGTAAGGGTATGCCTGCTTCCTCGCAAGCCTGCACAGTTTGCGCGTCCCAAATGCTGGATTGCACTTCACCGATGTGAGCGCAGCCCATCATCAGCATACAAAGACGGGACTGACCGATACCGCCGCCAACGGTCAGGGGCAGCTCATCGTTCAGGAGCATCTTATGGAAGGGCAGCTCCCGACGCTGCTCGCAGCCGGAAAGCTTCAGCTGCCGGTCAAGAGCCTCTGCATCTACACGGATACCCATGGAGGATATCTCCAAAGCTCTGTCCAAAACATCATCCCAGAAGAAGATGTCGCAGTTCAGCTGCCAGTCATCATAGTCCGGTGCTCTGCCGTCGTGAGGTTTACCGGAGCGCAGCTTGCCGCCGATCTGCATAATGCAGGCAGTGCGATGTTCTTTTACATAAGCCTTTTCCCGTTCCGAGCCGGAAAGATCAGGATACAGATCCTCCAGCTCCTGAGAAGTGATGAAAGCCACATCCCGGCTTAATTCTACACGCAGCTGGGGGAAACGGACATGCAGCCGGTCATTGGTATCGCAGATGGCGCCCACGATAGCGCGAACCATCAATTTCAGGTAGTCAAGATTCCGGTTTTCTCTGATGATAATCTTTTCCCAGTCCCACTGGTCCACATAAATGGAATGGATATTATCCAGCGCTTCGTCTCTGCGAATTGCATTCATATCCGTATACAAGCCGTTTCCAATGCTGAAACGGTAGCGCTTCAGGGCCAGGCGCTTCCACTTTGCCAAAGAATGTACAACCTGTACCTCTTCTCCCACAGCAGGCACATCAAAGCTGACAGGCCGCTCATAGCCATTCAAATTATCGTTCAAACCGGATTCTTCCGTAACAAATAAAGGAGCAGATACCCGCTTTAAATTCAGCGCGCTTGCAAATTCCGCCTGAAAGGTCTGCTTAATATAAGCAATTGCCCGCTGGGTATCGTAAGCATCCAACACCGGCTTATACCCTTGCGGTATATAAATCTTATTCATGGACTTCCCTCTTCTCCTCAGTATATACCCATTGTACCGATTTTAACAGGAAAATCAAGTGTAATATGCAAAACAGGGGTGCTAATCACCCCTGTTTTATTAGTATTCAATGGAACTGATCATTTCGCCCAGGGTCGCATCGGTGGTAAAGGCCTGTCCGTTGCGATAAACATGGAATGTGATGGTTTGACCCACTGTGCAATCTGCGATTGCGCTAACCAGATCATCCCGGCCTTCAATCACCTTATCATCCATACCGGTGATAATATCGTTGGGACGAATACCCGCCGCAGCGGCAGCGCCGTCTTCCTCAACGGAGTATACCATTGCGCCCTTAGGCTTGCCTGCATTTTGCATCTGGGCGCTCACATCCGTAACGGTAACACCCAAATACGGCTTCGTGGTATAGCCCTTTTCGATCAGGTCTTCAATGATAGCACGGGTATGATTGATGGGAATGGCAAAGCCGATGTTATCAATGGAGCTGCCGCCGTATTTTGCAGATGCAATACCGATCACTTCTCCGTGGCTATTAAACATCGCGCCGCCGGAGTTACCGGAGTTTATAGCGCAGTCCGTCTGAATAAAGTCATTGGTGGCGCCGTCAGAAAGGGTGATCTGCCGATCCAAAGCGCTGACCACACCAACGGTAAGAGAAAATGTCAGCTCACCCAAGGGATTACCGATGGTCATTACCTCGTCACCAACATACAATTCGTCAGAATCACCAAGAACAACCGCCTGCAAGCCTTCTGCATCCATCTTCAGCACCGCAAAGTCCAGATCCGCATCAAAGCCAACCACAAAGGCAGGATAAGTTGTGCCGTCATACATAGTCACCGTAATAGAATTGGCATTTTCCACCACATGGTAATTGGTAGCCACAAAGCCATCCGGTGTCAGCACAAAACCGGAGCCGGCCACAGCAGATGTGGTCTGATATCCCCAGTAATTGGTGGTAATGGATGTCTGAATACCCACAGTAGCCTGTACATTGGCAGCATAGACCTGCGCAGGCGTAAGGACCTTATCTGTACCCACCTGAATTACTTCCAGATTCATCGGCTCACGCACACCTTCGTAAATAGCGGTAGTGCCCTTTTGATTTAAAATCTTCGGCAAAAACAGCGCTGCTGCCGCACCGCAAGCTCCGGAAAGGATGCTGCAAACCAGGATCAGCGCAATGGCTTTTGTTGCACTCCAGCGTTTTTTCACCTTTTTCGGTTTTTCCTCGGGAATCACTTCCACAGACTCTTCAACCGCCTGCACCTGTTCTTCCGGCTGAAAATCCGCTTCGTCAGCACTGACATCCGTAGGAAGCTGCTCAGTTACCTGTTCTTCCTGAAATCCCTGTTCATTTTCGAAAGACATATTGTGTCCTCCTTTTCCTTTTTCTTAATAGTAATCCCTGCAACTAAAAAATATCTGAATATTTTGCGAATAAAATATGAATTTTATCATCAAATGCCTTCTTACTTATCATAACATATACTGCCCAAGGATGCTATGATAAATTTCATAAAAGCAAAATTATATCAATCCATGCAATCACAAAAAAGAAAACCTCCTACTTTCGTAGGAGGTTTTGTGTTCGCGTTACTTATTTTCCCAAGCAGTCGCCAAGACAAAGGGGGCCACGCAAAGGCAACGGCCTTTGTGGGGAGAGGAAAAGCCAAGATACAGCCGGAATTTTCCGCTTGCGGAAAATGGAGCATTGTATCTTGAGCTTTGACGAATCGTCAGCGTACATGAGCTTAACTTCTGTGTTGGGGCCCAGCCGCTCTGCGCTTGATAAGTGGCAGGAGAAGCAGAGCGAGCTGGTTGTGCAGCGGTCGATAAAATCGAGGATCAGCGTAAGCCCGAAGATTTTATCGGGCGCCGCAAACCGGAAACAGGTGGACTGTCCACTTGTTCACATCCAAAAGAAAAAGCCCCACTTTTTCAAGTGGAGCTTTGTGTTCGCGTTACTTATTTTCCCAAGCAGTCGCCCGCTAAGTATCGTCAGCGTACATGAGCTTAACTTCTGTGTTCGGGATGGGAACAGGTGGACCCTCATGACAATCAACACGAACTCATTATGGGTGGCTTTTAACCACCTTTTATATCTACATCCTTTTGGATGAAGAAAACAAAATCGCTTTTCTTTACCGCGCAGGAACCCAGCGAAGCGGTTCCGAGCGGAAGCGATGAACGATGACATTGGTGGAATATCACGCTTGCGTGATATGTAACATTATGTCATCGATGAAGAGCTGGTGACCCATACCGGATTCGAACCGATGTTAACGGCGTGAGAGGCCGCTGTCTTAACCACTTGACCAATGGGCCATTGGTGCACCTTCAGGGACTCGAACCCGGGACCCACTGATTAAGAGTCAGTTGCTCTACCAACTGAGCT
>JAZOWK010000007.1:0-1746 GCA_045659205.1 Faecousia sp.
GAGGTCAGGTCGTTGATAGCGACAACCTCGAAGCCCTCAGCGCCGAACATCTGACGGAAAGCCAGACGACCGATACGGCCAAAACCATTAATAGCAACTTTTACAGACATGGTAAATTCCTCCATTTTTCATACTTGCCGCTTTGCGGCAGGTTATACGTAACTAATGGGATGTTAAAACCCCATACGGCATTATTATACAATAACATTGTTTTCTTGTAAAGTAGGTGATTTGTAAAATTAAGTAATTTTTTCCGAATAATCTTGGGAATATTGCCAAAATCAAAGGCAAACCGTCTGCAGAACGGCTTGTATTTTCTCCCTGTCAGCCGGAACGCTGCCCTGATAGAATCCGGGCTTGCCGCCGCCTCTTGCTCCCAAATGCTGCGCCAGCACTGCGCCCAGAGCCTTGACCTGCTCCGGATCACCCGCCAAACACAGGCTGCAGCCGCCCCGGTCATCCTCTGAAAACACCGCGCCCACTCTGCACACCTGGGCCAGCTCTTCTGCAAAGGCTCTTACCTGCGCGCTTTCTAAGTTTTCTTCAAAGCACACCGCCAAAGCCTTACCCGCGTATTCCTTTGCCTTCAGGGAAAACACCTGCCGCTGCAGGCCGTTTGCCCGGAATTTTTCATAAGACAGCTGCTCATTCATATGCCGGGCAGCTGCGCCGGTCTCGGTAGCCTTGGCGGAAAAAGCCTGACTCACCTGCCGGTTTTCTTCATAAATATGATTTAATAATTCCAGCGCCCGCTTGCCGCAAGCCATCTCGATCCGGGCGCCGCCGTGAAACTTCACACAATTAAATAGCTTAATCAGACCCACCTGACCGGTGGTAGCGGTATGCACACCGCAGCAGGCGCAGCTATCGATACCGGGGATCTGCACGATCCGCACCGGCCAGGGCAGCTGCCGTTTGGTGCGATAAGTTACTGTTTCCAGCTCCTGAGGGTCGGGGATCCAGCAGCGTAGGGTAATATTCTCCCACACCGCCCGGTTGGACCGCAGCTCCACTTCCCGCAGCTCCGCTTCTGTCAGCATCCCATCAAAATCCACGGTCATCACATCTGCCCCCACATGGAAGCCCACATTCTGATAACCAAACATTTCGTGGATCACACCGGAGACGATATGCTCACCGGTATGCTGCTGCATCAGGTCAAACCGACGCTCCCAATCGATGCGGCAATCTACCTGCTGCCCCACTTCCAGCTCCCGGTCACACAGGTGTACCACTTCTTCACCCTGTTCCCGGACATCCAGCACTTTGGCATCCCCAATATAGCCTAAATCGCAGGCCTGTCCGCCGCCCTCGGGATAAAATGCCGTGGCATCCAGCTTAACCTGAAAGCCCTTTTCCACCGCAGCGCAGGCGATGACCGTAGCCGTAAAATTACGGATAGAACTATCTTCATAATACAATTTTCTCATAAATCAAACATTCCCTTTCACCGGAATTTTCCTTATTTTAGCACAAACCGTATGCCTTTGCAATCCGGTGCAGTTTGCCGTCGAGGGATTTTTCATTTCCCCATCCAGCCTTCGTGTTTTTTCTGTGAAAACCGGTTATAAAATGACTTTAGGCAGAGAGGACTCGAACCCAAGTAGCCTCTCAGCAGCCCTATTTGCTGCTTTTTGCCTTATCTTCCTTGCCTTGCGCCAGCAAGGCGGCGTCATCTGCGCCAAAAATCTATCAAATATTACTTGCTGAGAGGTGCTTCGCAGTTTTCAGCCGTCTGCATTTTCC
>JAZOWK010000008.1:0-2287 GCA_045659205.1 Faecousia sp.
TCATAAATACACAAACACCTGTCCAGGTTGAATTTGCCATGGGACAGGTGTTTATATTCTGTGTACAAAGCTTTGCTGGTATTTTTTATGTCCATATGATATTATTAGGTTGCTAACATTGGAATATCACGGCACTTATAGACCATTTATGAAAGAGCGATGTTTATGGAGTTTCATGAAAAACTACAGGATCTAAGAAAGCAGAAAGGGCTTACGCAGGAAGAGCTGGCAGAATCTCTTTATGTATCCCGAACTGCCATTTCCAAGTGGGAGTCCGGCAGAGGATATCCCAATATCGATTCGCTGAAGGCAATCTCCAAATTCTTTTTCGTGACGATTGATGAACTATTGTCCGGCGAAGAGGTGCTGACCATAGCGGAGGAAAACCAAAAGCAAAAGGAATCACACCTTCGGGACCTGGTATTTGGGTTGCTGGATTTGAGTGTTGCAATGGTCTTTTTTGTCCCGTTCTTCGGGCAAAAGGCAGACGGCTATGTACAAGCAGTTTCCCTTGCATTCCTGACGGTCATTGCTCCTTATTTGAAAGCTGCGTACTTCGCGGCTGTGATCGGCATGATTATCTCTGGAATCTTGACCCTTGTGCTTCAGAATTACCGGGGTGTTTTCTGGGTGCGGAATAAGAGCATGATATCCGTTGAGCTAAATGCAGCGGGAGCGCTCCTCTTTATCATCAGTTCGCAGCCTTATGCGGCAGCGTTTTTGTTCATTTTCCTGGCAATCAAGGTGATTATGCTTATCAAAAAGCAATGATACGAAGCGTAGCACAGATGTGACGGCCTGTTTCTTGTATTTTTGACCGTCCTTCTTTAGTCTGTAGGCAGGCGAAAGCCGAGTACAAACAAAGAAGGTCAGAAAATGAAAAACCGGAAATTTTGCATTGCGCTTGGTTTGCTTGCAGCATTCGCCCTTTGGACCATTGCCATTCAGTGGATCGATGTGCAGTCAATCGGCCCACGGGGATCAGCCGTCGGCTTTGCTACGCTGAACGGTTTTGTTCACAATCTTACTGGGACTCACAAGACCCTGTATGTCATCACGGATTGGTTGGGCTTGGTCCCGGTTGCCTTTGGGTTTGGGTTTGCAGCGCTTGGTCTTGCACAGTGGATCAAAAGAAAATCCATTCTGAAAGTGGATGGCAGCATTCTGATTCTAGGTGGATTCTATATCGTCACCTTGGCAGCATATTTGTTTTTTGAAAGTTATGTGGTCAATTACCGGCCCGTACTGATCGAGGGATACCTGGAAGCATCCTACCCGTCTTCCACAACGCTGCTTGTGCTGTGTGTGATGCCAACTGCTATGATACAGCTGCGTGATCGCATCAAACAACCTATGTTCCGCAAATGCGTTTCCATAGTGATAACAGCATTTATTGCGTTCATGGTAATTGGCAGACTGGTCTCGGGTGTACATTGGCTGACGGATATTATTGGCGGCATCCTGCTCAGCGCAGGACTTGTTATGATTTATGATTCCCTGATTGGAGGAAAGATTTATGAATGATTTGACGATTCGGTTGGAAACAGAGAAGGACTACCGGGCAGTAGAGGAACTGACCCGAGAAGCCTTCTGGAATGTTTATAAACCCGGTGCGGATGAGCATTACTATGTCCATATGATGCGCTCTCATCCGGACTTCATCCCTGAGCTTGCCTTTGTCCTGGAAAAAGATGGGGAAATTGTTGGTAACATCATGTACACCAAGGCTTGGCTGGAGGATGAAAAGGGTGAACGAAAGGAGATCCTTTCGTTCGGCCCGTTGTGCGTTGCGCCGAAATGTCAGCGGCAGAAACTGGGCAAGATCCTGATCGAACATTCCTTTGAAGTTGCCCGAAAGATGGGGTATGATGTGAACATCAACTTCGGTAATCCCGGCAACTATGTCAGCCGTGGCTTTGTCAGCTGCAAAAAGAAAAATGTCAGCTTTGTTGTTCCCGGTAATTTCCCCACGGCCTTGCTGGTGGCAGAATTGGTTCCCGGTGCGCTGGAAGGCAAGAACTGGATGTACATTCCCAGCACTGCCGCGGATTGTTGCGAGGATACAGCTGCCGTGGAAGCCTTTGATGCCACCTTCCCACCAAAGGAAAAGAAATGGATGCCCAGCCAGGAGGAGTTCTATATCTATAGCCATTCTTCCGTGGTTCGATAAAGTAACAGCCGATGAGGGTTCTTGCAATTCCTCATCGGCCGTTTGTTTCTTATAATGCCTTCACAGCAACTAGTTCGATATAGCCTCTTACCCCTCTGGGTTCCAGCTGAATACGGG
>JAZOWK010000009.1:0-8213 GCA_045659205.1 Faecousia sp.
GTGTTTTCTTTCTGCTCCAGCCGGCGCTCCTGCTTGCTCAGCTCAGCGCGGCGCTCCTTCACATCGCGTTCGTGTTCTGTGCGGGATCTATGGATCTCATCCTTGGCTTCCAGAAGCATTTCCTTCTTGCGGCTCTCACCGCTGCGAATTGCCTCATTGATAATACGGGTAGCTTCCTGCTCGGCAGAACCGATCTGACGCTCCGCAAACTTCTTGCGGTACACCACGCCAAAGCCAAAGCCGACGGCAACACCCAGTACAACGCCTGCAACGATCAAAATGATCGCCAATGTCATATCCATAATCAAGCACACCTCCTTTTTGTAAGATAGGCAAAGCCCTGGAGGTGGGCACAAAAGCCCCATGTATACAGTTGAATTGTGCGGCCTGGCCACACCCTATCTGCAAAACGCCATGAGGCGGAAATACCCAAATCCAGTCAAATGCCGGATAAAAATGAAACGCATAGGACAATCCTGCCCAGCGTACACTATACCATCTTTTATTTTAGCCCTACAGCGCAAGAATGTCAAGGGAAATTGTGCAAAATATTCAAATCCAGCGCCCCTTTTTTGAAAAAATCCAAAAAGGAAATTTGACTTTTTTGCCCCGGGGTGGTAGAATAATCCCGCAGCAAATTTCCCTTACCAAGCACTCCATAAGCGGGCGTGGTGGAAGTGGCAGACACGTTGGATTTAGGTTCCAATGGATTTCCGTGCAGGTTCAAGTCCTGTCGCCCGTACCAAAAATCCTGAATGCGAAAGCATTCGGGATTTTTACTTTTTACCTCTTCACTCTTCACTTTTCACTTTTCACTAAAAACGCATTCCGGATTTTTGGAAAGTAATAAGTAATAGGGAATAGTGAAGAAATTGTGGTATCCGCTTTGCAGATGATTTAAATATTTTGTTATTCAAAGAGATAATTGGTATTGCGGCAGGTGTTTTTGTACCTTTCAACACAGACTGTATTCCTGTTCCTTGAAAACGCCAAAATCTTATGATATATTACATATATGAAAGGTGGTGCTAAAATGAACAATGCTTTTACGACAGAAACTGACCCCAAACATGTACGGCTACAATCAAATAAATCTCTAGTCATTGTCTTTTTTGTATTTTCATTAATTGCTTGTCTTGGCTTTCTTGTTGCTTGGCAGACTTTCGTATTCTTCGAACTAATTGTCATTATTTCTTGCTTTGTTACCCTTTTTCTAAACAACAAAAAGGGGCATCATTGGAAATTGGAATTTGAGAACGATATGCTAACTATTACAAACTTAAAAACAAGTCAATCTTATTGGGTTGCAGATATTCCTGCTTCTGATTTTGTTATTACACAATCACAAAGCGAAATGCATCTTGATTATTGTAGCTTAATGATCAAAAATACTGTTTTTTCATTTGGGGGAATAAAAAACTGCCAACAATTGAAAACATACATAAAAGAAAACTATAAGTGAACAGGATATGGTTGTAGACTCAACCATATAATGAATCTTGGTTTAGAAATTGCATTTAGAGCAGAAAAAGTATTGCTTGCCGATTACAAAAACCGTTGGAAATACTGACTTTCTGATTGAATCCTATAAAGCAACTTGCACCAGAAAAAAGCACTTGCGAAGGCAAGTGCTTTTTTAACGAAGTATGCTTTACAAGCGTTTTATGGGGTACACTTAACTTTACTTTGCGCTTGCGCACAAAAACGATCCCATCACCCTCGGAATACAGGAAAAAGCGTTGATTTTAAATTGTTTTCAGTGTATAATGTAAGAAATGTTCGGCAACGGACAGAAACTGTGGGGAGTGATGAAATGAAAACCGAAGCCATTGTTACGGTCGCAGTGCTGGCAGCTATTTTTGTGGCAGCTTTTGTGGTTGCGCTGATCGGCGCAAGGCCGAAATCTAAACTGCATACGGCGCCCCTTTTTAATTGGGAGAAAAACCGGAAGATCATCATTATTACGGTTGCGGTCACAGTTTTGTTCTTTACAATTCCTATGGGCCTTTGTCCCGTATGGAACGGTGAGAACCCTGCTCATCGGGATCAGTATGAGCAGATCACGGAAGCGTTTTTGCAGGGGCAGCTGCATTTTCTCTATGAGCCCGGCGAGGAGCTTGCCTTGATGGAAAACCCCTACGACCCCTATGCCCGGCAGGCGGAAGGCTTTTACTTTAAGTGGGATCATGCTTATTACAACGGTCACTATTATATGTATTTTGGTGTAGTGCCGGTGTTCCTGACATTTTTGCCCTACCGGGTCATTACCGGCACGGCTCTGACTACTTATCACGCAACCCAGCTGTTTACCGCTGCATTTATTATTGGCTTGTTTGCTCTTTTCTATCAGCTGGCAAGGAAGTTCTTTAAGGATATTTCTCTGGGAATGTACCTGTTTCTGTCGGTAGCCTTTTCTGCTATGAGCGTATGGTGCGCTACAGCTACACCGGCGCTGTATTGCACAGCGGTTACAGCAGCTATGGCAACAATGGTCGGTGGAATGTATTTCTGGATGCGCGCGCTGTGGGACAGCAAAAACAGAAAGCAGGCGGTGCTGTTTGCAGCGGTCGGCTCTTTCCTGGGTGCGTTGTCCTTTGGTTGCCGGCCTACCATTGCTATGGGCAATCTGATCATTCTGCCCCTGATGTTCCATTATTTGAAAGAGCATAAGTGGGAAAACAAGTGGAAGGATGCGATTGCGTTCCTCAGCCCCTACATCGTGGTAGGTATTGCGTTAATGGTCTATAACTATGTGCGGTTTGACAGCATTCTGGAGTTTGGTCAGTCCTACCAGCTTACCAGCGTGGATGTGCGGAATTTACCTTCTGTTTTCAATGCGCCTACAATGGAAGAAAAGCTTCGACTGCTGGTGTCTTACGTAAAGAATGGTATGCGCTATTTATTCCGGTTATCCTCGGGAGTTGAGCCTGCTCAGGTCGGCACATTTATTGCGTATCCTATTTTGTTCTGTATTTTTGCCGGTCTTATAAGCCGAAAAAGCAGACTGCGGATCAAGGAAGAAAACGGCTGGCTTCTGATAAGCTTGATGTTGTTGACACCGGTAGTGATTCTGGTGTTGGATGTTTTGGGAAGTCCGGATGTTTTCCCCAGATATCGAATGGATACCACCTGGATCTTTGCGATCTTGTGCTATATGTTTATTGGCTTGGGTTATCGGTCCAAGATCAACAAGGTGTTCTTCAGCAGCCTGATCTGCTTTGTGGCGATGGCAACAACGCTTGTCAGCGTGTGGCTTGTGTTTTATCCCAATGACTTGAATTTTACTGTTTACTATCAAGATGAGATCAGGGAATTCTTTAACGGATTGTTTGCATTTTAATATATTTGCGGTATAGTATATTAAGTGCGTGTGAGGCGAGAGAATGTCAAACGGCTGATCAAAAGGGCTTGGCGGCGCTTTTGCGTGTCAGCTGGAAACGGGCATTGACGCTAACTTTGAGCATTTTGGTGCTGGTATTTATATTTGCAAAAGAAAAAGAAGGGAGTGCAGACGCAATTGTCTGCGAGAGCGTATGAAAAAGGTACTGATTATTGGCGCAGGCCCTGCCGGCCTGACGGCTGCTTACGAGCTGCTGGATAAGTCTAAAGAGTATGAAGTGATCGTTTTGGAAGAAAGCGATTGCTTCGGCGGCATTTCCAGAACGGTAAATTACAAGGGTAACCGTATGGATATGGGCGGCCACCGGTTTTTCTCCAAAGTGCCGGAGGTAAATGCCTGGTGGGAAAAGATGCTGCCTACCCAGGGCGCAATGCCTTATGACGATGTGGTGCTGGGAAGAACTTCTACCACTGTAGCCGGCGGTCCTGACCCGGAAAAGGCAGACAGAGTTATGCTCCGCAGAAATCGGCTGTCCCGCATTTTCTTCAACTCCAAGTTCTTCGATTATCCGGTGTCTTTGAAGTTTGACACCATTAAGAATATGGGCCTGGGTACTACCATCGTTGTAGGCTTCAGCTACTTAAAGACTCTGATCTACAAGCGGGAAGAAAAGTCCCTGGAGGATTTTTATATCAACCGCTTTGGCAAGAAGCTTTATTCCATGTTCTTTGAAAACTACACGGAAAATCTCTGGGGCAGACACCCCAGCGAGATCTCTCCGGAGTGGGGCGCACAGCGGGTCAAGGGCCTGTCCATTAAGGCTGTGCTGAAGGATATTTTCGGCAAGATCTTCCACAAGAAGAACCGCAAGGTGGAAACCTCTTTGATCGAAGAGTTTGCCTACCCCAAGCTGGGCCCCGGCCAGCTGTGGGAGCTGACGGCTGCTGATTTTGAGAAAATGGGCGGCACGATCATTAAAAATGCCAAGGTTGTAAAGGTCCTGAAGGACGAAAACAATGTGGCTACCGGCCTTATCTATGAAAAGGACGGTCAGGAAATTACCCTGGAGGGCGATTATGTGATCTCCTCCATGCCTGTTAAGGATCTGGTGCTGGGCATGAACGATGTGCCTGCAGAGTTTACCGAGATCGCCAAGGGTCTGCCCTATCGTGACTATATGACCGTTGGTGTGCTGATCCCCCACCTGAACCTGAAAAATCAGACCAAGACCAAGACCATGGGCAACATCGTGCCGGATAACTGGGTATATGTCCACGACAGGAATGTAACCATGGGTCGCTTCCAGATATACAACAACTGGTCTCCTTATATGGTCAAGGATATCGAAAACAGCGTGTGGATGGGCCTTGAGTACTTCTGCGACGAAGGCGACGAAATGTGGTCTATGACCGACGAAGCTTTCGCACAAATGGCCGTAAAGGAAATGGTGACCATGGGCCTGATCGGCGATGAAAAGGATGTTCTGGATACTCATGTGGAACGGGTCAAGAAGGCATACCCTGCTTACTTTGACACCTACGACCGGATGGATGATCTGCGGGCATATCTGGACACTATCCCCAACCTGTTCTGCGTGGGCCGTAACGGTCAGCACCGGTATAACAACATCGACCACAGTATGTGTACTTCCTTTGAAACCGTTCGGAATATCCTCTCCGGTGTTACCACCAAGGATAACATCTGGAATGTGAATACGGAAAAGGAATACCACGAAGAGAAAAAGGAAAGCTGAAATGAAAGAATTTTTTGCGCTGCTTAAAAAGTTTGACCTGAAGGGGATCCTGATCACCCCTACCAAGAACGGCTTTTTGCAGTTTGTCCGCTATGTGTTTGTGGGCGGCATCGCCACGGTGGTGGACTGGGGCGCGCTGTTTCTTTTGACAGATCTGGCCCACATCTATCACCTGGTATCTGCGATCATTGCGTTTGTTGCAGGCCTCATAACCAACTTCCTGCTGTCCAAGCTGCTGGTATTTAATGCCAATGAGGTAAAGGTCAACCCTACCGTGGAGTTTATCAGCTATGGCATCATCGGTTTGGTTGGCTTGGGCATTACGGAGCTGATCATGTTCCTGCTGACCAACTGCTTGAGTGTCCACTACATGGTATCTAAAATGGCAGCAACGGTGATCGTGCTGGCCTGGAATTACCTGGCGAGAAAATTGGTCCTTTATAAAGATTAAAAATTAGCGGCTGCTTAGCTCAATGCTAAGCAGCCGCTAATTTTTATGCAAGGGATTCAATGAGCTTGCCCAGGGCGGGTTCGAAGCGGGCGCCGTACCAATGCTCTTTTTCTGTACCGCGGATGCATTCTACGGTGTAGTCTGCAGCGATGCGGGCAGCATCAAAGGCTGTCTTGCCCCGCATAAACGCGCCTACGAAGGCAGAGGCATAAATATCGCCGGTTCCGTGGCAGGAATTGGGGAGCTTTTCGTGTTCGTAGTACTGATAACTGCCGTTTTCGTACACCACTACGCCGGTCTTGCCGGGCGCATAAGAAATACCGGTGAGGATGATGTTCTTGCAGCCGGCCTTTACCAAGGCGGCAAGCAGACTGTCTACATAGGCCCGGTCATAGGTTTCCTTATATTCCATACCCGTCATATAGCAGGCTTCGGTGATGTTGGGCAGGATATAATCCGCGGCAGCGCACAGCCGGGTCATAGCGGCAGCATACACTTCGTCAAAGCCGGGATACAGCTTGCCGTTGTCGCCCATAGCCGGGTCAACGATCTTTATGCCGTTGGGTGCGGTATCCCGGAAGATCTCCAGCACATAATCTACGTGCTTGGGAGTTCCCAAATAGCCGGTGTAAACGGCATCAAAGGTGATGCCTTCCTTTACCCAATGCTCCCGGATCGGGGGCATATCCTCCGTTAAATCCCGGAAGGTAAAGCCGGAGAAGCCGGCGGTATGGGTGGACAGAACCGCAGAGGGCAGCACGCTGGTTTCAATGCCGCAGGCGGAAATGATGGGCAGCGCCACGGTCATGGAGCATTGGCCTACGCAGGAAATGTCCTGAATGGTTAAAATGCGTTTGTTGTTCATAGAGATCATCCTTTCAAAGAAAATTTCTTTGGGGAAATTATAACACCCCTATATACAGATTGCAACAAAAAAATAAGGTCGGCCCAGCCAACCTTATTTTTGTTATTATATGAATAGCTTTTTGAATTGTGGCTTGCACAAAGAAAGAAAATAAGGTATTCTATTATCATAGATCGCTAAGGAGGAAAATTATGTTTATTGGAATCGATTTGGGCAGTACCAATACCAAGGCTGCCTTGTATGATCAGGATATGAAGCTTCTTGATCGGCGCAGCTGTCCGGTAGAGTATATCCGGGACGGCGGCGTGGTGGAGTTTGACGGTGTCAGCTATGTGCAGGCGCTGAAAAATCTGCTTGCTGATATGCTGAAGGATCACGGCATTACCCGGTTAAGTGGCATCGCCTTTACCGGTCAGGCAGAATCTTTGGTGGTGCTGGATAACGCGGGCAAACCCTTGATGAATGTGATCTCCTGGATGGACGAGCGTTCTACGCAGGAATGTGAAGCGCTGACGAAGCAGTTTCCGGAGGATGTATGCCACAGCATTACCGGCCAGGCTTCTGTGATCCCCACCTGGCCTGCCACCAAGATCCTTTGGCTGCAGCATAACCGGAAGGATGTTTTTGACCGGGCAAAGACCTATATGCTGCTGAAGGACTACGTGGTATACTGCCTCACCGGTCAGATGCAGGCGGATATGTCCATTGCTACCTTCTCCTTCTACTTTGATATTTACAAAAAGCAATATTGGCAGGAAATGCTTTCTGCCATCGGCATTACCGAAAGCCAGCTGCCCGCTTTGTGCGAACCTTGCACTTTAGGCGGCAGCCTGCTGCCGGAAGTGGTGGCAGAACTGGGCCTGGACGGCACTTGCCCGGTGAATGTAGGCACGCTGGACCACTTTGCCGGCATGATCGGCACAGGCAATTTAACTCCCGGCGGCATTACCCTGTCTACCGGCACGGTAATGGCCATGGGTGTTATGTGCCAGGGCGAGCCTCCTAAGGATGTTGCCATGCATTACGGCTTTTTGCCGAATACCCATGTGATGCTGCCTGTGGCAGAAAGCGGCGGCGTGAGCTTAGAGTGGTTCCGCCGTACCTGCACCAACAATATGGACTACGGCGAAATGAACAAGGTGTTGGCCCAGCGGGAAAATACACAGCTTTTGTTCCTGCCTTACCTGGTTGGCACCAATGCTCCGGAGTTTGACGCAGATGCCACCGGCGTGTTCTGGGGTTTGCGCCAGGAACACGATGCCTATGATATGGCCCGAGCAGTCATGGAAGGTGTTGCCTTCGTACTGCGGAAAAACTGTGAGCACATTGCCGGTCAGGGCTTGAAGCTTACCGGGATCGTAGCTACCGGCGGCGGTGCAAAAAGCCCCATTTGGTGCAAGCTGCAAGCAGACATCACCGGCCTTCCGGTACATATTCCTGCGGAAAAGGAAGCGGCCTGTCTGGGCGCGGCTATGATCGCCGCGGTATCCGGCGGCAAATTTGCCGATCTGAAAGATGCGACAAGCCAATGTGTTGCTTTCGCCCACACTTATGAGCCGGAGAAAAACGAAATGCTGGAGCGGAAATACCGCCGCTTCTGCGCCTTGTATGAAGCTTCTTTGCAGATCGCGCGGATGGATTGATGAGGAAGTAAATGAGTGAACGAACAATAGATATGACCATAGGGAAACCGGCGAAGCACATTTTGTGCTTCGCCGGTCCCTTAATTTTGGCCAATATGGGTCAGCAGCTTTATTTGATCGCCGACCGGGCCCTCGTGGGCCGGGGCGTAGGGGTAAAAGCG
>JAZOWK010000010.1:0-129570 GCA_045659205.1 Faecousia sp.
GGTAGAGCAGTGGACTGAAAATCCACGTGTCGTTGGTTCGATTCCGACCGGAGGCACCAATTTCGCGGGTGTAGCTCATCCGGTAGAGCGCCACCTTGCCAAGGTGGAGGTAGCGAGTTCGAGCCTCGTCACCCGCTCCAAAAAAATTAGGAACGCAGTTGCGTTCCTAATTTCATATGGTACCGTGGCCAAGTGGTAAGGCAAGAGTCTGCAAAACTCTCATTCCCCAGTTCAAATCTGGGCGGTACCTCCAAAAATCGACATTCTTCGACAGAAGGATGTCGATTTTTACTTCTTAATTCTTAACTCTTCATTCTTCACTATTTATTGGGGTCGATTTTTGGGAAGTTATAAGTTATAATGAATAGTGAATAAGTGAGGTATCCGTTTCGCGGATAAATTGAAAAGAGGATTGTTATGAGCAACAGTATATTACTTGATAAGTCTAAAGATTTTGCATTAGAAGTTATTAGATTATGTAATGAAATTAAGACTAACAAGAAAGAATCTATACTAACAAATCAGTTAGTTCGTTCTGGTACGAGTGTTGGTGCCAATATCCGTGAAGCATTTTATGCTCACGGCAAAGCTGATTTTATTGCAAGACTGCATATTGCGCTGAAAGAATGTGCTGAAAGTGAATATTGGCTTGAATTGCTATTAGAAGGTGGATATACCGATAATAAAATCGTTTTGGGACATTGCGTGGAGGTTAAGAAAATTTTGATTGCCTCCATAACTACAGCAAAGAATAACAAGTAATGCAAAATCTTATTGGTTTGTCTTTTCGTCGTGCAAGTCAGCAAAAAACTCCGATGCGTTAGCATCGGAGTTTTTGTTATTACATAATCAGCTCGATGTCCATCATCTTGCAGAAGTCCTTTACGGCCTCTACATAATCGCCATAGGCAACGATGACGTGCTGGCTGGAAACCTTTTGTGCAAAATCTTCCACAGTGCAGGAGTCCATAAAGACTTCCAGACTGGGCAGCTGAGGCGCAGGATCGTCCCAGCCGTATTCGTTCCAGGCGGGAGGATCTTTTGCTTCACCGGTGTACATATGCAGCTTGTACTTACCCTTCAGGTATACAAGGCGGCAGCAGGTGACCTTGCCGGTCTTTGCCTTGGAAACATTCAGCACAGAGGTGTTCAGCAGACCGAAAGCGGCAGGCAGCACTTCCACATCACCCTTGGTGGCTGCCTTGGGGATGTAATCCGGCACGCCGATCAGAACGGAGTTTTCGAAGAACTCATAGTATTCCATATAAGCCACGGTCTGGCCGGTGATGTACTTCATAATCAGCTGGGTAACTGCGCCCATTACATCGTTTTCGGGAACGGTCAGCACGCCGCAGTAATGCTCCAGCAGCATAAACACCATAGCAGGGGGGAAGCCTTCCAGCTTCTTCATACCGTCCACATCGATCAGGGTGATAGCTTCCCAATCACGCTCGCGAATCTTCTTTGCAATGGCAAGGGCATACTTAACGCCCTTTTCGATGGTAGCATCCTCGCAGGGCTTCTTGAATACCCAGTTGGTCTTGACGAAATTCACACCCTCTGCAACAGCTGCTGCATCCAGCGTATCCACAGTGCGGACCATTACCAGCATTTCGTAAGGCTCAACTTCTACACCGATGCGGCCTCGCATGGAGTTGCCTTCAAACTGGGTGCCGTACAGGAGCATATCCCGATAACCCATAGTGCCAACTTTTGCGCTGCGCAGATTCTTCTTTGCCCGGCAGGCAGCCAGGTAAGAAGCGATCTTATCCATGGGCCAGGGCTTGTCGATGATGTTATAAACATATTTGAAATTATACTCCAGTGCTTCGAAGGCGGGACGGATCGCGGTAGTGCCGGCCTGCTCGGCGGTGGTGATAATACGGCCGTTTTCCTTCCATCCGCACAGACCCCAAAGCAGCATAGGTACATGGCGGAAATGGTCAGTAACACGGACTACGGCATGGGTGGGGATCCAACCTGCTACGCAGACCACCAGACAGCTTAGGTCAAGACCAGCAAGCTTATTGTAGGCTGCATCTGCGGTTTCATAAGCGGGATCATCGATCACAAGACCGCCGTCAACAACGTTTTGTGCGCAGCCTTGCAGGGCGGCCAGCGCCTCATCGTGCTTTAACTGCAATCGTTCAATGGGGGTGTTTACTTCGCCGAAGCAAACAAAGCCGATATGACTGTTTTGCATATGAATACTCCTTTGTTTTTATTGATATTTGAATGATATCATTCTTTCAAATTATTGTAAATATATATTTCTGGAAGATTGTGAAAATAGTAGATTATTTTTGTTCTTGCACATTGCTATTAACGGCTTGATTTGGTATTATATCTATGGAATTATATATATTTGCAGCACGAGCTGCACGAAGGAGAAAGGACATGAAGAGAACCACTCATTATACTCCTACAGAAAACGGTTACGGTATCAGCGGCAGCAGTGAGGTCTTCAATAGAACACTGTATGGATCGCATTTTAATGATGATAAGCCGGAACGCTTTTTCACCTTTGCAGGTGATGTACCCCAGTTTATGGGCGCGGTTTGCGATTGGACTGCCGACGCGGAGGGAGTTCCCGGAACAGTCACATTTCAGAGAAAATGCGGTGTGCTGGTCAGCGGTCTTGCCATTACACCCGGTCGGCGCTCTCAGTTTTATTACTCCGAGGATATTGACCAGACCTCCCGTTGGTTTCACAATTCTGAAGATATCTATGCAGAATTTAAAACCGGCTGGATGGAATATACCCTTAGTCAGATGTCTTCCTGGTTTCCGGATGTAAGAGTAAGTATTGAAGCTTATCCTCTGCTGCCGGATGACGGCTATCTGGTGCATTACAGATGCCATACTGACCAGAGAGTATATTTTACTGCCGGCTTTGGCGGCATAACGGATATTCAGGCGCGTTTTGAATATAGGGATGAGCCGCGGCGGTATTTTACCGGTGAAAATGTAAAAGGCAACAGGGTGACCATTGGCAAAAACAGAGCCTGCGTGACCCATACGGACGGCAAGACCATGCGTGTGGCAACCAGCTTCCCGGCGGATTTTGCTTTGGGTTCTGCCAAGGTTATGGCTGAACGCTACCCCAGCACCTTCCTTACCAGTGTGCCGGAAAATGAAGATGATCAGGTGGTAAAGATCTCTGCTGCTATTGAGCCGGAGCAGACGCTGGACGGATATATTATTGCCCTTTACAATTCTGACGATCAGACTCTGGATAAGTGGCTCAGTATGGAAGATCCTGTTGCGTATATTAAGCAGCAGATCTATGCAAAGGTGGCATGCATTGGTGTTGCCACTCCGGAAAGGAATTTAGATCTGACCATTGATCCTACGGTGATCGCGTTGGATTCTGCCTGGCATAAAGATAGCTTCTATCACGGCTCTTTTGCTTACCACGCGCCCTTCCTTGGCTGGCGGAACTGGTATGCGCCCGCCCAGCTGGGTTGGTGCGATCGTATGGAAAAGACGATCGATATGTGGCTTAGCTATATTTCCAAGGGTGATGTGGACGATGAGCGTGTCTGGTATGATGCTGAACCCATCCCGGATGGAGAGAACAAATTCCAGAAACGGTGGCATATTCAGGAAAATCCTGTTGGCAGACTGCCGGCAGTGCTAAAACCGGACGGAAGCGCTGAATACGGTCCTTACAATATGCAGGAATGCGCCCTGGATATGATGCTGTATTATATCGAGTGGACAGGGGATATGGCGCTGGCTGAAAAGCATTTTGACGATATGTGCGCCATGGTCCAATGGGAAAAGAGGACCTTTGACCCGGATGACGATGGCTTGTATCAGAACTTCCTGAATACCTGGATCTCTGACGGCCATAACTATGACGGCGCAGGCTGCGCTCAATCCAGCGCCTACAATTACCGGGCAAACCTGGTATTGGGAAAGATCGCTCAGCGGATCGGCCGTGATCCTGAGCCTTGGTTTAAACAGGCTAAAAAGATCAAAAAGGCCCTCAATGAGAAGCTTTGGATCGCAAATGACGGCGTGATTGCAGAATCCCTGGATACCGTTGGTAACTGTATGATCCATCCTTCTGCAGAGCTTGCCACGGTGTACCACGTGATGGATTCGGATATGATTGATGATTACCGGGCTTACAGAACGCTGCGGTATACAGAGCACCATTTGCGGAATATCGTCACACCCGGTACACAGGGACGTCTGTGCTATTCTTCTGCCTGGCTGCCCAAGCAGTATTCCAATTGTGGCATATTCCCGGCAGAAAATGCCCATTTGGCGCTGATGTACTTTAAGCTTGGCCTGAAGGAAGAAGGCAAGAAGCTTCTGGACGGCATTGCGGATTGCTACTATACCGGCAAAAATCCCGGCCTTGCTGCTCATATCCAGTCTGCTATGTGCGCATCTGACTTCGGCGATATCGATTTTTCTGATGTTGCAGGTACATATTTGCGCCTTGTCGTGGAGGGCCTGTTCGGCATTCGCATCGATCATCTGGAGAATGTGGTGCATATTGCCCCCGGATTCCCCGCGGATTGGGAGCACGCAAGCCTTAGCTTGAAGGATATTGCTTTGCAGTATACAAGACGGGGTAATCAGGAGCTCTTCGATATTTCTTGCGAAAGACAGGAAAGAAAACGCTTCCGCGTCCCGATGCGCGCAGCAGACATTGAAGCAGTAATGCTGAACGGCGAGCCGGTTTCCTACGAGATCGTGGCTGCGCCCAACTGTAGCTTCATCGTTGTGGAAACCGGGAAGACCGGCAGGCTGCAGCTGCGTGTTATGCACGGCAGTAAGCCTGTGCCTACGGTTACAGTTCCTCAGACAGTACTGGAAGGCAGCAGATTTGTCTTTGCAGTTAAGGATGGCACACTTATGGATGTGCTGGATATTTCTGAAACGCTGACGGATATCAAGATCGTGGGTAACAAGGTCTATGCCAATGCTAAGGCTGTGCCCGGTGATCATACACTGTTTATCCGCACAAAAGCAGGGCAGTACGATACTTGGTTGGCGGCGGATTATGAGATCATAGCAGAGGAAACAGAAGCAGAGCCTGCTTGTGATGCAGATTTTGAGCCGGTGGATATTTCTGCGCTCTTTAACTGCAATATGACCGAGGTCCATGAAAAGGCTTATGTTTCTCCTAGACCCACAGCTTATTCCATGAGCGTATTCCAGAACGGTCGGTATTCCCACAACTGGAATCAGTACGGCTGGCGTCAGGTGTACATCGATGACAGCTACTTCCGCAATTCCGGCGGACGGGTACATTCTCCCTCCGGCATACCCTTTGTAACACCGGAAGAAAAGGAGAATCTGGCCTGCGTTTCTCTGTATGACGTTTTCCCAACGGCAATGGAAGTGCCCTTAAACGGTAAGGCAAAGGAACTGGCAGTGCTGTTTGTCGCAAGCACCTATTGTATGCAAACCCTTGTGGAGAATGCCCGTATAACGGTTACTTATGCCGACGGCACAACGGAAGTTAAGAAGTTGATTTATCCCGTAAATGTGGATGATTGGCTGACTTCCGCCTTAACTACCGAAGGCGAGATCTTCTATTTTAATAACTTTAATCATGCTACGGTACAAAATGTCAGGCTTGACCCGGATAAAGAATTGGCATCTGTTAAAATTGAGGCAGTAGCCAATGAAGTTATCTTAGGTGTTGCCGGTATCAGTATTGGCAGATAACTTAATAGCTTGCAGTTTATTTGAATCATAAAGGGAGAAAATGCTATGAAGCAGGAAATTAAGCAGGATAATGACCAGTTTGCCCAAATTGCCATTGATGGCATTGGCGGCAGAACTTGGCTGTTGACCCAGCCACAGCCGGAGAAATTTACCCCCCGCAAATGCTATTTAAGCGATCAGTTTTCCGGTACTTACTCCGTTCCGGAGCTGAGTAATGATACCCAGTCCCTGAGAGCTGAACTGAAGACTCTGCGGGAAAAGATGAAGCCTTATCTTTCTGATTTTGCGCCTAAGCTGGCACCTGTTACTAAGAAAACAGAGCTGCGGGAATTTGTATTGGACGGGAAGGAAAAAGTAACGATCCCTCACTATGAAGGCCCCATCGGCTATGGCTTCAAGACTTATGAAACGGAGTTTACCGTTCAGAAGCAGCAGGATAAGGAATATTATGCCTGCTTTAAGGGCGCGGATTATATTGCCTATGTTTACGTCAATGGCAGATGCGTCGGCACCCACGAAGGCTTTTTCTCTCCCTTTGAGTTTCGGATCACCGATGCGGTTGTTGATGGCAAAAATACGCTGAAGGTGGATCTTTATAACGACCATAATTTCCAGGGCAACAGTTATAATGGTCAGCCCAGAGTAGAAGGCGACAAAATGTATGCGGCCACCGGTCTTGGCTGGGATGATCCGGCAGAAGGCTGGCATCACTGCCCCGCCGGTATGGGCATTTACGGCAAGGTGTTCATTGAGGAACGGAATCATTGCCATTTGACAGATCTGTATGTCCGTCCGATGCTGGAAGAAGGCAAGGCAGAGCTTTGGATTGAGGTGAATTCTGCCACCTATGTGCAAAATGATGTCAAATTGCGTTACAGCATTTTTGGACAGAATTTTGCAGAAACTGTGGTTGAAAATGCAGAATATGTGCCCCATATTACCCGTTATTGGGGCTTTGGTGACGTGGTTACGGAAGAGCAGATGGAAAGCCAGCTCTGCGCAGATATCCCCATGCCTATGAAGCACGGTAAGAATATCTACAAGTTTACTGTGGATATCCCCAATGCCAAGGTATGGACTCTGGAAAACCCCTGGCTTTATCAGCTGCAGGTGACTCTGGAATTTGAAGGTATGGTAATGGATACCGCTTCCTGCCAGTTTGGTATGCGCAGCTTTACTCAGGACCTCACTTCTGAAAAGAAGGGTATGTTCTACTTAAACGGCAATAAGATCCGCTTGCGTGGTGCTAATACCATGGGATTTGAGCAGCAGGATGTGCTGCGGGGTGATTTTGACCAGCTGATTGACGATATCCTGCTGGCTAAGCTTTGCAATATGAACTTCCTCCGGCTGACCCAGCGTCCTGTCCAGGATGAGATTTATGAATACTGCGATAAGCTGGGTCTGATGACCCAGAGCGATCTGCCTCTGTTTGGTCGTTTCCGCCGCACCAAGGTTGCTGAGGCAGTTCGTCAGACCGAGGAAATGGTAAAAATGATCCGCAAGCACCCCTGTAATATTGTGATCTCTTATATCAATGAGCCTACTCCCAATGCAGGCAACAGTCCTCACCGCCATCTTTTGCGGGATGAGATGGAGCAGGTCTTTACTATGTGCGATATTGCGGCAAAACTCTTAGATCCTGATCTGGTCATCAAGCATGTAGACGGTGACTACGATCCTCCCACGGAGTCTATGCCCGATAATCACTGCTATCCTACGTGGTACAACGGTCACGGTATCGATATCGGCAAGCTGCACAGAGGCTATTGGATCCCTGTGCTGCCTGGTTGGTACTATGGCTGCGGCGAGTTCGGCGCAGAGGGTCTGGACTCACTGGAGGTTATGCAGGAGGGCTATCCCAAGGATTGGCTGCAGGAGCCCTTTGATCCCAAGCGGATCGTTAACGCTCAGACCGGCCGCTACCACGGTATGTTCTACGATGCTCCCAATTCTCTTGCGGGATGGATCGAGACCAGCCAGAATTATCAAGCCTTTGCCACCAAGCTGATGACAGAAGCCTTCCGTCGTAACGAGGGTATGGTTTCCTTTGCCATCCACCTGTTTATCGATGCCTGGCCCAGCGGTTGGATGAAGACCATTATGGACTGCAAGCGTATTCCCAAGAAGGCGTACTTTGCTTACCGGGATGCTTTGCGGCCTAAGCTTATCAGCCTGCGTACCGACCGCTTTACCTATACGGCCGGTGAGCCCGTTTCCATTGAGTGCTTCCTGTGTAACGATACCAACGAGGAAAACGAAAATTACCGGGTGGTTTATGAGCTTTATCGGGGCGGCAAGCAGGTTGCCGGTGGTGATATGTCTGCCCATCTGAAGCCTTGCACTGCCGGTTACACCTCCGAGTGCTGCTTTACCATCAATGATGTTGACGACCGTGAAATGGTAAGCGTTCGCGCCATTTTGTTGGATGAGCAGGGCAACGCCGTCTGCGATAATTCTGTGGAGATCGAGATCTTTGCAGATGTGGAGCTGCCGGAAGTACCGGAAGATACGGTGCTGATCACCAATATGAAGTGGGGCGAGTTTGAGATCGCCGGTGAAAAGGTAGTTTCCTCCTGCCTGCCTATGCGCCCGCTGAACTTTATTTCCTGCCAGACCGGTCATCCGGCAGTTGCAGAATTTAAGCCTCAGGACTTTGCTTACTGGTATAATGAGAAGGAGGATATGATCACTCCGTTCTGCAGAGCTACCTTTGAAAAGGACACCGGCTTTACGACTATTTTGAACGGTTGGAGCGCTACTCACGGTTGGGATATGTACCCTGTTTGCGCAGAAAAGTATTATGAAGGCAAGCGCTATATCATTACTACCTTGGATATCCGCACAGAAAACCCCGTTGCCAAGCGTTTCCTGCGGAATCTGCTGACAGGTAAATAAGTAAAGGAGAATAATTATGATCAAATACGGTTGGGCGGAACGAAATATTACGCCGGATAAGAAGATCTCTCTGGCAGGTCAGTTTGCAGAGCGTATCTCCGAATATGTGGAAAAGCCCTTGACGGTTACCGCTTTTGTGGCGGATTCCGGCACGGATCATATGATCCTTGTCAGTGCTGATCTTGCCTCCGTGGGCTGGAATCTGGTACAGGATGTACGCGCCCTTGTTGCCGAGGCAAATGATGAGATCGATCCTATGAAGATCGTGATCTCTGCCATTCATACCCATACTGGCCCGGTGATTACTCGCATTAGCCGCGTTTTAGGAGCAGGTGCGCCTATTGCCGGCTGGCGAAAAATGCTGGAAGATGAATTCCTGAAGGGTAAAAAGTACATTGAAAAGCAAAATATCACCGATAATCCGGATATTGCTACGGAAGAAGAAGTATACGAGCTGGTAGTTGAGAGAATCGTGGATGCTATTCTTTGCGCCTGGAAAGGCAGAAAGAACGGAAGCTTCATCAATGCCTTTGGCAGAGCTGCGGTGGGTATGTGCCGCCGTGCCTGTTATAATGACGGCAGCGCCCAGATGTGGGGCGATACCAACAAAGCAGTGTTTACACAGCTTGAGGGCGGTAACGATTCCGGTATCGAGCTGATGTATGTCTTTGACGATAGCGATAAGCTTACCGGCATCGTAGCAAATGTAGCTTGTCCTGCACAGTGCGTGCAGCACCGGCTGTTTGTTTCTCCGGACTTCTGGGGCGAAACCAAGATGCTGCTGCGGCAGCACTTTGGCGAGGATATTTTCCTGCTGGCTCTGTGTTCTGCTGCCGGTGACCAGTGCCCTGTTGACCTTGTGCGCTGGGTAGAGCCGGAAAGCGATGTGAACGATCCGAACCTGACCCGCAATAATCCTCCCAAACGTAAGGCAGATCCTTCTATGTTTGACCTGGCCGGTATGCGTAAGGCAGGCAAGCGGATCGCTCGGGAGATCATTGATGTTTACGAAGAGGGCCTGGACGAAAAGCAAACCGATGCGGCCCTTAGCCATAAGGTCAGCGACTATCCGCTGCCTCTGCGCCGGGCAACCCTGGCTGATGAGCTGGCTGCGAAGAAGGCGATCCGGGATTACCTGCAGGATAAAGATGGGGATATTGACTACAACGATGTTGCCCATTTGCAGATCCATCTGGGTGTACTGCAGCGTATTGCGCTTCAGGAAGCTGTTGATGTGGTGGATACAGAGGTGCACGTGATCCGTTTGGGCACTGTGGCTATCGCCACCAACCCCTATGAGCTGTTCCTGGATTACGGCAATCAGATCCGTGCCCGCAGCAAGGCAGAGCAGACCTTCCTGATTCAGCTGGCCAACGGCGCAGAAGGCTATCTGCCCACGGAAAAGGCGGAGAAGGGCGGCCATTACAGCGCATTTATCGCATCCGGTAAATGCGGCCATATTGGCGGCGACCAACTGGTCCGGCAGACACTTAACGATATCAGCGAGCTCTTTGAATAATAAAACATCCCCCGCTGCTTTTGGCAGCGGGGGATTTGCTATGCAATTACAGCTGAACAGGCTTCAGCTCGCTGGGCTCCAGACGGTAGCTGTAGGTCTTGCCTTCAAAGTCGATAAAGGCATCGATGTGGCAGTCAAAATCGGTGTTCTGCAGGTACACCTTGTTGCCCTCGTAAACGGTAAAGCGCAGCCGGTCTCCGCCGTAAACCTGAATGTCAGCAGTGCGGTGGCTGGCGGTGAGGATCTCGCGAACGATGTTGCGGTAAGTGGGGAAGGCAGAGCCGCTGGGGTAATCCAAGGTGGTCATCAGGATGGTGTAACCCTTGCCGTACTTGTTTTCAGCCACGGATACAGCCATTTTTTCGGGGGAGCGGTCCTTCTCGTAGACAAAATTAAGTTTAGGCATTTTTTCAGGCGGCCTGTTCCAGAAAGTGTCGCTTAAACGGCCGGCGGGGCTGGCGGTGGTCATAGTGACCTTGGGGTAACTCACATAGCCTTCTGAGAATAGAGGATCGTAGTTAAAGGAAGCAGGATATTTAACTTCGGGAATCAGGCTTTCGATAAACTTAACACCGTCGTTGGTGTAAAGAATATCACCTGCATCCAGGTCACAGCCAAACAGGTCGGAAACCTTGCCATCGTGGATCAGCTTGATTTCGCCGTCACGCTTGGTGGAGGTGTTCAGGTGGGCAGCGCACATAAAGAGCTTACCACCGTTGTAGACGTACTTCTTAAGATCTTCGTAGATCTCTTCGGTCATAGAGTTCCAGCCTGTGAAGATCAGGTACTCATAACGGCTAAAAGCTTCGTAGCCTGCCCAGGCGGGAACAACATCGTAAGTGCCGTAGCCGGGAGCACCGCTCAAGTCCTTTTCGCCAAAGTTATGTACATCCCACCAGCGACGCTTTACACCCAGCTCATCATAAATGCGCCATACAAATTCAGGGGCAGAATAACCAAAGTTGGGATCATCAAAGCAGTTCCACTGGGAAGAGCCTGCCCGCCAGCAGCTATAGCCGTCATAGTTGCCCTGGACAAATGCAACCTTTACCTTAGGACCGCCCTTAGGACGGACATCTTCCTGCACAAATTTGGCAAAGCTCCGCAGCACATTGCGGTTGTGCTGGGTGATAGGATGATCATAACCGAAGGGCGCTGTTTCGGGATCGAAATTCTTGCCGCCGCCGGTTTTGCTGATATCGGTATCGTGGGCGTTAAGACATTCGTCACCGCTTTCCAGAAGGAAGCGGTTGGAGCCGGACATATAAGCATAGTCGTAAAACAGCTTCAGCCGTTTGATCTTCAGGGGGTCGAGGGTCTTTGTGCCGGCGTACCATTCGTAAGCAACGTAGGTGGCCCAAAAATCTTTATTAAGCGCCCGGGCAGTGGCACGGACGAGGGGCACCATCACTTCCGGGTTTCCGTTGCACATTTCCAGTACCGGATAGCCGGTGCCGTTATAGTTGCAGAAGGAAAGAAGATTAGTAGAGTCGATATTTACAACAGGCGTTTCGCCGTCCCAGTTAGCGGCGCCCAGCCGCTCCTGACAGTAAGCATCGAATTCTTCCTTGGCAAGCTTCATATCGTTTGTGTAGTTGGGACGGCCGTGTGCGACGCCGTAACCCGTGGCAGTAGCGCCAAATTTAGTGCCAAGTTCAGCGACATGATTGGAAAGAAAATATTTTCCCAGGATATTCTTCATATCCTTAAAGGTTTCCATATCAAATCCAAGGGGATTTTCCGGATTCAGGAAGTGAAAGCCAAAGTCGGTATAAATACCGTTTTCTGCCAGCTCTTTAGCAAAATTCAGGAAAAACTCTCTGCCGAGATCAGAACCGGTTCCGCAGAATTCTATATGGTTCATACCGTAGCGAATGACTTCTTCTCGCAGCTTTTTGAGTACGCTTTCCTGGGTGATGTTGTATTCACCAAGGCGAAGGCCATTGAGGACTAAATCTCTTTCCATAATTTTCATCCTTTCAAGTTAAAAGGTTTTTCTGTGTTCAATATATCACAGAAGAGGCAGAAAAGTAAATGTACTTTTTTGCTGTTCATATCCCAAATTCAAAAAACGACGCACACCCCTGTGGCTTCTGTTTGCTTCTTGCCAACAGGGCGCAGATGTGCTACAATCCCTGATGAGGCGAAGAGAATGGGCATTGTTTTTTATGTTGTTCGGTACGGCCAATCCGTTGTCAATGCACCGCTAACAATGTGGACTACTATCTGCGTATCAAGCGCGCCTGTGTCAGGGGAAAAATGATCAGCAACGAATAAAACGAGGCAGCTTATGCTGCCTCGTTTTTGTATGTAATTCTTACTTCAGGACCTTCAGGTAATCCAGAATAGACAGGACCAGGCTGATGAGGAAGTACAGGCCCACAAGACCACCGACGGCGCCTACAATAATGCCAACTACGGGAATAGCAGCCAGCAGACTGATAACGATACCGGCTACTGCATTGATCACAATGTGGATGATGATATTGATCACCAGGGCAGTGATGTCCTTCTTTGCAGCAAAAGCAAGAGGGAAGTATTTTTTGAGCATATCCATAGTATTTTCCTCCTTTATTTGGATGCTTTAATTATACAGAAATTTGGGAGAAAACGCAAGTGTAAAGTAGGGGAAAATTGTAAAAAAAGTGCCATAAGAAATCGCCTAAAATGCGCCGTTTTTTGTGGAAAGCGGTTGACGGAAATGGGTAATTGTATTATAATATTGTATGTTAGTGTGGGTAGGTGTGTCTGTGTGCCTGCTGCGCTGATTTTAAGGAAAAAGGAAAACTTTTTATATGAGAAGAGGAGGACGAAGCTATGAAGGAAAGTTTACTTATACTCGGTGCCGGCCAGTACGGAGCGGTGGCTCTTGAGGTCGCAAAATCTATGGATTGTTTTGAGAAAATAGGCTTTCTGGATGATAACAACGAAAAGGCTCTGGGAAAGCTGGACAGCTACAAAGACCTGGTCAGCGAATATACATATGCCTTTGTTGCCATCGGTAAAACTTCCTTCCGTATGGATTGGCTGAAGAAGCTGAAAGCTGCCGGCTTTAAGATCCATCCGTTGATCTCTCCCTTGGCATATGTATCGCCTACGGCGCATATCGGTGCAGGTTCTATTGTTGAACCTATGGCGGTGGTGCAGCCCAATGCCTATGTGGGAAAAGGTTGTCTGATCTGCGCCGGTGCGGTGGTCAAGCACAATAGCCACGTCAGCGATGGCTGCCATATCGATTCCAATGCGGTGGTCATTCCCCGAGCAGTAGTGCCTGCCTATACAAAGGTCGATTGCGGCAAGGTTTTTGCCTGAATTTATTCTTGAGGTGTAATTATGGAAGCGTTTGAAAAGAAGGTTTGGCTTTCTACTCCGACTATGCACGGAGAGGAGCTGGAATATGTCCGTCAGGCTTATGAGACCAACTGGATGTCTACGGTGGGCGAGAACATCAATACCATCGAAAAGCAGATCGCCCAGAAGTTAGGCTGCAAGCATGCGGCGGCTCTTTCCTGCGGCACGGCGGCTTTGCATCTTGCAGTAAAGCTGGCAGGAGTGAAGCCCGGTGACCGGGTTTTCTGCACGGATATGACCTTTGGTGCCACCGTAAATCCTGTGATGTATGAAGGTGGCATTCCTGTGTTTATCGACACGGAGTACGATACCTGGAATATGGATCCTGTGGCTTTGGAGAAGGCTTTTGAGATTTATCCGGATACCAAATTGGTGATCGTGGTAAATCTTTACGGTACGCCTGCCAAGCTGGATGTGATCCGCAATATCTGCGACAAGCACGGCGCTGTGCTCATCGAGGATGCGGCCGAGTCTCTTGGTGCGACCTATCACGGTCAGCAGACCGGTACATTTGGTACATACAATGCGATCTCCTTCAACGGCAACAAGATCATCACCGGCTCTTCCGGTGGTATGCTGTTGACCGATGACGAAGAGGCTGCCAATAAAGCCAGAAAGTGGTCTACCCAAAGCCGTGAGGCTGCTCCCTGGTACCAGCACGAGGAGCTGGGTTATAACTACCGGATGAGCAATGTGATTGCCGGTGTGGTCCGTGGCCAGATCCCCCACCTGGAAGAGCATATCGCCCAGAAGAAGGCGATCTATGAACGCTATAAAGAAGGCTTTAAGGATCTGCCTGTTACTATGAATCCTTATGATCCTGCGGAATGTGAGCCTAACTTCTGGCTTTCCTGTTTGCTGATCGATCGGGATGCTATGTGCAAGCAGGTAAGAAGCGACAGCGATGCCTGCTATGTGCCTGAACAGGGCAAGAGCTGCCCCACACAGATTTTGGATGAGCTGGCAAAGCATAATGCAGAGGGCAGGCCCATCTGGAAGCCTATGCATATGCAGCCTATCTACCGGATGCATCCGTTTGTTACTGTAGATGGCAACGGCCGCTGCAGAACAAATGCCTACATTGCCGGCTCCGGTGTGGATGTGGGCGCAGATATCTTCGAAAGAGGTTTGTGCCTGCCCAGTGATAATAAAATGACTCCTGAGGAGCAGGAAAAGGTTATTCAGATTGTAAGAAGCTGTTTTGCGTGAGGTGCGTATATGTACGCCAAGTTTTTTAAGCGATTGTTCGATTTCCTATTGTCCCTGTGTGCGATCCTGGTGCTTTCTCCGGTGCTGCTGGTGCTGACGGTTTTGGGCGCTATCAAAATGAAGGGAAATCCCTTCTTTACGCAGGAGCGACCGGGCAAAAACGAAAAGATCTTTAAGCTCATTAAATTTCGTTCCATGACCTGCGAAAAGGACGCAGATGGCAATTTGCTGCCCGATGAGCGGCGGCTTACCCGCTACGGTAAGCTTTTGCGTAGTACATCTTTGGATGAGCTGCCGGAGTTGCTGAACATACTTAAGGGCGATATGTCCATAGTTGGCCCCCGGCCTTTGGCGGTGCAGTATTTGCCTTATTATAACAAGGAAGAACAGACACGCCATAGCGTGCTTCCCGGCCTGACTGGTCTGGCTCAGGTGAACGGACGAAATGCCACAACCTGGGAGCAACGCTTTTCCTATGACATTGCTTATGTAAAAAATGTGACCTTTATGCAGGATGTAAAGATTCTGCTGAAGACTGTGCTGACCGTGTTTCAGCGTAAGGGCATCGGCACTAGGGGTGTGGATAGCCCTATGGATTTTGATGCTTACCGTCGGCTTCAGCAAGAGGAAGGAGTCAAAACAAAATGAATATTTACGGTGAAAAAGTAGTACTTCGTGCGATTGAACCGGCAGATAATGGTTTGCTGCTGGAGTTGATTAACGACCCTAATACAGAAAGAATGCTGGGCGGCAGCTCCTTCCCGGTATCTCAGACTGCACAGGCTAAATGGATTTGCGATCAAATGGGAAGAACAGATGTGCTTCGCTGCATTATTGCAGATAAAAATACACCCGACAGCGGTGTTGGCACAGTTATTTTAAGTGACATTGATCGGAAGAACGGCATTGCCCAGGTCCATTTAAAGCTGATCGAGGCAGGCCGTGGTAAGGGCTATGGCGCCGATGCGCTGAAGGCAATGGTGGACTATGCATTCCGCCAGCTTCGGCTACACTGCGTCTATGCGCATATTCTGGAGTACAACATAGCATCTCAAAAACTTGCCGAAAAGTGCGGATTCTGCAAAGAGGGACTGCTTCGTGCCAGAGCCTATAAGGATGGCGCGTATGTGAATATGGTCTCCTACTCGATACTGTGCGATGAGAACTGAAATCGGCAGTGAATTTTGGACCGGGTGTACACCCCTGAATGGAAATGGCGTTGAGAAATTGATGCCATCCGGCATGGATACTCGCTATACCCTTTGTGGCAGAACGGCATTGGAGCTCGTGCTGCGGGATGTTTTGCAGACACGGAAGATCCGCAAGGCATATTTGCCATCCTATTGCTGCCACACTATGATCGAGCCCTTCATAGCAAAGGGCATCGATGTGGTATTCTACGATGTGTTCTTTACGGATATCGGCATTGATTGCGACTTCTTGGAAGACAACGGCTGTGAGCTGATCTTTATGATGGATTACTTCGGCTTCCTGGATGGGGAAACTGCGCAAAGAGCAGCTGCCCAAAAGGCGAAAGGGAAGTGCGTGGTATATGATGCCACGCATGCGATTTTCTGCGAGAATGTGGATTACAGCCCTTACGATTATGTGTTTGGCAGCTTCCGCAAGTGGTTTGATGTGAATGCCGGCTTCTGTGCCAAGCGGGGCACATGGGCGGATTTCCCGGTACTGACTGAAAATTATAATTATGTTTCTGCGCGTAATGGCGCATTTGCCAAAAAACAACAGTATATGGCGGGTTCACCGATGGATAAGCGCATATTTTTGGATGCCTTTTCTCAGGCAGAAGAAAGCTTGGAATCCGATTATCAGGCCTACCTGGCAGATACCGATTCTCTGAAGAAGCTGTGCGCGGTGAATGTGGCGTTTATCCGCCAAAAACGGCGGGAAAACGCAGCTGCGGTAATTGCTGCCATCAATTCTGTTGAGGACAAGCGGGTATGCAGTCCCTACCGGTCGGTAGGGGAGGATGATTGCCCGTTGTTTGTTCCGGTGCAGGTGAAAGCGGAGTCGCGAGCTGCCTTGCGGAAAGAACTGATCAGCAGGCAGGTATATTTGCCGATTCACTGGCCGTTAAGCCAGTTACATAAAACCAATAGCATTTCCCAAAAGATTTATGAAACCGAATTGTCCTTCGTGTGTGATCAACGCTACGAAATAGATGATATAGACCGAGCAATTAAAATCATAAGGAGCTTTTGAGGCTATGGCAGACCTATATTTTAATCCTAATTATGCCAAGGTATATGAAAATATTGACGGCAGGAGTGAAACTTTTCACTTCAGTTGTCCCTACGGACAGGTGCAGAATACCTTTATTCTGCGGCCGGTAAAGTGGCAGCTTGACGGAAAACAATGGTATGATATCGTTACCCCCTATGGTTATGGCGGCCCTGTGATATTGGAGTGCGTTGATGCGGATAAGCTGATGGAGGCTTATCGGGAGGCGTTTACGGCTTACTGCCTGGAGCATAACATTGTATGTGAGTTCATACGCTTCCATTTGTTTGACAATGTGGATGTCAGGCAGCGTTATTACGGACAGACGGTTAATGTCCTGGATAATGTGGTGGTGGATACGACCGGCGATTACAATGACATTTGGATGAACTATGAGCATAAGGTGCGTAAAAATGTAAAAAAGGCCGTTAACAATGGCCTTGAAATGTGCATTGAGCAGAATTTAGCGCATCTGGATGATTTCCTGGAAATTTACTATGCAACCATGGATCGCAATCAGGCAACGGATTATTACTATTTTAAGCGGTCATACTTTGAAGATATCGCCCGCTTGCTGCCGGAAAATTATATGTATTTTCATGTGATAAAGGACGGCAAGGTCGTCTCTACCGAGCTGGTACTTTGCTCTGAAAGCTATGCATATTCCTTCTTGGGCGGCACGAACAGCGAGTATTATGCAATGCGCCCCAATGATTTTCTGAAGGATGCAATCATCAAATGGTGCAATGAAACCGGAAGAAAATTCTTTGTTCTTGGTGGTGGCTATCATAAAGATGATGGCATTTACCGCTATAAGCGCAGCTTCACTCAGGCGCCCGATGTGCCGTTTTTCGTTGGCAGATCCATCTTAAACCAGCCGGTGTATGATCGTTTGGTGGATCTGCGGGCTGCAGAGGAGCCTGATTTTGACCGGCAGTCCCAATATTTCCCCTTGTATCGGGCATAACGGGAGGCACTATGAACGTTTTATTTTTGACAATGAATCCCTTTACAGGTCTTGATATGCACAATATCTACTCGGATCTGATGAAGGAATTTGTTGCCCATGGTCACCGCCCCTATATTGTCACTCCACGGGAAAAGCGGCTGGGGGAGCAGACGGAGTTGGTGGACTATGACACCTATTCTATTTTGAAAGTGCAAATTGGCAATACCTCCGGGGTCAGCCTTATTGAAAAGGGAATCAGTACAGTTACCTTGAGCGGTCAGTATTATCGTGCGGTAAAGAAGCACCTTGGTCAGCTTCAATTTGGCTTGATGCTCTATTCCACACCGCCTATTACGCTGGCTTCCCCGGTAAAGAAGCTGAAAAAGTTTTTTGGCTGCCCCACCTATCTGATGCTAAAGGATATATTTCCCCAAAATGCGGTGGACCTGGAAATGTTTTCTGCCGGCAGCCCTATCTGCAAGTATTTTGCAGCGCAGGAGCGAATGCTTTACAGCCAGTCTGACCGGATCGGTTGTATGAGCCGGGCAAATGTGGAATTTCTGCAGAAGAATCATCCTCAAATCTCAAGCGATAAAATTGAGGTGTGTCCTAACGGAATAATCCCCAGTCCGGAAATTGATCGTACGGAAGATAAGAACGCCCTGCGGGATAAGTTTGGCATTCCTGCGGATGCTACCGTGTATCTGTACGGCGGTAATTTGGGCAAGCCTCAGGCGATTTTTCATTTGGTGGAGTGTCTGCGGCAAAATCAGAATATGGCAGACCGTTATTTTATTATTTGCGGTAGCGGTAGTGAATTTGGACTTTTAGAAAGCTACATGCAACAGGAACAGCCCCAAAATGTGAAGCTGATTCGGTTTTTGCCTAAGGCAGAGTATGATGCGCTGGTCCGCGGATGCGATGTTGGCCTGATCTTTTTGGACAAACGCTTCACCATTCCCAATTATCCGTCTCGTATCCTTTCTTACATGGAATACGCTATGCCGGTGATCGCCTGCACCGATAAAAATACGGATGTGGGTACCGATGCAGTAGAAAATGGTTACGGATTTTGGTGTGAGAGTGCCGACCCTGCTGATTTTACCGTATGCGTTGATCAAATGAACCGTGCGGATCGTACTGCTATGGGCGCTGCCGCCAGAGCGTATCTTGAAAAGCATTTTACAGCTGCAAGCTGTTATCAAATTATTATGGAATAAAGGACATCAGCCATGAACACACGAACTATGCTTGCCAGAGAAAATTTTATACAAGTACTGCTGGATACAGTGACGGCTTACTATCGTCAGGTTCATGGAGCTGAGGTGGAGCTTTCCTTTAAGAAAAGCAAGGGTGCGAAAGTACTATATTTGTACTATATGCCCATGTTTTTGTCGTCCTTTCCTTTGTCTAAGGGTGCAAAGAAATTCCTATATAGCGAATACAACATCCGCGGAAACCTGATCAAGTATGTGATTGGTAAGTTGGGTGTGTTTGCTATCACAAATAGCTTTGGCATCGGTGCGGCAAAAAAAATATATATTCGGTCACAGACCGCAGTAAATACCAGACTGTTTATCTCTCCCTGCAACAGGACCATCCGGTTCTATGATTTTGAGGCAGATAAAGTGGACTGCATCCTGAAGGCAGGCTACCAACCGCTGTTTTTAAACAATCAACTGGACTTCCGGATGAATTGCGACTACGAATTTGTACCCAAGGTGCTTACAAGAGGAGAAAACTGGTATTCGGAGAGAATTATGCACGGGCATGCGCTTGCCCGCGTTCGCGATGCTGCTATCCATGCGCAGAGCCTGACAACGGTAGAAGACTATGTTTCTATGCTTGCGGGCGACACGCTGGACTATGTTCCAGCTAGTGCCTATTTGCGGCAAATGCGTAGTGAGTTTGTCAGCTTATGTAATGATTTGCTTGGTCCACAGAATAGGCAAGTCCAGGTTGCTTCCAGCCATTTGGATCGTATGGAAACGCAGCTTGCGGATCAGGAGATGAAGGTGCCTACTTGCATCAGCCATGGCGACTTGCAGGAGGGTAACATCTGGGTCACTGACGACGGCAAAGTGCTGATATATGATTGGGAAACCTGCGGCAGAAGATCTGTATGGTATGATCCCGCTACTCTGCACTATTCTCTTCACAACCGTTCGGAGAATTATGATCTTCCCGGACGGCTACGGGGAGATGAGGCGTGGCTACGCAATGATCCCTGCAAGGCATATACTGCAGAGCAGATCGTTATGATTGCCTGCATTTTATCAATGGAGGACATCCTGTTCCAATTGCGGGAGGCTTTGCAACTGACCCAACCTTACTGCCAAAATAGAGCAAAAGAGGTTTTGACAGCTTTTGCAGAAACTATGGAGGGAATGGATTATGGCGCTAAAACCTGAATACTGGCACATTTATCGCGCGGCGTATTCTCATAAGCCTGTGGATGAAACGCAAAGGCAAATCATTTTGCAGCTCTGCCAGCGAGACGGCAAGGAATCGGTTTTTGCGGCGGCCAAAAAGAAAAAGTTGATCCCGGCGATTGCAAACCTGATGTGTTGTCTGGAAATCGACCGAGAATTTTGGAGCCCATTTGTCGCACAATACGGTGAACGCAACCAGCGGGTCATAGAGTGCCTGGATGAGATGTACCAACTGTTGGCGAACTGTGGCATCACCAAAATTGCCGTGGTGGAAAATTTTGGAGCGCTGCTGGCATCTTCCCAGGATTTGTCTATGTTTGGCTCCGGAGACCTAGATCAATATGCTGACCCATGTGAGCGGGAACGGATATATGAGGTTCTCCGCCAGAACGGGTATGAGATGGATGAGATTAAGGCAGGTTCTTTGCTTATTTCATCCAGTATTCGAAAGGATTCCTTTCCAGAGGGCTTTTACTTTGGCATTAACTGGGACGTGACTAACCGAGTCAATTTGCCCAGTTTTACAGCCAATGGCGATTTTATTGGCTGGA
This sequence comes from Faecousia sp., assembly GCA_045659205.1. Lineage (GTDB taxonomy): Bacteria > Bacillota > Clostridia > Oscillospirales > Oscillospiraceae > Faecousia. Next base: position 20,842 of record JAZOWK010000010.1, read on the forward strand.
ATAATTGCATGTACTATAAGGACACTGCTATCCGCTTGCCTTCTGCTGAGGGACTGATGTATGTGTGCATGATGCATATTGCGGTCCACGGCTTCTGTAAGTCTCCGGACATCAGATTATACTATGATATTGCTAATGCCGCACAACAGCCGGTGGATTGGAATGCCTTGGCTGCACGTGCTGAACAGGATGGCAACGGTGTAAAAATATCCACTGCAGCTTACCTGTCTTATAAGCTGTTAGGGGTAGAAATCCCTGAATTCGTGTTTCATATTGGTAATGAAAAGCAGCGCAAGAAGCTATTACAAGTAGTATATGATGAGAAGAATAACGCATTGCGGGATTTCCCGGGAAGAAAAGCGCGGATACTTATCGACATTTACAGCCACGAAAAAGGCGCATGGAGAGGCTTGGCGGCCATCCTGTTTCCGGCATATGGCTGGGTAAAAGCAAAATACGGCGCCGGTTTTTGGGGATATGTGAAGCATTTGTGGTCCTTGATTAAATAATATTATTGAGGTGTATTTTATGATAACCTTTAGCGGGATCGACTGTTCTGGCAAATCTACTCAGATCGATATTATTAAAAAGTATCTGCAGGATCACGGAGAAAATGTCGAGGTAATATGGAGCCGGGGTGGCTATACCCCTTGGGTAGAGGGCTTCAAAACACTGATCCGCCCGGATAAGCATTACTCCGAAGAGCAGAAAAAGGCTTACCGGGAGTCTGTGAGTAATAACTCCGGTAAGTCCAGATTGCTGCTGTTGGCATCCATATGGGATCTGGCCCGTTATTACGGGATCGTATTCCGCTGGAAGGAGCTGACCGGTAAGCTAATTGTGTGCGATCGATACATATGGGATACACTTATTGATTTTAAGGTCAAGTTTCCTCAATTTGATTTTGAAAAATGGCTTAGCTGGAAGATCATGCTCAAACTGATCTATAAGCCAAAGCATTCCTTCATTTTCACCATACCCGCAGAAGAATCTATGCGCAGGTCAGATATGAAGGATGATCCTCATCCTGAGCCTTTCGATATTCGTGTGTTTCGGATCAATTGCTACATGGAGCAGATCGAGAAAGGCTGTTGGAGCCATGTAATTGATGCCACTGTGCCTATTGAAGCGGTGAGTGAGCAGGTAAAGGAGATACTGAGCGAGTATGCGTAAGGTGTTGGTAATTGATGTGGCGGCTTCTTCTGGCGGTGCAATGGCTGTGCTCAAGAGCTTCGCAGAAGCAGCATCTGCTTGCAAAGATATCCAATGGGTGTTTGTCCTTAGCGGGGACTATGTGCCGGCTGGAGAGAATGTTGAAATACGGCAGTATCCATGGATTAAGCGGAGCCACTTGCACCGTATGTACTTTGACTATTTTGTGGCACCCAGCATTGTTCGCAGCGAAGCACCTGATTATGTGCTGTCACTGCAAAATATCAATATCCCATTTGTGAAAGTCAAGCAGGTAACATATGTCCATCAGTCTATTCCATTTAGTGATCTGCAATTTTCAATTAGAAAAAATCCTGTGGAGTGGCTGTATCAAAATGTGATTTCACGCTTCATATGCAAGAGCATCCGCACCTCACACGCGGTGGTGGTGCAGACGCAGTGGATGAAACAGGCAGTGATTGCCAAAACCGGTATCCCGGCGGACAAGTTGCTGGTCACTCCACTTGCGGTGATCACAGATCCACAGGTGTGCTATACCGCTGATGCAGCAGCACAAAAGCAATTTTTTTACCCGGCAGCCTATGCCAGTTATAAGAACCATGCCGTTATTGTAGAAGCAGTACGTAGATTGCGTTCGCAGGGGATTTGTGATTTTAAGGTCACCTTGACCCTGGCGCCTGGTGAATTGCCGGCTGCACTTCAGGCAGGGGAGAACATCTGCTGCGAGGGGAGACTTCCCTTCGAGCGCGTGCAGCAGCTGTACGGCAGCAGCATTCTGTTGTTTCCCTCACGGCTGGAGACTTTTGGCCTGCCCTTAGCAGAGGCTGCAGCAGCCGGATGCCCTATTGCAGCAGCAGACCTTCCTTACGCCAGGGAAGTGCTCTCCGGTTATGAAAACGCAGAATTCTTTGATCCTTGCGATCCTGAACAATTGGCTTTTGTTATGATGCGGCATATTCGTGGTGAGTATGAGTACCGGCAGCTGGACAGAGACTGGTTTGCAAAGAAATACGGTTGCGATGGTTGGCAGCCTCTGATGCAATACCTGAAGGAACAGGTATGATCAGTGCAGCTAATCTGCAGCCTTCATTAGAACAATAGAAAGCTAAGTGAGAACATTATGACGATTACAATTGCCGGTGCATTGATTGCCGTATATGTGATATATCTGTTTGCCACCAATATGCATAGAGCAGAGACTCTGCTTTTGCGCCTTTTTACCATCAATCTGATATATGAAGGCTTTATCAATGCAGGTTATTTTATTACGCTATCTACACAGACCTTTAAAGTGGCAGACCTTCTGCAGTTTGTGTGCGCGCTTCTCAGCATGCTCATTCTGATGAAGAAGGGCTTTAAAGGTAGCTTGATCGCTTTTGTCGCAACAATCCTCATGTCAGTCGCTATGTTGCTGGTGAATCCTCTTAATGAGATGGTGCGCACCTTCAACGGCATTGATTTCGTTGACAATATTAAGTATATGCATTACCCTAGCTTTGATCTACAGACAGTGAAGACCTCTTTGCGGCTGATCTGCTTTGCGATCAACGCAACAGCGGTGGCGGTATGTATGACTCGTGATCGCTGGGAAAAGCTGCTGGAGCTGTATCTGAAGGCAGGCAGAATCGTGATCATGTATGCATGGGTGGAATTTGTTCTGAAGAACATCATTCACACCACAGTTACCGATACGGTAATCGGTTATTTATTCGGTGTTGACCGCACCATCATGAGTGAATTGGAGCGCAACGGCCTGTTTGTGATCACGGGCTTTAATAATGAGCCCTCTCAGTTCTGCATGATGCTTTACAGTTATTATCTGGTCTATCTGATGTCCCGAGGCTATTTGCGTCAAACCAAGGCTCAGATCGGCTGGACGCTAAGCGGCTTGGTGCAGATGCTGCTTTGCGGCTCCTTCCGCATTGTGGGTTTGCTGCCGGTGCTGCTGGTGCTGTATTTGATCGTAAACAGAAAAAACAGCAGGTCGATACTGCTGGTATGTGTCCTTTCTCTGGCAGCAGTCATTTTGTATTATACCGGTGCATTGGACTATTATCTGGAGCGTTTAGGGCGTGCACTGCTGTTCGCGGAAACACTGGATGCCAGCATCAGCGGCGGCGAGGCGGGGCGTCTGAATACCATCATAGAGGCTTTTCAGCTATTTGAAAAACGGCCGGTGTTTGGTATCGGACCCGGACAGACCTTTGCCTTCGGCTTCATTCCCAGCATGCTGGCGATGACCGGTCTTGCAGGCTTAGCCGCTTGGTATGCGTTGATGTTCGGTACTGTTGGCCGTTTAGGGGAATCCAGAGACCAGGGGCGCTGGCTTGCGATCCTTTTGGTGATTTCTGTGTCGTGGATCTATACCGATTCTATTGCCATCGGCTACAGTATTTATGTGATTCCCATGGCGCTGAGCATCCGGTATGAGCCTGATGCACCGATGCAGACGGTCCCGCAGCAGAACAGCACTGAAGCTTCGCAGATTCATCTTTAAAGGAGTACTTTCATGAAAGAAAGAAACCGCGGCGCAGAATCCGTCTGCTTTGTGGGAACCATGGTTCCTGAGGAGGAGTTTGCCCGCATACAGAGCAAATCTAAAGTCAAAGCAGCTATTTCCCCCAATACTATGCAGATCAATCTGTATAACAGCCTCTCCCAGGTATGTGATGATGTTCGCTACATTTCATATCCTGCTGTTGCCGCATGGCCCCGGAGCCGGGTGATCTGCACCCGCAAAAAGCAGATGGCTCTGAGTAACGGTCTACCTGTGGATCAGATATTTATGCTCAATCTGCCGGGATTGAAGCAACTTACGGTTTTTCTTTCCACGCTCTTTTCTTTGCTGCGCTGGGCAAGAAAGCGCCGGGATAAAAGCTGCAGCATCATAACCTATGCGGATTTTTCAGAGTACTGTCTGCCTGCATTGTGGGTGGGCAGGCTGTATAAGATCCCTGTGTGCCTCTTTCTAACCGAGCTACCGGGCTATGCCCATTACAAAACCGGAAAGCGCAGCCTGCGTGATCGTCTAATCATCCAATCAGAGCGCTTTAAGAAAAGTCTATATAGCCGCTATGACGGATTCGTGGTTGTTTCTGCCCATTCCGTCGAACCTGTTGGCGTGGGCAGCAGGCCCTGGACTGTGGTAGAAGGCTTTGCAGAGGAAGATCTGTACACTGCCCAGCAGTGCGCTGCCGAGCCGGTGCCTACCGCTATGTACGCCGGTTCTTTGGGAGCAGCATACAATATCCCTATGCTATGCGATGCCTTCCGTTCGCTGAAGGGTGACTACCGGCTGCTGATCTGCGGTGACGGCAGCTATCGGGAGTATGTACAGCAGGCGGCAGAGCAGGACAGCCGCATCAGCTATCTTGGCAGGCTTCCTCGTGAAGAAGTGATTCGCCTGGAGCGGAGATGCCATCTTCTGATCCATGCAAAGGATGCCGGTGACGAGCATAGCCGCTACGCCTTTTCCACCAAGATTCTGGAGTATATGACCAGTGGTACACCGGTGCTGACAACCCGGGTAGATGGTGTTCCCCAGGAGTATTATCCCCATGCTTTTGTAGTGGAAGGGCAGGGACAGGAAGCTTTGGCAAAGGCACTGGAACAGACCCTTTCCCTTCCTGTGGAGCAGCTGCAGGAAAAGGGCAGACAGGCGCAGCAGTTTGTAATGGAAAATAAGAGCCGGAAAATCCAGGGTCAAAAGATTATGGATATGCTGCGCTCCATTAAATAACCCTTTCAGATTTGGAGGAATGGCTTCGTGAAGATCATAGACAGGCTTCGTAATATGGATCTGACAGCGAAAAGCTCCATTAAAAACTTTCTCATACGGCCAATGGGTATGATTCTTGCGGCGGTGTATACGCCCCTGCTGCTGGATTATCTGGGCACAGAGGCAAACGGTGTTTGGGCATCCATTTTGTCGGTGATTACATGGGTCAACTACTGTGATCTGGGCATTGGCAACGGCCTGCGTAACCTGCTGACCAAGGAACTGACCCACGATGAATATGAAAAGGCCCAGCGATCGGTGTCTACCGCCTATGTGGTGCTTACCGGTATCGCCTCGGCAATCCTGGCGGTATTGCTTATATTTGCCTTTGCGCTGGATTGGAAGGTACTGTTTAAAACGGAGTTGACTGTCAGGCCAATGGTAGTCATTACTTTCGTATTTATTGCCTTGAACTTCGTACTGGCGTTGTCTAACAGTATTTTGTATGCGTTGCAGCTTTCTGAGCGAGTGAGCCTTCGCAGCTGTCTGGTACAGGTGCTGAATATTATCGGTCTGCTGCTTCTGCGGGCCGGTGGCTCTGCCGGAGATCTGACTGCCATGGCGATTCTGTTCGGCAGCACCACCTCTGTGGTATACATTTGGAATTCCGTCAACATTGTAAGAAATAAAAAATACCTCGCGCCAAAACCCTCCTTGTTTGACAAGAGCAAGATAGGCGAGATCTGCAATTTCGGCCTACAGTTCTTCGTCATCCAGTTGACTGCCGTACTGATTCTATCCAGCCATAATATGATCGTGTCTTACCTTTTTGGGGCTGCAGCGGTCACACCGATGCACACCGTAAGCACGGTCTACGCCACGGGTTATTCCTTTATGGCAGCATTAGTTGTTCCTTTTTGGTCACGGACCACACAGGCACTGGAAAACGGAGAGTTTGCATGGATACGCAATTCCATTAAGCGGGTCAGAAGGATCTCCTATATATTCATCCTGGGCTTCATTGCTGTGGCATTTGTGTATGAAGATCTCTCCCTGATCTGGCTGGGAACGGCGCTGGACTATCCGCCCGGTGTCATAGGCGCCACCTGCCTGTTTTATATCATGGAGGTGGTCAACCTTATCTATGTCCAGTTCTATTATGGTATGGGTCAGATAAAGCCTTATATGTACTTGACCATTTTTCAGGCTGTGGCGGTTGTACCCCTGTCCTGGCTGCTGGCAAAGCCTCTTGGTCTTGGTGTAGCCGGTGTGAAGCTGGCGGCAACGGCAATGCTGGCGATCTCAGGTGTGATCGTACCGTACTTGACTTATCGCAGGTTAAACTACTGCGAAGCACAATGGAAAGAAAAGGAGAGTGCACATGGATCTGATCTTTTGGCTGATAACACCACCGAATAATATAAAAGAGATCATAAATGAGCTTCCGGCGCACTGGAAACATGGCGAGGTAATCGTAGTTAGCTGCCATGATGTTCGGGAGGAGAGAAAAAAGACCGGCTATACCAGTGAATGTGAAAATATCCGAAAAATGTACATTCTGGATAACATGGAAGATCCCAATGGCTTTGTAGAGGAGTTTCTTTCCAAGCACAGGGAGGATATTCATGTCTTCGGCGGCTTGCGAAAAGAACCCGCACCGATCATGTACCGGTTTAAAAGAAAGTTTGGTCCCAATGTCCGCATTGCGGCATTTACGGAAAAACCTGCTGTTCACTCGGGTTCTCGGACAAAGCAGCTGACAAAGCAGCTGCTGTATAAACTGATCTACGGATATATTTACAAGAGGGCAATGAACACCGTTGATCTGATGTTTGTGGTGAGCGAAAGCGGAATTCAGGCAATACGGGAGGCCGGCTGGAAGAAGGATAACCTGTATGCCTTTATGTACTGCGATAACAGCACTGCTAAAACACTTTCTACGCTGGAGGTAACAAACCGACCTGTTAGATTCCTGTATATAGGCAGATTTAACTACCACATGCGTGGCTTGGATGTTCTTATGGAGGCGTTTGACTCCTTGCAGGAACAGGATTGGGAGCTGTGCCTGGTGGGCGGATATGGCGAAGATAAGGATGAAGTGATTGCCTGGGCGCAGGAAAAGGAGAAGGTGACCTTTGGGGGTACCTGGCCAGCTGATCAGGTCATGGACAACATGAGTAATTTTGATGTCTATATATGTCCCTGCAAAGAAGACAGCTGGAATGGGCAGATCAATATGGCGCTGTCTGCAGGCATGGGCGTGATCACAACGGATGAAGCAGGCAGCCATGAACTGGTAAACGCCAGCGGGGCAGGCTTCGTGATCAAAAAGGAAGATCCTGCCGCTCTTCGGGAATGTATGGAAGCGGTTATACGGGATAGGGAAATGCTTCTGAGCTGGAAGCAGTCTGCCGCAAAATATGCCGATAGAATAACGGCAAAGACGGTGGCAAAGTATTTTTGTGATATACTGGAAGGCAACTTTATGCACGGTGATCCGGCTGTTGCCTGTCCATGGCTGGAAAATAATCAGAATTGAGAGGTAGAAAACAATGAGCAGTTTTAGTGGAAAAAAACTTTTGATAACCGGCGGCACAGGTTCCTTTGGCAATGCGGTGTTAAACCGCTTTTTGCAAACGGATATTGGCGAGATCCGCATTTTCTCCCGGGATGAGAAAAAGCAGGATGATATGCGTCACGAGTTCCAGGCTAAGATGCCTGAGGTAGCGGAGAAGGTCAAGTTCTACATTGGTGATGTCCGTGACATCGCCTCTGTACGCAATGCTATGCACGGTGTGGATTACATTTTCCATGCGGCGGCCCTAAAGCAGGTGCCTTCCTGCGAGTTCTTCCCCATCGAGGCTGTTAAGACCAATGTTCTGGGCACAGAGAATGTGCTGACGGCTGCCATCGACGCAGGTGTGAAGAATATTGTCTGCTTGTCCACCGATAAGGCGGCTTATCCTGTCAATGCTATGGGTACATCCAAGGCGATGATGGAAAAGGTAATCGTAGCCAAGTCCCGTACGGTGGCACCGGAAAAGACGAAGATCTGCTGCACCCGTTATGGCAATGTTATGTGCAGCCGCGGCTCTGTGATTCCTCTGTGGATTGAGCAGATTAAGGCGGGTAACCCCATCACCATCACTGAGCCTTCTATGACCCGGTTTATTATGAGCCTGGATGAGGCGGTAGATCTGGTGCTCTTTGCCTTCGAAAACGGTGAAAACGGTGATATTCTGGTGCAGAAAGCACCCGCCTGTACCATTGAGGTGCTGGCAAAGGCGGTCACCGGATTGTTTGCTCCCGAAACTGAGATTAAAGTCATCGGTATCCGCCACGGCGAAAAAATGTACGAGACCTTGCTTACCAACGAGGAGTGCGCCAATGCCATCGATATGGGCGATTTCTACCGGGTACCCTGCGATAAGCGTGGCTTAAACTACGATAAGTTCTTTAAGCATGGCGATACAGAGCGTAATCACCTGACGGAGTTTAACTCCAGCAACACTGAGCTTCTGACTGTGGAGCAGGTGCAGCAAAAGTTACTTTCCCTGCAGTATATCCGTGATGAATTGAATGGAGGAAATAAGAAATGAGAGCATTGGTCACAGGTGGCTCCGGTTTTATCGGATCCAATGTAGTAAAGCTGCTTTTGAGCAAGGGATATGAGGTTAGAGTACTGGACAACCTCTCTTCCGGTCACTATGTCAATATTGAGCAGTATGTAAAGCAGGGCGCGGTGGAATTTATAAATGCTGACGTCCGCGATGCCCAAAAGGCTTGCGATGCCACAAAGGGTGTAGATGTGGTTTTCCATTTGGCTGCCTGCGTAGGCAGACAGAAGTCCATTGATGATCCGCAGCTGGATTCTTCCACCAATTTGCTGGGTACTGTGAATATTCTGGAGGGCATGCATAAAAATGATGTGGAAAGAATTGTCTATTCCTCATCCGCTGCAATTTTTGGCGAGCTTGTCACTCCCACCATTGATGAATCTCATCCCCAAAATGCAGATTCTCCCTACGGTGTAAGCAAGCTGGCTGCGGAAAAAATGATCTTGGCGTATTCCGGCATTTACCCTGAGCTTACCGGCGTTTGCCTGCGGTACTTTAACATTTACGGTGTTAACCAACGCTTCGACCTGTACGGCAATGTGATTCCTATTTTTGCCAAGCGTATTTACGCAGGCGAGCCTATTACCATTTTTGGTGATGGTACACAGACCAGAGATTTTGTCAATGTTAAGGATGTTGCAAGGGCTAATTATCTGGCTTCTGTCAGCGATAAGGGAACTGCGGTCTATAATTTGGGAAGCGGTGACAGCATTACCATCAATCGTTTGGCGGAAATGATGATCGAGATCAGTGGTAAAAAGACCCCGATCGTCTATGCACCTGAACGGCCTGCCGATGTAAAGCACTGCAAGGCAAATGCACAGAAGGCTGCGGACCAGCTAGATTTCCGCGCTCAGGTACAGCTGCAGGAGGGCCTGGAAGCGTATATGAAGTGGTATGTTGATAACTGTATTTAACGGAGATTAGTTTATGAAATTACTGATTACCGGCGCAAAGGGATTCGTAGGTCGCAACCTGACAGAAAATCTTAAGGCTATTCGTGACGGCAAGAACCGCACTCGGAGTATTACTGTCGGTGAGATCTATGAATACGATATTGATACAGATCCTGCATTGCTGAAGGAATATTGCCAAAAGGCGGATTTTGTGTTTAACCTGGCAGGCGTAAACCGTCCTCAAAATCAGGAGGAGTTTATGCAGGGCAATTTTGGCTTCGCCAGCACTCTGCTGGATACCCTGAAGGCCTGTAACAATACCTGCCCGGTGATGCTGTCCTCTTCCATTCAGGCGACCCTGATTGGTCGCTATGACAGCGAGTACGGCAGAAGCAAGAAGGCAGGGGAGGAGCTGTTCTTTAGCTACGGCGAGCAGACTGGGGCAAAGGTACTGGTGTACCGTTTTCCTAACCTGTTTGGCAAGTGGTGCCGCCCCAACTATAACAGTGCTGTAGCTACATTCTGCAACAATGTTGCAAATGATCTGCCTATTCAGGTCAATGACCCCAGCGTTCAGCTGGAGCTTTTGTACATTGATGATTTGGTGGACGAAATGCTGGACGCATTGGAAGGTAAGGAGCACCGCTGTGAGTTTGAGGGCATTGATACAATGCTGACAGAAGGCGGCCGCTATTGTGCCGCACCCATCACCCATAAGGTTACTTTGGGTGAAATTGTTGCTCTGCTGGAAAGCTTTAAGGCGCAGCCCCAAACCCTGCAAATGCCCGCTATTCCCGCAGGCAGCTTTGCCAAAAAGCTTTATTCCACATATCTGAGTTACCTGCCCAAGGATGGTGCTATCTTCGACTTGAAGATGAACTGCGATGACCGTGGTAGCTTCACAGAATTGCTGAAAACTGCCGATTTCGGTCAGTTTTCCGTAAATATCTCCAAGCCCGGCATTACCAAAGGTCAGCATTGGCACAATACCAAGTGGGAGTTCTTCATTGTGGTTTCCGGCAGGGCGCTCATTCAGCAGCGGAAAATCGGCACTGAGGAAGTGCTGAATTTCGAAGTTTCAGGTGAAAAGATCCAGGCAGTTCATATGCTGCCCGGCTATACCCATAACATTATCAATTTAAGTGACACAGAAGACCTGGTGACCCTTATGTGGGCCAACGAGCAGTTTGACCCGGGTAGACCCGATACCTTCTTTGAAAAAGTGGAGGAATGAACAATGGCATCTTTTAAGAATAACGGCAAATTGAAGCTGCTGATCATCGTTGGCACACGGCCGGAGATCATCCGCCTTGCTGCGGTCATCAATAAGTGCCGCAAGTATTTTGATACGATTTTGGCACATACCGGCCAAAACTACGATTATAACCTCAACGGTGTGTTTTTTCACGATTTGGAGCTGGCAGATCCGGAGGTGTATCTGGATGCAGTTGGCGCAGACCTGGGTGAGACCATAGGTAACATTATTGCCAAGTCTTACCAGCTGATGGTGGAGATTCAGCCCGATGCTGTACTTGTGCTGGGCGATACCAATTCCTGCCTGTCTGTGATTGGCGCCAAGCGGCTGCATATTCCCATTTTCCATATGGAATCAGGTAACCGCTGCAAAGATGAGTGCCTGCCTGAGGAAACCAACCGCCGCATCGTGGATATTATTTCCGATGTAAATATGTGCTATTCTGAGCACGCCCGTCGCTACCTTGCAGATAACGGCCTGCCCAGAGAGCGCACCTATGTGACCGGCTCTCCTATGGCCGAAGTGCTGCACAATAACCTGAGCAAAATTGAAGCCAGCGATATCCACGCCCGCCTGGGTCTTCAGAAGGGTAGATATATCCTCCTTTCTGCTCACCGGGAAGAGAATATCGATACCGAGAAGAACTTTACTTCTTTATTTACTGCTATTAACAAAATGGCTGAAAAGTACGATATGCCTATTCTCTATTCCTGCCACCCCCGCAGCAGAAACAGACTGGCAACCAGCGGTTTCCAGCTGGACAAGCGCGTGATTCAGCACGAGCCTCTGGGCTTCCACGATTATAACTGCCTGCAGATGAATGCTTTTGCAGTTGTTTCCGATAGCGGTACTCTGCCTGAGGAAAGCAGCTTCTTTACCTCTGTTGGCAAGTCCTTCCCGGCAGTTTGCATCCGCACTTCTACGGAGCGTCCTGAAGCGCTGGACAAGGGCTGCTTTGTGCTGGCAGGCATCGATGAAAAGAGCCTGCTGCAGGCGGTGGATACGGCTGTTTCTATGGTGGAAGCCGGCGATAATGGTATTCCCGTGCCTGATTATGTGGAAGAGAATGTATCTACAAAGGTGGTAAAGCTGATCCAGTCTTACACCGGCGTAGTTAATAAGATGGTATGGCGTAAGGGCTAAGCCCCCGTTATACATTAGAAGAAAGGACCAGCCCTATGAAACAATCGATGCCACAGCTTATGCTTCAGTTGCTTTCCTATGCAATTTGCGGCAATTGCCTGCCTGCAAATATGCCTGAGCAGCTCACTGCAGAATGCGTGCAGGAAATGTATAAGCTGGCTGTAAAGCACGATATCGGCAGCGTCATAGGGGAGGCTTTGTATGCTTCCGGCCTTAGCGAGCAGCTTGGGGAATATTATGCCCCTTTTCAAAAGCTGCAGCTTGCGGCAGTAATGCGCTATGAAAAGTCCAATTATGAGCTGAATAGAATCTGTCAGGTTCTGGAAACTGCTCACATTCCCTTTATGCCCTTAAAGGGCAGTGTGTTGCGCAACCATTACCCGGCTCCCTGGATGCGCACAAGCTGCGATATTGATATTCTTGTGCCTGCCGACAGGATTGATGCGGCAGCGGAATGTATTGTGCAGCATTTGCATTATGAGCTTAAGGGCAAGAGCAGCCATGACTTTGACCTTCGTGCGAAAAATGGGCAACATCTGGAGCTGCATTACGACCTGATTGAAGATAGCTTTAATGTAGCAGGTGCGCAGATTCTGCAGCGTGTGTGGGATTCTGCCGTCCTTGCTCCCGGCTTTGAATATCGGTACCAAATGCCTGACAGTATGTTCTACTTTTATCACATTGCGCATATGGCCAAGCATTTTGAAACCGGTGGCTGCGGCATCCGCTCGTTTATGGATCTTTGGATATTGGACACTTTGCCTGATGCCGATGTACAAGAGCGGGAAGCGATCCTGCAGGCAGGTGACTTGCTAAAGTTTGCCGAAACTGTCAGATTTCTTGGCAGAGCCTGGCAAACAGGGGGGCAGCTGCCCGAACACCTGGAGCAGGTGCAGGCCTATATTCTTGATGGCGGCTCTTACGGGTCCCTGGAAAACTGGGTCAACGTTCAAGGAGAAAAGCAAGGCGGCAAAAAGAATTATCTCCTTTACCGCTTGTTTCTTCCTTTTGATGTGCTGTGCTATGCTTACCCTGTGCTGGAACGGCATAAATGGCTTTATCCTGTAATGCAGGTGGTGCGCTGGTTTAAAATATTTAATCCGGTTAGCAGATCGAAGGTTAAGCACGAACTTGCCTTTAACAAAAATTGCAATGATGATGTTCACGCAAGAGTCCGTCAGTTGTTCTCTGCGGTTGGACTGGACAAAACGCAAAAATAATGAGGTCAAATTATGGAATACAGAATTTTAGGAAAAACCGGGCTTAAGATTTCCCGGCTTGGTTTCGGTGGTATTCCCATCCAGCGTATTGATGCCGAAGGCACAAAAAAGCTGATGCATTGCCTTTTGGAGCAGAGCGTCAATTTTATCGATACTGCGCGTTATTACACGGTTAGTGAGGAATACCTGGGTTATGCATTAGAGGGTATCCGTGACAAATTCGTGCTGGCTACCAAGAGTATGGCTCGCAGCAAAGAGGGTATGGAGAAGGACATTGCCCAGAGCCTTGAGAATTTGCGTACCGATTACATCGATCTGTATCAGCTGCATAATCCCAATGCGAAGGACTTAGAGCAGGTGCTTGCTCCCGGTGGCGCGCTGGAAGCCCTCGTTGAGGCTAAAATAGCCGGAAAAATCGGTCATATCGGCATTACACTACATAGCGTAGACCTGTTCCGTCAGGCTGTGGATTTCGATTGGGTGGAAACCATTATGTTCCCCTATAATATTGTGGAGACCCAGGGCGAAGACCTGATCGCTAAGTGCAAGGAAAGAAACATTGGTTTTATTTGTATGAAGCCTATGGCTGGTGGCGCGCTGGATGATGCTACCCTGGCGCTGCGCTACATTTGCCAAAATGATGCTGTATCTGTAGTTATCCCCGGTATGGCAGAGGAGAAGGAAATTCTGCAGAATGTAGCTGCTGCGGCAGATACAAGACCTTTGACCGATGAAGAGCAGGCTGCCATTGACATGATTCGTAATACCCTGGGAACGCAGTTCTGCCGTCGGTGTAATTACTGTGCGCCTTGTACTGTAGGTGTTCCCATTTCTATGATGTTCCTGCTGGAAGGCTATTACAAGCGGTATGACCTGAAAGATTGGGCTGTTGCCCGGTATGAAGGCTTGGCAAAGCACGCGGCTGACTGCATTGAATGTGGCGTTTGTGAGACCCGTTGTCCCTACAATCTGCCTATTCGACAAATGCTGAAGGAAGTAGACAAGACCTTTGCAGGCCATAAGGGATAAGTAAAATTAAAAACACGGGATGCTAAAAGCATCCCGTGTTTTTGCGTATATTTGTTAAATTTCCAGCTCCAGCTTGCTGATAACAGCAGCGCAGCGGGGGCACAGGCCCTCTTCGTTTGCCTTGAGGCTGTGCATCCAGCAGCGGGGGCACTTTTCACCCTTGGCTTCGGTGACACCGACGGTCAGGGCGGGGAAGTTGCTGCCGTTGCCTACCAGCGCGCCTTCCTCGGGAGCTTCCCAATCGCAGGAGGAAACGATGCAGATTTCAGCCAGGTTTACATCCTTGCAGGCTTCCTGCACAGCGCTGTCGGTGCAGCTCAGGCTTACATGTGCCTCCAAAGCCTTGCCGATGCGCTTGTCAGCGCGGGCCAGCTCCAGAACACCGTTTACATCCTGACGGAGCTTCATAACCGTGTTCCACTTAGCCATTTCCTCATCGGTCAGGGCATAAGCACTGAAGTCTGCGGGCATCTGATTCAGCAGCACATTGCGGCCATCGTCTTCACTGCGGTGGGGCATAGCCTGCCAGATCTCATCACAGGTGAATGCCAGAATGGGAGCAAAGAGCTTTGCCATGGCATCCAGGATCAGGAACAGGGCGGTCTGTGCAGAGCGGCGGCGCAGGCCGTTTGCTTCTTCGCAGTACAGACGATCCTTAAGAATATCCAGGTAGAAGGAGCTGAGATCAACAACACAGAAATCGTTGATGGCGTGGGTGATGTTGTGGAACTCGTAGCCGTTGTATGCCTTGCGGCAGTACTTGGTCAGCGCATCCAGCTTGGTCAGCGCCCACTTGTCCAGCTCTTCCATATCAGCTGCGGCTACCAGGTTATTGGGATCAAAACCATCCAGGTTGCCCAGGCAATAACGGGCAGTGTTACGGAACTTCAGGTAGTTCTGGGCGATCTGCTTGAAGATTTCCTTGGAGCAGCGCACATCAGCGTGGTAATCGGAGGAGGCGGCCCACAGACGGACAATGTCTGCGCCGAAGTCCTTGATCAGGTCAGCAGGATCTACACCGTTGCCCAGGCTCTTGTGCATTGCACGGCCCTGGCCGTCAACCACCCAGCCGTGGGTCAGCACCTGCTTGAAGGGAGCGCCTTGTTCCAGCGCGCCTACAGAGGTCAGCAGGGAGGACTGGAACCAACCGCGGTACTGGTCTGCGCCTTCCAGGTATACATCGGCAGGCCACAGCTCAGGGGTGCGATGCATTAAAGATGCAAAGTGGGTGGAGCCGGAGTCAAACCAGCAGTCCAGGGTGTCGGTTTCCTTGGTGAAGTGCTTGCCGCCGCAGTGGGGGCAGGTGAAGCCATCCGGTACAAGCTCCATAGCTTCCTTTTCAAACCAGATATTGGAGCCGTGCTCATCAAAGAGCTTGGAGATCTTTTCAATGGATTCAGGATTGGAAACAGGCTTGCCGCAATCGTCGCAGTAGAACACCGGGATGGGCAGACCCCAGCGGCGCTGACGGGAGATACACCAGTCGGCGCGCTCGCGAATCATGCTGACCATACGGTCCTCACCCCAGGCAGGATACCACTGCACATTCTCAATAGCAGCTACGGCCTGATCCTTGAAGGATTCTACGGAGCAGAACCACTGAGGAGTAGCCCGGAAGATAATGGGCTTCTTGCAGCGGTCGTGGTGGGGGTAGGAGTGGATGATCTCTTCAGCTGCGAACAGCATACCGGATTCGGTCATATCTGCTTTAATGACGGGGTTAGATTCCTCGGTCTTCATACCGGCATACTTGCCTGCATAATCGGTATGACGGCCGTAGTCGTCCACAGGAACGATCAGCTCCATACCGTAGCGCATACAGGTCTGATAGTCGTCTGCGCCGAAGCCGGGGGCGGTGTGAACGCAGCCGGTACCGGAATCCATAGTGACATATTCGGCATTGACCAGACGGGAGGTCTTGGGGAGGAAGGGATGCTTTGCCAGCATATTCTCGAAGAACTGACCGGGGTAGGTGGCCAGAACTTCGTAGTTTTCAAAGCCGCCCATCTTCATGGTCTTTTCTGTCAATGCTTCGGCCATAATGTAGGTCTCACCGTTTTCTGCCTTTACCAGCACATAGCTGTCCCGGGGATGGAGGCAGATACCCATATTACCGGGCAGTGTCCAGATAGTAGTAGTCCAGATCACGAAGAAGGTCTTGCTCAGGTCAAAGGCGCTCAGCTTGCCCAGATCATCGTGGATGGGGAACTTCACATAGACAGAAGTACAGGGATCGTCCTTGTATTCGATGTCAGCTTCAGCCACAGCGGTGGCGCAGAAGGGACACCAGGTGACAGGCTTCAGTCCCTTATAAATATAACCCTTATCGAACATCCGGCCAAAGACCTTGACTTCCTGTGCTTCAAAGTGCTTGTCCATAGTGCGGTAGGGATGCTCCCAATCGCCCACAACACCCAGGCGCTTAAAGCCGCCCATCTGCTTCTGGATAAAGTCCTCAGCAAAGTCCTCACAGGCTTTTCGGAATTCGGGAACGGACATATCCTTGTTCAGCTTTTTCTTGGAATTTTCGATGGCGCGCTCAATGGGCAGACCGTGGTTATCCCAGCCGGGCACATAGGGGGTATAGAAACCCATCATTGCGTGGCTGCGGACGATAAAATCCTTCAGGGTCTTATTCAGGGCGTGGCCCATATGAATGAAGCCGTTGGAGAAGGGAGGGCCATCGTGCAGTACGAAGGGGGGCAGATCCTTATTCTTTTCCAGCATGGCGTTGTAAAGATCCAGCTCGTTCCACTTATCCAGCATACCCGGCTCACGGGCGGGAAGACCGGCCTTCATGGGGAAGTCGGTCTTCGGGGTGATGATTGTGTTTTTGTAATCCAACTCAATTACCTCCATAAAAATAAAAGCGCCTTTGTCCCTATCAAGAGACAAAGGCGCATAGTCCTCTGCGGTACCACTCTCGTTCCGGTAATTACCGGCACTCGTATGCGCTTTATCGGGCGCACCCGGCGCGGTCTACAGCCAAAGGCTTTCGGCGCGCAGCTCAGAGGGGATATGCCTTGCATCCTGCCAACTGCCTTGCACCTACCGGCAGCTCTCTGGTGGCGGTGTTGCAAACACCTGTCCTCGTCATAGCTTTTATTTATCTCTGGGAAACTTCGTAATTCTTGCCGAACTGCAGGTTGGCAAACTTGGTGGTAGTATCAGCCACGGGATGATGCGGCTCTGCAGTGGGAGCGGTGTCATCGGTGGTGCCTACTAAGGCCTGCAGGCTGGCGGAGATCTCATCAGCCATAGAATCGGCAGAGTCGACCTTGCCTTCTACCTGATCGTAATCAAAGGCAGTGTTGGCAGCCATACGGTATGCAGGGCGGTTGCTTTCCTTAATCCGGGTCAGAGCCTGCATACAGGAGTCCAGCTGGGAAAGCAGCTCTTCGATCTTGGCGCAGGCGGCCTGCTTGGCTTCTTCGATGCGGTCGTTTTCCGCAGCTACCAAAGCATCGGCATTCTTGGCATTTTCCAAAGCGGTGTCATTTGCTTCGGAGAGCATCTGGGCGCATTTGGCTTCGGCTTCCTTGACCATCATATCACAGGTCTTTTGGGCGTTGACCATAGCATCCTTCATGCTGGATTCATTGGCACGGTACTCTTCCAGCTTGCTGACCAGCACCTTCATCTTGCTCTTTAAAAGAGCATTTTCCTTATACAAGGTGATGTAGTCCTCAGTCAGGGGCTCAAGCACCGCATCTACAGCCTTCCGGTCATAGCCGCCGATGGCAGCCGTGCCGAAAGAGATCTGCTCTATCTGTTGCGGGGTGAACATATCTTTCTATCCTTTCAAATTAGAGGTAGCTTTCCATTTCAACCTGGGTATTTTCCAGGTCACCCACCACATCCATATTGTGGGGGCAGAACAGGTAAGTGGACTGGGCAATCTTCTTGACGCTGCCGTCCAGAGCATAGACGCTGCCGGAGAGGAAGTCTACCACGCGGCGGGTCAGGCTCTTCTCCACATTTTCCATGTTCAGGATCACGGCCTTCTTCTTACGAAGCTCGTCAGCTGCCTTGGCAGCATCGTCAAAGGTCTTTGCGTGGAACAGGACAACTTCCTGCTTACCGGAGCTCATATTCAGCACCTGGCCGGAAAAACCGGTAGAAGCGGGGGCGGGGGTGCTGGGAGCGGCAGGCTCAGCAGCAGCGCTGCGGCCTAAAGAAGCAAAGGGAGAGGGGCGGCGGGAGGCTCTGGGAGCGGACTCCTGAACTTCCTCTTCGGGCTCTACTACTTCCTCATCATCATAATCATCATATTCCTCATCGGAATAGGGCTGGGTAAACTTTTTCATGCTATCCCAAAAGCTCATTTGAATTCCTCCTGATATGTTTACATCCATTAAGGATGCGATGATACATAATCCCGGGCGCCAAAGATGGCAGTGCCGATGCGAACCATTGTGCTTCCGCAGGCAATGGCATCGGTATAGTCATCAGACATACCCATGGACAATATGTCTACCCGTACATTATCGTATTTTTTTGCCGTTATGTCAACAGAAAGGTTGTACATTTCTTGAAAAAATTTGTGATTATCTGTAGAATTTTGGGTAATTGGGGGGATTGCCATAAGACCCCGTATGCGAATGTTGGAAAAAGCGGCTGCGTTTTCCAAAAATGCATAAAGTTCCTGTACAGAAAAACCGGATTTGCTTTCTTCATTTGCAATATTTACTTCCAAAAGAATATCCTGCACGATACCGATTTTTTCTGCCTGGGTGTTGATTGCGGCTGCAAGACGCTGGGAATCCACGCTTTGGATGAGATCCACTTTTCCCACTACTTGCTTTACCTTGTTGGTTTGCAAATGGCCGATAAAATGCACTGGCGCGCCGGTGTAGGCATTTTCAGAAAGCTTCTGGGTCAGCTCCTGCACCCGGTTTTCACCGCAGCAATCAACGCCTCCGGCAATGGCCTGACGGACGGCATCTGCATTATTCATTTTCGTTGCAGCGCAAAGCGCAATATCTTTGGGATCTCTGCCTGCTTTTATAGCAGCGGCATCCATTTTTTCACGGATGGCGGCAATATTTAGGGCTATGGACATAAAATGCACCTCTTTGTATCTTCACAGAAAAAGGCGACGGATTTGCTCCGTCGCCTTTTTTCTACGCTGTGGGCTCTGCGGATCTCAGCGGCCGGATGGGGGCCAGGGTGGAGATGGCGTGCTTGTAGATCATTTGCTGCTTGCCATCGGTGACCAGCACCACCACGCAGCTGTCAAAGCCGGTAATGATGCCCCTGAGCTGAAAGCCGTTCATGAGAAACAGGGTAACAGGAACTTTTTCCTTCCCCACTTCCTTCAAAATGGCGTCTTGTAAGGTTGAGCTTTGTAACATATGTACTCCTTCTTTCTGTTGGGATGTGCATATGTTACCATGATTCACTTGTCGTATTCCTCAAGAATCTGTCGAAGCTTTTGGAGAATTTCCCCGGTTTGTTCGCCCTTTTTGCGGGTGAGCCAATGGATCTGGGGATTTTTACGGAACCAGGTCAGCTGCCGTTTGGCATAATGCCGGGAGGCCTGCTGTACCTGTGCAGTGGCTTCTTCCAGGGATATGGTTCCGTCCAGATGAGCGATAAATTCCTTGTAGCCGATGGCCTGCAGGGCTGTGGACTTTTTATCGATGCCGCTACCAAGCAGCGCGCGTATTTCGTCAATCAGGCCGAGCTGCAGCATTAGTTCTACACGGGCATCGATGCGGCTATATAAGTCCTCCCGGTTTTCATCCTGCAGGGCAAACCAACAGGCGGTAAATTTGGGCGGGATCAGCTGCGTTCTACGGTTGTGTTCCGTAATGGAAATGCCGGTTTCCAGGTAGACCTCCATTGCCCGGATGATCCGCTTTTGATCGGAAGGGTGCAGCCGCTGGGCAGACTCCGGGTCTACCGGGCGGAGCATTTCAATCACTTTTTCAATGCCTTCTGTTTGGGCGATTTGCTCTAACTCCTGACGGCGGCCCGTAGAAGGGTAGGGGGCAAAGGTGTTGCCACGGATGAGGGCATCCATATAAAGGCCCGTGCCGCCAGCGATAATGGCGGTTTTACCCCGGGATAAGATATCTTCTAAAATGGGGGTGGCAGCTTCACAGTAACGGCTGACGGAATAATCCTCCCAGGGCTCAGCGACGCTGAGCATAAGGTGGGGGATGCCCTGCATTTCCTCCAAAGTAGGTTTGGCTGTACCAATGTCCATACGCTTATAGATTTGCATGGAGTCGCAGGAAATCACTTCACCGTCTACCGCTTTTGCAAGCTCCACCGACAGGGCGGTTTTTCCGGAGGCGGTAGGCCCGGCAATACATATGATGTTGTGCAAAGGGGAAGCGCCTCCCTTTCTTTTATCGTTTAAAATTCTTTTCCAGCTGCTTTTTGGATAGGCTGATGCAGATGGGTCTGCCGTGGGGGCAGTACTTAAGATCTTCCCGGCTCATTACCGTGTCCACCAGCACCTGCAGTTCCCGGCTGTCGGTTTTCCAGCCTGCCTTGATGGCTGCCTTGCAGGCAACGGTGTGGAGGATCTCGTCACGGACCGTGGTGGCCTTTTCCCGACGGCCGCTGATCAGATCTGCTGCCATCGTTTCCAAGGTGTCAGCGGTTTGCTCGGGGGCAAGATCCATAGGAATCTGCCGGGCAAGCACCGTATTTGTGCCAAATTCTTCAATTTCAAAACCCAGCTGGGTCAGCATCGCAGTGTTGTCCAGCAAAACTGCTGCCTGATCAGCGTGGAGCTTTACCTGAATGGGCGTCAGCAGCGCCTGGGCGCTGATGGTTTCCTGATTTGCTTTGAGTTTCTCGAATAAGATGCGCTCGTGGGCGGCGTGCTTGTCGATAATATAGCCTTCCTCGCCCTGTTCCACAAGAATATAGGTGTTATAAAGCTCGCCAACCAAACGCCAGGGCTTAACTTCCGGCATAGGCATTACTTCCTGTTCCGGCTCGGCTACGATGGGCTGCGGGGCAGGGGGGATCTCCGGCTTTACAGGCAGGGGATCGATCTTCGGCAGAACCACTTCCTGACGGACCGCATTGGCAGTTTTGATGGCAGCGGTTTGCTCCGGCTGGGGCGCGGTGGCTACTGCGCCTAAGAATGCCTTGTATTCCTTGGCATCCATAGTCCGGAAAAAGCTATCCTGCTTTGGCGCTTTGTAAGTGGCAGGCTGCGGCGGGATTACCGGCGCTTGGGGCGCAGGCGGTTTTAGCTGTACCTGCGGACGGTCCTGGGTACTGTTCAGGCCGCCCAGCACACCATAGTGGACGCAATCGAATACGGCCTTTTCATTTAAGAACTTAACTTCTGTTTTGGCAGGATGTACATTCACATCCACAGCATTTACGGGAATGTTCAGGTGCAGCACGCAGGCGGGGAATTTGCCTTGCATAATCTGGTTGCGATAGGCTTCTTCCAAGGCTGCCATCAGCAGACGGGATTTGACAGGGCGACCGTTTACAAAAAAGGTCTGCATACTGCGGCTGGGACGGGCATCGGTGCTCTTGCACACAAAGCCGGTGAGCTGATAGCCTTCCCAGGCGGAATTGACGGTAACCATACGGCCGAATTCCTTGCCATAGACCGCATATACCGCATCCTGCAGCTTTCCCGTGCCGGGGGTGGATAAAAGCTCCTTACCGTCTTTGATATAACGGAAAGCCACCTCCGGGTGGGCCAAAGCCTGCTGCTGAATGGCGGCAGTTACTCTTGCACCTTCTACGGAGTCGGATTTCATAAATTTCATTCTGGCGGGGGTGTTGTAGAAAAGATCCCGGATGATAATGGTAGTACCCTCCGGGCAGCCGGCTTCGCCTTCGTCGGTGATTACACCTGCTTCTAAGGTCAGGGAAGTGCCGGCAACTGCGCCTGTGAGCTTTGTCAGAAGGTCGATACGGCTGACAGAGGCAATGGCGGCCAATGCTTCGCCACGGAAACCCATGGTGGAGATAGCAGCCAGATCTTCCGCAGTTCTTAACTTGGATGTTGCGTGGCGCAGAAATGCGGTGCGGGCATCCTCCAGGGACATACCGCAGCCGTTATCGGTTACCCGTAAAAAGGTCATACCGCCATCCCGGATCTCAACGGTTACCTGGGTAGCGCCTGCATCCACCGCGTTTTCCAAAAGCTCTTTGGCAACGCTGGCAGGACGCTCCACCACTTCACCGGCTGCGATCAGGTTGGCAACGTGCTGGCTCAGCTGTATGATCTTGGGCATAAAATCACCTCATATTCATGACACCGATCAGATTCAGGGTCATATGGATCAGAATGGGAACAAAAATGCTGTCACTTTTGGCATAGGAAAAACAGAGGATCAGTGCAGCGGGGATATACTGGATAAAGCAGATGAGCAGCGTAATGCTGTCATAACGGCCTATGTAGCCTACCACATGAATGGCGCTGAATAATAGCACAGATGCCACATATCCCAGCACCGGATTTTTCCGGTAAAGCACCCGGAAGACAAGACCGCGGTGTAAAAGCTCCTCTGCTACAGGGGCAAGGATCACAGTGCCGATGGCCATCAGGAAAAAGCGGTCGGCAAAAATGGTATCGATCGCCTGATCATTTACGTTGGAAAAGTTGGGAAATACGCTGATGATCAGGGAAGAAACCAGGGAATTTACGATAAGATATGCAAAAAAGCTGATGACTGCCGTTAGCAGGCAGGGCAGGGGTTTCAGGAAGAACCGCTGGGCGTGCTGCCACAGGAACTTGCCGAAAAGCAGCGTGGTAACGATAAAATTGATACAGAAGATCAAAAAGTTCGCGCCTGCTGCATCCATTTTGTGGGGCAAAAATCCATTTAGAAATGCAACGACATAGGGTAGAAACAATAGCTGGAAAATAAGATAGCCCCAACCGATGGTTTCTACCTTACGGGTGGTTTGAATGTTCAGCTTATTCATATCAGTTCAGTAATTTCTTCAGCTTATACAGCTCATTCATAGCTTCAATGGGGGTAAGTGTCTCCACATTGATAGCTTCCAATGCCTGCCGTACCTGTTGGGCGCCCAGATCCAGCATAGACATCTGGTCATCCGGGTCTTCTTCCTTGACGCGGCGCACAGGCGCGCCTTCCTGGGTCTCCAGTTCGTTTAAGATCTGACGGGCGCGGGTCACTACCTGGGAAGGCAGGCCGGCCAGCTTGGCAACTTCTACACCGTAGCTGTCATCGGTAGCGCCGGGGACGATCTTACGCAGGAAGATCATCTTGTCGCCACGCTTTTTCACGGCGATGTTGTAGTTGCGTACATTGGGCAGCTCATCTTCGATAGCGGAAAGCTCGTGATAATGGGTGGCAAACAGGGTTTTTGCGCCCAAAAGCCGGGGATTTGCGGCATATTCCAGCACCGCCCGGGCGATAGCCATACCGTCATAAGTAGAAGTACCTCTGCCGATTTCGTCTAATATCAGCAGGCTCTTGGAGGTGGCATATTTCAAAATGGAGGCCACTTCCGCCATTTCCACCATAAAGGTGGACTTGCCGGATGCCAGGTCATCGCTGGCGCCGATACGGGTGAACACTCTGTCCACAATGCCGATGCGGGCAGAGCGGGCGGGAACGAAAGAGCCCATCTGCGCCATCAAAACGATCAGCGCTACCTGGCGCATATAGGTGGATTTACCGGCCATATTCGGGCCTGTGATAATGGATACCTGATTATCCCGGCTGCCGAGGCTTGTGTCGTTGGGAACAAACAGGGAATCGGTGAGCATCTGCTCTACTACCGGGTGGCGTCCGTCGATAATGGAAAGATCGCTGTCTAAAGTGATCTCCGGACGGCAGTAACCCTTTTGTACGGCAACTGTTGCCAAAGAGCAGAGAGCATCGGCAGCTGCAACCGCTGCGGCAGACAGCTGCACCCGGCTTGCCTGCTGTGCAAGGTATTCCCGCAGCGCAGTAAAGATCTGGTATTCCAGGGCAACCAGACGATCCTTTGCGCCCAGCACCTGATCTTCCAGTTCTTTCAGCTCCTGGGTGATATAGCGCTCGCAGTTGGCAAGAGTCTGCTTGCGGATATAGTGGCTGGGTACTTGATCCATAAAGGACTTGGATACTTCGATGTAATAGCCAAAGACCCGGTTATAGCTGACCTTCAGGGTGCGAATACCGGTCTTTTCCCGTTCCTGGGCTTCGATGGTCAGGATGGTTTCTGCGCCGCCTTGCATCAGGCTGCGGAGTAAATCTGCCTGCTGGTCAGCACCGGGACGGATGATACCGCCTTCCCGGATGGTCAGGGGAGGCTCATCTACGATGGTATCTTCAATGCGATTGGCGCAATCTTCCAAAGGATCGATGGATGCTGCCAATTTTTGCAGCATAGGACTTTCCGCAGTAAGCAGTACCTGCTTGACCTGGGGCAGGGCACGCAGACCGCGGGCAAGACCTAAAAGGTCACGACAGTTGACAGTACCGGTAACGATGCGGGTCATAACCCGCTCCAAGTCAGAAACATCTTTTAAAGCTTCTGTCAGGTCGCTGCGGGTCATAGTTTCATCCACAAGCTCCTGCACGGCGCTTTGCCGTCTGCCGATCTCGGTGGGGTCAAGCAAGGGTTTTTCCAGCCAGCTGCGCAGGAGTCTTCCACCCATAGCGGTATGAGTTTTGTCCAGCACCCAAAGAAGCGTGCCTTTCTTTTCTTTGCTGCGAAGGGTCTCTGTCAGCTCTAAATTGCGACGGGCATCCAAATCCAGCTCCATAAACCGACCGCTGGTGTAAAACTGCAGCTGACGGATGTGGGCAAGGTCGTTCTTCTGTAAGGTGAGCAGGGTTTGCAACAGCGCGCCGGATGCCATAACAGCCGGGTCCATACTGGCAAGGCCCATTTCGGTAATATCCTGATTAAAATGCTGCTGCAAAAGTTGCTCGCAGTTTGCCAACTGGAATTGGGAAGGCGCGGTTTCGTCCACGCAGCACTTAAGCCGCTGGAACAGGGCTTCTTCCAAAATGGGATCGTTTACATTTTCACCGCCACGCATAACTTCTGTAGGCGCAAAGCGGCCCAATTCAGAGGCGGCAGCTGCCGCGTCGATGCAAACGGTTGCGAAGAATGCACCGGTGGAAAGATCGCAGAATGCAAGACCGTAGCGGGAATCCATTCCGTAGATGCAGGCAAAATAGTTGTTTCTGCCCTCATCCAGCATACAGCTTTCCGTAACCGTGCCGAGGGTGATGATCCGGGTAATATCCCGCTGGACGATGCCCTTTGCCTGACTGGGGTCTTCCAGCTGCTCGCAGATGGCTACCTTGTAGCCCTTGGAAACAAGACGGGCGATGTAGGAATCTACACTGTGGAAGGGAACACCGCACATGGGATTTTGCTCTTCCTTGGGCTTGTTTCTATCCCGTGTGGTCAGAGTAAGATCCAGCTCCCGGGCAGCGAGAACAGCGTCATCGTCAAACATTTCATAGAAATCGCCCAGCCGGAAAAACAGGATGCAGCCGGGATTTCGTTCTTTTATTTCGTAATATTGGCGGCGCATAGGGGTCATTTCATTTGCAGGCGTTGCCATAGTATCATTCCTTTTCTCCGGTAAGGCTCCAAGTGGTAGCACCGGTAATGGTAATATGAGTAAATTGGCCGATCAGGGCGGGGTCACCTTTAAAACGCACCAGCCGTCCGCCTTCGGTGCGGGCGGTGAGCAAATCACCGTCTTTGCCATCTACCAGACAGCGCATCGTTTTGCCCACATAGCCTTCGTGGATCTTTTCAGAAATACTGTTTTGTGTAGCGCAAAGTTTATCAAAACGGCGGTTCTTTTCTTCCTTGGGGGTGGGATCTTCCATAGATGCGGCAGGTGTGCCTGTTCTGGGGGAGAAGATGAAGGTAAACAGACTGTCGTAATGCACCTGCTCGATGAGGCTCAATGTTTCTTCAAATTCTTCTTCAGTTTCACCGGGGAAGCCAACGATCACATCGGAGGTGAGTACCAGCTCCGGCATCTTTTCTTTGGCATATCCCACCAGCTCCAGATAGGACTGCCGGTCATAATGCCGGTTCATAGCCTTCAAGACCCGGGAAGAGCCGGACTGGAAGGGAAGGTGCAGCTGCTTTGCGATCTTGGGGGTAGCAGCCATAGTGTCGAAAAGCTTTTTAGAAGCATCCCGGGGGTGGCTGGTCATAAACCGGATGAGAAAATCACCGGGGATCTGAGCGATCATAGCAAGCAGATCAGAAAAATCTACACCGCAATTAAGATCTTTGCCATAGGAATTTACATTCTGACCCAACAGGGTGATCTCCCGTGCGCCGTTTGCAATGACTTCCCGGCACTCTGCCAGAATATCCTCTGGTTTTCTGCTCCGCTCCCGTCCGCGGACATAGGGGACGATGCAGTAGGTACAGAAGTTGTTACAGCCGTACATAATGGATACCCAGGCTTTCAGGGTGTTATCCCGCTGCTGGGGCAGACCCTCAGCAATAGAGCCGGGCTCGTCCTGAGTGTAAAATATCCGTTTTTTCTCGGTGAGCACCCGGTATAATATCTCCGGGAACTGCCACAGATGATGGGTGGAAAATACACCGTCCACGTGGGGGTAGCTTTTGCGGATGCGTTCGGTAACCTTTTCTTCACCGGCCATACAGCCGCAAAGGAAGATCTTTTGCCCCGGATGGCGACGCTTGGTATGGGTAAGAGCGCCCAGATTGCCAAAGACCCGCTGTTCAGCGTGTTCCCGAATCGCGCAGGTATTCATTACGATCACATCTGCGCCCTCAGGACCATTAACGATAGTATAGCCGCTTTCAATGAGGATGCCACGGATGCGCTCGGAATCTGCCTCATTTTGCTGGCAGCCGTAGGTCTCCACATAGGCGCAGGGAACGCTTCCGTTTTCCCGCCAGTAAGCTGCAATTTGGCTGCAATAGATGAGCTGCTTATCTAACTGTTCCTGGCTGATGACGGTGGTCTTGGTATTCATAGGGGATGCTCCTTTTAGATACAATCTATCAACATAAAATGATACCATTTTTCCTTGCTTTTTGCAAGTGTGCTTTGCATAAAATTGCGGTTTTGTAAACTTTTTCCCATATGCCTTGTATTTAGAATACGGTTGTGGTAAAATCCTTTGGAATGAATGCCTTTCGTGGGCGGAAATGAGGTTTTAAATGGAGCGGGATAAATTTACTGAGGAAGAAAAACTCAGAAAAGAGAATCGTTTTATGCGGATCGCGCTGATCAGCCTTGCAGGTGTCCTTTTGGTGGCGCTGGCTGTGGTATTGTTCTTCGTTGTGTACAACGGTGTAAAGCCTGCGGAAAGCACGCCAACGGAGCCGTCCGCACCGGCTGTCCAATATTCAGAGTACACAGCTTCTAAGGAAGAAGCCATTGCAGCGGCAGACCAGATCGTGGGTCATATTGGGGATATCTCTCTGACCAACGCGGAGCTGCAGGCTTACTACTATATGCAGGTTTATGATTTCGTTCAGAATACTGGCGGCTATGTTTCTTATTACGGCTTGGATCTGAGTAAGCCCCTGGGTGAGCAGGTCTATAATTCCACCACCGGACAGACCTGGGAAGAGCTGTTTTTGGAGCAGGCGATCAACAGCTGGAATCGCTATACAGTTTTGCGGATCATGGCTGAAGAAGCCGGTTATCAGCTGTCTGCGGAGGAACAGGCCCAACTGGATGCCATACCGGAACAAATGAAGGAATTGGCAACTCAACTGGAATATGAAAGCGTTGAGAAAATGGTATCCGGTCAGATGGGCGCAAGCTGTACCTTTGAAGGTTATCTGCGCTTTATGCATACAAACATTTACTGCAACAGCTATTTTGAGCAAATGTATACAGACCTTGCTCCTACTATGGAGGAGATGGAGGCTTATTACAGCGAAAATGAGGAGACATTTGTGAATGCCGGTGCATCCAAGGAAATGGGCTCTGCAGTGGATGTGCGGCACATTTTGCTGATCCCGGAAGGCGGTACGCCTA
The DNA here is from genome assembly GCA_045659205.1 of Faecousia sp. Taxonomy (GTDB): domain Bacteria; phylum Bacillota; class Clostridia; order Oscillospirales; family Oscillospiraceae; genus Faecousia. The sequence continues at coordinate 48,841 of JAZOWK010000010.1, forward strand.
TTGAGGGAACGAATTACAAAGAATATACCGAAGATGCTTGGGAAGCCTGCCGCGTAAAGGCACAGGGAATTCTGGATGAGTATCTTGCAGGTGACCGTTCTGAGTCATCCTTCTCTGCATTGGCAGCAAAGTATTCTGTTGACGGCTCTGCATCCCAGGGTGGCCTGATCTCCAATATTACAAAGGGCAAGACCGTTCAGGCCTTTAACGATTGGATCTTTGATGAAAGCCGGGAGTATGGCGACTATGACCTGGTGCGGACGGAGTATGGCTATCACATTATGTTCTTTGTCAGCATTGAGGTGCTTTGGGCCCGCTCTGCAAAGACGACTATGATCGGCGAAAGAGCTGCTGCGCTGATCGATGCTGCTGTGGAAAAGACGGCAACAGAAGTGAATATGGACCTGATTAAACTTTCTCCCATTGAATTTTAATAAAAAACAAGCGGAACGCCTGGCGTTCCGCTTGTTTTTACTTATTGTAGTAATCTGTGCTCAAAATCAGGTTGTTTGCCTGAATGAAGGAAAGGGCGCGGCTGCACATTTCATTCAGGTAGTCTTCCGAAAGCCCCTTGTTCTTTTCGTTGGCAAGGATCTGTATTTTACCGTTTACATCCACGGTGCAAACCACACCGTCGCTGATCCAGCTGCCGTCAGGGAAGAGGGCATAGCCTTCGTAGTTGGGATCAAAGGCATCTTGACCGAGGTAGGTGTAGGGCGATTCGATGCCCCACAGGTTCAGGATGGTGGGCAAAAGGTCGGTGGTGTTTAAGGTTTTATCTGCCTTTAAGGTTGGACCGTCTGCGCTCCAGATAAAGCAGGGCGTGCGTTCTACCAGCAAGGGCTCTGTGATGCCGGAAAATGCCAGCAGCTGCTCCTGATCAGAATAACCCATCGCATAGTGATCGGCAACGCCGATGATCACGGTGTTATCCAGCTGACCCTTTGCTTCCAGTTCTTTCAGCAGACGATTGAAGAAATCGTCCACTAACCGGATCTTTGCTCTTGCACAATCCTCCTCTTCAGAGCCGTATTTTCCTCTGTATTCCGGATACAGGGAAAGGGCATAGGCACTTTGGGGATCGTCATAATCATAAGGAAGGTGCGCCGAGCGGGTGATGACCGTGTTGAAGGTAAGTCCGTCCCGGAAGAAGAGGGAATTGAGATTTTCGTTATCAAACAGGAAAGTCTCGCTCATAAGCAGGTCTTCATCGTCGGTAAGCTCTGCATAGCTGTTATAGCCATCATAGCCGAATGCCGGCTCTAAAAGACCTCTGCTGTAAAAATCCGATGTGTTGAAATGGAATACCTGACCATTGTAGCCCTTGGTGACGAATTGGGCGATCATAGATTGACCGAAGCCGTTTTCCAGATAATCGAAAACATAATTGCCGGTGGTAGGAAGGTAAATACCGGAATTCAGGCAAAATTCAGAATTTAAGGTCCGGACGCTGCCAAAGCCGGGGGTATAGAATTCGGTAAAGGAAATGCCGCTGTTCATAAGGCGGTAAATGGTGGGAGTGTCCTCCGGGGTGATGAGCCAGTCATCGGTAGACTCCATGATTACAAACACCACATTTTTGCCCTGGAATATACCGGTCATTTCGTTGCTTTCGTGATTTTTCCGGTCAGAAAAATACTGCTTAATAAACGCGATATCCTGGGAGTGCTGATCTTCGGTCTCAAAGGGCGCGATGATTTGTTTGCCAATATCCCGGAAGGTCATATGATATATGCCGCAAAGGGCATATGTCTTCTTTGCATCGTACATCGTATCATAGGTGGTGCGGTAGGAGACAGAATCTGCGTAGCCGTCAGTATGGGTCTGCTCGTCTTTTTGGGGGTACAGCAGTTCCGGAAGAATAAAAATGCATAAAAGGCTAATACAAAGAAGGATCAGCAGGAAAGCGGTGGGGCGCTTGTCCTGCTTAAGCAGGGGGAATTTAACAAGCAGGAAAATTCCCCAGGCAATAAACAGCGGCAGGAAGATCCACCACAGGATGCCTAATTTCTGCAAAATATCGCCTACATAAGCAGCGCCTTCTCCTGCATAACCCAGGGTAGCCAGCCACATCAGCTTGCCGAAGATCTGATAATAGCCTGTTTGCCCAACGGTCCAGGCAAAGAACAGGAAATATAAAATGCCAAAGAGGATACGGCTTGCCTTTTCCGGCAGCAGGCACAAAGCCGATGAAAGCAATAAAGACCATAAAACACCGAAAATCAGACCATAGCCTGTGCCGGGGAGAATGGTGAAAAAGGCGAATAGTTCAATGGCAAAAAAGGAAAAGAAGAGGGCAAAAAAGCGAAGATACGGGTGCTTTTTTGCGGTTTCTATCCAGGATGGGATCTTCACGATATACCCTCCTTTTGTAAAATGTTTTCTTATTCTACCACACTGTGTATAAAAATACAATCCCCGGCTATTTTTCTTGACAGGGGATTTGCCAGGAAGTAAAATATAAGCAAATCAATTATGGAGGTGTGTTATGCTTTATAAAGAATTTCACGGAAAAATGATCTCTCGTCTGGGTCTTGGCTGTATGCGTTTTCCCACGGTAGAGGGGGATAACCTGACCATTGACCGGGAAAAGGCGCAAAAGGTGATCGATGCAGCCATCGCCGGCGGCATTAATTACTTTGACACGGCACATATTTATCAAAAAGGTGATTCTGAGCGCTTTTTGGGTGAAGCCTTGAAAAAGTATCCCCGGGATAGCTACTATTTGGCAACCAAGTGCTACGGCAGTGAAAATAGAGATGTTGCGGCTACTTTTGAAGCGCAGCTTGAACGCCTGCAGACGGACTATGTGGATTTCTATCTGCTTCATAGCTTGAACGAAGATACGATAAAGTATTATACCGATCCTGATAAGAATTATTTAGGGTATCTTTTGGAGCAAAAGAAGGCCGGCAGGATCAGACATTTAGGCTTTTCCACCCATGCAAAAATTCCTACTCTGAAGCGGATGCTTGATTACTTTGACGGCTTTGATATGGCCTTGATGCAGCTTAACTATGTGGACTGGACAGTACAAAACGCAAAGGAGCAGTATGAGGTCCTGCAGGAACACGGCATTCCTGTGTGGGTAATGGAGCCGCTGAAGGGTGGCAATCTGGCGAGCCTGAATGAGAAGACCGAAGCGATGCTGAAAGATGCAGCTCCGGATAGAAGTATTGCATCCTGGAGTTTCCGCTGGCTTATGGGTCTGGATGGTGTGCAAACTGTCCTTTCCGGTATGAGCAATGAAGATGTTATGGCAGATAATCTTGCTACATATGCAGACGGAAAACCTCTTAGTGATGAGGAAAGTAAAGTTTTGGAGCAAGTAAAGGAAGTTTATCTGACGAGTATGGGTGTGCCTTGCTCCGGCTGCCGTTACTGCTGTGACGGTTGCCCCGCGGAATTGGATATTCCCAAGATCATGGGTATGTATAATGAGTACGGAATTACCCACGATACCTGGCGCTTTGAAAATATGGGCGGTGATAAGAAGCCTGATGCGTGCCTGCAGTGCGGCGCTTGTGTTGACCATTGCCCCCAGAAAATCGATATTCCGGGCATTATGTTAAAAATGCAGGAAATTATGAATAAATAGTAGGTTTAGAGGTGTTTATTATGGCGTTTTCTCCTTTTTTGGAAAGCAAACGGCAGACCGTGAAAGCCCTGGTGGATGCGCTGCATAAAAGCTTTTCCTATGTAAGTGTTTTAGGTGTGGATGTGAAGACCACCACCATCCGTGTGGACAAAAAGAGTTCCACGATTGCTCCCGGTCGGGACACAGAATGCGGCTTTGTGGTAAAGCTTAGTAACGGCCGCGGCTTTTTTGAGTATTCCCTGGATGATATTTCCGGTGATGCAGACGCACTGGCTGCGCGGATCGCAGGCGCGTTCTGCGTTCCGGAGGATGCCGATTGGGTAGACCCTGTGACCCTTACTGATGAGCCGCTGGTAAAATCCTTTGTAAGAGAAAGCGATTTTGATGCTTACTCCCAGGAGCAGCTGCTGGCTTTCTGCAAAGAGCAGTGCAGCGCCCTTGCACAAAGAAGTGAGTTTGTTCTTAATGCCATGGTTGGTTTGGGCCTTTTGGAAGTGAGCAAGCTTTTCATCTCCGTAAATCGGGAGCTGGACCAGCATTATACCTGGGTCAACGGACATTTGGTGCTTGTTTACCGGGAGAATGATAAGGTGGTGCAGGTTCGGGAGGGCGCGGACAGCAACCGGATCGAAAATGTGCTGCGGGATCTGCCCGGTAAAGCAGATAAGCTTTTCCTCAAGGCCCATAAGCTTACTCTTGCAGGGCCCGTTGAGCCCGGCATTTACGATGTGATCACCGATCCTTCCATTACAGGCCTGATTGCCCACGAGGCTTTCGGTCACGGTGTGGAGATGGATCAGTTCGTCAAGGACAGAGCTTTGGCCAAGGAATATGTGGGCAAGTATGTGGCTTCTCCCATTTGCAATATGCGCGATGGCGCAGCCAGCACCTTGAGCGCGGCATCTTATTTCTTTGACGATGACGGTGTGCTGGCAGGAGATACCCAGATCATTAAGGATGGTATTCTTGTTACCGGTATTTCTGACTTGGCATCTGCCACCCAGCTGGGCCTTGCGCCCACCGGCAACGGCCGTCGGGAATCCACCCGCAGAAAGGCCTATGCCCGTATGACCAATACCTTCTTTGAGAAGGGTACGGACAAGCTGGAGGATATGATTGCATCCATTAAACACGGCTATATGCTGTTTGAGACCAACAACGGTATGGAAGACCCCAAAAACTGGGCCATCCAGTGCGTAGCTGAATACGGCATCGAGATCGTGGATGGCAAGCTGACGGAAAATTATGTTTCTCCCGTGGTTATGAGCGGATATGTACCGGATCTGCTGAAGTCTATTTCTATGATCTCTGATGATTTCCAGGTCATCGGCTCCGGTAGCTGCGGCAAGGGTTATAAAGAGTGGGTCCGTGTCAGCGACGGCGGCCCTGCGTTGAAAGCGAAGGTGAAATTGGGATGAATGAGATCATTGCGTTATTAAATGCCCATCCGGAAGTGGATGATTATAAGATCAATATCCGCAGAAAAGAAAGCGACGAGCGCTTTTTTGTAAAGGGCAAGCTGGAAACGGTGCGCCATACAGATACCTGCGATAAAGAAGTCACTGTCTATGTGAATCACGGAGAATTCAAGGGTGATTCCCAGTTTTTGGTATATCCGTCCACAACTGCGGAACAGCTTAAGGAACTGATCGATCAGGCGGTCCAAAAGGCTAAGCTAATTCAAAATCAGATGTATACTTTGCCTGATGGCGAACAGGGTGAATATGCTGTTCCCAGCAATTTTGCAGATATGGATGTAAACACTTTGATGAATGCAGTTTGCAATGCTGTGTTTTCTGCAAATGACCTGGAAAATGCGGACCTGAACTCTGTAGAGGTGTTTATTAACCGTCATACCGGAACGGTTATCAACAGCAAGGGTATGCATAAGACCCAGGTTCGGTATGATGCTATGGTGGAGGCGATCCCCACTTATAATGGAGAAAGCCAAAGCGTGGAGCTTTATCAGCAGTATAACTTCAGTGATTATTCTGAAACTCAGATCCAAGCCGAGATCCGGGAAAAGCTGCAGGAGGTTAAGGCAAGATATGAAGCGGTAACGCCGGATTTCCCCATAGATTGTAAAGTCATCCTCAATAAGCTGGAGATTAGCGAGCTGATGGGCAATATCGTTTACGATCTGAACTATGCCGCTGTGTATGCTCACGCCAATCTGTTTAAGAAGGGCGATGAGGTGCAAAAAGCACCGGCAGGGGATAAGCTGCAGATCTTTATGGAAGGCGCATACAGAGGCAGCACCGCCAGCGCCTGCTTTGACGCAGACGGTTTGCCCTTGAATGGCATTCAAGTGGTTAAAGACGGTGTTGCTGTGAATTACTATGGCGCAAATCGGCACGGTCAGTACTTGGGTGAAAAGCCCACCGGCAGCTTGCCCATCGCGCGTGTAGAGCCGGGCAGCGTTCAGGCGGAAGAATTGCAGAAAGGGCCTTACCTTGAAGTTATCTCTATGTCCGGCTTGCAGGTGGATTTCTATAACGATTATATCGGCGGTGAAGTGCGTCTTGCTTACTATAATGATGGCAGCAAGATCGTTCCCGTAACCGGTATTTCCATCACCGGCTCTGCATCCAAGGTACTCTCCGGCATCCGCCTTTCCAATGAGATTGCTGTTTCCGGCCGTTACGCAGGCCCTCATAAGGCGATCCTGGAGGACATGAAGATCTTCTGATGTGGGCAGGCAAAGCGAAAGTCAGTGTTTAGGATTGCGCCCGAGCAGGTGTTCATATTGAAAATGCAAAAGAAGCAGGTCAAAAGACCTGCTTCTTTTTGTTTTAGCAATGTTCCCAAATGTAATTGACGATAGGGGTGTTGTCCTCGATCAATCCGTGGGGATGATGACCCCGGTTGCCTGCCCGAATAACGGTCAGCAGGTCAGTTCCTTCCATGGCTTGCTCCATTAAAAGACCGTTTTTGTTGTAAAAGACGGTGCTGTCCTCATTGCCGTAAACCATCAGCACGGGAATGCGGTTTTCAATGATGGTATCTACATAGCACAGGGGATGATTGGGGAAGTTCATCAGCTGATAGCGCTTTAGATTGGGGTATGCATTGGGGAATTCTTCTGCCCATACCTTTTCGCAGTGGGCATCGCCCATTCTGCCGGGATAGTCGCTGAAGTTAAGCACAGGTGCATCAATCCACATGCAGCTGACCAGCTCCGGGTGGTGGCCGGCAAAACAAACTGCGTGGGCGCCGCCGCAGCTCATACCGATGGGTACGCACTTTTTGCTCAGGTTATATTTTTCAGCCAGGTAGCAGACTAAGCGTCCCTTCCGGTCGCAATCATCCTTTGTACCAAAGCGGGTGCGGCTTTTGATGTAGGCAAGGTGAAAGCCCTTGTCCAAAAGCTTCATCTCTACATCCGGGAAAGCGTTCCAGTACAGAGTTTTAAAAGCCAGCTTACCAATAGGCTCAACAGAGGGGAATACTACGATCGCCTCATAGTCCTCAAACATAAATTTTTCGCAGTTATAGCCGTTCCACTTTTCCATAATTTACCTCCGTTTTGCGGTGTAATTGTTATGAATATTATAAAAGTAAAAAGATGAATTTGCAATATACGGATTTGATATTTTATAGGTTTGCGACTTTTTTAATTTTAGCGACCTCTATATTCCTGTTTTAAGATCTCAGCCATTTCTTCCGGCGATTCCTGGCAACCACCTGCGAGCCACATTTTGATGATCGCATTCAGACCGTTTCTGAAAAATTCGATGTGATACTTGATATTACTGTCCATATGCTCCACCTGTGCACGTTTCGTATCATATGTGGAAATAAGATGACTATCGTCATAACACAGCTTGAAATAGGTCTTGTAAAATAGCTGATTTTCTTTGATATGCGTAAACATTTTCAGCGCGCCGCTGCGCTCATTAAAATAATCGTAATCCGCAAACAAATTGCTGAAATCATTTTCCAGTGTTTTTCTTGTCTTATCGGCAAGGTCAAATATATCAATATAATTGGCATAGAAGGTGCTTCGGTTAAGTCCTGTGTTTTTGATGATATCCGAAATGGTTATTTCTTTGATCTGACGGGTTTGCAGAAGTTCTATAAATGCTTTTTCAATTTTCTCTTGAGATTCTCTGCGGCGTTTGTTGTTTTTAACATTCATAATTTTCTCCATTATTCCAACACTTGTTATCAAACTGACGATTGTTTCGTTTTTATAGAAATACTATACTATGATTGCAATAAAAACACAAGTGTTGGTTTAATGAAAGGAGTTTGTAAAATGAAAAAGAGTAGTTTTGTTGCACTGATAATGGGAACTGTTAGCGGAGTTCTGTTTTCTCTCGGCATGTGTATGGCGCTTTTGCCTGAATGGAATGCATTTATGGAAGGTGTTATTTTCGGCATCGTAGGATTGATCTTTGGTGCAATTACATTTCTTGTGTGGTGCAAGATGGAAAAGAAGTCTTTGCCGAAATGCAGCGGTAAGAATATTCTTCGTGCTGTCTATACAATTGTTGCTGTTTTGGTGCTTGGCATTGGTATGTGTATGTGTCTTGTTTGGCAGCAAATTGTATGGGGTACACTTGTAGGCCTTTTGGGTATCATTATGCTGATCGCACTGATCCCGATGATTAAAGGCATCAAATGAAAGCACTCAGAATTGTCAAAAATCCGTATTTAGGTCTTGCTTTTAACTTTATATATGGTGCAGGAAACTGCGCCATAGGATTTACCGTGCATTCGTGGTGGTTTATCACAGTAGGCGCGTATTACTTAGTGCTTGCCACCACGCGCTTTTCTGTTATCAGAGTAAAGCAAAAAGCAAACGGAAACAGGGATGAGGAAATGTTTGCAAAACGGATCACAGGCATTTTACTGCTTGTGCTGTCCGTCTGTCTAATAGGCGTTAATATATTGTGTGCACTAAAAGACCGTGGTACAAAATTCCATGAGATCGTAATGATCGCAATTGCGACCTACACCTTTACGAAGATAACGATTGCAATTATTGGGCTGGTAAAATCAAAAGGACAAGCTTCGCCGATCATTGCTACCTTGCGAAATATATCCTTTGCCGATGCAGTTGTTTCAATCTACACATTGCAACGGTCAATGCTGGTATCCTTTCCCGGTATGACACCGGATGAAATTTTGATGTTCAATATTTTAACAGGAACTGCAGCCTGGATCGTTGTACAGATTCTTGGAATCAACCTGATAGGAGGAAAATACGTAGATATGGTAAAATCAAAAATTGGTAAGGCAGTAAGCAGCAGTTACAAGACAATCGAAAGAGGTGTCGTTGAAGGATATAAGAAAATCGAGAAGGGTGTTGTTAACGGCTATACGAAGATTGAGGATAAGTTTGTAGACGCTTACCTTACAAAAGACGGTGAAACCGTGGAAGAGGCCAAAGTGAGATTGAAGGGGAAGAATAAATAAAAAGGAAGATTTAGTTGAATGCTAAATTTGTGATTTTTAGAATGTGGATGGTGGATTCGCTTTTCTGCGGAAAAGCCAGGTTGGTTGCGACAGTCCACTGGACTGTCGCCAAGAGCCGCCTTTCGAATCCACCATCCAAATACCCATACCAAAACAAAAAAGACATCCTTACGGATGTCTTTTTTGTTTTGGTGGGGGATGGTGGATTCGAACCACCGAAGGCATAGCCAGCAGATTTACAGTCTGTCCCCTTTGGCCACTCGGGAAATCCCCCATATTCAATTCTATCTGAATGGAGCCGGTAGACGGACTCGAACCCCCGACCTGCTGATTACAAATCAGCTGCTCTACCAACTGAGCTATACCGGCGGCTCAAACAGAACACGCTTATTATAGCCATCGGGTGCAGGTTTGTCAAGCATTATTTTTTGCATTTTCTGTGGATTTATTTTAGGCGATTTTTGATTCGTTTTTTATGTATATTGTCACTTGCGTATAGTGGGCGCATTTGCTACAATGTTTTTGAAAGATGGTGATATTTTTATGTGTAAAGAAACCGCATATTTTGCCGGCGGCTGCTTTTGGTGCATCACGCCCACTTTTAAAGAAACACCGGGTGTTTTGGATGTGGTAAGCGGCTATTCCGGTGGTATTGAGGCAGCACCTTCTTATGAGGATGTAAAGCATCAGCGCACCGGCCATCGAGAGACTATTCGCATCGATTATCTGCCTGATCAAGTTTCTTATGAGGAGCTGTTTCAGATCTTTTTAAGTGGAGTAGATCCTTTTGATCCTGATGGCCAGTTCATTGATAGGGGACACTCTTATACGCTTGCTGTATATTATCTTTCTCAGACGCAGCGTGCGGTGGCAAAAGCTGGGATTCTGGCATTGGAACAAAGTTCCGGACAAAAGGTTTACATCAGCGTAGAGCCTTTCAGCGCCTTCTATACAGCAGAAGAGGAGCATCAGGACTATTATTTAAAGCATCCGGAAGAATTTAAGCAGGAGCTGATCGACTCCGGAAGGATCAGTAAAGGAGAATAACATGAAGCATTTACGTTTGTTGGTTGTTCTTTTATTGCTTTCTGTTTTATTTGCTGCCTGCAGCAGTACTCCGCAGGTAATGGATATTCGGGAAAAGACTTTTGCTTGTGAAAGTGGCGGCTTTGGCTCAGATTTCACAATCTATTTTGGCGACGATGGCGTATTTCAGTATTATGAAGGCGGGCTTAGCAGCCATATCGGCATGGGCAATTATGAAGTGGATGGAGATACGGTCATCTTAACTGAAATTATGCAAGGCAAGACCTGCACATTTTCCTTCCGTATCGGTGCAGAGGATATTACCTTTATAAAGGAAAGCTCTGATCGTTTTATGTATTTGGATATATCTGACGGAACGCGGTTTTATCATACCGAAAATGAACCAATATTTTATTTTGAAGGGAAGCCTTTTGAATGAAAACAGGATTTGCAAAGATTTGTATCAATCCTCCTTATGGAACGCCTATGTGCGGCTATTATGAAAAACGTTTTGTTAAGGGCATCGCCGATGATCTTTTTGCCAGAGTTGTTGCCTTTGATGACGGTGAGAAAAAAGCGGCTGTGATCGCCCTGGATCTGTGCTATCTCGATCAGGAGCAGTTCGATGTTATAAAGAAAGCCATCACGGAAGCTACCGATCTTGATCAGAATGCGATCTTTATTACTTGCTCCCATACCCATACAGGCCCTGTTGTCGGTACGGACTTTGCATCAGACCGTTTCACCCCTGAGCATTATTTCCTTGGTATGGTGGATAAGGTGCGGGATGCTGTGGTTTATGCGCTGCAGGATATGAAGGAATCTTCCTTTGAAACAGCCCAGACACAGGCGAAGGGGATCTCTTTTATTCGCCGTTATCGGATGAAGGACGGTTCTGTTGCCACCAATCCCGGTGTGAATAACCCTGATATCGACCATCCTTTGGGGCAGCCCAATGAAACCGTTAAGCTGGTAAAGATCATCCGGGAAGATGCCGATGATATCTTTGTGGTTAATTTCGGCACTCATCCTGACACAGTTGGCGGTGAGTATATCAGCGCAGACTATATGGGATATATGTGCGATATTATAGAGCGGGCTGTTCCCAATACCAAGTGTATTTTCCTGCAGGGCGCACAGGGCGATGTTAACCATGTTAATGTTGCACCTACTCCTGCTGAAAGCGCGATCTCTGTCATTGATTTTGACAGCGTTCCCAGAAGCCTGAAGCACACGGAATATATGGGCCGTGTCCTTGCCGGTGCGGTGCTTTCCGTTTGCTCTGTGACAGAGCCGATCACTGCGGATAAGATTACTTATGGCGGTAAGCGTGTGGATCTGCCTTCTCATCAGGAAAACCACCGCTTGGAGGAAGCTAGAAAAATCCATGATTTGTATACTGCCGGTCGTGCCCATGAGCTGCCTTATAAAGAAATGGCGCTGACGACAGTTGTGGCGGAGGCAAAGCGGATCATTACTTTGGAAAACGGCCCTGCATCTTTCCCGTTCTTCCTGTCTGCAGTGAAGGTGGGCGAGCTGGTGTTTGCTGGCATTGGCGGCGAGCCTTTTACTGAGCTTGGCAACCGCATCAAAGATGCATCTGTCTTTAAAGAAACGATCCTGTGTTGTTTGACGAATAGCGCAGGCGGTTACATTCCAACAAGCAAGGCCTATGAGGAAGGCGGTTATGAAGCAAGGGCTTCCAAACTCAAGCCCGGCGGCGATGATATTATTGCTGCGGGAATGCAGGAGCTTCTGAAATCTCTGAAATAATCACAAAACAGGCATCCTGAGGATGCCTGTTTTTTTATATTTTGCCTATTGCACCGCCCAATTTTGGATGCTATAATGCAAGCATACGGGGGAGGCCCTCGTAATAAGAAAGGAGAAGTATTTGAACAAAGAAAGCAAGAAGGGGAGCCTAAATGCGATCCTTCGAAAGTATGCAAAACGGTATTTTATTGACGCAATGGGCGCTATGGCAAACGGTTTGTTTGCATCGCTGCTTATGGGCACCATTATCAAGACCCTGGGTCAGCAGCTTATGGGCATTGCCTGGCTGCAGGGCTTTGCCGGTGTCCTGGTAGAGGTGGGAACATTTGCCTCCGGCGCAGATGGCTGCGCTATGGCCATCGCCATCGGTTATGCCCTGAAGGCTCATCCGTTGGTGCTGTTTTCCCTGGCAGCGGTAGGTCACGCTACCAAGGCGCTGGGCGGCGCAGGCGGCCCGTTGGCTGTGCTGGTGGTTGCCATCGTTGCAGCTGAAATCGGCATGCTGGTGAGCAAGAAAACGAAGATAGATGTGCTGGTAACACCGCTGGTCACTATCCTTGTTGGTTGCGGCCTGGCTCTTTTGATCGCCCAGCCCATCGGTGAAGGTGCAAAGGCGCTTGGCGAGATCATTCGCTGGGCAACCCATCAGCAACCGCTCATTATGGGTATTGTGATCTCTGTGGTGATGGGTATGATCCTGACGCTGCCTATCAGCTCTGCGGCTATTTGTGCCGGCTTGGGGCTTACCGGGCTTGCAGGCGGTGCGGCAGTTGCCGGCTGCTGCGCCCAGATGATCGGCTTTGCGGTGATCTCGTTCCGTGAGAACCGTTGGGGCGGTTTGGTGGCCCAAGGTTTGGGTACATCTATGCTCCAAGTACCGAATATCTTCAAAAATCCCCGGATTTGGATTGCACCTACGCTGGCATCTGCCATTACCGGTCCGTTGGCGACGATGTTGTTCCGTTTGGAAATGAACGGCGCTGCGGTATCCAGCGGTATGGGTACTTGCGGTATGGTTGGCCCGATTGGTGTAATATCTGGCTGGTTTGCGCCTGAGTCTGTATTCACGCCCGGCGCGTTGGATTGGATCGGCTTGGTGCTGATTTGCATTGTGCTTCCTGCCGTGCTCAGCTGGCTGATCAACTTAGGGCTGCGTAAGCTTGGCTGGGTCAAGGATGGAGATATGAAGCTTTCTGTTTGATACATTTGGTGCGTTTTCCGTTTTTCGGAAAACGCACCTTTTTTATTAAATTTCCGTAAAAAGGGTGTGTGCATATAGCATTGTTCCAAAATTTATGATACAATTCCAAATAGAAACTTTTAATGTGGTGATTTTGTGAAAGAACTGATCGATAAAATTAAAGAGGCGCTGATATCGGCGCTGCCGATTACGGCCATCGTGTACATAATGTCCTTTACACCCTGGTTTAATTTTACCCCCACGGAGCTGGTGTCCTTCTCTGTGGGCGCGGTGCTGCTGATTTTTGGTATCGGCCTGTTTAACCTGGGCGCGGACCTGGCAATGACCCCGATGGGTACCCATGTTGGTGCCGGCCTTTCCCGGCAGCGAAAGCTGATGCTTCTGCTGGGTGTGAGCTTTGCCCTGGGTCTGCTGATCACAGTTGCTGAGCCGGACCTGCAGGTTCTTGCCAAGCAGGTTGCCGGTGTGATGGACGGAACATCCCTGATCATAACTGTTGGCGCAGGTGTGGGCTTGTTCCTTGTGGTGGCAATTTTGCGTATTGTGTTCCACAGGACGCTTTCCCAGCTGCTTTCCCTTTTCTATATGTTCCTGTTTTCTATCGCGCTGATCCTGGTAGTACAGGGGAAGGACTGGCTGCTGCCTGTGGCTTTCGATTCCGGCGGTGTTACCACCGGCCCGATTACCGTGCCTTTTATTATGGCGCTGGGTATCGGTATTTCCCACGTGTTGGGTGATCGTCGTTCCAAGGAAAACAGCTTCGGTCTGGTTGCCCTTTGCTCCATTGGCCCGATCCTGGCGGTTATGGCTTTGGGTTTGTTCTCCGGTGGAAATATGCAGCCTTATTCTGCAAGCTATCCGCCGGTAGAGGATGTGCTGGGACAGTATCTGCATACAGGTCTTGATGTGATGAAAGAGGTTTCTATCGCTTTGGGTCTGATTGTTGTGTTCTTCCTGGTGTGCCAGTTTACTTTCCTCCACCTGTCCCGTCGGCAGCTGAAAAAGATTGCCGTCGGTGTGGTATTTACATATCTTGGCCTTGTGATCTTCTTGACCGGTGTCAATGTTGGCTTTATGCCTGTGGGTTACCGGCTGGGTGAGGCTATGGGTGCATTGGGTAACAGTTATCCTGCCGTGCTGGTCATTTTTGGCGTGGCAATGGGTGTGCTGGTGGTGCTGGCTGAGCCTGCTATCCATGTGCTGACCCACCAGGTAGAAGAGGTTACCGGCGGCTCTGTGTCCCGCAGATCTATGATCCTGGGCCTGTGTATCGGTGTGGGTGCGGCAATCGGCCTTTCCATGCTGCGCATCGTGCTGGATTTTTCCATTGTTTATTATGTAGTTCCCGGCTATTTTATTTCTTTGCTGCTTTCCCTGGTAGTTCCCAAGGTGTATACGGCTATCGCTTTTGACTCCGGTGGTGTTGCCAGCGGACCGATGACATCCGGTTTCATCCTGCCTTTCGCTATTGGCGCTTGTATGAGCGTGCAAGGCAGCGGAAGCATTATGCAGGATGCCTTCGGTGTGGTTGCCGTGGTTGCCATGACCCCGCTGATCACCATTCAGCTTTTGGGCTTCCGGGCGATCATCGGTCAGCGGCTGAAGGAGCGTCGTGCTATGCAGAAGATTCTGGGCGCAGACGACCAGCAGATCATCAACTTTATGTAAGGAGGCGCTTTTATGGCAAAAAAAGATATTGCAATTAAAAAGCTGAAGCTCCTTATTACTGTGGTGGACCGGCAAAAGGGCGAGTTTTACCTGGATTACCTCAGCCAGTTTGAGGTGAATCTGCAAATGCTCCTGAACGGTCAAGGTACGGCTACATCTGAGATCATTAGCTTGCTGGGTCTGAACAATCAGAAGGCTGTGGTCCTGAGTGTTGTCAGGGAAGACCTGATGGATGACATTATGAACGGTCTTGAGGATAAATTCAGCACCATTAAAAACGGTCGAGGCATTAGCTTTGCCGTTCCTTTGAGCAGTGTGATCGGTGTAAATCTGTACCGTTTTATGAGCAATAACCGGATGCAGTTGGGAGGTTAGTTATGAAAACAAGCAATTACGAAGTGATTTTGGCCATTGTGAACGATGGTTTTGCAGATGATGTTATGGCAGTAGCCAAGGAACAGGGTGCCCGGGGCGGTACAATTATCAATGCCCGCGGTGTAGCCAAGGAAGATGCCGCTGTATTCTTTGGTATCAATGTTCACTCGGAAAAAGAGATCGTGATGATCGTCGTTCCCAAGGATATCAAGGATAATGTACTCAATGCTATTTACAAGGAAATGGGTATGGCAAAGAAAGCCCACGGAATTGCGTTCTCCCTGCCGGTAACTGATGTGGCCGGCCTGGTTGAAGTAGAGGAAAAACCCGCTACAGAATCATAAAAAATCCCGCTGTGTGCTATCACACAGCGGGATCAAATATATTGATAATTAAGACAAAAATCGGAGTGCTACTTGCACTCCGATTATGTCTTAATTATCCCAGTTGTGCCAGACGTTTTGCACATCGTCGTCATCTTCCATGGCATCGATGAGCTTTTCCATCTGCTTGCACTGCTCTTCGTTATCCAGCTTCTGATAGTTCTGGGGAACCATTTCGATCTGGGCAGAAACGAAGGTGTATTTCTTGGCGCTCAGGGCGTCTGCTACGGCATTAAAATCATCGGGAGTGGTGTAGATGGTGAAGCAATCTTCTTCGGCCTCAAAGTCATCAGCGCCGCAATCCATAGCGTCCATCATAACGGTATCTTCATCATAGTCACCGTCTTCGTTATCGATAACCAAA
Source organism: Faecousia sp. (assembly GCA_045659205.1). Classification (GTDB taxonomy): domain Bacteria; phylum Bacillota; class Clostridia; order Oscillospirales; family Oscillospiraceae; genus Faecousia. The sequence continues at coordinate 64,650 of JAZOWK010000010.1, forward strand.
ACACCCTTCTTATCGAAGCTCCAGCTGACGCAGCCGTTAGCACCCAGGTTGCCGCCGAACTTATCAAAGTGGTGGCGCATAGAGCCTGCGGTACGGTTACGGTTGTCGGTCATGGTCTCAACGATCACAGCAACACCGCCGGGGCCGTAGCCTTCGTAGGTGATGGATTCGTAGCTGTCACCGCCGCCGGCGCCTGCAGCCTTTTCCAAACAACGCTTGATGTTGTCGTTGGGCATATTGGCGGGCTTGGCCTTGGTGATAATGGTAGCCAGGCGGGAGTTGTTGGCGGGATCGGTAATACCGCCGCCTTCCTTTACGGCTACGATCAGCTCCTTGGCGATCTTGGTAAAGGCGGCTGCACGCTTTGCGTCCTGTGCGCCCTTGGTCTTTTGAATGTTATGCCATTTGGAATGTCCGGACATAGTAATAAGTTCCTTTCTATATGAAACAATCTAAGGTATTTTAGCAGAGAATACCTGAAAAATCAACCGATATTAAAAGAAATTTACGCAATCACAGTGGCTTTTTGAAACTTCTACGGTAATTTCGGGGAAAGCAGCACGAAGCTTTTCTGCAAGAACGGCTACAATGGGATTTTCCGTGTGGAAGTGGCCCGCATCGATCAGGTTGATGCCAAGCTCCTTGGCGTCCCAAAATTGATTGTATTTTATATCGGCTGTTACAAAGGTGTCGCAGCCGGCATCGAAAGCTGCGCGCAGCTCACTACCGCAGGATCCACCGCCAACAGCTACCTTGCAGACAGGTCGTCCGCCGTCTACAAAGCGCAGCCCTTCGCAGTTTAGTGCCTTTTTGATACTGTGAAGGAAATTATTGAGGGGTTGTTCTTCTACAGTTCCTGCCCGCAGCAAACCCCAGGGATTACCGGCAGCATCTGTGCCCTTGGGAGCTAAAACCTGTATGTTCTGTAGACCCAGACGCTGCGCCAGCACATCGTTGACACCGCCGGGGGCGCAATCTAAATTGGTATGGGCATTGATAGCGCAGATTCCGTTGCGCAGCAAATGCATAATAGATCTGCCAACGCTGCTATAGTCAGTGATGGCGTGGGGCGGAGCAAAGATCAAAGGATGGTGGGTAACCAGCAGATCCGCACCGATCTTTTCTGCCTCGTGGCATACATGCTCAAAAGGATCAAGGGCAACTAAAATTTTCGTAACAGGCTGCTGTGCGCTGCCGCACAGAAGGCCCACATTATCCCAATCCTCTTTCATATAGGGGGGCGCTACGGTGTTTAAATACTGAAGGATATCGTTAACTGTTGTCATAAGATAACTCCTTGATTTGCTTAAAAGCAGGATCGTTTTCCAGTTCGTTTAATGCGGCTACCATGTGGGGGTCTGCGTCTTCTTTTCTGCCTTCAATGGCACGCTTAAGCTTACTTGTCACCTGTTTATAGTATGCAGGCAAATAAGGGCTTCCAGAGGCTGCCAGGGCAGGGGACAGCCAGCAACCACCGGGACTAAGCGGCTTGTCCGGCTGCCAGCGAACTTTCATGATCGCATAAAGAAAACGGCCGTCTTTGAGCACTGTTTCTTCTGTAATGGAAAAGCCGGTTTGAGAAAGGTATTGGCGCAAGGTCGGTGTTTTTGACTGGCATTGCAGGATCAGGGTATACTGCTCATTTCGCAGCCAGGGGGCGCTTTCTAATATGTGGATCATGGTGTCCGCACCCATACCGGCGCAGACCATATGGGTAAAATCTCTTGGGATACCCATAGCGCCGTCAGAAAGGTAAAACCGGATATTATCGCCAACACCAAAACGGCTGGCATTTACCATAGCAGACCGAAGCGGCTGCTCACCGATATCCGCTGCAATTACCTGTTTGGCAATGCCGTTTTTCAAAAGATAGATGCTTAAGTAGCCGTGGTCGCAGCCAATGTCAGCAACCACAGAATTTTTGGGGATCATACGGCAGCACTGGGCAAGCCGCGGGGAAAGGGGAATGTTCACCTTTCTTCACCTCCTAAAAGAAACAGCCATCCCGGCAAAACGGGATGGCTGGCCGGTTTTGTTACTGTGCCTTTTCAGCTTCGCTGGCTTCGTAAGCTTCCAGGAAGTGATTCAGCTGAGCCAGGAAAGGCTCGCACTCGATGCCGTGCACCATGCAAGCTTCCTCTACGGTCTCACCCCGGGAAGAGGGGCAGCCCAGGCAGTGCATGCCAATAGCAAAGAACAGGGGAGCAGCCTGAGGGGCAACATCCAAAACATCACCGATGATGGTATTCTTTTCGATCTTAACAGCCATAATATAACCTCCTTATGTGTTTCTTCGCCTATTATAACCATATGTAAAGAAAAAAACAAGAGGGAAAATGATTGTGTTATGGGATTGTTGTTAAACAAAATCGTTCTGATTTCACAGCCTAAGGGCTGCGCTCTCAGAACGATGGACTCTCCCACGGGCTAAAAATTGCTCATCCGCAATTTTTGCACCAGTGTGCGCACTGGTGCCGCCCTTTCGAGTCCCTCAGCGTACCAAAAAAGAGGATGCCAATCGGCATCCTCTTTTTTGGTACGCTGGAAGGGACTCGAACCCCCGACCTACTGATTCGTAGTCAGTCACTCTATCCAACTGAGCTACCAGCGCATAAGCGCATTTCATAACGCGCTTGGATATAATAGCACAGACATTTTCAAAATGCAAGCATTTTTTTAAGAAACTTCAAATATTTTCAAATTAGCTGTCAAGAAGGGTGAAAAGCTCATCCATTGTGTGGGCAATCGCCTTAGCGCCGGCCTTTTCCATATCTTCCACCTTGCCGTAACCCCAGGAAACACCGATTGTTTCGATGCCGTGGGCTTTTGCACCGATCACATCGAAGGTGGTATCGCCAACCATCAGCGTATGGCCTGGATCGTCTACCTGACCCAGCAGATAGGCAATCACTTCTTCTTTGGTACTGATCGAGCCGTCAAAGGTAGCACCGCAGATTCGCTCAAAGTATTTGGCAAGATCAAATTTTTCCAGAATACGCACAGAAGTGGCTTCCGGCTTAGATGTTGCTACAAACAAACGGTGGCCGTTTGCCTGCAATTTTTTAAGGACCTCTTCAATGCCGTGGTAGGGATTGTTTTCAAACAAGCCGACAGTTAAATATCTGCTGCGATAAACGGCAATGGCTTCATCGGTTTTATCTGCAGGAACGCCGAATTTCATAAAGGTCTGATCCAAAGGCGGGCCGACAAATACACGCATCGTCTGTCTGTCAGGAACAGGCAGACCAAAGTGCCGAAGCGCCAGCTCGGCGCAGTTCATAATGCCTTCGCCGGAATCAGTAAGCGTACCGTCCAGATCAAATAAGATGGCTTTTTTCATAGTGCCTCCCGGTTCATCATTTTGATGTTATTTTACAATATTACCTATTGGAAAGCAATAGTTAATCTTGGAAAGGTACGGGTGGCGTCAGAAATTTGCAACACACACGGTTTTCGTCCACATCCTTATGGATGCGTCCGGAAAACCGTGGGATTTTCCCACGGGCTAACCAAGTGTCCACCGGACACTTGGTTACCTGGCCGATGGCCAGGTCGCCCTTTCAAATCCCTTCACGGAGCCAAAATAAGACCACACCGTTAGGTGTGGTCTTATTTTGGCGGAGTGAGAGGGATTTGAACCCTCGTAAAAAATCGTTAAAATACTTGTGGTGCAACAACTTTTTATTTGGCGTTAGCACTTTCGTTAGCATTTTGACCTTCTTTTTTCTGCTTCCTATCCTTGAAATGATCGGTAAACTGATTGGAATACTTTTCTTTCGTCCTTTTGGAAACGTGTGTATATATCTTATCCATCGTTGCCCGGTCCTTCCATCCACCGATTTCCATAATAGCAATCGGTGGCATATTGAGGATCTGACAGAGGGAGGCAAAGGAATGACGCAGGCCGTGGCAACCTACCTCAGGCACTCCAGCGCCCTTACAAGCGGCGTTTATTCTGGACAGCATAGTTGCTGGGTGTTGCGGTACGACCCGCCCTGTCTTATTCTCCACAGCTGACAGGGCGCGGTATAGTGGCTCGATAATAGGAACATCGCGGCGGCTGGTCTCGTTTTTGTTTTCATCCTTTTTTACCATCTTGTTGTCCTTGTTGGGAACGACGGCACCGCGAATGTGGATCCATCCATATTTAAGATCTATGTCGCCGTTGTCCCAGTTAAGGGCAGCAATCTCAGATCTGCGCAAAGAAGATATGGCCAATAAGGCAGTGAGCTCCACTGGCTTCCCTTCGATATAGTCCAAAAAGGTGTCCAGCTCTTCTTGATCCAGGAACTCAGTAGGTTCTGTTACCACCTGCGGCAGCATTGGCGAGATCCTTTCGCCGGTGGCCCACTCAAGTACCTGGCCGATAAACCCCCAACGGTTTACCACAGTCTTAGCAGAATAGTGTTTACACTCTTCATTGATGGCAGCGGCGGCTACCTTCTCGGTGATCTTACCACAGGCCATACGCATTAGTGAAGGAAACCCATTCTTTTGGCAGCTCACGTATCCTCTGACAGTTGCGGGAGACAGCCGATGCTCATTATCCGCGATCCATAGGTCGATGGCCTCTGTAAGCGGTCTGTCTGCGTTGGCGACTTTCTTGTGCTTAATAATGCCATCCTTGATGGCCATGGCTTTTGCGATGGCTTCCCTTTCAGTCGGCTCGGTGATCGATATGCTTTCCCCATTCGGTCGGATCTGAACGAACCAGTTACCAGATGGGAGCTGCCGCGCTTTCGGGATTTTAATGCCCTTTTTCTTTGCCATATCTTACTCCCTTCTGCACTTTCGCAAGCGCTTGCGATTTTGTTTGACAAGGAGCAGACTGCCGTGGTATCATAAATGGGCAGAATACCCCTATCGTGATGGGTCGGGTTTGTTTCTGTGTGCCCTCACGGAGTTGCAGCTCCGTGAGGGCGTTTTTTCTGTAAATAGGTCTATAGTACTGCCAGATCATTCTGTATACCAAATTGAAAATAGCAGAAAGTTTTCAAATTTTTTGCTGTGCACAGCCCACCCGTTTATTTGCTTATAAACTTCGGTGTCTTCCTTAAAGAATAAATTATACTCTTCATAGAATGCATTCGCCTCAACCTCAGGCAGGCCCGCTGCATTATACAAATAGAGACTTAATACAGCAAAATCAAAATCAGTACGAGAAGACTCAATACCAGTTGTAATGGAGAGCGATGTTAGTTCGTTATTTTTGTCGTAACAAATAGAAATATCGTAGGATTGTGGGATCCAATATATGCCGCTTTCTTCTAAAGATTCGTAAGCATCTTTAATAGCGGTATTAATGTATTCGAGGTGTATATATTGTTCCTCGATCTCTTCTAGCTCACCAGACGACCTTCGGGATTCCTCAAACCCTGCTATTTTTGCCGCAGATCTAAAGCTGGTCAGAGCATCACTGTACGAAACGCCGGACCCGTTAATTGAGCTGGATGCGTTAGGTGAGCTAGGAATAACTGTTTCGATTGGCGTGCTGCAACCTGCTAATAGGCAGATACACAATACAACAGACAAAACCTTTTTCATATCAATCACCATAACTGTTCTCTTATCTAATTGCACTGGTGAAGGCCACAGCCTTGCCCAGAATGCGGACAGCGTTCATTTCTTCACCCCGGTAGACCAGAGGATCATATAAGGGGTTTTCAGGCTCCAGGATGATCCGATCCGGATACAGACGGACGCGCTTGAGAGTGGCTTCCCCATCGATCAGTACGGCGGCGATCTCGCCATTTTCCACTGTGCTCTGCTGCCGGATGTAGACGATATCACCGTCAAAGATCCGGGCGTTGATCATACTGTCGCCTTTACAGATAAGCGCAAAATCTGCATTAGTAATATGCTTTGGTATGTTAATGTACTCCTCGATATGCTCCTCTGCCAGAATGGGTGCGCCACAGGCGATAGATCCAATCAGGGGAATCTTCCTCATTTCCGGCATAGGGATGATATTGGTGGGGAGAGTAGAAGTATCCCACCCCATTAAAGCTGCAGGAGTGGTTTGTAATGCTTCTGCGATTGCAATTATTTTCGACTGGGTAATGTCATTAACATTGCTCTCAATTTTAGCGATCGTAGAGCGATCCTTATATCCAAGGCGTTTTGCGAGCTCCTCTTGAGATAAACCAAGCCGCTCACGGAACATGCGAACATTCTGACCAAGGCTCATTGTTGGGGCCTCCATTCTTTTAGGATGAATTCATCTTAGCATGGCTGTGATTAAATGTCAACATTTATTGAATTTTGCAAAAATAATAGTTGACAAATAATCACACCTGTGATATTTTGAAAATGTGATTGATAATCACTATTCAAAATAAGGAGGCTTTAAAGGTGACCGACTCTGTAGCGCTGCGAAAAGCAGTCAGTGACTCCGGCTTGAAGTATAACAAAATTGCCGGCAAAATGGGTATTACTCCCTATTCTCTGCAGAAAAAGATAGACAATGAGACGGAGTTTAAGGCAAGCGAAATTGTAAGGCTGTCGGAACTGCTTTGTTTGAGTGAAGCTGAAAGAAGCTCTATTTTTTTCGCAAAAGAAGTGATTTATAATCACGCACTGGATGGAGGTGAATATAATGGTAAGTCCTTATGCGTGTGAGTACTACGGCAAGAACCTGGACGATATCCAGGATGAGGAATTCAAAAACTGCCCTGGGCCCGGATGCGGAACCTGTGAGCTGTGCGTAGATGAAAACGGAGGTGAAAACAATGGCAATTAAACCGAAGGCAACGATTACCCATGTGGAGATCCTTTGCAGAGCGATCCGCAATATTGAGGATGAGATTAAAGCACAGACTTCCACTATGGGAGGTATCCCTGAATGCAAAGCGTTTCTGATAGCCTATGTAGATGAGCGTATGGCTAAGTTAGCGGCCCTGAAGACTATGTATCGCATCGAGACCGGTACGGATTACGAGTGATGGAAAGGAGCTGACAAAATGTCCCGGCCAAGAGGATATGCCGTTGAGGATGCTAAAAAAGCATTCCGCAAGGAGCTGGAGCACTGTATGGTGGAAATCGGTATCAGCAGCAAGAAAGAGCTTGCTGTGCGAGCTGGCAAAGACCCGAGGACGATGTACCGAAGATTTGAAGATATTTCATTATTTGATATTGGTGACCTATCGATCCTTAAAAACATCCTGTGTCCCAATCCCCTTGTTCTACTTAAAGCAATCGGATATTCAGAAAAGGAAATTCAACGTGCCGTTGATTTGGTACAAAAAAGTTGGAGGTAAATATGGACAAATATGAAAAGCAAATGATCGACATTGTTAACCGGCACCATGCGCTGGTTACCGGATCGCCTCGTGACCAACGACGGATCGCCCGGGAGATGCGGGCCAAGGCCAGGGCGGAGAGGCGGCGCAGCCTTCTGACCGCAGTTGGTGATTTTATGATGGCGGTACTTATTACTGCCTGTTTCGTTACGGCTCTTCTGTGTTTTCTGACTCACTTATGTTGATAGTGGGAGGTAAATTATGCAATACAGAACATGCCCGTTATGCGGAGCGCACCTAGATCCCGGCGAGCGCTGCGACTGTCAAGAAAAAGAAAAGGGCGACGATGCCCCAAGCACCGTCGCCCACAATCCCCCAAAGGAGATCAATAATGACACCTGAATTATATCACGATGACGCGGAATTGTCAAGCGGCCGGCCGGGTTATTATTCAATTATCCCGGCAACGGTGCGCTATGACGATCATATCCCGGCAAATGCAAAGCTGCTATATGGCGAGATATCGGCTCTGCTGGATGCAGACGGTGTGTGTTTTGCCTCGAACCAGTACTTTGCTACTCTTTACGGCGTAACCATCAAGAGCGTTTCACGACTGATCAGCATTCTTGAGGCTGCTGGGTACATCGCAACAGAGGTCGAAAAGGACGAAAAAGGAAAAGTAGCACGGCGAAAAATTGCCCTGCAAATGTTTTCCACGTGTGGACATCCAGTAGACAATATTGTCTATACCCCTCCACAAAATTGTCCAGTAGACCAATATATATTAAAAGAAATAAATAAAGAAAAGCCGCAAGCCGGCAAAAACGGCACCGGGCGTTCACCGAAGGCGGACTTTGACCCGAAGCCACTGTTTGTGGAATGGATCACCAACGAGATCCCACACCTTGCCGGCGAGCAGTCGCCGCATCAGAAGAATGCGCTCTATCTTGCGCTGTGCCAATTCACCGATAACAGGGTGGCTATAAAAAAGCCGATTCCCTCCAAGGCTGCTGTTACAGCGATCCTTAATCGGCTGGTGAAATTTACATCCGGTGCATCTGACCGGGTGGAGGCTATGGTTGATCTGCTTGAGACGGCCACGTCCTCTAACTGGCAGACCGTATATGCACCGAAGGCCCATCAGGGCACCAAGGCGCCAAAGCCTCAGGCAGAAAGGGTGTACGAAGATCTATGACACAGGAAAACTGGCTGCAAGCGCAGTATAGCGTTTTGGGCTCGGCTTTGATAGAGCCGACCGTAGTGCCTAAGGTGATCCAACAGACCCGGATAGCAGACTTCTCCGGTCAGTGTCAGACAGTATATGCCGCAATGCGCAAGCTGTTTCAGGACGGCACGCCGGTGGATGTGGTATCCCTTGCTGCTGCTCTGGGCGACGATTACCGCAAGTTCCTTATGGAGCTTATGCAGGTGACGCCTACGGCGGCAAATCTCGATCACTACATCAAGCTGTGTCGCGAACAGGCTATGCTGCTGTCCGTTAAGGATCTTGCGCGGCAGGTCGCCGCAGCTGACAGTGCAGAGCGCATTCGTGGGCTGCTTGATCAGGCTAACAGCATGATGGTAGACAAGCCATCCCTGCGAATCACTACCATGGGCGATGCTTTGCAGTCCTTTATGGAGCGGCATTCCGGTGAGGTCAAGTACTTAACCTGGCCGGTACGGGAGCTGAACGACCGACTCTATGCTGAAGCGGGCGACTTCATCCTGATCGGTGGCCGGCCTTCAACTGGCAAGACTGCTTGGACGCTACAGTGCGCAGAACACTGGGCACACTCAATGCGTGTTGGCTTTTTCAGCTTAGAGACAAGCCCAGAAAAGCTCTTCGATCGTCAGATGGCATCGAAAGCTGGATTGGATATGGGCGATATTAAGAGAAACAGTATCTCAGAGTCGCAATGGGAGCGGATCATGAAGATGCATCCGGAAATCGTAAAGCTACCTCTGGAGATCATCCCCGCAGCTGGTATGACTCCGGCTGATATTCGCTCTGTAACGATGATGCGTCGGTACCATCTGATCATTATCGACTATGTTCAGCTGATCCAGTCCGGTGGTAACAACCGCACGGAGCAGGTAACGAACATTTCCCTTGCGCTGCACCGTATGGCGCAGGATATGCAGGTGACTGTTGTAGCACTGTCTCAGCTGAAAAGAAAAACAGATGATTCCGCACCGGATAGCTCTGATCTACGAGAGTCCGGCCAGCTTGAGCAGGATGCGGACATCATTATGCAGTTACAGCTGGAGAAGAAAGACCAGCCCGAAGGTAACCGCTTTTTGTACATCACCAAAAATAAAGAGGGCACCACGCCCCGGATATTGCTTGCCTTTGACGGTAAGCATCAACGATTTAGCAAGGCCGCAAACACGGGTAGTGTTGTCAGTTCTTTCGTAGCTGACGGAAAACGTGCCCGTCGGAAGATCGCTTCAGATGCATCTGATGCCGCTAAATCTGCTGAGGCGGCCCAAATGACTATGCTGCCGGATAAAACGGCAGTCCCGTGGGAGGGGCAAGATGAACGCACTGCTGAATTACCCCGGTGCTAAATGGGGCATGGCGGAAGAGCTCGTTGCTTTGATGCCGCCCCACCGGTCATACCTGGAGCCGTTCTTTGGCAGCGGTGCGGTGCTGTTCAACAAACCGCCTTCAGCAATCGAGACGGTGAATGATATTGACGGCGATATCGTTAATTTCTTCACTGTCCTCCGGGAGCAACCGGAAGAATTGGCGCGGCTCATAGAATTGACACCCTATGCCAGGGATGTATTTGACGATGCGCACCATAACCGGGGCACGGAACCACTGGACAGAGCATGCCGCTTCGCTATTCGGTCCAAGATGGGACACGGTTTTAAGACATACGAAAAAACGGGGTTCAAAATCGACCGTTATGCGAGAGAAAGATCGTACTGTGTAAGTTGCTGGAATGCTCTACCAGGTAGCTTGCAAAAAGCGGCAGGCCGATTGAAAGAGGTGCAAATAGAAAACCGGCCGGCTCTGGATATCATCCGGCGGTTTAACTTCGATAATGTCCTGATCTACGCAGACCCTCCGTATTTGCTGGATACCCGGGGTGGAAAGCAGTACCGGCACGAAATGACCGAGCAGGATCACATAGATCTGTTGGCAGCCCTCCTGCAGCACAAGGGCCCAGTTATTCTCTCCGGTTATCCCAGTGAACTGTACGACCGGGAATTGAAAGGCTGGAGCAGGATCACCCGGAAGGCCTACAACCAAAACGCAGACCAGCGGACAGAGGTTCTGTGGTGCAATTTCGAGGTTGGGCAGATTAGTTTATTCGATGGAGGCGACAAAGGTGGGCAAAGGTAGAAACCTGCATATTCCCTGTGAAAAGTGCAAATCCGAACTAAACACTTGGGACGTCCGGTGTTGCAAAGCACTTGGCTACCGCAATGTCTTGGTGTGTGAGAATTGCATTTGCAAAGAATACGATGTGGACAAAGACCAACTGCGTGCTGTTATGAACGAACGCTTCGGCTTGGTACCGTGTCAGGGATTATGATATGAAAATCAATAAACTATCGCAGCGGTTACTGGATGAGGGGTACACCGAGGATCAGACACCACCAGGCTGTAACCCGTGGAACCGATTTTATGGCGGATGGACATATAACTACCGGGATCGGTTGAACACCGTATTTGAGACACCCTGCGGACTCCTGGTGAAAAGAACAGAAATAGGGCACAGCGGTGCAATGGGGTATATGGGGATCGATTGGACAGAAGAAAACGACAATGTTACGATCCTCTGCCCGCACTATAGTCGCAACGGCACTTGCGAACTCAACCACCCGTTGCTGGAAGATCCACAGGCAACGGCCGGGTGCCATTATGAAAACCTGCATTTTTGTGCGGTGCACGAAACGGATAAGCCTTACTCATACGATACCAGTGTGCAGCGGATCCGGGATCTGGCAGACCAGGAGCAGGAGCAATTATGGCAAGAGTTTTCCAAACAGAAAAAAGGCCGGGTGTGCAAACACCATTGCTCGTACAACCGATCTACAAAGAAGTGGAGTGCAGGATATTACCCGGAAAGGTGTACGGACTACGGATGCCATTATTGCGTGATTTTGCAAACCGAGATTGACAGATCAAAAAAAGGAAATGTGTTCTACGATGAAAAGGTTACCAGGAAAATTGCAGGCGAAGGGATGTTTCAAGAGTACGATCAAGTGACTGTCACAAAAGGAAAGCGATTGTTAACCAGAACGGTTCCGTTGCAGATTTGTGAAGCAATAGCCAAGTATTCAGTCCACGACATCAGACACCGGCTTTTACTCAATTGGCACAGTGAGTTGTATTTCAACCCGGGTTTGAAAGTTGAATTTATCAATTTCCGGGCTGAAAAAAAGCTTGGCAGGGATCTCTTGCAAGATCTGGACGATGTTGCAAATGGTATAACCGTTGTTCATGAAGCGGATCAAGTAAAGCAGAAAGCCGAAGATAAACGGCAGCGCCGGAAGGCAGCGGCAGATCGGAAGATTGCTGCAGCTGAGAAAAAGATCGTGCAGAATGGACTTGGTGCTTTCACAGGGTATCAGCGAGAACGCATGGAGCGCCTGTTAGGTGTTGATAGGTGCTATGAACTTAATGAAAAATATCTTGAAAAGAAGACAGAACAGCAAATCTCGCTGTTCGATTAGGAGGATATATGGAGCGTAATTGTAAGAATTGTCCTGCCTTCTTCGAAGCGAACGAAGAAGGATTGATTCCCACCGGTGCAGGTTGGGACAATAAAAAGATTGACGGAAAGGATGTAATCTGTTGCCGCCCTGGCAAGACCATCCAAAAGAAAAAGCCTATGCAGCAATTCTGCTTTTACTGCCTGGCTACTGTCAAGGCTAAGAAAATTGGTCACAAAGCAAGCTGGACTGGCCGTACACCTACCTGGTGTCCTTTAGGTAGGGAGGTGCTTGAAAATGCTTGAACGCTGGATCCCGATAACGGACCGTCTCCCCGAATCCGGGCAGAGAGTAATCGTTTGCCGGAAGGATGGCCGTGTAGAACAAGGTGTTTATCTCGGTGTGAACGGTTGGTGGAAGGTATATGGAACCAACACCAAATCTATCACGCATTGGATGCCCCTTCCTGAGCCGCCTAGCAAAGAACTATCTCGGAGCGACCTGATTCGCCGGATGGACGACCAGGAATTAGCTCAGTATTTATACAGTCTGACAAACCGTGATTTTGAATTGCAGTTCTGTCAGAATAAGCCGGAATGCCAGAAATTGGTTGATTCCGACGGGGGCGTTCCGGAAGAAAACTGTGTTTTATGCTTAATCGAATACCTGAAAGGAGTTCCAGAGAATGAGTGAAAGAAATCTTGTAGCGGTGAGCATTAAGCACACTGAATATCGATGGAAATTTGGCAAGCCCTGTATTCTGTGGGGCCATAGAACCAAAGACGATGAAAAGCGGTCATTCGGTGGATATACCCAGTTTCCCAACAACGCAGAAGTGTATTCTCTGGAAGAATGGCAGAATAGCGGATACAAAAATTGCGAGTGGATGAAGATTGACGAACCGGTACATATGTGTGTCAATTTCTGTAAGAAGTACAAGCAGTACGATACCGTCCTTGTTCCCCTCGATGAATACATTGGCTACTGCAAATGCGCCTGCCTGCCGCTGGACAGACCGGAGGAGTGGTGAAGATGGCAAATGAAAAGTTAATCTATGCGTCTGCCGCAAGGAAAGCAATATTGAAAGCAGACCCCAAGCTGGCACACTGCATTGATTCCGTTCCGGGCGTGGATGCCGTGGAAGTGGTACACGGAAGGTGGATTGAACACAGACCTAATGTGTATGAATGTACAGCTTGCAACACTTGGTACGGCAACTATGGTGGATGCGAAGAATGGGCGTACTGCCCCAACTGCGGTGCAAAGATGGATGGTGATGGGAATGTCGTGTGATGCTTCGTATTTTGAGCCGCTACCTTGCCCTAAATGCAACAAACAACCTTTGTATGTGGTATGGGAGCATAGATATAGCGACAGAAAAATCCACCGTTTTTCTTGTTGCGGAATCCGTGCTGGGAAATATACAAAGCAAGATGCCCTTGCAAAGTGGAATCTTTTAGCCTTGAAATACGCTTTAGGAGAAAGGAGAGAGGGAGAATGACGGTATCCGAATGGAGAAGCAAACACAGGCGGTGTGAGTTTTGCAAGTATTTAAGAAGAATAGCAGCACCACCTATGTGCTTTGATGCTGATATTTATGAGTGTAAGGCAAAATTAAAAAGTGTACATCCCTTGTTACCAAGGCCGTTTTGCAAAGTGTTTCAGTTAAAGGAGGACTGACAATGCCTAACACAAGAGAAGAGCTGATTGAGTTGATCCGTGATGGTCGATACAAAGCAGAAAGCATCTGCAATGCTAACAAGGATTGCCAAAGATGCACTATTGCTGACCCTAATGGAAACTGCAAATATGGGTGCATTGCCGACCACCTTATTGCCAACGGCGTAACGGTGCAGCAGTGGATTCCTGTTACGGAGAGGTTGCCGGAGAAGAATGGAGAATATCTTTGCCGATGGATAAACAAAAGTGTTGGTGATGCAGAATACGAAAGCACTTATGGAAGTTTTGGATATTGGTTCGATTTTTGGGAAGATGAATATAAAGACTGGATTGCTTATGATGGTATCACCCACTGGATGCCCCTGCCTGAGCCGCCTAAGGAGGCCGACCAATGAAGCAGATAATCACAAAAGACGGTGTAGCCGTATGTGTCACAACTATTCCTTATCCGGCAAATACTATCAAAGAAATGAAGAAGGCCGGGTACAAAGTGAAGGATGTCAGCGATGAATAGCGGCTTGCTTATTAACCGGCGGGATGACTCTCCTTGCCGCAAGTGCAAGGAGGGCCATCTGCCTGAATGCCGGAGTGCCTGTCAGCGGCTTAAAGACTGGCAGGCTGAGGGCGAAAAGATCCGGGCCGCCCGTAGGAAATATTGTAGCGGACTTATGCTCCGCAGGAGGTAAATAAAATGAATAACTACATTTGCATCAACAACCAAAAGATCGAACTGACCCAGGAGCAGGTGAAGCAGATCGTTGCAGCTTACGGACAAAAGCATATTCAGCTATCAGACGTGGCTGTGGGTGATACCGTCAAGATCGGCAACCATGAGATGGTTGTTCTTGAGCAGTCCGGAGACACTACGGCGTTGATCCGCAAGGAGCTTCTTTCGGTCCGACAGTTTGGCACGAACAATAACTATGACGGCTCTTATGTGGATGACGCCTGCAATGAGTTTGCCAAGGAGATCAGTTCCGCTGTGGGTGAAGAAAACCTGATCCTGCATGCGGTAGATTTGACCACCGATGATGGTTTGAAGGACTATGGTCAGGTCCAACGTGCAGCATCGTTGCTTACTGCGGATCAGTACCGACGGTATGTAGAGGTCCTGGATGAGCACAAGCCTGACGCATGGTGGTGGCTGGCAACAGCATATAGCACCGAAAGGCACGGCAATGCTCTGTGGGTCAAGTGCGTTTCGCCGTCTGGCCTCATCAGCTATGACATCTACTGCAGCCTCGATAGCGGCGTTCGTCCGTTTTGCATCTTAAAATCTAATATCTTTGTATCTAAGTGAAAGGAGAAACGCTATGAGCAACACAAACGAAAAGATTTTCTTTTCCGGCGTTAAGGATGGAGAGACCTTCGAGGTCGGAGGTATGGAATTTATCAAGTTTCCCAGTAAGAATGGACGAACGCCTGCAGTAATGAAGGACCTGGCATTCTTCTCCAGCTTCGGAAAAAACAACAACCTGAAGGAAAGTACAATCTTGGAGCGAATGGAAAGAGATATTCTGCCCAAGATTTTGGCAGAGGTTGGAGAGGAAAATGTCTGCACTTTTGAGACAGATCTGACGACCCTAGATGGCCTGAAGTCTTGCGGGAATCTGGAAGCCCGCATCAGCCTGCCTACACTGGATTTTTACCGGGCCAATGTGGATATCTTCGATAAGCACAAGGTAGACCGCTGGTGGTGGCTGGCAACACTGGAATCTGCAAAGCCTCACTGTGATCCGCACTGGATTCTTCGTGTTTCGCCGTCCGGCCGCATCTACTATGGCCGCTACGGCGGCATCGGTGGCGGCGTTCGTCCGTTTTTGATCTTTAACTCTTCTATCTTTGAATCTTCCGAAAATGGCAGAGAATGACCTGAAGGTGATCGTCAAAGCGAAGGATCTGGCAGTGCATTCCTTCAAACTGACATCAAATTGCAATAGATACCCAAAGAAGTATCGCCACTCTCTGGTGGATCGTATCCAGATCAAGGGGCTGGACATATATGAAACACTGCTTGAAGCAAACCGGATCAACAATATGACCCATAAGCAGGATCGGTGTGAAATGATAACCAAGGCAATCACCCTCTGCGATGAGCTGCTGTTTTATATAGAACTGTCTATGGGACTGGATCTGCTGAATGATAAGTCGGCAGCCTATTGGTCCAAGATGGTATCCGATGTGAAGTATATGTCTATCGCATGGAGGACCAGAGAGCGGCAATAAGATACTCAGGCCGTGCGTTGTATCTTTCTTTGTGTTTCGCCGTCTGGCAACATCAACAATGACAACTACAACAACAACGATAACGGCGTTCGTCCGTACTGGTGGAATGTTCGACAGAGTAGGCATCAGCCGAAATCCATACGCCACATCAAAAGAACGCACGACCTTTCCGCAAGGATAAACAGAAAAGGACTGTGTTGTATGACCGACTTCGAAAAAGTGATCGATTTTCAGAATATGTATAGGGCCTACCGTAAAGCAAAATGTGGAAAAGGCTATAAGAAAAGCTCCGCCCGGTTTGCCCTTGCTGCCTTAGACGGTGTTCATACTCTGATAAAGCAGTTGAAGGATAAGACATACAGGGTTTCAGGCTATAACGAGTTTAAGGTCTACGAACCCAAGGAGCGCATTATTCAAACGACCTCTTTTAAGGATAAGGTCGTACAACACAGTCTGTGTGATAACGTGATCATGCCTAGGCTGCAACGCGTATTTGTTTACGATAACTGTGCTGGGCAAAAAGGAAAAGGTACTTTGTTTGGATTGGATAGGCTCAGTGAACAGATGCAACGGTTCCATAGAAAGTATGGCATGGCCGGCTACATTCTCAAATGCGATATAACCAAGTTCTTCTATAACATATCCCATGACCAGATGAAGGACATTGTTCGCTATCACTTTGGATATGATCCGGAGATATGCTGGCTCTGCAATCTGTTTATCGACAGCACAGAGGGCAAGGGCCTGCCATTAGGCAATCAGATCAACCAAGGCTTTGCGCTGCTCTATCTGGATGGCATGGACAAACTGATAATGCACGAGCTGGGGATTGAGTATTACGGCAGGTATATGGATGACTTCTATTTGATCCACCCCAGCAAGGAATACCTCAAGTATTGCCTGGAGGTCATAACAGCATATCTGGAAACCCTGGAGCTGACGCTAAACGGTAAAACACAGATCTTCCCGTTCAAGAATGGCATCAGCTATTTGGGTTTTCATACATACATTGCCGCCAGCGGAACGCCGATCCGAAAGCTGAAGAATCAGAATAAGCGAAACGCACAGAAGAAATTTGTGCGGATGGCGAAGCTTGTAGTAGCTGGCAAGCTACCAATAGAGAAGTTTCAGGCCTCCTACAATTCCTGGAAAAACCACATCTCGAGAGGGAATTGCTATAGGTTGGGCAAGGATATGGATGAGAGGATAAATAGGATTTTACAAAGGAAGGAGAAAGACTGTGGCTAAGGAGAGACGGAAAATCATTCAGGCCGGAAGGCTTTGGATGGCGGTGCAGTATTCTAATATCCGCACCGATGATCCGGGAGCACGGCGAGAGGCCCGGCAGCAGATCTCCACTCCTGCCAGAGAGTCGCTCAATGCAAAGATGAGTTGGCAAAAGCTTATGTTGATACTGGCGTCCAACTTCAAAAGCGACGATCTTGTGGTGACACTGACCTACCGGGACAAGGATCTGCCCAAGCGGCGGGAGGATGCGGACAGGTATCTGTCAAACTTCATCCGTCATTTGAGGTCGAGTCGAAGGTTAGGTACGCCACCCAGGGAGTTGCCCTACGTCCGGGTGACCGAGGGCTACCACTCCGGGGGGAGGCTGCACCACCACCTTATTATTGATAACACAGGTGCGGACTTTGAGACTGTACGCAATCTGTGGTCCAAGTGGGGTGACAATGTAGATTTTGAACGTTTCGGTGCCGATGGCGCTGAGCGCTGGGCAAAGTATCTGACGAAGGAACCCCGGGAGAAGGGGCGAAGACATATCGGTGACCGTAGCTGGCGCACGAGCAAGGGTATGGCAAAGCCTATTGCGAGCTATGAGTTTGTGTCGCCGGCAGACGGTTTGATGCCGCCGCCCGGAGCAATAATTACAGATCGGGCTGAGTGTGAGAACTCATTTGGGCGGTTTCATTACATACTGGCGCTGCTCCCAGAGAAGACAACTGAATAGTAAAATTCTGTCTCGGGGTAGTGTATAACTACCGGGAAGGCAAAATTTCCAAAAATCAAAAATCTAAAGTTTTGATTTGAAAATCGAGAAAACGGAAACAAAACGCAAAAATCGTAGGAGGTTGACATATGAGCAAGCCCAGGTATCGATGGTGGGGGTTTGTCCGTCAAATGATCCGGGACTATCCGCAGCTGTCTGAAGACTGGGCGGAGCTCCATTCCACGCCAGTCACTGCAAGTTTTGCAGGTGCGCCGTCCGGTGCTGGTGGCATCAGACGAACTGTTGAGAGCATCGCGTTGAAGCAGATGCCTGTGGATGATCAGCGGGCATACGACGCTGTCAGCAGGGCCATTGAGAACACCCAACATCTGCCGGAGGGTAAACGCAGGCTGGATATGATCCGGTTGACCTATTGGGTGGACAGGCCAATGCCGTTGAAGTCTGCAGCGTTGCGGCTGTACATATCCGAGCGTACTGCTAAGCGGTGGCACGGAGAATTCGTGCGGGCCACCGCATCCGCATATGGTTTCGAGCTTACCAGCAAGGTTGGCACCCCAGAGCCAAAATAAAGTGTTAAACTGTTAGCATGAAAGAATATCCGAGAGGCCCACGCAATGGCGTGAGCCTCTTTCGCATACCAGGGGGAACACATGATTTCACCAACAAGATTGCAGCAGCTTGACCAGCTGATCTATGAAGGCCGGGAGCATGAATTCTACCTCTGGCCGGAATGGCGCAATGAGGCAAACGGTGTTCGCATACAGGTGTTGCGGCTTGACAGGTTTGAGTGTCAGGTCTGCAAACGCAAGGGACGGTACAGTAGGGCTACGATCGTGCATCACATCAAGCATGTGAAGACACACCCGGAGCTTGCTCTGTCGATTTACAACGGCCGGGAGCGCCAGCTGGAGAGTGTCTGCTTTGATTGCCACGAGGAGTATCACCCTGAGCGGTTACCCAAGTCAACGACCCCAGCGGAACCGTTGACGCCGGAGCGCTGGGACTAAGGATACCCCCCGGTCGAAAAAACGATTTTAGCGCCGGGAAAAAGAACCGGGGCAGTTCCAGGACATTCCGGAGATTTCGTCGCCCAGGCGCAGCAGCGCACGGGCACTCAGACGCAGCAGCGTGCGGGCGCGCACGCAAGAGGCCGCTTGATGCAAGGAGGTACACATGAGCAATTTCAAGAGAACAAAGGAATACAGGGAGCTCAAGAAAGCGCTGGAGGACAACCTCGTGGCCCGTGGACTGGTTGAGCCGATATACCAGGACATGGTGCGGCGATACTTGAGCTACCGGGAAATGGAGTACCTGGCCGATCTCGACATTGAAGAGAAAGGCTTGAACATCTGGGATGACCGGCGAAAGTCCTGGCAGGCTAACCCCTCGATAGCCACGAAGGTAAACGCCGGCCGGCAGGCCGCAGCAATCTACCGAGCTTTAGGCTTTGAAGACGAAGCCAAGAAGGCACAAGGTTTAGGAGCTGATGACGATGAGCTGTGAGATCCCGTATGAGATCCTACACTACATCGAGCTGGTCGAAGCAGATACCCCCCGTGCTTGCCCGGAGCAGCATGCGCTGGTCGCGTTGGTGCGCCGTGTTTTTGAGTCTGAAGACATTTGGGTAGATACACAACTGCTGCAGAAGTATATAGGACTTGAAAAGTACTTCAGCTGGAGTCTGCTGCCCTGGGAAAAATTCCTGACAGGGTTGTGGAATTGCACATTCCGTGCAGATGGATTTCCTCGTTGGAAGACGGTATTGGGTCTGGTTGGCAGAGGTGCCGGCAAGGACGGTTTTATTGGCTTTGACGGTGCGTGCATGCTCAGCCCCTATAACCCAGTGGATCACTATAACGTGGATATCTGCGCCAACAACGAGGAGCAGGCGATCACGCCGGTAAAGGATCTTGCAGAAGTGCTGGAGAACCCAAAGCACGAGGTCAAGCTGAAGAAGCATTATTACCACACCAAGGAGCTGGTGCAAGGCCGTAAGAATAAGGGCGTTATGAAAGGTCGTACCAATAACCCCAGCGGCCGGGATGGCATGCGTTCCGGCAAGATCATTTTCAACGAGGTGCACCAGTACGAAAATTATAACAACATCAAAGTGTTCCGCACTGGCCTGGGAAAGGTCGGTCAGCCCCGAGAAGGTTTTTTTACTTCCAACGGTGACGTGAGCGACGGCCCGCTGGACGACCTTATAGAGCGCTCAATGCGGATCCTGTTCGAGGGCGAAGCGGACGATGGCTTTTTGCCATTTATCTGCCGCCTGCCATCCGCTGAGGCGGTACACGATCCGGAAAACTGGTACATGGCAAATCCCTCGCTTTTCTATTTCCCGCATCTTCTTGAGGAGGTACGGGGTGAGTACCGCGATTGGTGCCAGCGTCCGGAGGAGAACGGCGACTTCCTGACAAAGCGCATGGGTATAAGAACCTCTGCGAAGGATATCGTGGTAACTGACTATGCAAACATAAAGGCAACTAACCAGCCCCTGCCGGATCTGCGCAGGCGCAGCTGCACGGTCGGCATCGACTATGCAGAACTGTCTGACTGGGCGGCGGTCAACCTGCACTTCCGCATTGGTGAAAAGCGTTATGACATCAATCATGCCTGGGTCTGCAGGCACAGCAAGACGCTGCACCGAGTACGAGCGCCGTGGCAAAAATGGGCTGAGGATGGCCATATCACCGTAGTGGATGAAGAAAGCATCCACCCTGATCTGCTGGCTGCGTACATCAAGGAAGCCGGCAAACTATACGACATCAAGAAAATGGCGGCTGACCATTTCCGATGGACGCTACTAGCGCAAAGCATGCAGGCCATTGGCTTTGATGTCAGCGACAGAAAGCGCACAAAGCGCGTCCGCCCATCGGACATTATGCAGACAGATACTGTCATCCAGCATTGTTTTGACCGGGGGCTTTTTTGCTGGGGCGATGTGCCGCATCTGCGCTGGGCTGTCAACAATACGAAGCGTGTGCGGTTTGGGCGCAAGCAGGGCGAGGATATTGGCAATTTTATCTATGCGAAAATCGAGGCTAAGAGCCGAAAGACAGACCCCTTCATGGCGCTTGTTGCAAGTATGGCCATCGAGGATGTCTTGGGCACCGGTGAAGAGGCGAAGCTCCCGCCGATCGGTGCGATCAAACTTTAGGAAGGGATGCATATGGGTCTTAAATTCTGGGATTTTCTAAAGCCCAAAAACGGAAAAACCAACAATGTGGAGGTCAACTGTAAGATCTTCTGGGAGGCAGCTCAGGAGTTTCAGATCCGCAACCTCTGCTTCAATGTCTGTAAAGATATGATCGCAAATGCCATGGGCAAATGCGAGTTCAAGACGTATAAGGGCGGCATAGAGCACAGGGGCGCTGAATACTACCTGTGGAATGTTGAGCCGAACACCAATCAAAACAGCACAGCGTTCATTCATAAGCTGATCGACCGGCTTTACGAGGGCGGCGAAGCGCTGATCATTTCCACAAGAGGCAGCGGTGCAAAAGAAATGCTTGCCGTCGCCGATACCTTTGATTGTCCGGATTTATACCCGGCAAAGCCCAATGCTTACACCGGTGTGACCGTGGGATCTTTCACCTATCACAAGACATTTTACGAAAATGAGGTGATGCATCTGACGTTGCCCAACAAGGATGTAAAGAAGGTCATTGACGGCATGTACGCCTGCTATTACCAGATGGTAGATGCGGCGGTTAAGGCATATACGTGGGGGCAGGGTCAGCATTGGAAGGTACACGTCAACCAGGTAACCCAAGGTGCGGAAGGCTGGGCAGAGGCTTTCCAGGAAATGATCCAGGCGCAAATCAAACCGTTTATCGAAAGTAACGGCGCCATTCTTCCGGAATTCGATGGCTATGACTACGAGGACGTCGGCGGCAAGAACCGCTCCGGCACTGATACGAGGGACATTAAGGCAATGATCGATGATATTTTCGATTTTACCGCCAAGGCTATGCTGGTCCCCGCTGTGCTTGCCGGGGGCAAGGTTGAAGGCACCGGCGATGCCAACAGCCGTTTTCTTACCTACTGCATAGATCCACTGTGTGATCAGCTACAGGAGGAGTGCAACCGAAAGCGGTATGGCTTTGATGAGTGGAAGCGTGGCAATTATATGCAGGTAGACTCTTCCGGCATCATTCATTTTGACCTGTTCGCCAATGCTGCCAACGTTGAAAAGTTGGTCGGCAGCGGTGTGTTCACCATAAACGACATTCTGCTGGCGGTTGGCAGGGCACCTATTAACGAGCCGTGGGCAAACAAGCACTTCATGACAAAGAATATGGCAGCGTTGACCGAAGTGCTGAAGCCCGCTGGATCGTAGAAAGGAGGTTAGCTATGGGCAGATTTTATTCCATTGAGCAGGCAGGTAATGAAGCGCATCTCTACATTTTCGGGGACATTGTCCCGGATCAGTGGTTTGAGGATGAAACCTCCTCGTACAGTTTCCAACAGCAGCTGGCTAAGATCGATGCGGATGTGATCCATGTTCACATTGACAGCTATGGCGGTGCGGTAAGTGCCGGCTGGGCAATCTACAACACTCTGCGTGATCATCCTGCAAAAATCGTAACCCACGCCGAAGGCTTTGTGGCATCTGCGGCCTTGTACCCGTTTATGGCGGGTGATGAGCGCATCATGTCCAATGTGTCGGCTCTGTTTTTCCACCAGGTTCTGATGTCGGTATACGGCAACGCAGATGATTTGCGTGCGGCAGCGGACAGCGCCGAAAAGCTGAACGAGCTGGGCATCACCGCCTTCACGAATGCAGGCGTAGAAAAGGACCTTGTGTTGCAGCTGGAAAAGGCCGAGACCTGGGTAGGTCCTACCGAGGCACTTGAGTATGGTTTTGCCACATCTATCAAAACGGTGCAGCAGCCGAACCAAAGCCAAAGCATCAAGCAGGAGCTTGTGAAGAAGCTCCTTGCAGAACAGAAGCAAAAGCAAGAACAAAAGCCCGGCGCTACCATCATGCAGATGCTGGCCGGGCTTTTTAATAACTAAAATAAAAGGAGAATTTTATGCGTAACAATGATTTTGAAATCAAATCCCGTGAGGAATACCGCCAGCAGATGCACAAGGCGGTAAAGGAAAATGACCCCGAAGCTTTCGCACAGGCCTGGGACGGCATGTGCATGGCAATCGGCGAGGGTCTGAAGCAGGACTATACTCAGCAGATCAATGCCCTGCAGGAAGAGCTGGACAGCCGTGTTCTGACTGCCCGCGGCGTGCGTCAGCTTACCGGCGATGAGAAGCAGTACTACCAGAAGGTCATGCAGGCTATGTCCTCCAAGGACCCCAAGCAGGCGCTGTCCAGTCTGGATGTTACTATGCCCCCCTCCATCATCGAAAGCGTTTTCGAGGATCTGAAGGCAAATCACCCCTTGCTGAGCCACATCGACTTTATGCCTTCCGGCGGTGCCGTGGAGCTGATCATGAACGAGAACGGCTATCAGGAGGCCGCCTGGGGCACCCTGTGTGCTGAGGTTGTTAAGGAGCTGACCTCCGGTTTTAAGAAGGTTTCCGCAAATCTTCTGAAGCTGTCTGCCTTCCTGCCTGTCTGTAAGGCTATGCTGGCCTTGGGCCCCACTTGGCTGGACAGATATGTGCGGGAGATCCTGTTTGAGGCTATTGCCAACGGCCTGGAAGCCGGCATTGTAAGCGGTACCGGCAAGGAGATGCCCATTGGTATGAACCGTCAGGTGGGCGCTGGTGTTACCATCACCGATGGCGTGTACCCCGAAAAGGTAGCCATCGATGTGGAGGATCTGTCTCCCCAGACCGTTGGCGCTCTGCTGGCACAGCTGGCAGTAGATCCTAACGGCAATGCCCGGCGCATCCAAAATGTGATCATGGTCGTTAACCCTGTTGACTACTACAAACTGATCATGCCCGCAACCACCGTTATGTCTCCCGACGGTACCTATCGCAACAACGTCCTGCCTTATCCTGTGACCATCATCGAGTCCCCTGCAGTTGATCAGGGCAAGGCCATCTTCGGCCTGGGCAAGCGTTACTTCGGTGTAGCCGGTACCAGCATTGACGGTACCATCGACTACAGCGACCACTACCACTACGTGGAAGATGAGCGGATGTACCTGATCAAGGTCTACGCCAACGGCCTGCCTAAGGATAACGCAGCTTTCCTGGTGCTGGATATCTCCAACCTGAAGCCTTTGACGCTGAAGGTTGAGATGGTTTCCGCCGCTGCTGCTACTGCGGACGAAGGTGCTGAATAATGTCTGTCAATCGTTACGCCCTCGATTACCAGTTGATGGACGAGGTTAAGGCCTATATTGGTGTTACCTGGAGTGATGCCAGCACCGATTATCGCCTCCGTGATATTGTGGCATCCAGCATGCAGTATATCATGGAGAAACTTGGTGCTGAGGTAGACTTCGCAGAATCCGGAAAGCCGAGAGAACTGCTCTTTGAACGTGTGCGATATGCATGGGCATCTGCACTGGATGTTTTTGAAAACAACTATCTTTCGCAGATTCTGGCCATGCAGAACGAGAAGAAGGTGAGCGACTATGTGGCGAAAGCCGAACAGGCCGAGTAATGAGATCACGCAGACATTTAATGACGGCATTCTGACGGTGTATTCCGTCACTCCCGGTGCAGTCCCGGATGGCGAATCATTGGATGGCTTGACCGAGAAGGCAAAGCTTCTCTATGCTGAACGCAGGATGGGCGTACAGCGGTACTTTGCAGGTATCCAGGCACAGGTTAAGATCGACCGGGTACTGCGCTGCCAAAATGCCGGCTTTGTAGCCCCGCATGATGTGGTGATCACAGAAAACGGCAAGCACTACACTGTGCAAATGGTGCAGTCCTGCTATGATGTGTACCCGTCATCTGTAGACATATCTCTTTCCGCAGTCGTTCAGCAGTATGTAACTGCGGCCCTGATATGCAGGACCTTTACGGCTGCCGGGTGGAAAGAAACAAGCCGTGATGTGAAGTGCAGCATCCACGCCGTTGATGTCAAGGAATTCTACGCTGCGCACTCTGCGAATTTCCGCCCCGAGTTGACTATGGTACTCCCGGACTACCGGGAGTACTGCGATGAAACTTTGGTAGATTATGCAGAAAAGCGTTACCGGGTGCTGCGGGCTACTCGTAACGAGCAGCAAATCGTTTTGACGTTGGAACGGGCGCCTGAGGAGGACGGTGAGATGAATGTCTAAAACTACCATCAAACCCTCCGAGCTTGGTGATGCCCTTGCTGAACAGCTTGGCTTATACCAAGAGGAAGTAATTGAGGAGCTAAACGCCTGCGGTGAGGCTGCTGTGGAAGAACTGGTCAAGCTAACAAAAGAAAGCGCACCGGATAGAACCGGTGCTTTTAAGAGGGCCATCACATACACTGCGACAGCCACACCGTCAGGCGTTAAGCGATTCACCTGGGGCGCTAAGGCACCGCAATACCGAAAGACTCATCTGCTCGTAAACGGGCACGAAGGCCCCAATGGTAGCCGCGTACCGGGTGACCCCTTCCTGGAGAATGCCCTGGATGTTGTGCTGCCAAAATATGAGAAGAACGTGGAGGAGGCGCTGACAAATGGTTGATAAGATTTTGGAGGCGGCCGCCATTCCTGCTAAGCCGGCGCGGTTTGCTGACCCTCCGGCCCTCCATGCAGTCTATTTTGACAGTAAGGAAGCGGACGGCCCGGATATCGGGCATGCAACAAGCATTGCCCACAGCTGCACTGTGGAGCTCTACGCGCCTAACATAAGCGTCGGAAACGATGCTATGTTGCGGCTGCAATCTGAACTGGGTGCCCGCAGCATCCGGTTCACCACACAAGGCTGGTATTGGCTGAGTGCTATTCAGCGGTACCAGGAAATTATCGAATTTACTTATACTGAAAAAATTAACAGGAGGAAAGAGATATGAGCAAAAGAACAAATGCTGACAAGATTACACTCGGTTCCGGCAAGGCGTACATCATGGAGTACACCGGAAAAATGCCCGAACCCGAGGTCATTTGCATCGAAAAGAATCTCTTAGGCAAGATCAAGGGCGGCGCAGAGCTGACATACACCACGGAAAACCACGATGAAAAAGACGACCTGGGCGAGGTGGCCAAGATCGTGATCACTGCCGAGGAGGCCCTTCTCAAGCTGGGTCTGATCACCTTTAACGGTAGGACGCTAGCATATTTAGCAGACCGCTGCAGGGTAACCGAGGGTAATGGTAGACGCACTGTGTATATTGGCGGCGCAGGTAACGCTCAGGGCAAGGAGTGGGTCGTCTGCTTTGCACACGAGGATAAGGTGGACGGTAACATGTGGGTGCGCATGCGTGGTGCAAACCAGGCAGGCCTCACCCTGACCTACGCAGTGGACGCCGGCACCAAGATAGAGCCCCAATTTAAGGCGTTGCCTTGTGACTCTGCTGGTACCCTCATCATCTACGATGAGGAAATCGACAAAAATTCCGAGACCGGTGGGCAGACCGAGTCCACAAATTCCGAAGAATAAGTAAAAGAGGGAGGACATCGCGCCTCCCTCTTAATTCATATATCGAGGAGATCTATCAATGAACACTTTGCAATTTAACCGTTATAGACCGCCCATTTTCCCCGTGGAGCTGATGGATGAGCGGCGCACCGTCCTGCATATAACGCCGCCCACGGTGGATCTGCAGGAAGAACTCCGGGCCCGTATTGGTGAACTGAATGCGCTGCTCTCAGGCACGGATGACGAAATGAGGCAAGGCCTTTTTGACTTGGCTGCAAGACTTATGAGCTGCAATCGCAATATGCAGCAGATCACACCGGAGCAGCTTCGCACTGCATACGGCCTCGACGAAGGCGACTTGGTCGTCTTTTTTGAGGCATACGCCGATTTTTTGAAAGGCATTGAAAACGCAAAAAACTGATACTCCCGCAGTATTCCATGGAGGAAACTGCGGGGCGTCATAACTATACAAATACCACCTGGGAACGTCGGCTTGTTTCTGAATATACCGGCTTGACATTCCTTCAGGTGGGGCAGCTCGATTACGGGCTGTATTTGCTTTGGCTCCGGGATGCCTATATACACTCTCTGAACCGCACGGAGGAAGGGCGTGAATATTTGGATAACGCCTGGAGAATGGAGCAAACAAAACCGGACCGGGCAAAGCTACGGTCGAAAGTGGGAAAGGGGGCACCTGCGTGTGGACAATAAGACGTTAAAAGGTTTAACCATAGAGATCGGCGGCGATACTACCAAGCTTGGCAAGGCTCTTGCGGATGTCGAGAAGCAAGGTCGAGATCTATCCAGCGAACTGGGCCAGATCAATAAGCTTTTGAAGTTGGACCCTAAGAACACAGAGCTGCTGGCTCAAAAGCAGAAGGTGCTTAGTGAGGCGATCGCTAATACTGAGAAAAAGCTGGGCACTCTCCGCGAGGCAGAAAAGCAGGTACAAGCCCAGTTTGAGCGTGGAGAAGTCTCTGAGGCTCAGTACCGCGCACTCCAGCGCGAGATCGTCGAGGCTGAGAACAAACTCAAGGGATATGAGAAAGCCGCCAAAGAGACTGCTGATGCTCAACAGCACCTTGCGGATGAAGCCGGAAATGTTGGCGAAAAGATGGATGATGCCGGGGAGGCCTCCGATGAGGCTGGTGGCAAGTTTAATGTGGCCGGTGCAGCAGCTGCTGCACTCACTGCTGCATTTGTCGCTCTTGGCAAGGCTGGTGTAGATGCATTTAATGAGATTGATGGCGGCGCTGACAATGTAATCCGTGCAACTGGAGCCATCGGCGCAACCGCCGATGACTTGGAGGAATCTTATAAAGAGGTAGCTTCCCAAGTAGTCGGATCCTTTGAGGATATCGGCGCAACGGTCGGTGAAGTGAATACCCGCTTTGGATATACCGGCAAACAGCTGGAAGAAGTCTCTACCGATTTTATGAAGTTCGCAGAAGTAACGGGTGTTAACAGCGCAGATGCCGTTAAGGCCGTTACCAGGGCTCTAAACGACTCCGGTATTCCGCTGGATGAGTACAAGATTTTACTGGATCAGCTGGCTAAAGCCGGCCAGGCGGCCGGTATTGACGTAACCAAGCTGGCAGAAGGCCTAAGTGTCAACGGCGCTACAATGCGGTCTATGGGGCTGGATACGGCTGAGTCCATCGCACTTCTTGCACAATTCGAGCTTTCCGGCGCGGATGCTACAACAATGCTCTCCGGCATGAAGAAGGCAATGGCAACCTGGGCAAGTGAGGGCAAAAACGGGAGCCAGGAATTTGAAAAGTTGTGTGAGGGTATAAAGAGCGGAAGTGTTTCCGCCGCCGATGCCCTCGATGTTTTTGGTACTCGTGCCGGCCCTCAGTTGGTTGATGCAATCCAAAGTGGGAAGTTTGAGTACCAGGATATGCTTGAGACCCTCCGTAAATCCCAGGGCACTTTGGAGGCCACGTTTGGAGAATTAGCTGACGGTGGGTATTCAGTAGATCGATCCCTTCAGAGGGTTAAGGTCATTATGAGCGACGTGGGTGAGGAGATCATGGAGAGTGCCGCGCCCGCGCTTGAAGAGTTTGTGGACTATCTGGAGGACAGTGGGGCAGCCAAAAAGCTGGGTGACACGATCCGCACAAAAGTTGTGCCGGCGCTCAAGACGATAGGCTCTTGGGTGGGTCAAAACGGCCCGGCTATTAAGGGCATGGCGGCAGGAGCAGCGGCCGCATTTGTTGCATACAAAGTCGCTGTTGTTGCCTCTACTGTGTCTCATAAAGGCCTGAAGGGCGCCATCATGGCCACAACCGTGGCCCAGAAAGCACTGAACCTCGTGCAGAAAGCGACTCCTTGGGGACTTGTGGCAGCAGGCGTAGCGACTGTTGCGGCCGGTCTCGTAGCCTACAAAATAGCAACAGACGATGCTGCTAAATCCGCCTCGAACTTAACTGAGGAGGAGCAGGCGCTGATCAAAGAAGCGGAGGAAGCTGCTGAGGCTTTCCGCGAACAGCGCAAAGCCACTGATGAGGCGCTCGGCAAGACCACCACCGAAATGAAAAATGTGCAGGACCTGGCCGATGAGCTCAGAAGCCTGGCGGACGCTTCCGGCCGGGTACAGGAAAAAGACCAGGCCCGCGCTGATCTTATCTTAGGCAGGCTGAACGAGGCGCTCGGCACCGAGTACAGCCAGGTCGAGGGGCTCATTCAAGGATTTGGTGAGCTTTGCAACTCCATCGACCAGGTGATCCTCTCTAAGACAGCCAACGCTCTGCTGGAAAAAGCTAATCCGGAATATTTAGCAGCCCTCGAGCAAGAGACTACTGCCTGGAACGAGAAGAAGATCAAATTGAAAGACTACGAAGCCCAGCAGGAAGTGGTCAAACAGGCTGAAGAAGAATACCTCACCTGGAAGGAACTCTACAACGATGCCTTGCAGAAGGGCGACTTCCAGACGGCAGCAACGGCCCAAACCATGATCGCGGATAAAGAAAAGGCATGGGACAGGGAGAAGGCCACTCTTGAGGACAAATGGAATAAATACGTTACAGCTAATCTCGCTTACGAGGAACTGCAGGCCGTGATCGGGAACTACGAAAAAGCCCAAGAGGAAGCCTTAAAAGGTAATTACCAAACCGCGGTGGACCTCTTCGCCCGAAAAGGGGACCTCTACACGGAGCACGCTGAGACCGTAGACAAGAAAACAGCAGAAGTACTCGCGACCCTGGAGAAAGAGGCGTATGACGCATACGTTCACGCGAAAAACACAAAGGCAAACTTTGAAAATGGCGTGTCCGGCTACACCGAGGAAATGGTGAAGGAGGCAGAACAGTCTCACCAGAAATTACTCGATGAGTATAATACCGCTTATGATGACGCTTTCGCGATTTACCAGGACTTCGGCCGGGGCGCAGTTGCTGGCCTTGGGAGTATGACCGACGCAATTATAGCCGCTGGTGTTACGCAAGTCAGGCTGCTTCTGGATGCTGAAAAAAACGAGGCAGATTCTCACTCGCCTTCTCGCAAGACGATGGCCCTTGGCGAGGATATGGGTGAAGGTACTGTGATTGGTATTGAGCGCAAGACTAAAGATGTACAGCGTGCAGCAAAAGAACAGATCGCTGCGGTAATTGACGCCTATCAGGCCCCGGCCTCTACCGGGCAGCAGACTTTCCGAAGTATTGCGGATCAACAGGCCGCCCGCTACACTTCCACCCAGGAGACAAGCAATGCAAATGGCCCTATGCTTGAGAAAATCCTGAGCGCAATCGAAAGAGGCCAGGTACTGACCCTCGACGGCGACGCCATCGTAGGAGGTACCGCAGACAGGATGGACAACGCGTTGGGGCGCCGTAGAGCTCTGGCTGCGAGAGGAGCGACAAAATGAACAAAAGAACAATTCTTTTAGGGTCCTATGATACGGCGGCACACGGCTGGACCCTCACTGCTTGTAAGCTGAGTGATCCGGAGCAAAAGCTTAACTATGTTGAAAAGCTCGGCGGCGACGGATCTTGGGATCTTTCTACCGTGTCGACCGATGGAATTCCCCGGTATAAAAATCGTACATTGACTGTCAGTCTGGAATGCTCCGTGGGTACTCGTGATGAACGGGAACAGCTGATCAACGATATGACTGCTGCGCTTGATGGCCTGGAGCACTCTATCGTGCTCCCAGATCGGCCGGAGTATTACCTGCGAGGAAGAATTCATATTGGTGTGGATAAAAGTACCCCGGCTCATGCGGTGCTGGCTATAACGGGTAATTGCGAACCTTGGTTTTATAAGGCAAGAGAGACTGTGACTGAGCTGCAGGCCACCGCAAATATGCAGACTGCATACATCTATAACCGTGGACGAAGAGCTGCTGTGCCGGTGTTGACGGCCTCTGACAATATCTCTCTGAAATACAATGGTATAACTGTCGATCTGACCGCCGGTTCCTTTGAGTGGGCAGCTATGGTGCTGACCCAGGGACAGCATAAGCTTGAGTATTGCGGTAGCGGACAGCTTACAATTACCTTCCGAGAGGGGGTGCTGAGATGATCCAGGTTTTTGCAGATGAAGAGCTTGTATACGATAGCCGCCTGGAGGCGCTTGATCTGGAAGGGCTTAAAGCTACTACTGTTTTGAACGCAGGTGGTACGGCAGAAATCTCGATGTACTATGACCATCCTGCATACAACAATTTTGTGGGACATCGCACTGTCGTGACCATATACAGAGACGGCGTGCTTCGCTTCAGAGGGCGTGCATTGTATCAAACGGATGGTGTGTATGGCCTGCGGACGATCTCCTGCGAGGGCGAGCGCTGCTTCTTGAGAGACGGCATCAATCGGCCATATTCCTATGAAGATGCGCCGTCTCAGATCTTCCGGGACCTCATACAGAACTATAACGGTCAAGTGGAGAACTGGAAGCAGTTTGTTATAGGAAGGGTTACAATCTCTGATGAGACGGTTAAGCTTGAGAGCGACAGCGCCGAGCCCATCCTGGATACATTAGGAAAGCTGTTAGAACGATGCGGTGGATATCTCGTGTTTTCAGACACAGAGGATGGCCACCGCGCTATAAACTGGCTTGAGACTTTGGAGCATAGAAGCAGCCAGAAAATCGAGTTTGGGGAAAACTTGCTGGATTTTAGCAGTACCGGAGCAAACTCCACATCCTTGTCGACCGGGCTTGTGCCATACGGAGCAAAGGATGATACAACAAAGAAATACCTCACGATCGAGTCCGTGAACGATGGAAAGGATTATATTCTGGCAGAGGATGCCATCGCAATCAGAGGCACGATTATGAGTACCGTTACCTGGAGCGACATCACTGATCCGGCAGTACTGCTCGCCAAAGCCAAAGCGCACCTTTCGGAGAGCAAAGCTTATATTACATCCCTTGAGCTGACGGCCCTTGATCTGTCCTACTTGGATAAAGATCTGGACGCTTTTGCGGTAGGCGACATCATCCGTGTGGTATCTGCCCCCCACGGAGTAAACGAGGATTTCCAGCTCACGCAGATGACCGAGGATTTTCTCAATCCGGCCAGGAGCAAGATCAGCCTGGGCAAAGATGTGCTGTCTTTGACCGGTGCGGATGTAGCCAGCTACCAAAAGGGGCAAGCAGATCTGGAGCAGGTAAAGGTTAACTATAATATAGATCTTTCCAGTGTGGCGGCCGCTGTTGAGCAGGCTGTTCTGGATAAGACAGACACCATCTATGTACAGCACGATACCATAACCGCTATGCAGTTAGATGGCAGCGGCAAACACAGCATAGAGGCACTGCCAAATTCATATTTGGCAGTGCTCGATGCTTTGTCTCCGAAGCGGTATAAACTCAACGACGATGCCTCCGGCAGCTACCATGTGGGCTTTATTGTGTCGGAGGTGGAAGAAGCGCTTGCATCTGCTGGCCTGTCTATTGCGGATCTCGGCGGTTTTACGGATCAAAACGGTGATTCTCTGTGTCTATTCTATACGGAGTTTATCGGGCTGCTTCTCATTAAGCTCCGGCAGCTGGAAGAACGCATTAACTCAATGGGAGGGTAATTTATGAACCACACAATAATTAACGCACATATTACGGATCAAACCATGATGATCAGTAATGTGCCGCCGCTGGCATCCGGCAGCAAGGATGTCGTTCAGGTGAATTTTACCTTTTGCACTTTATGGGAGGGTATGACGAAAACCGCGGTGTTCTACCGAACTGTGGATAAGGTTTTCCATGTGATTGTGGAAAACAATACTGTAACCGTGCCCCATGAAGTACTTGCTGATAAGGGCGCTTTCAATTTTGGCGTGCTGGGGATATTGGACGAACAAGTACGCACTACTGATATGCTTTCGGTGGATGTTGTGCAGGGAGCAATCATAACAGCTACGGCCATAACGGATCCGACGCCTGACGTTTATGCGCAGATAATCCAGATGATCCAGCAGGCCTCTGGCCTCCCGGATGATACCTTGACCAAGTCTGGTAAGGCGGCGGATGCCAAGGCGACCGGCGACGCCATCAAAGCGCTGGGGAAATCTATTGGCGATGTAATCCAGGACACTGGTACCATGATGGATGAAGCTATAGGCAAATTGATGGCGCTGTGTCCCAAGGAAAGTAGCGACTTCCCCGGATGCTATTACCGCACCGTGGGTGAGGAAGAGGAATGGGTCAACCCGCCTATGCTGATAAATATGGAATACCGTACAACAGAGCGCTGGTGTGGTAAAGCGGTTTATACCAAGATTTTCAGCGTTGCGCTTCCCGCGGCAGGACAACAAAAATGGACAAATCACGGTGTCAACTTCACCACTATGCTGCGGGCGCACGGCGAGGCGGGAGACACTTGCTTCCCCAGAATAGGCACAAGCATCTTTGCGTATATCGCGCTGTATGTCAATGCCACGCAAGTGGGTATTCATTGCGAGTCCGATATGTCCGCGAAGTCGGCCACGGTACAACTGTGGTATGTAAAAGACTAAGGAGGGAAGAAAATGCAAGCAATTAAAATCGAAGTAACCGGCACACAGGCCGAGGTGACCCAACCGGTCACACTTACTGCTGGTTTGGTCGGCCAGCCGGTGGAATTTACATTTGACGAGGACTGGGAGGGCCTTGCAAAAACAGCTGTCTTTCGTGCCGGCAGCAGAAGCTATCCTGTCAGCTGCGAACAGAATGCTGTTGCTGTGCCTTGGGAAGTGCTGGAAACCCCCGGAATTGGTCTTTACATCGGTGTGTTTGGAACGGATGTAGAAGGCACCGTGCGGATCCCAACTGTGTGGGCGTTTGCGGATACCATTCAGGCCGGTACACAGATCCCGGATGCAATTCCCTCGGAGGCAACACCCACAGTCTATGAGCAGATCCTATCAGCCGCCAATGAGGCGGTGGCGGTGGCCAATGGTTTGCGGGAAGACGCAAATAGTGGCGCATTCAACGGCACCGATGGCAAGGACGGCGCAGACGGTTACACCCCTGTCCGTGGCGTTGACTACTGGACGGATGCTGACAAGGCAGAAATTAAGTCCTATGTGGACGAAGCCATCTTAGGGGGTGCGTGGTAATGAGCGTAAATGAGAAAATGATCGCCATTGCCGATGCAATCCGTGCCAAAACTGGTGGTACAGACCCTTTGACACTTGACCAAATGGCACAAGAAATAGAAGGTCTATCTGCTGGCGGTTATGATGACGGCTACGAAGCGGGTACACAAGCGGAATATAACCGCTTTTGGGATGCTTTCCAGCAGAATGGCAACAAAACCAACTATGACCAAGCATTTGCGTATGGGCACTGGACAGACGAAACTTATAACCCGAAGTATGACATTGTCTGCAAAACTGGCGTGGCGGCAAGACAGACTTTCTACAACACTAAGATAACAAGTACCAAAGTACCCATTCGTATGATTGGCTCAAATATGCCTGCCAGCGGAACATTCGCAGGATGCAGTATGTTGAAAACAATTGTTCTTTTGGAACTTAACGGTGTAACCCCCTATACAAATACATTCAACCTGTGTTCTGCGTTGGAAAACATCACCATTGCAGGCAGTATTGACACGGATTTCAATATTTCCGCAACGGCTGTGCTTACGGATGCCAGTGTGCAATCCATTATCGACCACCTGAAAGACTTGACCGGAGCAACGGCACAAACCCTGACCTTCCATGCAACTGTGGGCGGTAAATTGACCGATGAGCAGAAATCCACTATTTCCGCAAAGAACTGGACACTTGCATACTAAGGAGGAAATCGTAATGCAGAAGATTATTGATAACGGCACAACTGTTTTGCTTGCCGATGAAGGTATGATGCTGACGGATAACTTCTCTTTTGGTACAACTGTCCGTCTTGGCAAGGAAGCTGACGAAGCAAAATGGTACGAAATCACCGCAGAGGAAGCAGAAAAGCGGATGAATGAGGAAACCACCGAGGATGAGGCTACCGAAGCGGACTATCAGGATGCCCTTCGGGAAATGGGGGTCAAGGTATGAAAAAATCAGACCTGAAAACCGCTGTGGAAACTGCAAAGGCTGATACCAAGAACGCATTGCAGACTGTCTTTGATGCACTCAATCAAGGCCAGCAGAAGAAAATACTTAAAAATGATGTCGTAAAGGCTTTGCTTGACCTTTACTGTGTTGAATATGAACAATAAGGAGGACAACCATATGAAACTTCGTGTAATTGATGTGAGTGAGTTCCAGGGTAAGATCGACTGGGAAAAGGTAAAACCCCAGATTGACGGCGCTATTCTGCGCTGCGGCTATGGTATGGATCAGGCCGACCAGGACGATGGTATGTTTAAGCGAAATGCTGACGAATGTACGCGCCTGGGCATCCCCTTCGGTGTGTATCTGTACAGCTATGCAGATACCGAAGAGAAGATCCGGTCAGAAGCAGCACACGCACTGCGGCTGGTTGAAGGATATAAACTGGCTTTCCCCGTTTACCTGGATCTCGAAGAGGCTAATGTCAGGCCTACAGCGCGCAAGCATGCTGAGATCTTTGGCGATATTATTGAGGCTGCTGGTTACTGGTGCGGTATTTATGCTGGTATCTACTGGTGGTGGAACGAGCTGAATGGCCTGGAGCGCTTTACAAAGTGGGTGCCCCAGTATAACAGTGTATTGGAGTACACCGGTGCCAATACCGATATGTGGCAGTACACCGGCAATGGTAAGATCGATGGCATCAACGGTGCCGTTGATTTGAATGAGTGCTACAGGGACTTCCCGGCTGAAATTCTGGGCAAGCAAGAACCTGTGATTGTACCCAATCCTGAACCTGTTCCGGAAGTTGCCGCTAAGTATTGTGTAATGGTCGGCGAGTTTTCTGATATGGCGAGTGCCGAAGCGATGGTCGGCTATATGGACAAGGTTGGTGTGGCAGGGCATATCGTGGAGGTGCAGGTAAGTGAGTGAGGCAATTTTAGTTGCATTGCTGGGCTTTGCCGGCACTCTGCTGGGTTCTTTATTCGGCATCTTAACGGCTCAGAAACTGACCCAATACCGATTGGTACAGGTGGAGGGGAAAGCCAACAGTAATCAGGATCGTATTAGCAAACATGAGACTGATATTGCTAAGCTGGAAGGCCGCGTGACCGAAGCGGAGCATGACATTAGGGATTTGAAGCAATTCCACATCCACAATTAAGGGGAGGACTACATATGAAAGAACTCAAAGAAAATTTTGCAAACCTGATCAAAGTCAAGACCATCGTTACGCTGCTGGTGGTTGGTGTATTCGCGGCTCTGGCTTGCACCGGCGCCATAAGTGCCGACAATGTGATGATCGTGGTCTCCATGGTCGTTTCGTTCTACTTCGGTACGCAGCACGAGAAAAAAGCCTAACCTGCATATCTCCATAAAAGATGCAGGTAAACACACCCCTCTCCGGATTTCCGGGGAGGGGTGTTTTTGTTAGCAATTTCGTTAGCAAAATAATTGAAAAACTGTGTATTTTCAATGCTTAATTGTGCTTTTGTATTGTCATTTTTTGCGCCACCAAAAGCTTGGTTTATGCTGTTAGAGTTTGGAAAACACCGTAAAAATGGGGTAAAAACGATAAAAACACCACCCAAAGTGGGTGGTGTTCGTGGCGGAGTGAGAGGGATTTGAACCCTCGCGCGCTGTTTAGACGCCTACTCCCTTAGCAGGGGAGCCCCTTCGGCCTCTTGGGTATCACTCCGAATAAAAAGAATATATTTCTTTGTGCCAAAGTATTCTAACATAGCGCCCATTGTTTGTCAAGGGCAAAAAACGAAAGGTTTGCCTAATCTTTCCTTGACAGCGATCTATGAAAAAGCTATCATTGAATAAACGATTTTTACTCCTGGGAGGCAGCTATGAACTATCAGGATATCAATTCAAAAACCATAGACAGATGGGTTGAGGAAGGCTGGGAATGGGGTATACCCATTGACCACGAAACCTATGTAAAAGCGCAAAATGGACAGTGGGATGTTTTGCTTACTCCCACAAAGTTTGTTCCTCATAATTGGTTTGGTGAACTAAAAGGAAAACGGCTTTTGGGCCTTGCCAGCGGCGGTGGTCAGCAGATGCCTGTTTTTGCAGCGCTTGGAGCGGAATGTACGGTGCTGGATTACTCCGACCGGCAGCTTGCAAGTGAACGCTTTGTTGCAGAACGGGAAGGTTATGCCATCAATATTGTGAAGGCGGATATGACGAAGCCGCTGCCTTTTGCTGACGGCAGCTTTGATATGATCTTCCATCCGGTTTCCAACTGCTATGTTAAAGAAATTGCGCCTATATTCCGGGAATGCTATCGTATTCTGAAGCCCGGTGGCGTGCTTCTTTGCGGCCTTGGTAACGAAGTGAATTATCTTGTAAATGATGATGAAGAACGGATCGTAAATGCGATGCCCTTTGATCCGCTGGTCAACGAAGATCAGCGCAAGGAATTGGAAGATAGTGACTGCGGAATGCAGTTTTCCCATACGGTGGCAGAGCAGATCGGTGGTCAGCTGGAAGCCGGTTTTGTACTTACAAATATTTACAGTGATACCAATGGAGAAGGCCGCTTGCGCGAGATGGGCATTGAAACCTATATTGCAACAAGAGCGGTTAAGCCTTGACATATACAAGCCGAAGTGATATTATTTCGGCATATGGAGAGTTGTCCGAGCGGTTTAAGGAGCTAGTCTTGAAAACTAGTGATGGGTCAAACCACCGTGAGTTCGAATCTCACACTCTCCGCCAAAGAACGGGGCACCCGCAGGGTGCCCCGTTCTTTGGCTATGTGTGGAGATTCGAAGAATTAGTTGCAACGCGGACGAGCGCTGCCGCCGAGGGCTGGACTGAGGCGAACAATAATTTTCTCCAGGGGAGAAAATGCAAACGAATCTCACACTCTCCGCCAATAGAACAAGCCACCCAACCGGGTGGCTTGTTTTATTCAATTAGTGATTATTTCCGAATAGTACCTTTGGGTCACTGAATTCTTTGACGCGCTGCAAATAGGCGCTCATAGCAGCCTCTTTGAAAGCTGCTTCTGCCTTTACACCGCACAGGGCAAGCAGATATTCACAGAACAGGGGATTGATGGGAAGGATCGGGCCTAAGATCTGGGTACAGATCAGGTTATTCTTCCGCATACCTTCTAACTTGCTTTCCCGGTTAATGCCATCGCCACGGATGCATTTTACAAAGTAATTATCAGAATCATCGCCGTAGAGCATACTAAACTGGCTGCGGAAGCCAACTATGGTCAGCTCTTCAAATTCACCGAGCACCTTGCCGTTATAGCGGTCGAAAAGGTTTGTCTTTACAGTAAGATCGAAGATGCCAAGGCCTTCGGTGGTGATTTTTTCTGTTACATAGTCGATCTGTTTGCAGAACACTTCACCGGCATTTCCGGTGGCTAAAAATACTACGCCATCGTTGATCAGGGCTTCGATCCGTTTTTTCAGGGGCATCAGCTTTTCAATGACCCGCCGCTGGGTATTTTCACTCATAGAACCCATGAGGATCATATCCGGTCTGTTTTGGACGAAGTAAGGCTCTTCGGTCAGCCGTGTGTAGATAAAGGTAGCATCCGGCAGGGTCTTTTCCAGATATGTGGCATTTTGGGCATCACCGTAAAGGCCGCATACTTCCTGAAACAGTACTTCAATAGTCATTTACGCGCCCTCCTTTGCGCTGATCAGCGCTTTTTTCACGGCATTTGCCTCGCCATCCAAATATACATCATACAGAATGTAGATGTTCTTGCAGTTTTCCGTGTCGATCAGATAGGCGCCACCTGTAAAGTTGGGCCACTGCACGATCTTCGCAGGATCTACACCAGCCAAAACTGCACGCAAATACTGATCTTTGCACCGAGGGCCGGAGAAGATGATCTGCCCAATGGAAGAATCGGTCAGGTAACTGTAATCGCAGTCATAAAGCCAGCAGGTGCTTTCAGAATTGCCGATGCTGTCGCCCTTGTCGTCAATGAGCATAAAAAGACACTTTTGCTCACCGGGGCAGCTGGCAACATAGTTGAAGCTTCTGGCGCAGGCGATGGGGTTTTGGCCTTTGGCGGATTGCATGGTAACGGTGAGATCACCAATTTCTATCTTGTCAAAACGGGATTTTACGATCTGTAAGGAATCGAAGCCTTTTACGATCTCCTCGGTTTTGATACCCAACTGATGAAGCAGCGCAATAACACCGCAGGCATTGTAAACATTAACGATATTGTCGTTGGGGAGTTTATAGGTCTGGGCGCTACCGTTGTGGGTTACAGTGAAGGTGCTGTTTTCCCGGTCAAGACCGGTGACAACAAAGTTGGGGATGGGGGAGGCATAGTCACAGCAGGAGCAGGTGAATTTGCCGATGTGGTTATAGCGGATGTATTCTGCTTTCAGCTCACCGCCGCATTTAGGGCAATATACCAGATCCTGCACAAAAGGCACTTGGCTTACTTCCGGCTTTTCTACATCCAGACCAAAGTAAGTGGTGTTCTGTCCTTCTTTACCCAGGCCGCAGCATACCAGGTCGTCGGCATTCAAAATCAGCTTTGTGCTTTCGGGCAACGCTCTGTTGATAATATACTGAATGAACTCCGTGTGGGCATTTCTCTTGAGAGAATCCCGCATCAGGTTATTGCAAATGAGATAATCCGGTTTCATAAACGGATAGATCAGCAGAGAGCTGCGTTCATCTACTTCCAAAACAGCAATATCCTTTTTGCTTTTGCCGAGAAGGTTAGCATCAGCAAGAAGGACAGAGGTCACACCGGCCTGAACATTAGAGCCAAGAGAATTGTTGGTCACCTTATATCCCATATTGGTCAGCAGGGAACTGAGCAGATTGCTGACGGTGGTTTTGCCGTTTGTGCCGGTGACCGCGATCACAGTTTCCGGGGGCGTAAGGTGCTTAAGAAAATCCGGACTAATTTTCAATGCGATCTTTCCGGGAAGATAGGTTGCATTTCTTCCCAAAATGACCATAGCAAGGCGGGCTGCCTTTGCGATCCACAGGGCAAGATAAAATCTGATTTTTATCATCTTATTTTCCTCTTATCATGTTTGAACGGCAGCCGCAGGCGCGGCTGCCGCATTATATCACAGTATTTCAGTGATGGCTTTCTTCAGCAGTTCAAGACCTTTAAGCATTACATCGTCTTCGATGGTCAAAGGCGGCATAAGCTTGAGCACTTCGTTGTTCCGGCCCACACGCTCTGCGATCAAGCCGTTTTTGAAGCAGGCAGCCACCAGACGCTTGGTGGTGTCTTCGGGGAATGCACCGAAATCCACACCCCAGATCAGGCCGATGCCACGGTGCTTGATGCGGCTATCCAGAGGCAGGATCTGCTCAGTAATGAACTTATCCATAATTTCGCCCTTGCGCTGTACTTCGCTGGGAATATTGTCTTCTACCATCATTTCTAGGCCTGCTTTGCCGGCGATCAGCGCCAACTGATTGCCACGGAAAGTACCGGTGTGCTGACCGGGTTCCCAAATATCCAGCTCCGGCTTGATAAGCACCAGAGCCAAAGGCATACCGCAGCCACCGATGGACTTGGACAATGTAACGATATCCGGCTGGATATCTGCCCGCTCGAAGGAGAAGAATGTACCTGCACGTCCGCAGCCGACCTGAATATCGTCAGCGATCAGCAGAATATCATGCTTAGTGCAAAGATCACGCAGATCCCGCAGCCACTGGGCATCAAATGCATAGATGCCGCCGTCAGCCTGCACGGTCTCCAAAATGATGGCAGCAGGCTTCTCAACACCGGAGTGGTCGTCATTCAGCAGGCACTCCATATAAGCGATGGTATCCAGTTCCGGGAACATATAGGGAGCGGGGATATGGGTAACATTGTGCATATTCTGGCCTGCGCCTTCCCGGCTGCAGCGGTCAGTGGTCAGGGAAAGTGCGCCTAATGTCATACCGTGGAATGCGCCCATAAAGGCAAAGATGTTTTGCCGCTTCTTGGCGATACGGGCCAGCTTGATGGCGGCTTCCACAGCGTTGGTGCCGGTAGGGCCTGCAAACTGGACCTTGTAATCAAGTCCTCTGGGCTTGAGGATGTTCTCGGTGAAGTACTCCAGAAATTCCCGCTTGGGAGCGGTGTACATATCCATAGAATGGATAATGCCATCCTGCTGGAGATAGCTTATCAAACGCTCGGTAATCCGGTCAGGATTGTGACCATAGTTCAAAGCGCCGGCGCCGGCAAAAAAGTCAACAAATTCTCTGCCGTTTTCGTCGGTCATAATTGCGCCTTTTGCTTTTACAAAGACGGTGGGGAAATTGCGGCAGTAGGAACGGACGTTGGATTCGTGCTGCTCAAAAACAGATGTATTCATTATCGATACTTCCTTCGAATAGAATTTGTTCAAAATCTACGATATTATAGCATATAAGGTGTGTAAAATCAAGGGTAAAACCCGCAAACAATGGCAGATAGAGCCGATTCCTGTGTTTGCCGGTGGGGATTACTGCTTGCGTTCCACTTTCTTTTTTGTGCCGTCCGGGTAGACGATGTAGGTGTTTTCAAGCTGGCCGGTCAGGCTTGCTTTAACAGAATCGATATAAATTCTGCGGAGCTGATCCCGTTCCGCTAGTTCTTCTTCCGTCAGTGCGCCTTCCTTTGCTTTTTTCGCAAGGGCATTGATGCGCTCGATCACTTTGTTCATATCCATAGTATTACCTCATAAATAACGGTGAATAATCACCGGAATACGGCCCTTTTTCGTTGGCTGGCCGATGCTTATTAACTTGATTTTTCCTTGTGTGCGGACGCTGATCACCGCATCATTTTCCACAGCCTTGTCCGGCTTTTCGCAGGCAAGACTGTTAAGCGTGGCTTTTCCCGCGGTGATGAAATCAGCAGCTGCACCACGGCTGATACGAAAACCTGCAGAAATAACGCTATCAAGCCGGATGGATGCCAGGGTATCTCTGATTTCCTGGACTTCGGGTTCAGGTATGTGCAGATCTTTTGCAGCTATTTGCTCGATGCGGAGCTTGGCACGGCCGGCACTTTCGAAGTTTTGCAGCAGATAGGGGGCAATTTCCTCTGTGACAAGAAAATCGCAACTGCTTGCAGCCACATAAATGTCTCCCACGGTTTCCCGGGCGATGCCCGCGCCCATAAGCGCGCCTAAAAAATCCCGGTGGTTGGGATTGTCACCGGCATAAAAGCGGGCCCGCAGGCAAACAAAAGGCGGCGCTTCAGAAAGCATTTCCTTGTCCATATATTCGGGTAAATATACCAGCATTTTCCGGGTGGCATCTTCACTTCCACCCCAAAAACATAAACCCGGATGGTCACCAAACAGATACTGTGCCATCTCCTGTTCTCTGGGGGATAGGAAACAGGTGTTAGCCGGTATGTCCCGCTGGATCGCGGTATAGATCTTATCCCATAGCCGGGCAAGCAGGATCTTGTCTTCCGGTGTCTGGGCGATTTTATCAATGTTTTCCCGTTTCATAAAGCCATCCTTTTACAGGTATGGTGCTATTATACCATAGTATTTACGCATTTCAAGAAAGTTTTTGCTTGTAACAGGCGAAAATGTAAGCTATAATACGAATATGTCTTTGGGGGAGGTGCAATATGGTAGTTGGTGTTATCGGTGGCGGCGCATCGGGTATGGCGGCGGCTTTGGCGGCGGCAGAAAACGCAGATGTGCAGGTAGTGCTGTTTGAGCGGCAGGCAAGAGTCGGCAAGAAACTTCTTGCTACTGGAAACGGCCGTTGTAATTTGTCCAATATCCATACAAAGCCGGAGCGTTATCACGGGGAAGAGCCGGAATTTTGCCGTATTGCCCTTAGTAAATTCGATGTGGAAAATACTCTGGATTGGTTTTCTTCTTTGGGTCTTTATACAGTTATAGAAGATAGCGGCAGAGTGTATCCTTATTCTGATCAGGCCAATTCTGTGGTAGATGTTCTGCGCCTTGCGCTCAACAAGCCGAATATTACTTTGCATTTAGGCGCTGAAGTAGAAAAAATCCGTCATATGGATGGCGCGTTCCATATTTCTTTTGGTGATCAAAATGTAGTTTGCGATAAGCTGATCGTTGCCTGTGGCGGCCTTGCCGGCACAAAGCTTGGCGGCACGATGGCAGGCTATAAGCTTTTGGGAAAGCTGGGTCATAAATCTACCCGTCTGCGTCCTAATCTGGTGCAGCTGCAAAGCGACTGGCCTATGCTGGCATCTTTAAAGGGTGTTCGGGCAAATTGCCGCGCTCAGATATATCGGGATGAGCGTTTGTATGCCGAAAGTGCCGGTGAATTGCAGTTTACAGAGCGGGGACTTTCCGGCCCTGTGATCTTTGAGATCTCCAGGGATGTATGTGCTGCATCCGGTAATTGGGTGTGCCGGCTGGATTTTCTTCCTGAGTGGAATGAAGACAAGCTGCTTGCTGCGCTTGAAGAAAGAACAGCAGGGGAACTGCCCTTGGAAGATCTGCTTACCGGTATTTTGCATAACCGTTTGGGCAGAGTGATCACAAAGGCTGTGGGCATAAAAGGGAAGAACTGCTGTTCAGAATTGACTGCCCAGGAGCTGAGTGCGGTTTGCCGGGGCGTAAAGGCTTTGGAAGTGACGCTTACCGAGCCTTTGGGTATGGATAGCGCACAGGTGACAGCTGGCGGAGTACTTACGCAGCAATTTGATCCGGAAACTATGGAAAGTCGTATTGTAAGTGGCCTTTATGCCTGCGGCGAGGTGCTGGATATTGACGGAGATTGCGGCGGCTTTAATTTACAGTGGGCCTGGAGTTCCGGCCGGTTAGCCGGTTATCACGCTGGAGGGAATAGAAAATGATCCGGATCAATCAGATCGCGCTGCCGCCGGAGCATAATGTGGCGCAGCTTTCTTTTGAGGCTGCCAAAGCGCTGAAGATATCCAATTCCAAGGTAAGAAAGCTGCAGATCGTCCGTCGGTCTGTGGATGCCCGGAAGAAACCGGATGTAAAGATCATTTACACCGTGGATGTGGCGGTGGATGGCAATGAGAACAAAATACTAAAGCAATCCGGCTGTAAGCGGGCGCAGATCGCACCGGTGAGCTTTTACAAGCCTCCCAGATCAACCGCTCAACCGGAGAAAAGTCCGGTGGTGGTAGGTTTTGGACCTGCGGGCATGTTTGCCGCTTTGGTGCTGGCTATGGCCGGCTTGCGGCCCATCGTGCTGGAACGGGGCGAAGATGCTATCTCCCGTAAAGAAAAGGTGGAGCGTTTTTGGACCACCGGTGAGCTGGATATGAAAAGCAATGTGCAGTTCGGTGAGGGTGGCGCCGGTACATTTTCTGACGGAAAGCTCAATACCGGTGTAAACAATCCCCGCATCGGTTGGATTTTGCAGCAGCTGGTATTTGCCGGTGCCCATGAGGATATTCTTTTTGATGCCAAGCCCCATGTGGGTACGGATGTGCTGGTGGATGTGGTGCAGAATATTCGCAACCGGATCATCTCTTTGGGCGGTCAGGTGCGTTTCAACGCTCAAGTTACAGG
The DNA here is from genome assembly GCA_045659205.1 of Faecousia sp. GTDB lineage: Bacteria > Bacillota > Clostridia > Oscillospirales > Oscillospiraceae > Faecousia. The sequence goes on from JAZOWK010000010.1 coordinate 108,865, forward strand.
TATTTCCCGGGAAATGGACCGAATCACCGGTCTGACCATCAACGGAAATGAGTTTTTAGCTTGTGACCATGTGATCTTTGCTATTGGACACAGCGCAAGAGATACTTTTGAAATGCTCTATGAAAGCGGCATTTCTATGGATGCAAAACCCTTTGCCATGGGCGTGCGTATCGAGCATAGCCAAAGATTAGTGGATATGGCCCAATATGGAAAGTATGATCCGGTGCTGCCTCCGGCAGACTATAAGCTTGTAAAACATCTGGATAACAATACTGCTTACACTTTCTGTATGTGTCCCGGCGGCTTCGTGGTTGCCGCTGCATCGGAAGAAGGCAGAGTGGTTACCAACGGAATGAGCTACAAAGACCGCGCTGGTGAAAATGCCAATGCCGCATTATTGGTGACGGTAAATCCGGAGGAGTTTCCCTTTGACGGTCCTCTGGGTGGTATGTACTGGCAAAGAAAAGTAGAAGAGGCTGCGTTTGCCGTAGGCGGTTATCACGCGCCTGCACAAAAGGTGGGGGATTTCTTGCGCGGAGTTGCATCGGACGGCCCTGGTGAGGTGAAACCTACCTACAGACCCGGTGTGACCTGGTGCGATTTGAATCAGGTGCTGCCCCAAAATATCACAGACGCATTAAAAGCGGCTATACCCGCATTGGACGGAAATTTAAAAGGCTTTGCCGAGGCGGATGCAGTGCTTACCGCTCCGGAAACCAGAAGCTCCAGCCCCGTGCGGATCAATCGGGATGAAAATAAGCAATCCGTTACGCTGAAAGGCTTATATCCTGCCGGTGAGGGTGCCGGTTATGCAGGCGGTATTATGTCGGCTGCCATTGACGGCATTCTTTGCGCTGAAGCATTGATGCAGAATTTATAATAAAAAACTCCGGAACGACGGTTCCGGAGTTTTTATATGCATAAGTTGGCAAGACCAAGCATTGATTTATGACAGGTAGACAAACAGGAAAGGCTTACCTTTCAGGGGGGATTATTGTGAAAAAACTGTTGGCGGTCTTGCTTTTGGCATTTATATTGGCAGGATGTGGCGGTGAGCCGGTTTATGAAACCATTGGGGATGTGCCCATTCCGCAGGACACACCCGAAATGCTTGAAATCATAGTAAAGATACCGGAAGAGGCGGCAGCTATGGTGATGACAAGCGATGACGGGGCGAAGCTTTATATGTGCGAGGATTATTACATTACCTTGCAGACTATGCCTGCCGGGGATATGGACGGTGTGTTTCGTGAACTAACCGGCTATAGCGCGGAAAACCTGCAAGTGATCCGTTCCCAGTTTCAGGGTTTGGATAGATATCGCTTGGTGTGGTCTTCCGTGGGAGAAGGGGCGGATCAGGTGGGTAGAGCCTGTGTGTATTCCGACGGCAATTACTGTTATGCCCTGACGGCTATGGCGCCTGAAGATAAGGCAGGAGAACTGACCGTGGGCGCCTGGAAAGAGCTTTTTGATTCTTTCCGGGCAGTGGAGCCGGGGTCGATCATTGATAGCGGCTCGTAGCTTTTAAACACAAAGTCTTACATTCGTCAATGACGCTTTGAGGATACAAAATCTCTGCCTTGTCGCCAAAACCGATGACCCAGCTGAGGAACATAGGGGAAACGGCTACGGAAACGGTGAAGTTAAAATGCTCCGGTCCGTCGGGGATCAGCATGATATCCGTTCCAAAACGGTCAATGACCACGTTGATCAGCTCCTTGTGGAAACGGAGCTTTACTGTGATCTCATCGCCATGGAACATCTGGAAGGTGCGGTTGGCATAGGTGATCAGACCCTTTCCCGTAAGCTCCGGGCAGGGGATGCGGGCATCTTCTGTAACGCAGATATCGCTCATTCGGTCTAAACGGTAGGATGTGATGCCGTGGCGCTGGGAAAATGCCAGCAGATAGCAGTTTTCGTTATCCTGACACAGACCGTAGGGGCTGGCGGTATATTCCTTTTCCCGGTATTTGCGTTTACCGGAAATGTCCCAGTCAAAGTAGCGGAAGGTGACCTGACGATTCTTTGCAATGGCCTCCTGAATGGCATCTACATTGTAATAAATACTTTCGTTCATGCTCTTGACCCGACCGGAAACCAGCACATTTCTGCGCAGTAGGGATGCATCCAGGGTGTTACACTGATTGCACAGCTTTTCAATCAGTTCCCGGGATTTGCTTTCCGTTAAGTACCGGCTGGATTGTACAGCATCGATCAGCAGCTTTAATTCATACGGCTCAAAACCACCGGATGCGATAAAATAGCCACCGTTCTTGCCGGGCAGACTTACAATGTCAACACCAAATTCCTGCAGAGCCACAATGTCTGAATAGATGGTCTTGCGCTCGCAGAGGATATTGTGCTTTTCCAGCATTTTAATAAGCTCAGAAGCTCTCAAGGGGTGATCCTCGTGGGAGTTTTTTTGCAGATAATCCAATATGTACAGGATCTTTGTTTTTTGATTGTCGGATTTAGGCATAAACTGCACCTCCCGGATTTATTAGACAAATTATAGCATATAATACGGATGTTGAAAAGTAGTTTTTATATTTGAGGATGGGTTTTGCAGAAATGGATGAACATTGTAACAATAACGATTTTTTAGAAAACTTTTACAATTATAGCCTTGCACTGTGAGCCTTACTATAGTATAGTATAAAGGATGTTTTATTGAAGGGCAGGTGGCGCATATGAAGAATATGTCCTTGCTGGTTTGGTTTACCCAGTTGGGCCTTTCCGTCGCGCTGCCCCCTGTTGGGTTCATCCTGTTGGCTGTTTGGCTGCAAAATAGCTGCGGCTGGGGCAGCTGGGTGATCTATGTGGGTGTTGCGCTGGGCTTGATTGGCGCGTTTGACGGCCTGCGTACCAGCTTAAAGGCAATGAAGAAGATGTCTGATAAGGATGAGGGGCAACCGCCCGTGTCCTTTAACGACCATAATTGAGAGGTTACTATGGATTCCCGTAAGATCGTATTTAAGGAAACAGCCGTTGTTGCCATAGGTGTGGCGGTTTGCAGCGCCGCTATGGTGGCGGTGTTTGCTGCATTTGGGCATTATAACGCAAATGTGCTTTGGAGCGCAGTCGCCGGCACAATGCTCACTGTTTTTAATTATTTTCTTATGTCCGTGGTGGTAAGCGTTGCCGCAGATCGGGCGCAGCAAGGTCAGGTGAAGCAGGCCAAAAGTATGGTCCAGCTGTCTTCCGTTGTTCGCCTGGGCCTTATGGCAGTGGTGCTGATCGCAGGCCATTTTGTCGGTGCAAACTTGCTGGCGATGGCGCTTCCGCTGCTGTTTCAGCGGCCGGTGCTGCTTCTTGCAGAGTTTTTCAGAAAGAAGGGTGATTGATGGACGGAATTAGCGTAAAAGGCGCATCGACCCTCTTTGAGATCGGCCCCATCGTTATTACCGAAACGATCCTTTCTTTGATAGTTGTTACGGCGCTGCTGATGACTGCAGGTATCCTGCTTGGCAGGAACTTGCAGAAACGGCCGGGTAAATTGCAGGTACTCACGGAAAAGGGTGTGGGTATGCTGATTAGTTTAGTCACGGGAACGATGGGAGCGCATAACATCAGCTGGGTGCCTTATATCGGCACGGTGTTTCTGTCTTCTATCGTAGGCAGCCTGATCGGTATGACCGGCTTGTTGCGTTCTACCACAGCAGATCTGGCGGTGGTACTGACCTGGTCGGTGTGTACCAGCGTGATCATTTGGTATCACAATATCAAGCGCAATGGCTTTTTGGGCTGGCTTAAAGGCTTTACAGAGCCCATCGTGGTAATGACACCCATGAACATCATTTCGGAGATCGCCCAGCCTGTGGCTATGGCATTCCGTCACTTCGGCAATGTGGCTGGCGGCAGCATCATTACGATGATCGTTTATACGGCTTTGGCGCTGGCATCCAATGCCCTCATTGGCCTGATTTCTGCAACCGTCCTGCTGCCGGTGATTTTGCTTGCCGCAGGCATCGCCTTGATCGTGCTGGGATTTAAGAAAAAGAAGCTGGCACATAAGATCTTCGGCATCGTTTTTGCAGTGCTGGGTCTGCTTGGCTTGCTGACAAGCCTTGATTTGATGTACGGTATTCAGATCCCGATTTTACAGTTTGGTATACCGGCTGTTTTGAGCTTGTATTTTGACCTTTTCTCCGGCTTTGTTCAGGCATTTGTATTCAGCCTTCTAAGCATGGTTTACATTGCAGGCGCCTGCCCGCCCCCGGAGGAAAATAAAACCGTTAATGAAAAATAATATATAAATCTTTAGGAGGAAAACATTATGTTTGAAGCGATTATGATTGCAGCAAAGGCCATCGGTGCAGGTCTGTGTATGGGTATCGGTGCTATCGGCCCGGCTATCGGTGAAGGTAATGCTGTCGGTAAGGCTCTGGAGGGTATGGCCCGTCAGCCGGAAGCTGCCGGTGATCTGCGTACCAATATGATCCTTGGCTGTGCAATTACCGAGACTACCGGTATCTATTCTCTGGTTATTGCTCTGCTGATCCTGTTTGCTCTGTAAGCACGCAATTTACAATACTAAAAAGGAGCGTGTAGCATGGGACCGGGAGAATTCTTAAATATTAATTTCTTTACCGCCCTGTTTACTCTTTGTAACTTTATCGCCCTTTTTCTTGTTCTGAAAAAGTTCCTGTTTAAGCCGGTAATGAAGCTGATTATGGATCGCCAGCAGGAGATCGATGATATGTACGCAGAAGCGGACAAGGCTCAGAAGAATGCCCAGGCTCTGGAGGCAGAGTATGCCCAAAAGCTTTCTGCCGCTGCTGAAACCAGCCAGCGCATGGTGAAAGAAGCCGTGCAGCGTGGTCAGGAACGGGAGGCGGAGATCGTCAGCCAGGCAAATGCTCAGGCGGATGCGATCCGTCAGAAGGCTGCTGCGGATATCGCCCAGGAAAAGAAAAAGGCGCTCAATGATGCCAAGGACGAGATTTCCGGTATGGCGCTGGCCATTGCGGAAAAGGTGGTTGGCCGTGAGCTGAATACCCAGGACCAGGAGCGTCTTGTGGATTCGTTTATCGATGCGCTGGGTGACGGTGTATGACCGGGGCGGGCGCAGTATATGGTCAGGCTCTTTATGACCTGGCAAAAGAAGAAGGCTTGGAGCAGGTTATTTACGACCAGCTTGCAACTTTGGACGGCATTTTTGTAGAGCAGCCGGAGTACCTTCGTTTGCTTAGCGCAAGCAATTTGCCCTGTGAGCAGCGCGTGCAGCTGGTGGAGGATTGCTTTGGCGGCAAAGTCGAGCCTTACCTGAATAATTTTATGAAGCTATTGACCCAGCGGGGGCATATTCGCAGCTTTCCGGAATGTGTAAAGCAGTACCGGGAGCAGTATAATATCACCCACAATATTCTGCCTGTTAAAGCAGTAACAGCTGTTCCTTTGCGTGACGAACAGAAAGCACGGCTGGAAGAAAAGCTTTGCGCTATCACCGGCAAAGCAGCGCTGGTGACCAACCGGGTAGACCCGGATATTATGGGCGGTGTCCGTCTTGAATACGACGGAACGCAGGTGGACGATACGGTGGCTAACCGGATGGATTCCATTCGAAAGCTGCTGGAGAATACCGTACTTTGAGGAAGTAGGGAAACTATGGAATTAAGACCTGATGAAATCACGAAAATCATTCGTGAACAGATCAAAAACTATGAAAATAAGCTGGAGACCAGTGAGGTTGGTACAGTTGTCCTGGTAGGTGACGGTATCGCCAAGGCCAGCGGCCTTGACCGGTGTATGGCAGGCGAGTTGGTGGAATTCCCCAACGGCGCATATGGCATGGCGCAGAATCTGGAAGAGGATATCGTGTCCATCGTTATCTTAGGCTCTGATCAGGGCATTAAGGAAGGCGATACGGTCAAGCGTACCGGTAAGGTGGTTTCTGTGCCTGTGGGCGCAGGACTTGTCGGCCGTGTTGTCAATGCCCTTGGTGAGCCTATTGATGGCAAGGGCCCCATCACTGCTGAAGCCTACCGTCCCATTGAAATGCCTGCTCCCGGTATTATTGACCGGCGGCATGTTAGCGTACCTTTGCAGACCGGTATTAAGGCCATCGACTCTATGATCCCCATCGGCAGAGGTCAGCGTGAGCTGATCATCGGTGACCGGCAGACCGGTAAGACCACCATTGCTACAGATACCATTTTGAACCAGAAGGGTAAGAATGTGATTTGTATTTATGTGGCCATTGGTCAGAAGCGGTCTACCGTTGCCCAGGTGGTGGAGAATCTTACCGCCGGCGGTGCAATGGATTATACCCTTGTGGTATCTGCTACCGCATCTGAACTGGCACCTATGCAGTATATTGCCCCCTATGCCGGCTGCTCTATGGGTGAGCACTTTATGCATCAGGGTAAGGATGTACTGGTGATCTATGATGACCTGAGTAAGCACGCAGTGGCCTACCGCGCCATTTCTTTGCTGATCCGCCGTCCTCCCGGAAGAGAGGCATATCCCGGTGATGTGTTCTATCTGCACTCCCGTTTGCTGGAGCGGGCAGCCCAGCTTTCTGATAAGCTTGGCGGCGGCAGTTTGACAGCATTGCCCATTATCGAGACCCAGGCAGGTGACGTATCTGCCTACATTCCCACCAATGTTATTTCCATTACCGACGGTCAGATCTTCCTGGAATCTGAACTGTTCAATGCCGGTATTATGCCTGCAGTTAACCCGGGTATTTCTGTTTCCCGTGTTGGCGGTGATGCCCAGATCAAGGCTATGAAGAAGGTGGCAGGCTCTCTGAAGCTGCTGTATTCTCAGTACCGGGAGCTGCAGAGCTTTGCCCAGTTCGGCTCTGACCTGGATGCAGATACCAAGGCGAGACTGAACCTGGGTGAGCGGATCGTTGCGGTATTAAAGCAGAAGAATAATGCGCCTGTGGAAGTTGCCCATCAGGTGTGTATCCTGTATGCTGTTATCAACGGTTATCTCAATGATATTCCTGTTGATTCCATCGGTGAATTTGAGATCCGCCTGCATACCTTTATGGAAGAGAAGTATTACGATGTGCTGTCTAATATTCGGCAAACCGGTAAGCTGGAGCCTGATACGGAAGCTGCACTTAAAAATGCCCTGAACGAATTGCATCAGGAGTTTGTTCCCACTATTTGATAAGGAGGTAAGCCATGGCTGGTGTATCCACCAAAGAGATAAAAACCCGCATTCGCAGTATGGAGTCTACAAAGCAGATCACAAAGGCCATGGAAATGGTGGCTTCCTCCAAGCTGCGTCACGCACAGGCAAAGGTGCTTTCTTCAAGACCCTACTTTGAAAGCCTGTATAACACCATTTTGGATATTATGGATCATAATACCGATCTGTCCTCCGCTTACCTTACAAAGCGGGCTGTAAAAAAGGCGGCCTATGTTGTGATCGCAGGTGACCGCGGTCTTGCAGGCGGCTATAACAGTAACGTACTGAAGCTGGTTGCTGCCCATATGGAAGGTAAGGATGTAACGGTGCTGCCTGTAGGCAAAAAGGCGCTGGATCACTTCCGTTATCATAAGGCAAGCATTATGACAGATCAGTATGGCAACGCTGCGGAGCTTTCCATGGGTGATTGCTTTACGGTTGCAAGGCAGCTGTGCAAGGCTTATTTGGAAGGAAGCATTGATGAAGTGTATATTGCATACACGAATTTTGCATCTGTTTTGTCCCAGACCCCTGCGATTCTGCCTGTGCTGCCCTTGCAAAGATCGGAAAAGACCGCAGAAAGATTGCAGGATATCGTCTATGAGCCTGACAGTCAAACGGTATTTGATACCATTGTACCGGAGTTTGTTGGAGGCATTTTCTATGGCGCGCTGTGTGAAAGCCGCGCATCTGAACACGCTGCCCGCCGTACGGCTATGGATGCAGCTACCCAAAATGCCGACGAGATGATCGGTCAGTTGAGCCTGAAGTTTAATCAGGCCCGTCAGGCTGCCATCACCCAGGAAATCACAGAAATCGTTGCAGGTTCTTGATATCTGCACAAAGGAGTTGAAACTTATGGCCAAAAATGTTGGTACCGTGATTCAGATCATGGGCCCTGTTTTGGATATCCGTTTTGCAGAGGACAGCTTGCCCCAGCTGCTTTCTGCGATTGAGATCAAGATGGATGACCGCACGGTTGTGGCGGAAGTGGCTCAGCACATTGGTGACAATGTGGTGCGCTGCATTGCTATGAGCTCTACCGACGGTCTGCAGCGTGGTGTAGAGGCTGTAGATACCGGCGCTGCGATCACTGTTCCGGTAGGCGAGGAGTGCCTGGGCAGAGTGTTTAATCTGCTGGGTCAGCCCATTGACGAAAAGCCTGCCGTGGAAAGTGCAGAGCGTTGGCCCATCCATCGCAGTGCACCCAGCTACGATGAGCAAGAGCCTGCTACCCAGATTTTGGAAACAGGCATCAAGGTTGTTGACCTGATCTGCCCCTATGCTAAGGGCGGTAAGATCGGCCTGTTCGGTGGCGCTGGTGTTGGTAAGACCGTTCTTATTCAGGAGCTGATCTATAATATTGCCACCGCCCACAATGGTTACTCTGTGTTTACCGGTGTTGGCGAGCGTACCCGTGAGGGTAACGACCTTTATAATGAAATGACGGAAAGCGATGTTATTAATAAGACCGCTATGGTGTTCGGTCAGATGAATGAGCCCCCCGGAGCCCGTATGCGTGTCGGTCTTTCCGGCCTGACCATGGCAGAGTATTTCCGGGATGTGAAGCATCAGGATGTGCTGCTCTTCATTGATAACATTTTCCGCTTTACCCAGGCTGGCTCTGAGGTTTCTGCGCTGCTGGGCCGTATGCCCTCTGCCGTTGGCTATCAGCCGACCCTGGCAACGGAAATGGGCGCTCTGCAGGAGCGTATCACCTCTACCAAGAACGGCTCTATTACCTCCGTACAGGCGGTTTATGTGCCTGCTGACGACTACACAGACCCCGCGCCTGCTACCACGTTTGCTCACCTGGATGCCACCACCGCTCTTGACCGTGGTATTGCTTCCTTGGGTATTTATCCTGCCGTTGATCCTCTGAACTCTTCTTCCCGTATCCTTTCTCCGGATGTGGTGGGTACAGAGCATTATGAAACTGCCAGAGCTGTTCAGCGGATCTTGCAGCGGTATAAGGAACTGCAGGACATCATTGCCATTATGGGTATGGATGAACTGAGCGAAGAAGACAAGCTTACCGTTAACCGCGCCCGTAAGGTGCAGCGTTTCCTGTCCCAGCCCTTCAGCGTTGCTTCTCAATTTACCGGCTTTGAGGGTAAATATGTGCCTTTGAAAGAGACCATTCGTGGCTTTAAGGAGATCATTGAGGGTAAGCACGATGCAATTCCTGAATCCTGCTTCCTGTTCGCAGGCACCATTGATGATGTGGTGGAAAAATGGAAGGGGCAGGGGAAATGAAACAGTTTCCTTTGAAGATCGTTACCCCTGACGGCTTGCGTTTTGAGGATTTGGCACAGGAACTGATCGTTCGCACCACTTCCGGTGATGTGGGCATCCTGGCAGGTCATATCAACTGCGTTGCGCCATTGGGAATGGGTCGTGCCACGATCCTGACAGATGATGGAAAACGCTATGCAGCCTGCATTGGCGGTATGGTTTCTGTTATGGACGGCAAGGTGACTTTGCTGGCCACTTCTTTTGAGTGGGCCGATCAGATCGATGTAGACCGGGCGGAAAAATCTGAAACCCGTGCCCGCACGGTGCTGGAAAACAAAAGTTCCAGCGATACGGATATCCGTTTGGCAGAAGCCCGGCTGAAACGGGCATTAGTACGCAAAAGCGTTGCTGCAAGCTATAAAGAACGATAATTAAATGCACTCTGCAATTAAGCAGAGTGCATTTTAATTTTCTACTTGACAAAGTGTACTACATATTGTAGTATGAAGGTGTACTACAATATGTAGAATGGAGGTGCAGTTATGCCAGATTATAGAATGGGTGCAGCAGAAACCAAGTTTGCGGATATTATATGGTCAAATGAACCCATTATGTCCGGAGAATTGGCAAAGTTGGCGGAAAAGCAAATGAATTGGAAGAAAACAACATCGTTTACTGTGCTTAAACGCTTGTGTGAGCGTGGCCTTTTTCAAAATGAAAAGGGTGAGGTTAAATCTCTTGTCAGCAAGGCGGACTTTTACGGTAAGCAAAGCTGTCAATATGTGCAGGATACTTTTGGCGGGTCTTTGCCTGCATTTCTCGTTGCATTCAGCTCACAGAAAAAGCTGACAGAAAATGAAGTGGAGGAAATGAAGCGGCTGATAGATCAGATGCGGGGGTGATGCTATGATCTTGACAGATATTTTTACTAGAATTTTAACTATGAGCCTTACTGCTGCAGTGCTAATCATAGTAGTATTGCTATTGCGGTTGGCGTTGGGAAAAGCATCAAAGATTTGCTCTTATATGCTATGGGCAGTTGTATTGCTGCGGTTATTATGTCCATTTACCTTTGATATTGATTTTTCTGCCTTAGGTCTGGTTTCAACTGAGCAAATTATCGATGGTTGGTCAGATACTTATGTGGAAGATTATTACACATATGAAGCGATTGACGCTAAATATGATGCGGCTATTAATGCGGGCAGAGAGGTACAGCATAGCGTTTACGGTACGGATTACGTGGTCACTGCCGGCGATGGATTGTCTGCACCGAAAACAGTGTCGGATACTGTGCTGCCGGTGCTGTCTGCGTTGTGGCTTTTGGGTGTGTGCGGTATGCTGATGTTCAGCATCATTTCTGCCCTGCGAATATACCGTATCACGAATAAAGCTACTGCGGTGCAAAAGAGCGTATATCTTGCTGATGGTATCCCAACAGCTTTTGTTTTGGGTGTGTTTCGTCCGAAGATTTATCTTCCGGCAGAGCTTACAGAAGAAGAGCAGGTGCATATTCTTTTGCATGAAAAGCATCATATCCGTCGAGGTGACCATATTTTTAAGGCATTGGGTTTTTTGATTCTAGCATTGCATTGGTTTAATCCTTTGGTATGGATTGCTTTCAATTTGGCTTGCCGGGATATGGAAATGAGCTGCGATGAGGCAGTTGTTCGGAAAATTGGTGTTGCAAATCGGTCCGATTATGCATCTACGCTATTAAAAATGTGTTTCGACGCATCGACTCCTGTTGGCTTGCCTCTTGCTTTTGGTGAGGGGGACCCTAAAGAGCGTATTCGTAATTTATCTAACTGGAAACAACCGCGGGTTTGGGTAAAAGTTCTTTGTTTGTTATTGTGCATTTTACTTACAGGATGCTTTTCTGTGAGCATTCAGTCTGAACAGGGCAATTCTGAACAGCTGTTACTTTCATTTGAACCGCTGGATAAAATTAAAACTGAGCCGAGAATTTTATTTGAGGATTTCCTGACACTTCAGACGCACCATATGGGAGTGGCTTTCGGTTATTACGGATACGTCAGAAATATCGAGGAACGAAGCGGTTATAATAGAAATACGGAATATCTTGTAGATCCTAAAATTGTGGAATGGAATCAGCTTTCCCTAACGCTATATGTTGCAACTGTGGAGGGATCTTATTCTGCCTGCGATTTTAGTAAGGTGAGATTTTTGTATTACGTTGGACGCATTATGGGATCTTGGTATGTTATTGATGGCCACCTGAATTTACCGGATGACCTTAAAACGGGTATTAAATTGGATGCGTATGAAAAGTTGTGGGTAGAGTATGCGAAGGAAAGAATCGGACTCGGAGAAAATCGGGATATCCTTAGTAGTTTATATGAGCCGCTCGATAACAATCCGCATTATAAGGATCCACGCTGGGTATTTGATGATTACATAGAACAATGGAAGCATAGCCGTGGTCGCGCTGATAAGCTATACGGTTATTTTGGTGACGATAAGCTATTGTACGATGCGTTATATGATCCTGGTTATATTATTGAACCGGAAATTCATGAGTGGACACAGCTTTCTGATGATCTGTATGTTGCAATTTTTGAGGGCCGCACATCATATTATGGCTACCATAAGATTAGAGATATCTGCTATGTAGGTCGGATTGATGACAGATGGTATGTAATTTGTCCGATTTATTTACCTGACGAACTGAAAAGTGATGTTGACCTTACATATTACAATGCGCTTTTTATGGAAGAAATATGGGAAGCAAGATATAGAGCAAGAGGAAAAGTGCTTGGTGTTGAAGTCGATGACAGCTGGTTGGAATATTCAAGGGAATATGCGCGTGATTCTCTGCCTTGAGAGTCTTTCTATAAAAATAAGCGGCAAGGTTTTCCTTGCCGCTTATTTATGCACATATACCTTTCGGTTTTGTTTTGTGGGGGTGGGGGAGAATAGTTCGTACAGATCATCGCAACGTTTCAAAAAATCTGCGTAGGGGTCTTTGACGTTTTCCCCGATGTTTATAAAATTGCCTGTATTGCGGGCAAGCTTAAGTATTTTACGTCCTTTGGCATTAAAGGCAAGTACATTTACATAGGGGGTTGGGGACATCAGCATATTCTCTGTGATGCCTAAAAATGCGCACATTACCATTCTGTCAAGACGGGTGCGGGTATAGCGTTTGGATTTGGTGGCAGTAATGATGTCTTCCAGTGCGTTATATTTCCGGGAATTGTGCATCAGCTTGCGCCATAGTCCTTCTGATCCGTAGGGCAGGGCCTCAAACTCTGCATCCGTCATTGTTTTCAGACGGTAAAGAATCGCTTGCTCACCGGTGGAAAGGGAATGCAGCTGCGCATTTTCAAAACATTCCGGATTGGGAACAAATTGCGTCCAATCCTTGTTTTGCTGCATTAGATTGCGGATAGCAGTAGCGGACGGGTTTTCAATATCCGGCGTATCGTCGTGATAATCACCCTCCCGGTGGATTATCATAGGCAGCATATTTGTTTTTGTTGCTAAAATTGCCTTACAGTATTCCACAGCCAAAATATTGTTGGGTGAAGATAGAATTTCGCCGTTTAAACCCATTTTCTCCAACGCTTTTTGACGGGCAGCAGGGAAGGAAAGACCCAAATTTAAATGCTCACGCAGGTGGGACTTAAAATCCTCAGTGTTTAATGCTTTTGCGGTTTTTATGAAAAGATCAGGATCATTGGTTTCTGCGCCAAAACACAGTTCGTTACAGAATTTGCCGAGAATGTCTACACCGCTTTGGGCAAAACCTTCGGCGGAGGAGAGGCTTGCAGTGACCGGTAGTTCCAATACTAAATCAGCACCGGCTAAAACGGCAGCCTTTGCCCGGAAAGACTTGTCAATGATCGCCGGCGCGCCACGTTGAACGAAATTGCCGCTCATCAGGCAGACGATGCCGTTGTCCGGGTTCTTGCTGCGAATGTGATCGATCTGCTTTTTATGACCTATGTGCAGGGGGTTATATTCGCAGATAATGCCTGTGATTTTCAAAATTGCCTCTCCTTTCTTGAAAAAATTTCCTTTTAGGACTTGAGAAAATGGAAAAGATATTATAGAATAGCTTTAGCTATGGTTATTTTAGCACATAATGCAAAAAAAGAAAATCATTATTTTTTAGGAGGAAGACCCCAATGAATGTTTTGGTTATCAATGCCGGCAGCTCTTCTCTTAAGTATCAGCTGATGAATCCGGAGACCGGCGATGTAGCCGCCAAGGGCCTGTGCGAGCGTATTTATATCGACGGCCGTCTGACCCACAAGGTGGGCGACAAGAAGGTGGTTAAGGACATTCCTATGCCCAGCCACTCCGAGGCGATCGCAGCTGTTCTGGAGATTCTGGTGGATGCCGAGCACGGTGTGATCAAGTCTGTTGACGAGATAGATGCTGTTGGCCACCGCGTGCTGCACGGCGGTATGAAGTTCAGCGATTCCTGCATCATCGATGATGCCTGCATCAAGGCTATCGAGGATTGCATCCCCCTGGGCCCTCTGCATAACCCCGCTAACCTGATGGGCATCCGTGCCTGCCAGGCTGTTATGCCCAAGACTCCTCAGGTGGCTGTGTTCGACACCGCATTCCACATGTCTATGCCCCCCAAGGCTTACCGTTATGCCATCCCCACCGAGTATTACAAGAACGACGATATCCGTCGCTACGGCTTCCACGGTACTTCTCACAAGTATATTGCCCGCCGCGCTGCTGAGCTGGTTGGCACCACCAACTTCAAGATGGTCAACTGCCACCTGGGCAACGGCTCTTCTCTGTCCGCTGTGAAGGATGGCAAGTGCCAGGATACCTCTATGGGTCTGTCCCCCTTGGCCGGTGTGCCTATGGGTACCCGTTCCGGTGATATCGACGCCTGTGTTGTGCAGTTCATCTGCAACAAGTACGGTATGAGCGTTGACGAGTGCCTGAATATGCTGAACAAGAAGTCCGGCGTTCTGGCTGTTTCCGGTGTTTCTTCTGACTTCCGTGACCTGGAAGACGGCGCTGCCAACGGCAACGAGGATTGCCAGCTGGCTCTGGATAAGTTCTGCTACGAGGTTGCCAAGTATGTTGGTGCTTACGCTGCAGCTCTGAACGGCATTGATGTGCTGACCTTCACCGCCGGTGTTGGTGAAAACGGCCCCGATACTCGTCAGGCAATCTGCGACTACCTGGCATTCATGGGTGTTAAGCTGGATCCTGAGAAGAACAACTGCCGCGGCAAGGAGAGACTGATCTCTGCCGACGATTCCAAGGTTCAGGTTTGGGTCATCCCCACCAACGAGGAACTGATGATCGCACAGGATACCGCTGAGCTGGTAAACGCTGCTAAGTAAAATAAAAGGGGCGAAGGAAACTTCGCCCCTCTTTTTTGGAGGAAATTATGACAGTATTAGAGCGCTTTTTGCGTTATGTGGCATTGGATACCCAATCTGATGAAAATTCTCCCACCTGTCCTTCTACCGCAAAACAGCTTGTTTTGGGCAAGGCATTGGTAGAAGAAATGCTTTCTATGGGTATTGCTGATGCCCATATGGATGAAAACGGTTATGTTTACGGTACTGTGCCCGGCCATCCGGATCTGCCCACCGTTGGTTTGATTGCTCATATGGATACTTCTCCGGATTGCTCTGATGAGAATGTAAAGGCTAGGGTAGTGAGCTATGAAGGCGGTGATATTTGCCTGAATGAAGAAAAGGGCATTTATTTGCGTTGCGCTGATTATGAGAGCCTGAATGCCCACATCGGTAAGCATCTTGTGGTTACTGACGGAACGACGCTTTTGGGTGCAGACGATAAGGCTGGCATTGCTGAGATCCTGACTGCTGCGGAGCATCTTTTGAAAACCAGAGCCGTTCACGGCACATTGAAAATCGCTTTTACACCGGATGAGGAGATCGGCAGGGGAGCGGATCTTTTCGATGTGAAGAATTTTGGCGCTGATTATGCTTATACTGTGGATGGCGGCGCATTGGGCGAATTGGAATATGAGAATTTCAATGCTGCATCTGCAAAAGTTACTTTCCAGGGTCTTAATATCCATCCCGGCTCTGCCAAAAATAAGATGGTCAATGCCCAGCTGATCGCTATGGAATTTCAGGGTATGCTTCCGGTGCATCAGCGCCCGGAAGCTACCGAAGGCTATGAAGGCTTTATTATGCTGACGGATATGGTAGGTTCTGTGGAAAATGCTTGCCTGCAGTATATTCTCCGGGATCACGACCTTGAAAAGCTGCAGCAGAAAAAGTTGGTTATGGAGTCTGCTGCCGGTTTCCTGAATAGTAAGTATGGCGAAGGAACGGTGCAGGTAGAGATTCGGGATAGCTATTTCAATATGAAAAAGCACATTGAGCCTTGTATGTTTATTATTGACAGGGCGAAGCGTGCTATGGAGCAGGTGGGGATCACGGCAAAGATCGTTCCCATCCGGGGCGGTACGGACGGCGCCCGCCTTTCCTATGAGGGTCTGCCTTGCCCGAATCTCTTTACCGGCGGCGAGAATTTCCACGGTCGGTTTGAGTATATCCCTGTTGAGGATATGGAAGTTTGTGTACAGGTTCTCATTAAGCTCTTAACGGAATTTTAAGCATAAAGCGCGGCGATTGCGATTGATCGTCGCGCTTTTTTATTTTGATGGAAAAATTTGTACAAATTATCCGGTTATATTCGATAAAATTCTACGGAATTAACGAAATGTTATTTTGTGCATCCTTCGATGTTGACAACGGCTGGCAATATCAATATAATAATATCGATAGAAATCTGGCGATAAGCTGGATGAAAATGAAATAGGGGAGCGATAAAATTATGAGTAAGATCAGTGTAATCGGTGCAGGTAATGTAGGCGCTACCATTGCTAACGACCTGATGATGCAGGGCATTGCCTCTGAAATTGTTTTGGTGGATATCAATAAGAAGAAAGCGGTGGGCGAAGCCCTTGACGTATATCAGGGTGCACCGTTTTATAGCCCTGCCATCGTTCGTCCCGGTGATTATCCCGATGTGGAAGGCTCTTATATCATTGTCATTACCTGTGGCGTTGCCAGAAAGCCTGGTATGACCCGTCTTGACCTGGCGCAGACCAATGTAAATATCCTGAAGGATGTTACTGCGAATGTGGTGAAGTATGCCCCCAATGCGGTATATGTGATCGTTTCCAACCCCGTGGATGTGCTGACTTATGTATTTACCAAGATCTCCGGTGTGCCTGAACATCGTGTTATTGGCTCCGGTACGATTTTGGATACCAGCCGTCTGCAGTCCGAACTGGCAAAGCGCTTCTGCATCAGCCCCAAGAATGTGCATGCCCATGTTTATGGTGAGCACGGCGACAGCTCTTTTGTGCCCTGGTCCCTGGCCCATATTGCCAACAATCATATTGATGATTATAAGGACCGTTCTCCTGATAAGGACCGCATCCGTTGGGATAAGGACTATGAGGAAGTGGAGGAGTTCGTTAAGAAATCCGGTGCTGTGATCATTGAGAATAAGGGCGCTACTTTCTATGCGGTGGCTACCGGTGTTTGCTATATCTGTAAGTGTGTGCTGGGCGATAGCAATACCGCACTTACCGTATCTACTATGATGCACGGTGAGTACGGTGTTGACGACGTCTGCCTTTCTACTTTGAACCTGGTGGATCGCAACGGTGTCCGCGGTAAGATCCTGAATGTGATGACGGATGAAGAAGTTGCCCGACTGCAGGCCAGCGCTGAAAAGCTGAAGTCTGTTATTGCACAGATCGAAATCTAATAAAATGAGCGTTTGCATCGGCAAACGCTCATTTCTTATATGTTCAACAATGTGGAAATATCCTCCAAAATGGAGTCATCTACAGTGCCTTTTAAGGCAGAGATCATCTCGTTTTTGTTAAAGGATATTCCGGTAAGGGCCTTTTGTATCTTGTCTGCAATCGTCCAGTCCAAACTGTCGGTAAATACTGCAAGGGCTTCGATGATGCCATTTGTGACCTGGAAATCAATACGGACATAACCCCAGGAGAATTTGTCTTCCACGCTGCAGGTCATGGCGATCTTGTTTCCGTATAGCCACTGAGGATCGCTGAGGGCTTTGGCTTTTTCTTCCAGGATGGCATTAGCTCCCGCAGGCAGGGGGAAGGTTACAACCGTGCCGCCGTAAACATTCTCAAATGCTTTCAGCAGTGCCTGACGCATCTTATCGATGGTCAGGTCGGGACAAAGGGCTTTCAGGTTGGTAACACGGCTGCGAACGGAGGAAATACCCTTTGCCTGAAGTTTAGCCTTTGGAGGCGTCAGGTAGCTGCCAAGCTTGGAAAAGTCGCTGTCGATCAACAGCGTGCCGTGATGACAAGCAGCGCCGCCCTGATGCAAGAAGGCATTTCCGGAGAACTTAAATCCATTTACAAGCAGGTCATTTCGGCCGGAAAGTTCTACCTGAATACCCAGCAACTGACAAGCAGTGCGTATGACAGAAAACTGCTTGTCCTGATCGTAGCAATCTTCTTTTGCTACAAAAGTAAAATTCATATTTCCAAGATCGTGATACACAGCGCCGCCGCCGGAATACCGACGGGTAAGATGCACACCGTCTTCCTGCAGCAGGGAAGTGCGACACTCGTTCCAGGGATTTTGGTTACGACCGATTACAACGGTGGGCTCGTTTTGCCACAAATATAAGATGCAGCTATCTTCCGGTACGACCTGCATCAGGTAATTTTCGAGAGCAAGATTTTCATAAGGGTTACAGTTTTCACGGGAAATTGTAAATAGCTTCATTTTTGTCACCTCGTATTGCTTATTATAGATGCAAGACACGATGCAGTCAATATTTTTTCCTGCAGGGATTGACAAATGTTAACAACTGGTGTTATATTACCGTTATAAACATAACATTTTAACATCGGGGTGTTATTTATGTATAATTACCGACAGGAACAGATGAAGGATTTTATAGAAAAGCAAAATGTGGTCACCATTAAGCAGCTGCGCCAGCTTTTCCCGGATGTATCCCTTATGACCATTCACCGGGATCTTGATTTGCTGGAAAAGACCGGTGTTGCCGTTAAGTTCAGAGGTGGCGCTCGCTCTGTGCGTCATATGGGTGACCCTGAATTCAACGTGCGTATGCGGCAGAATAACTGGGAAAAGTCTGTGATCGCCCAAAAGGCTTTGCAGCTGATCCAGCCCCATACCGCCATTTTCCTGGATGCCAGTACCACCAACCTTGCTCTGGCCCGTATTCTGCCGGATATTAACCTGAATGTGATCACCACCGGCCCCAGCATTGCTTTGGAGCTTTGCCGGCTGCATAATCCGGTGGTTACTTTGTGCTGCGGCACCATCAACCGTAAAAATCTTGCCCTTTCCGGTCAAAATACACTGGAAATGCTGTCGAAGATCAATATTGACCTTGCATTTATCGGTGTTTCCGGCTGCTCTGTAGACTCCGGCTTTACCTGCGGTACGGAAAATGATATGCTGGTTAAGCGTCAAGTCATCCAAAAGGCACGCACCAGCGTTGCTGTGTGCGGCAAGGATAAGTTCAGCTGCCTGATGCCTTATACTTTTGCCCAGCTTTCCGATGTGGATTACCTGATCTCTGACGATGTGTTGCCTGAAAATATTTCTAAGGCTGCAAAAGATGCCGGTGTCCGTGTTTTGTAATTAAATACAGAAAATGCCGCCTGCAGGGCGGCATTTTTGCTGCTTTTTTTGCAGGATTCCTCTTGACGGAAACTGTTATGTAGTGTTATAATTAACGAGGTTTAACAAAATAAAATTAGGAGGCGTATCCATTGGCAAATGCAGTGATCATGCCCAAGGCGGGCATTACAGTGGAAAGCTGTATCATTGGAACATGGGAAAAGAAGATTGGCGATAAGGTTAATGTGGGCGACGTTCTGTTCTCCTACGAGACCGATAAGGCCAGCTTCGAATGCGAGTCTACAGCAGAGGGTACTTTGCTGGAGATCTACTATGAGGAAGGCGACGAAGTTCCTTGCCTCATGAATGTATGTGCTATTGGCACACCTGGCGACGATTGCACAAATTGCCGTCCCGGCGCTGAAGCACCTGCTGCAGCTGCAGCACCTGCCGCCGCTCCCGCTGCCGCAGCACCCGCTGCTGCCGCTGCTGTTGTGGCTAACACCAAGGCCCAGGCTGTTATTATGCCCAAGGCTGGTATCACCGTAGAAAGCTGCATCATCGGCGAGTGGCTCAAAGAGATCGGCGACGATGTGAAGATCGGTGACATTCTGTTTACTTACGAAACGGACAAGGCATCCTTTGAGTGCGAGTCCACCGCAGAGGGCAAGCTTCTTGCCAAGTTCTTTGAAGGCGGCGACGAAGTTCCCTGCCTGGAGAATGTTTGCGCTGTCGGTCCTGAGGGCGAGCCCCCCGATTGCCTGAAGCCCGGTGCTGCTCCTGTGGTTGTGGAAGCTGCTGCTCCTGTTGCTGAGGCTGCTGCCGCTCCTGTGGCTGAAGCTGTTGCCGCACCTGTTGCCGGCGCACCCGTATCTCCCAGAGCTGCAAAGCTGGCTAAGGCTTACGGTGTGGATGCTTCTATGGCAGTTCCCACCGGTCCTAACGGCCGTATTATTGAGCGCGATGTACAGAAGCTTATCGACTCCGGTGTTAAGCCTGTTGCTGCTGCTTCTGCTGCTGTGGAGAACACCTATGAGGATGTTAAGTTCAGCGGTATCCGTCGTGCCATCAGCAAGTCTATGTCCACCAGCTTGCACACCATGGCTCAGCTGACTCACAACACCAGCTTTGATGCTACTGCAATCCTGAACTACCGTAAGGCCCTGAAGGCTGCCGGTGGTGAGTATGCTGGCATCACCCTGGGCGACATCATTCTGTATGCTGTTTCCCGTACTCTGCTGAACTACCCCGATCTGAACGCTAATATGCTGGATGATAACTCTATCCGCCGCTTTAACCATGTGAACCTGGGTGTTGCTGTGGATACTCCCCGTGGCCTGATGGTTCCCACCATCTTTGCTGCCGATACCATGAGCCTGCTGGAGATCTCCAAGGCTGTTAAGGAGCTGGCAGCTGAGTGCCGTGACGGCGGCATCAACCCCGACAAGCTCTCCGGCGGCAGCTTTACTGTCTCCAACCTGGGCAATATGGGTGTTGAGTCCTTTACTCCTGTTATCAATCCTCCCCAGACCGGTATTCTGGGCGTTTGCGGCACCATTGACCGTGTACGCAAGGGCGCTGACGGCTCTATCGAGATCTATCCCGCTATGGGCCTGAGCCTGACCTATGATCACCGCGCAGTGGATGGCACACCTGCTGCCAAGTTCCAGAAGGAACTGGGTCAGAACCTGGAAAACTT
>JAZOWK010000011.1:0-30184 GCA_045659205.1 Faecousia sp.
CCGAGCCCTGCCCGATGTCCGGGACGGCTTGAAGCCCGTTCACCGCCGAATCCTTTACACCATGTACGAAAGCGGCTTGACCTCGGACAAGCCTTTCAAAAAGTCCGCTACCTGCGTCGGTGACGTACTGGGTAAGTACCATCCCCATGGCGACAGCTCTGTGTACGATGCTATGGTGCGTCTTGCTCAGAATTTCTCCATGCGCTATGTGCTGGTGGATGGTCACGGCAACTTCGGTGACGTGGACGGCAACCCCGCCGCTGCTTACCGTTACACCGAGGCCAGAATGAGCAAGCTTTCCAACCAGATGCTCCGGGATATCGAGAAGGATACCGTCAACTGGGATCCCAACTTCGACGAATCCCGGGAAGAGCCCCGGGTGCTGCCCAGCCGTTTCCCCAATCTGCTGGTAACCGGCTCTTCCGGTATTGCCGTCGGTATGGCGACCAATATTCCTCCTCATAACCTGACGGAAGTGATCAATGCTTGCGTCTGTGTGCTGGATGATCCGGAAGTGACTATGCCGGACCTGATGGAGCATATCTCCGGCCCGGATTTCCCCACCGGCGGTATCATTATGGGTCGCAGCGGTATCCGTGCGGCTTATGCCACCGGCCGCGGTAAGGTGGTTGTCCGCGCCCGGACGGAATTTGAAGAATTTAATAAAGACCGCATCCGTATTATCGTAACAGAGCTGCCTTATCAGGTAAATAAGCGGCAAATGATCCGCAATATTGCCGATCAGGTAAAGGATAAGCGGTTGGATGGTATTTCTGATCTGCGTGACGAGACCGACCGTAACGGTATGCGTATCGTTATCGAGCTGAAAAAGGATGCCAATCCTCAGGTGGTGCTGAACACTTTGTTCAAGCAGACTGCTCTGCAGTCAAGCTTCGGTATCATTATGCTGGCGCTGGTGGATGATCAAAAGCAGCCCAAGATTCTGTCTTTGCGGCAGATTTTGGATGAGTACCTTGCTCACCAGATGGAAGTGCTTACCCGCCGTACCCAGTATGATCTGCGCAAGGCAAGAGAGCGTGCTCACCTGTTGGAAGGCCTGATCATTGCCCAAGATAATATTGATGAAGTTATCCATATCATCCGTACATCCTATGATGATGCTAAAGAACGGCTGTGCGAGCGGTTCGGTTTGGACGAAGTGCAGGCCCAGGCTATTTTGGATATGCGTCTGAAGGCGCTGCAGGGTCTTGATCGGGAAAAGCTGGACGCAGAATATAAAGAGCTGCAGGAGAAAATTGCTTATTATCTGGAGCTTCTGGGGGATGAAAGCAAGCTCAAGGGCGTGCTTCGCACAGAGCTTTTGGAGATCCGGGATAAGTTCGGTGACGAAAGAAAGACCGAGATCCAGGAGATTGAAGATGAGATCGATATTGAAGATCTCATCGAAGAAGAGGATTGCTGCTTCACTTTGTCCAATCACGGCTATGTGAAGCGTATGCCTGTGGATACCTATCGCACCCAGAGCCGTGGCGGCCGTGGTGTAAATGCCCAAAACCTGAAGGAAGAGGACTATGTGAAGAGTCTGCTGGTGGCTTCCACCCACGATCATGTCCTGTTCTTTACAGACCTGGGTCGGGTACATCATCGTAAGGGTTATCAGATCCCCGAGGCCGGCCGTACCGCAAGAGGCACTGCTATGGTCAATGTTCTGCCCCTTGAGCCGGGTGAAACGGTTACTGCAATGGTGGTTACCCGTGAGTTCCACGAGGATGAATACCTGATGATGGTCACCCGGAAGGGTACTGTTAAGCGGATTCCCTTTATTGCTCTGGCTACCCGTCGTAAAACCGGTATCCGCGCCATCACTTTGGACGAGGGCGATCAGCTGATCAATGTGATCCGTACCAATGGCGACGATAATATCATCCTGGCTACTGCACAGGGTATGGCCATCTGCTTTAACGAAAACGATGTCCGTCCTATGGGCAGAGATGCTACCGGTGTTCGGGGCATTATGCTGGGCGATGGTGATTATGTTATCGGCGCAGAAAAGGCAGAAGAAGGCAAGACGCTGCTCACCGTTACCCAGCGTGGTTACGGTAAGCGTACTGAGCTGATCGAATACCTGCGTACCGGTCCTGATGGCGAGAAGATCGCCCAGGGTCGTGGCGGTAAGGGCCTGAAGAACTATAACATCACACCCAAGACCGGTCTGGTTGCCGGCTGCCGTGTGGTGGATGAGAATGATGATGTTATGCTCATCGAAAACGGCGGTGTGATCATCCGTGTACCTGCTTCTGATATCAATATCTATAAGCGGGATGTGCAGGGCGTTATCGTTATGCGTATTGAAGAGGGCAACCAGCTGGTAGCCTTGGAGCGCATTGAAAAGGTTGAGGAGAACGAGCAGTGAAAACGGTAACGCTTTATACCGACGGTGCTTGCTCCGGTAATCCCGGACCCGGTGGCTGGGGTGCGATCTTAGAATTTAACGGAATCGAGAAGGAGCTTTCCGGTGGGGAAAGCTCCACCACCAATAACCGTATGGAATTAACCGCAGTGATCAGCGGTTTGCAGGCTTTAAAAGAGCCTTGTCAGGTGGAGCTGTATTCTGATTCCAAGTATGTGATCGATGGCCTGTCTAAAGGCTGGGCGGCAAGCTGGCAGAAAAACGGTTGGCGCAAAGCAGATAAAAAGCCTGCGTTAAACCCGGATCTTTGGGAAGTGCTGCTGGCCTTGACGCAAAAACATCAGCTGAATTATCACTGGGTCAAGGGTCACGCGGATAATCCCAAAAATAACCGCTGCGATGAGCTGGCGGTTATGGAAAGCCAAAAATACAAAGCCCCATTCTAAAGAAAGGAGCTTATTGTGTATATTTCCATTGGTAATGATATGTCCGTCCGGGATAAAGGCATCATCGGCATCTTTGATATGGATAATACCACTACCTCCAAGCGTACAAGAGCTTTTTTGGAGCAGGCGGAAAAGGATGGCGAAGTCGTTCCCTGTGACGAGCTGCCGAAAACCTTTGTGCTGACTGCTCAATACGGTATGCAGCGCGTGTATCTCACATCACTTAGTTCCCGAACTTTAGAAAAAAGAATAAAAAGCATATAAAAAAGAACCTCCCATCGGGAGGTTCTTTTTTATAACTAAAAACTGCCTTTGGCAAAAACACAATGCGAAGCATTAAACCACTGCGAAGCAAAAACACTAAAAAAGCAACAATAAGAAAGTGATTTTGCAAGCAAATAGCTTGCAGTGATTTTTTACTTTGTAAAGTGGTTTTGAAACATACTGTTTCAGCGGTTTTATATTCGCCTGTTATTGGCGAATATAGTTATCTATGTTCTCCTAAGAAGAACAGCGCCAATGTGCCAGGGCCGGAGTGAGAGCCGATCACCGCACCGGTGTACTCTGTTACAACAGTCTTTGCGCCGCAGCGCTCTTTTACTAACTTTTCCAGATACTTGGCATCTTCTGCGCAGTCACCGTGGCAGATAAATACGGTATCGTTCTTTCCGGGAAGACCGGTATCTTCCAATTTCTTGGCCAATGCTTCAATGGAGGCTTTTCTGCCCCGAACCTTGGAAACGGAGATCAGGTGGCCTGCATCATCTACATGTAAAATAGGCTTGATCTGCAGCATCGTACCAACCAGCGCAGTTGCTGCGCTGACACGGCCGCCCCGCTTTAGATACATCAGGTCATCCACGGTAAACCAGTGGCAGAGCTTCAATTTCCACGCTTCACACCAGTCAGCCAGCTCTTCCAGGCTCATACCTTCGTCCCGGTTTTTGCAGATATAGTAAAGCAGCAGACCCTGGCCCAAAGAGGCGCACAAGCTGTCGATAACTTTGATCTTTCTTTCGGGATAAGCTTCCATTAATTCCTCGGCGGCGATCACGGCACTTTGATAAGTGGTGCTAAGGCCGGAGGAAAATGCTAACACAAGGATATCTTCTCCATTTTGCACCATAGGCTCCATGGCTTCTTTCCAGCTTTCCGGATTGGCAGCACTGGTGGAAGTCTGCTCGCCCTGACGCAAACCCTGATACATTTGCTTCAGCCACATAGGGGTATATACGCTGTGGTCCTTGCCCTGGTAATTTACTGTCAGGCGGACAACAGAAACGTTCCAATCCTGATAAATTTGATCAGAAAGGTCACAGCAGGAATCGGTAAGAATACGGTAGCTCATAAACATCTCCTTAGGAATGAATTATGGGTCTATTGTAGGGATGTGCAACCCAAAATGCTACCCACCAGCAGGGGAAAGTGGGGTTTTCGGGGGTCGGTGTGGTAGAATAAACCACTCTACTCACAGTAGAATTGCCGGTTCGACGCTTTATTTGGTCTTCCAAAGCCGGGGCATCGTACCGATGAGCAGGCAGGCCCACAAAAACAGGCTGATAAACCGGTAATAGCAGCAGTGCATAGGTGTGGCAACGATCAAAAATACCTGATTGAGAATATTGCCCACTGTTTGGGAAGCATATACAGAGGCGATATTACCGATAATCAGAGCAATGGTAAGCACCAATGAGCAAATGCAGATGATTCGCACCCGCAGCAGGATCTTTTTATTATTTTCCCGAATGCCCTCCATCACCAAAAGCAGGCCGGGAACATAAAAAGCAATCGCCAGCACCATAAGCAGAATATGGATAAAAACAGATCGCTCTGTCAGCGTGCCCATACCTACACAGATGATATACATTGCAAGCCAAAATAAATAAAGGATCTTTTCTTTCAACGAAGATGCCCCTTTCCTTCAGATATCCATATTTTACCCTAAAATAAGCAAATAGGCAAGCTTAAATCCGTATCCTTGGGCAAAACAGGAAAAAAGGCTGGACAGGGGCAATTTCTGCTGGTATAATGGGTAAATAAAGAAAAAGGAGGGCGCTTATATGAAATGTCCTTTTTGCGGCGATCAGGAAAGTAAAGTAGTAGATTCCCGGCACAGTGAGGATGGCCTCAGCATCCGCCGCCGGCGGGAATGCCTGAACTGCCAAAGAAGATTTACGACCTATGAGATCGTGGAAAGTCTGCCTGTCATCGTGGTAAAGCGGGATGGCACCCGGCAGAATTTTGACCGGAACAAGATCATCAATTCCATGGTCCGCGCCTTCGATAAGCGGCAGGTGGATATGGCTGACCTGGACCGGATCACCACCGAGATCGAGCAGAGCATTCAGAACACTTTGGAACGGGAAGTCAGTACCGATAAGATCGGTGAAATGGTTATGGAGCGCATCAAGCCTTTGGACGAAGTGGCTTATATCCGCTTTGCCTCTGTGTACCGCCGCTTCCAGGACGTGCAGAGCTTTATTTCTGAGATCAATATGTTCCTGGGTGAACAATAAGGAGTTTTATTTATGTTTACTTTTCCGATCCTGACGGCAATAGACCTTGGGTCTGTGCTGCCGGAGTTTCAGGGCTTTTTAAGCGATCTGCGGTTTTACCTGGGTCTGTTTTTGCTGATCGGCCCGCTGGTTATGCTGGCTTTGGGCGCCTGGATGTTCTTTAAGCCTATCAAGACTCCTACCCATAAGGCCGGATACCGTACCTATTTTGGTATGGGCAGTAAAGGCGCTTGGCGGTTTACTCAGTGGCTGGCCGGTTTGGTTTGGGGCGGTCTTGGCGCGCTGCTTACCGTAATTATGATCATTGTTTGCATCGCTTTTTCTTCTATGGATCTGTCTGCAGCAGCCAGCGCAGGTATTACCTGGCTAATTGTAGAAGCGGCGGTTGCATTGGTGGCTTTTATTGTGGTGGAGCTGGTTGTGGCGCTGCGCTTTGATAAAAGTGGTCATCTCAGAAGAAAATAAAACCAAATTTTGGGCAGCGCAAAGTATGCGCTGCCCTTTTTTCTTGACTATAAGATGAAAAACATTTAAAATAAAATTATCCGGAAAACCTTTTAAAGGAGGAGAAAAAATGATTTGCACGAACTGTCAAAAAGAAAATCGGGAAGGCAGCCGTTTTTGCCAATTCTGCGGCACGCCCTTGAGCGCACCGGTAGAAGAGCCGGTAGTAGCGCCTGTGGCTCCGGAGGTTATTGAACCTGTGGAAGTGCCGGTAGAAGCACCTGTAGAAGTGGCTGCAGAAGAGCCGGTAGTCGTACCTGTAGAAGAACCGGTAGTGGCACCGGTAGAAGAGCCTGTCGTTGAGCCTGTGGCAGAGCCGGTAGTTATGCCAGTTGCCGAGCCTGCACCTGTAAAGCCCAAGAAAGAGAAAAAGCCTAAGAAGGAAAAGAAGGCAAAGGGCAAAAAGCCTGTTTTCCTGATCATTCTTTCCATTTTGTTGGCTTTGCTGTTCCTGGCTTCTGCCGGTTTGAATGTGTATCAGTATTATCAGCAGAAGGCAATGACGCAGGAAAACGAAGAGGCCGTTGCCGCGCTGAATGCAGAAATTTCCAAGCTGGAGAAGGAAAACAAGGAAACAGCGCAGGCTCTGAACGATGCTAACGAGACCATCAATTATCTGTGGGAAAGTATTGATGAAATGTCCGCCGCTATGAATGAGGAGGCCGTGACCATTGATGCATATGAGCGGCTGACCTATAGTCTGGAAACCAGCGAATGGGGCTACTACTCTGATGAATTCTATACGGATTATTATTTAGTATATCTTGCTCCCGGTGAGGAGTTTAACCTTACTCTGTATACACAGTGGGAAGGTGCCGGTACGGTGTCTGTTGAAACGGATACAGAGTATGCTACTGCTGATTTCACAGAAGAAACCTGGGAGACCGAAACCAGCGTGCTGTTGACCGGTGTTGAGGAAGGCTTGACCATCGTTACCTTTACCTGGGACGATGAGAAGAGCTTCGATGTAGTGGTATTTGTGGAAGAATAACATAAAATAAAACTGGGAGATCCGTGGATCTCCCAGTTTTTTATTCTGTTTTCGCTTTAGGTCTGCGGCGGCGGTGATGGGGCCGACGGCCTGCAGGCTTTTCACCTGTCTTTTCTGCTGCCGGTTTTTCTGCTGCCGGTTCAGCCTTTACTTCCTGGGGCTTGTTACCCTTGCTCCGGTTTTTTCTGCGGCGGTTGCGGTTTGCTTTCTCCCCGGTTTTTTCGGGAGCTTCCTGGGTCGGGACTTCTTCATTTAGCTCCTCGGCGGGTGCATCTTCGGTTACGGTCTCCTCGCTGTACTTAAAGCGAATAGGCTCTAAAGCAGCGGGCTTATCCAACGGCTCAAAGCGACGGCGCTGCTTGTTACCGGAAATGGGGGCAAGGTCTGCGGGAATGGGAGGATCGGTCTTTTTTGCCTTACCGTTGCGCAGAACAGCAATATCGCTGTTGGAATAAATACCCACGGTGTCCGGATTTTCCTCCATACGCACCTTTACCCGCTGGCGCAGCAGATTCAACTCGATCACCGTACCTCTGCCATCGGGGGTGTCCACAAAAGATTCTACCTTGGGGCTGTTGTGGATCAGGTCTTCATAAGCGTCCTGCTCGTATTTTAAGCAGCACATCAACCGACCACAAGTGCCGGAGATCTTGGTGGGATTCAGGCTCAAGGATTGGGTCTTGGCCATCTTGATGGAAACAGGCTGGAAATCATCCAGGAAGGTGGCGCAGCAGAAGGGTCTGCCGCAGATGCCTAAACCGCCCACCATTCTTGCCTTGTCCCGCACACCGATCTGCCGCAGCTCAATACGGGTGTGGAAGGAGCTTGCCAGACTCTTGACCAGTTCCCGGAAGTCTACCCGCTCATCTGCGGTAAAGAAGAACAGGATCTTGCTGCCGTCAAAAGCGCATTCTGCGCTGACCAGCTGCATATCCAGCTCCTGCTCTGCGATCTTTTCCAGGCACAGGGCATAGGCCTTCTTTTCCAGCTCCTGATTTTCTGCTACAGCCTTTTCGTCCTTTTCCGTTGCCAAGCGCAGCACAGGACGCAAAGGGGACACCACATCCTTTTTGGGGATCTGGTGATTGCCACCGGTGCAGATGCCGTATTCCGGGCCACGGGCAGTATCGATGATTACATGGTCACCGGTCTGATAGGTTTTGCCATCGGGGTCAAAGTAATAGATCTTTTGGCCGGGGCGGAACTGGATATCCACCACCTGCACCAATTCATTCTTTTTTGTTTCTTCCATATATAAACTCCTTTGGGGGTTGTTAGCTTAAGTAAAATTATCGCAATGCCCACTGCAGCCAGCCGCAGATGGCGGCAACGGAAACGTTGGCCTGGGCATATTCTGTGGCAGTTTGCAGAACGCGGATGCTTTCCAGCAGCCGGGAGCTGCTTACCTGCTGGCTCATATTAACCACTTGTTGAGAGATCCCATTCAGACCGCTGCGGCAGGAAAGGGCATTTTGCAGCAGCTGCAGATAGCTGCCGATGGCTTCCAAAAACGGATCTCTTTTCTGTTTTTCCATACGGGCCCAAAATTGAGCAAGACCGATGGTATCTTTTGCGGCATATAGCTTGGCAAAGGTTTCTGTGTTGCTGTCTTCGTCAGACTTTTCCAAAAGGGCAAGGGCTTGTCCTAAATAACCGCCGCTGCGGGTAAAAGCAGCCTGATAAGCATCCGATGCAAGACCGGGTGCTTTTTTCTGCAAAGCAGGCAGCATTTGCTCATATGTCAGCGGCTGTAATTTTAACTCTGTACACCGGGAACGCACCGTGGTTAAAATCTGTTCAGAGCGCTCGGTAAGCAAAATGCAAACACCGTAAGCAGGCGGCTCTTCCAGCACTTTTAAAAGGGCATTTTGACCCTCCATACGCAGTTCCTGGGGGAAAATGTATACTTTTTTATCCGCCTCGTTTGGTTGCACATACATATCTGCCCGGGCATCTCTTACCACATCCACGGAAACGGCTTTGCGCTCCGGGTCGGTGATGGTAATAATATCCGGGTGGGTATCTGCCATAGCTTTACGGCAGGCATCGCAGTTTAAGCAAGGCTTGGCTGCGCTTTTACATACAGCTGCGGCAGCCAAAAGACGGGCCAGGGTCTTTTTTCCTGATCCGGCTGCGCCGGATAGTAGATAAAAATGGGATATACGGCCTGTTCCGGCACTTTGCCGCAGGTTTTCTTTCAGCCGGGCATTGCCCAAAAGACCGTCGAAGCCCATGAAGATTCTCCTTAGTTGTAGATTTATCCGATTGCGGTGCCCGGCATCTTCGTCGGCGCGAACGCCTTCCTCATCTGCCGACCGCGGCTCTTGCGCTCGGTCGCTGTATCCGCCCCCGGCGGCGCTTCCTCGCTTAACCCCACAATGCAGAAAGCATAGGAATGATCTGCTTTTTGCGGCTCATGATATGGGGCAGGAAAGCGGTGTGATCCTTCGGTTGCACATCGAAAGCTTGATGGATGGTTTCGTCCTGACCTAAATAAATGATCTGCGTGCCTTCCTTCAGCACATCGGTTAGCATCAGGATCATCATAGTAAAGCCCTTTTCCCGGACGCACTTGCGCATCAGCTCCAGGAATTCCTCTTTCCGCTCCAGCATAGCAGGGCTATCCACACAGGTGATCTGGGCAACAGCCAGGTCGTGACCTGCAATATGGAATTCCTTATAGTCGGCAAAGAGCAAATCCTCGGCAGTACGGTGTTCCATACTGGCGGAGAAGATCTGCCTACCCAGCTCTTCCAGGGAAACATTGGCGATGCGGGCCATCCGTTGGGCGGTATTCACATCCCGCTGGGTGCAGGTGGGGGATTTAAACATAACTGTGTCAGAAAGAATAGCAGCAGCCATCATACCCGCCATCTGGGAAGAGGGCATAATACCCCGCTCCTGATACATACCGGCAATAATGGTATTGGTAGAGCCCACCGGCTCGTTGCGGACATAAATGGGGTTGTTGGTCTGAATATCCGCAAGGCGGTGATGGTCGATGATTTCCAGAATTTCCGCTTCTTCCAAACCGGCAACGGATTGGGAAGCTTCGTTATGGTCCACCAGAACGACCTGCTTTCTTTTGGGTCGCAGCAGGTGATACCGGGTGAGAACACCGACGACCTTTTCATTTTCATCCAAAATGGGATAACAGGGGTGGCGATGCTTCAGCACCGTTTCCCGCACTTCGTCCACCCGGTCTTCCAAATGGAAGGAAACAATACTGCCTGTGCTGCAGATACCGCCAATGGGAGTGGATTGGAAGATCCGTCGGGCGGCCCGGTAAGCATCCAGGGGAGTAGAGATGACGCAGGTAGAGGTGGGCATATGGCGCAGCTCTTCATTAAGCTCTGCCTGACAAAGCACCAGGCAGTTTACATTCATTTGGAGCGCTCTGCGGATCATTTCCGGCTGGTCGCCGCAAATCACTACCGTTTCCTTACTTTGGAACAGCAGGTTTTCCAGCTGCTGGGGCAGCGCGATAACCACCTGACCGGCTACAAGGTCGGTATTTTCACCGGCATCGTTTAATACCTGACCTTCCAAAACGGAAAGTAGGTTAAAAAGCGGCACAGGCTCTAAAACACCGGCCTCTGCGATCTCCATATTGTACTTAGCCACATCTTCCCGGGCCAGCATGCCGTAAAGCGTGCCGTCTTCCCGGGTCACCGGCATAGCGGAATTGTGGGGATAGCTTAAAAGGATCTCCCACGCCCGACCCAGAGGAACAACCTGACTTAAAAGAGCAGGCTTATCATAATCCAGGTCTTTGACCTGGGTATACAGGTCGGTGATGCGCTTGGGTGCTTGGAAACCGAAACGATCCAGCACGATCTGGGTTTCATCGGAAACATGACCCAAACGGGCAGCCTGATATTCCCGATCGCCCAGAGCGTTCCGCAGGGCAGCATAGGCCATCGCGGCGACGATGGAATCGGTATCCGGGTTTTTGTGACCGGTAATATAAACGGCATCCATAAAAGCACCCATCCCTTCCATTTTATACTTAGGCAGAGAGGACTCGAAACCAAGTAGCCTCTCAGCAACCCTATTTGCTGCTTTTTGCCTTATCTTCCTTGCCTTGCGCCAGCAAGGCGGCGTCATCTGCGCCAAAAATCCATCAAATATTACTTGCTGAGAGGTGCTTCGCAGTTTTCAGCCGCCTGCATTTTCCAAGACGGGGAAAATCACGCAGACAATACTTTGCGTATTATCAAGGGATTTTCTAATGTATTGGGGAATGCAGGCGCCTGAAAACCTGCTTGGGTCCAAGAGCTCTCTACCTA
The DNA here is from genome assembly GCA_045659205.1 of Faecousia sp. Classification (GTDB taxonomy): domain Bacteria; phylum Bacillota; class Clostridia; order Oscillospirales; family Oscillospiraceae; genus Faecousia. Next base: position 11,118 of record JAZOWK010000011.1, read on the forward strand.
CATTATATCCCGCAAACAGGTAAATAGCAAGAAAAAAACATCACTTACCCCCGTTTACCATTGCTTTTTCTTTCTGCTTTGTGTAAAATGGGTGTGGAATAAAAAACGGGGCGCAGTTCCCTGTTGTAAGGAGGATATACTATGAATGTTTTGGTTACCGGCGGCGCCGGTTATATCGGCTCTCATACCTGTATTGAACTGCTGGAAAGCGGCTACGGTGTGGTAGTTATTGATAATTTGTGCAATTCCAATCCCAAGAGCCTGGAGCGGGTACAGGAGCTTACAGGCAAGACAGTAAAATTCTATGAGGGTGATGTTCGGGACGAAGAACTGCTGCGTAAGATTTTTCAGGAAAATGAGATCGGCTGCGTGATTCATTTTGCAGGATTAAAGGCAGTGGGCGAAAGCGTGGCTATTCCCTGGAAATATTACGATAATAACCTGAATTCCACCCTGGTACTTACTAAGGTTATGGAAGAAGTAGGTATGCAGAATATTATTTTCTCTTCTTCTGCTACCGTATATACAGCAGATAACGAAATGCCCTTGCGGGAAAATAGCCGCACCGGCAACTGCACCAACCCTTATGGCTGGACCAAGTATATGACCGAGCAGATCCTTACCGGTATGGCTCACGCGGATGCAAAGTGGAGCATCGCTTTACTGCGGTATTTTAACCCCATCGGCGCCCACATTTCCGGTCGCATCGGTGAAGACCCCCGTGGTATTCCCAATAACCTGATGCCCTATATCACCCAGGTAGCCGTTGGACGCAGACCCCAGTTGAGCGTGTTCGGTAATGATTATGATACCCACGATGGCACCGGTGTTCGGGATTATATCCATGTGGTAGACCTGGCAAAGGGCCATGTGGCAGCGGTTAAATATGTAACCGAGCATACCGGCGCAGAGGTGTTCAATTTAGGCACAGGCTGCGGCTATAGTGTGCTGGATATGGTAAAGACTTTCCAGGAGGTCAACAATGTGGCTGTGCCCTATGTGATCACCGACCGCAGACCCGGTGATATCGGCACTTGCTACGCAGATCCTGCAAAGAGTGCTCAAAAGCTGGGCTGGAAAGCAGAGAAGACCCTGGCAGATATGTGCCGGGATTCCTGGAGATGGCAGAGCAATAACCCCATGGGTTACGAAGCGTAAAATAGAAACAAGCAAAGGGATTTTCCCTTTGCTTGTTTTTTATCTTTTTACACTTTGTACCACTTTGCCGATCTGTTCCCGGGAAAGCTGCCGGTAGCGGGCGTTCATGGAAGAAAGGATCTGCCGGAATAAGGTGCTGTATTCTCCGGGAGTCCGGCCACCGGTGATACCGATGATGTAAGGACAGTCCGGCAGCTTTTCTTTATTGAAACGGCGGGCAAATGCGTTATCAACACCCAGTGCCAGGGCATAGGGGAGCATATTGTGGAAAAATTCCGGGTCTTGGGATTGAATATGGCTGACTGCATCCCGGTCTAAGGTGCGTAAATGCTTACGCAGGCTCAGCACCTGCTCCAGAGTGCGCTTGCCTTCTTCCGTACGGCGGCCGCCGTAGGTAGCCAGTAAACCGAAGAGCAAGAACAAAAGGGCGGTGAAAATACCAAAGGAGAGAATATCCGCCACGATACAAAGAGCCAACCAAAGAACCATACAGGCAATGCCTGCTTGCAGCCGGTCAGGGCGCCACAGGAGAAGCCCCTGTGTGCCGTCCTGGATACCCCAGGCGCACAAAAAACCGATGGCGGAGAATGCGATAGCAAGCAACACTTGCCAAAAACCGGTAAGGGGCAGGCTTAAGCCGGCAAACATACCGGCAAACAAACCAAAGAGGGCTACAAGTACCCGGAAGATCAGCACATTTCCGCTGCGCTTATGCACCATGCCCCGGGCAGGGCCGGCTTGTGTGGCTACGGATTTGCACAAAGAGGCATATTGCAGGCTGCCGGTATCTACCACAGAAGTTCTGCTGAATAATTTGTGGAAGGTGCGCTGCTCAAATTCGCTGCGCTCATTACCCATTCCCATAGCATAATGGATCAGCACTTTATGATCCCGCCGGGCTTCCAAAATCACATAGCCCATCTGCGCCCAGGATAAAACCATCAAGGAAAGGTCTGCTCCCTCCAAAGTCAGGGCGCTGCCTAAGCTGCCGGCAGTATGCCCCTGGGGCGGCCGGGTGTTTCTGCGAAGCTTGGGGGGGAAGACCCGCAGGAAGATGATCCAGTAAATGGTTGCCAGAATACCGCAGATCCACATACCCACCCGGTGTACATCGGTGCTGAACAGGCCTGCTGTGGAAACGGAGAACATACCGCTTACAGGGATCAGCAGATAAAGCGTTTCATAGTCCTTGATCTGATTTATGCTGCGTCCGGTAATGGTATCACCGGCATAATTCCAGCTTAAGTCTTTTTCGATGTTGCTCTGGTGATAAGTACTGGTGAAGGCAGGCTTTCCCTGAATATCACCGGGCAGCCGTACCGTAAAATCCAAATAACTGACCGGCAGCTGGAAGCCGGAAAGCAGCGGAAGCTGCACCTGATCACCGGATACCACATTGGATACGGTATACTGTAAAGTAAAAGTGATCTGCTGGGCTTCAGGCAGGATGACACCGGAAAGGTCGACCTGCTGCACGCCGCTGGCGTGATACGTACCAACCGGATTTCCGTTTAGGAGCACATTTTGGGCATTTCCCGGTATGGGATAACGCATGGTGCGGTCCATTTGATCCATACGCAAAGTCAGGGTCAAAGTCACCTGGCAGTTGCCATTTTCTTCTACCGTTGCAATCAGGCCGGCCCGTTCCACATCGTTTGCTGCAAAAGCAGTAACGCTCAAGCAAAATATCAGCATAACAGCTGTAAGCAGTAAGATCATTTTACGCATAATGCCGGCCTCCTTTCTGTCTTCGGTAGGTCAATATTTTATCATATTTACAGGGGAAAAGCAACACATAATCCCGCCTTTGGCATAAGATAGTGGGAGGCGATGATATGGCAATAGTTAACACGACACGACCCATCACAGCGGCAAGCTGTGAAGAAACCATCCTGGCGCTGACACGGGCATATCCGTTTATGCGTAGTGAACTGCTTACCCGCACGGCTTTTCAGCGGCCGGTAAGAACTTTGGTGATGGGCAATGGCCCGAACAAAGTGTTATATACAGCGGCGCACCACGCAAATGAATGGATTACGGCTCTTATTTTACTGCAATTTGCAGAAGAATTTGCAGAAGCGGTGGTACAGGGCGGGCGCATTTTTGATACAGATGCCCGCGCCCTTGCCCGACAGGTGACCATATATATGATACCTATGGTAAACCCGGATGGGGTGGATTTGGTGGTGGGCGCGTTGCCGGAAGATAGTCCGGAGCTGGCTCTTGCCAGAGCACTTTCGCAAAATTACCCTAACATTCCTTTTCCGGATGGGTGGAAAGCCAACCTTTTAGGGGTCGACCTGAATTTACAATATCCTGCCGGGTGGCTGCAGGCACGGGAAATCAAATTCAGCCAGGGCTATACCCGCCCCGGCCCAAGAGATTATGTGGGTAGAGCGCCCCTGGATCAACAGGAAAGCCGGGCGCTTTACGGTTATACCCAGGTGATCGACCCGGCTTTGGTACTGGCATTTCATTCCCAAGGCAAAGAAATTTATTGGAAATTTAAAGATATCATCATACCCGGCGCCCGGGAATTGGGGGAAAAGCTGGCAGAAGTGTCCGGCTACACTTTGGCAGACCCTGCGTTTGCATCCAGCTTTGCCGGCTATAAGGATTGGTTTATTCAGGATTTCCGGCGCCCCGGTTATACCATTGAGGTAGGTCAGGGCGAAAATCCCTTGCCCTTGGAGCAATTCCCGGAAATTTACCGGGATAATTTGGGAATTTTAGTTACCGCTGCGCAGGCAGCTGCAGATTTCGCAGAGGGCGACTAAAATAAACCCCTGTGCTATTGTAGCACAGGGGTTTGTTGTATAATTACAGGCTTGCGTAGTGAACAGCGGTCTTGGCAGCCAGGCGGGCGTTGTTAAACACCAGCTGGATGTTGGATGCCAGGGAGTTGCCGCCGGTGAGTTCTGCCACTCTTGCCAGCAGGAAGGGGGTAGTCTCCTTGCCGTGGATGCCCTTTTCTACGCTCTCAGCGATGGCCTGGTCGATGGCAGCATTGATGGTTTCCAGGGGCATAGCGTACTGCTCGGGAATGGGGTTGGCTACCAGCATACCGCCCTTGAAGCCCATATCGTTCTGGGTCTTAAAAGCTGTTGCCAGTTCTTCCGGGGAGTCCATACGGTAGTCTACCTGGAAGCCGGAGGAGCGGGTGTAGAAGGCGGGCAGCTCTTTGGTCTGATAACCTACCACGGGAACACCCTTGGTTTCCAGGTATTCCAGCGTCAGGCCCAGGTCCAAAATGGACTTTGCGCCGGCACAAACTACCATAACGGGGGTCTGACCCAGTTCTTCCAGGTCAGCGGAAATGTCCATGGTGGTTTCAGCGCCACGGTGTACACCGCCAATGCCACCGGTGGCAAAAATCTTGATGCCAGCCATGTGGGCGATGATCATAGTGGTGGTAACGGTGGTAGCGCCGTCCTCACCACGGGCGCACAGAACAGCCAGGTCACGGCGGGAAGCCTTTGCAATACCCTGACCCTTTTTGCCGAAATACTCGATCTCGTCAGCAGACAGACCGGCCTTCAGGCGGCCGCCGATCACAGCGATGGTGGCAGGTACTGCGCCATTTTCACGGATGATCCGCTCCACTTCCAAAGCGGTCTGCACATTCTGGGGGTAGGGCATACCGTGGGAAATGATGGTGGATTCCAGGGCTACAACAGGCTTACCTTCGGCAAGGGCCTGGGCAACTTCGGGATGGATGTCTAAATATTTGTTCATAACGATTGCTCCTTTATATCAGTTATTTCATACGATTTTTTAAGGCTTCCGCGCTCATAGCGGGGTTAATGGTTTCGCTGGATTCCATAGCAATAGCGCCGGCAGCGGCAGCTGCAAGGGCAGTGTTTTGCAGATCTGTTCCTTCCAGGTAGGCCCAAACGATGGCGGCCATAGAGGCATCACCGCAGCCGGTGGTGTTTACCATCTGGCCGGGCAAAATGCTTTGCCAGCACTGCTTTTCCTTGGTGGCGGCATAGATACCGTCTGCGCCGCAGGAAATAAACACCCGGCGCAAGCCCTTATCCAAAAGGATCTTGGCTGCCTGCTCCACATCGGCTTTGGTATGCACATCAATGCCGGAAAGTAGAGCGGCTTCCAACCGGTTGGGCTTTAAGGTGTGGAGCTTTCCCAAAATGGGACGGAGCTTTTCTGCCTTGACGGTGGACACCGGGTCGCAGAAAATGGGGGCGGTGCAATTTTCTGCCAGGTATTCCAATGTTTCAGCAGGCAGATTGGCATCAGCAACCACTACCTGGGCATTTTGCAGCAGCGCCAGCTTGGTAGCAAGGTATGCCGGTGTGATTTTGTTGCAGATATCCATATCAGAAATGGCGAGGGCCATTTCTCCTTTGTGATCGGCAATATATAGATAAGTGGAAGTGGCAGCACCGGCGATCCGCAATGCGTGGCTCAGGTCAATACCCAGCTCAGAGCAGGATGCAGCGATTCGGCTGCCGTGAACATCGTCACCGAAAGCGGTAAGCATCCGCACATCAATGCCCATCAGGGTCATATTGTGGGCAATATTTCGGCCTACACCGCCTAAACTCACCGTAACAGAGCCGGGGTTGGAATCTGCATCTACCAGGGGCGCATAAGAACGACCACCGATATCCACATTCACACCGCCAACCACCACCGCATAAGAGCCGGTGCGCAGCACATAGCCTTTGCCGGCAATGTGGCCTTTTTTCAGCAGATTACTGATGTGGACGGCAACAGATGACCGGGTGATGCCCAGCTTTTCCGCCAGGTCCTGTTGGGAGATCATAGGGTTGGCCTCGATGAGCTGCAGGATCTGTCTTTCCCGTTGTGTCATAGCCATTCCTCCGTAAACAAAAGTTAATTTATAAGCTTATATTTATATTACAATATAGATAGACAAAAGTCAATCCGGTATTTTTTACAAACAGCGCAGGCTGCTTTTGTATGGCTTTCACAAAAGAAAACCGCCCGGAGATCTCTCCGGGCGGTTTACATAATATTAAATTACTTATTCTGCAGGTAGCTGTCGATGGCAGCTGCGCCCTTCTTACCGGCGCCCATAGCCAAAATAACAGTTGCTGCGCCGGTGACTGCGTCACCGCCGGCGAACACACCGTCGCGGGTGGTCATTTCGTTTTCGTTAACGATCAGGCAACCCTTGCGGTTGGTCTCCAGACCGGGGGTGGTGGAGCGGATCAGGGGATTGGGGTTGGTACCCAGGGCCATGATCACGGTGTCCACATCTAGCACGAACTCGGAATTGGGAACTTCCACAGGACGGCGGCGGCCGGAAGCATCAGGCTCACCCAGCTCCATACGGACGCACTTCATACCGCAAACCCGGCCGTTCTCATCACCGATGATCTCCACGGGGTTGCACAGAGTCTTGAACTCGATGCCTTCTTCCTTGGCGTGGTGCTGCTCTTCCTTACGGGCAGGCATTTCAGCCTCGCCACGGCGGTAAACAATGTAAACATGCTCTGCACCCAGACGCATTGCGCAGCGGGCACCGTCCATAGCCACGTTACCGCCGCCAACAACGGCAACAGCCTTACTCTGAATGATGGGGGTGTCATAGCTTTCGTCGTAAGCCTTCATCAGGTTGGTACGGGTCAGGTACTCGTTTGCGGACATAACACCCTTCAGGCTCTCGCCGGGGATGTTCATGAACATGGGAAGACCTGCGCCGGAGCCTACGAATACGGCCTTATAGCCCATTTCGAACAGCTCGTCGATGGTAAGAACGCGGCCGATGACCATATTGGTCATAACCTGAACGCCCTGTGCTTCCAGCTTCTTGACCTCGTTTGCCACGATGGCCTTGGGCAGACGGAATTCAGGGATGCCGTACACCAGCACGCCGCCGGCGGTGTGCAGTGCTTCAAACATAGAAACCTCGTAGCCCTTCTTGGCAAGGTGGGAGGCACAGGTCATACCGGCAGGGCCGGAGCCGACCACGGCAACCTTGATGCCATTGGAAGCTACCTTTTCAGGCATTGCGTTGATGTTTTCTCTGTACCAGTCAGCTACAAAGCGCTCCAGGCGGCCGATGGCAACCGGCTCACCCTTGATGCCACGGACGCAAACTGCTTCGCACTGGGTTTCCTGGGGGCAAACACGGCCGGACAGAGCGGGCAGAGCGTTGGTGGAGGTGATGATCTCGTAAGCAGCCTTGAAATCGCCTTCTGCTACCTTACCGATGAACTCGGGAATGCGCACATTAACAGGGCAGCCTTCCACACACTTGGGGTTCTTGCACTTTAAGCAACGGCCAGCCTCTTCGATGGCCATTTCAGGGGTGTAACCCAGGGAAACTTCCTGGAAGTTCCGGGCGCGGATCTGGGGATCCTGCTCGGGCATAGGGGTTTTTACCAAAGTCATATTCGCCATTGCAGTATCCTCCTTATTTGATCAGTTCCTTGCCCATGGCTTCCATGCGGCAAGCGTGCTTTTCGGTAACTTCAGCCTCACGGCCACGGTAAACGCTGTTGCGGTTCATCAGCTCTGCAAAATCCACCTTGTGGCCGTCGAATTCAGGGCCGTCCACGCAGGCGAACTTTACTTCGCCGCCAACGGTAACGCGGCAGCCGCCGCACATACCGGTGCCGTCAACCATAATGGGGTTCAGGGATACGGAAGTATGTACTGCGAAAGGCTCGGTGGTCTTGCAGACGAACTTCATCATAGGCACAGGACCGATGGCCAGCACTTCGTCAAAGGTCTCACCGGCTTCCAGCATTTCCTGCAGAGGCTGGGTGACCAGGCCGTGGCGGCCGTAAGAGCCGTCGTCGGTCATCAGGATCAGGCGGTCAGCAACAGCCTGGAATTCTTCTTCCAGAATAACGATGTCCTTGCTGCGGAAACCAACAATAACAGTTACTTCTGCGCCGGCTTCCTTGGAAGCCTGAGCAGAGGGCAGGGCAATGGCGCAGCCTACGCCGCCGCCAACCACACAAACCCGCTTCTTGCCTTCCACGGGAGTGGGCTTGCCCAGAGGGCCAACAAAGTCCTGAATGTAGTCGCCTTCATTCAATGCGCCCAGGGCGATGGTGGCAAAGCCGACCTTCTGGAAAATAATGGTGACAGTACCCTTTTCTCTGTCGTAACCGGCAATGGTCAGAGGTACGCGCTCACCCTTCTCGTCAATTCGGAAAATAATGAACTGACCGGCTTTTGCCTTCTTGGCAATAAAAGGTGCTTCAATGTCCATCAGGGTAACATTGGCATTGAGTTCCTTTTTGCGAACGATTTTAAACATTCCTTGTCCCTTCCTTTATTAGTTGTTCTTTTCTTTCAACAGATCACGGATCTCGGCCAGCAGCACTTCTTCAGCTGTGGGAACAGGCTCGGGTTCGGGCTGGGGCTCGGGAGCAGGCTCGGCCACTTCTTCCTTCTTGCCCAGGTCGGCCAGCTTGTTCAGGCCCTTGACGATCAAAAATACCACGATGGCCAGGATCAGGAAATTGATGATAGCAGAGATGAAGTTACCGTAGGTCAGGTAATGGGGAACAAGCACCTGGTCGATCACTTCACCGGCCTCGTTGACAACATCTTCATATACAGGTACCAGCCGGGGCAGCTCGATCTTCAGTTCAGCAAAGTCGGTACCGCCAAGGAAGATGTTGACGATAGGCATAATAATGTCGTTGGTCAGGCTCTTGGTGATGGTGCTGAATGCACCGCCGATAATAGTACCAACGGCCAGAGCCATTGCGTTGCCCTTAATGGCAAATTCCTTGAATTCGTCCCACCAGGAAGGCTTTTTGATTTTCTTGATCATGTTCGTGTTCCTTTCTGTTTTTTATTTCTTTTCGATGATTTCTAAACCGCCCAGGTACTTACGCAGCACTTCCGGCACAACGATAGAGCCGTCAGCACGCTGGTTTTGTTCCACCAGAGCGGGGAAAATACGGGAGGTTGCCAGGCCGGAGCCGTTAAGGGTGTGCAGGAATTCAGGCTTACCGGTAGCTTCCCGGCGGAAACGGATGTTGCCGCGACGGGCCTGATAATCTCTTGCGTTAGAAACGGAGGAAACTTCCTTATAGCCGTCCATGGAGGGGATCAGGATCTCGATATCGTAGGTGCGAGCCATAGAAGCGGAGCAGTCGCCTGCAGCCAGCTTTACGGTACGGAAGTGGAAGCCAAGGCCTTCCACCAGCTTTTCTGCCTTGGTGACCAGCTCTTCAAAGGCTGCGTCGGAATCTTCCGGCTTGCAGAACTGGAACATTTCTACCTTGTTGAACTGGTGGCCACGGACCATACCCCGCTCGTCAGCACGGTGAGAGCCGGCTTCTCTGCGGAAGCAGGGGGTGTAAGCAAACAACTTCTTGGGAAGATCGGCCTCGGTGAGGATCTCGTCCCGGTAAATGCTGCAAAGGGCCGCTTCTGCGGTGGGCAGCATATAGTGGGTACGGTCGTCAGTGGGGTTGGCGATCTTGTAAACTTCGTCAGCAAACTTGGGGAACTGACCGGCAGTTTCACCGCACATGTACTCCAACATATGAGGAGGCAGGATGAAATCGTAGCCGTCGGCAGTATGGGTGTCGATAAAGTAGTTCAGCAGCGCCCATTCCAGACGAGCGCCCATACCGGTGTACATCCAGTTGCCTGCGCCGGCCAGCTTAACGCCCCGCTCGTAATCGATGAGGCCTAAATCCTGGCACAGATCTACATGGTGCTTAGGCTCAAAATCGAACTCCGGCTTCTTACCAACATAACGCAAAGGCTCGTTGTTTTCCTTGCCACCGGGCAGCAGATCGCTGTCAGGCAGATTGGGCAGGCTCAGCATAGCCACACGGAATTCACCGCTCAAATCTTTCAGCTGGGCAGCTTCATCAGCAATATCAGCATCCAGGCGAATGCTTTCCTGCTTATTGGCTTCGATGGCGGCATCCAGATCAGCGGTGTCCTTACCCTGCTTTTCTGCGCCCTTCTTCTGACCGAACAGCTTGCCGTTTTCCTTGGCCAGCTTGTTCTTCTGGGCGGTTTTGCCTTCGGTGGAGGTCTTCAGGGCGCGGATCTGCACATCCAGGTCCAGGATGCGGTCGATCACGGCATCGCAATCCACTTCTTTTGCCTTCAGGCCGGCCTTTACCGCCTGAGGATCTTCTTTAATGCGTTTGATATCTAACATAATACCTCTCCTTTTAGCCTGACCGATATAATCCGAACCCGCCCAAGCGGGCGCCTGATCGGTCCAGGCTGCCTTTTATTCATTGATGGGCGTCAGCCCATCTGCTTCACATAAGATTGCCTGAACCGACCATCCATCCCGCTTGGGTCGCAGATTTTTGAGCCGCCCAGCCGCTTTGAGGCAAGACGGAGCTTTGCAGATGGGCTTTGTGCCCTTCAAAAAGCGACAACGCAGCTTCAATGTGGCTGGGTGCCTCAAAAACGGGTTCGGGTTATACCGGTCAGGCTAAGGTGCATCAATGATATTGTCGGGTTTTCTCGGTATAACCAGGGCGCAGATGATATAAGCCAACAGGCCGCTGCCGCCTAACAATGAAAAAACGACCCAAGCCAAACGGATTACTGTGGGATCGATGTCAAAGAATTCGCCAATACCAGCGCAAACACCGTCCAACTTCTTATCGGTGCGGGATTTATATAATTTCTTGTTTTTCACGATACGCGCCTCACTTTCTTAACTTCATCAAGGCGTCCAGCAAGACCTGCAGATCTTCCTGACCGTAAAATTCCAGTTCAAAACGGCCTTTGCGCTTGCCGTTGATGATCTTAACACCGCGGCCCAGCTGTTTTGACAGGGTTTTTTCACATTCTGCCACATAATCCACGGCCAAAGTGGGTTCCGGCTTTTTGACAGGCTCTTTGCCAAGGGTTTTACACATAAGCTCTGCCTGCCGTACGGAAAGACCCAATGCGGCGATCCGCTGGGCGGCATCTTCCTGCTGCTTGGCGGTTTTCAGGCTTAAAACTGCCCGGGCGTGACCGGCTGACAGCTTGCCGCTGCGTAAAAGCTCCAAAACAGAGCCGGGCAAACTCAAAAGCCGGAGGGCATTTGCCACTGCCGGACGGGATTTGCCTACCCGGGAAGCGGTTTCTTCCTGAGTTAGGCCGTAATCTGCCATTAAAGACTGATAACCCAAGGCTTCTTCCACGGGATTTAAGTCCTGCCGCTGCAGATTCTCGATCAGCGCCAGCTCCATGGTCTTTTTATCGTCTGCCTCAATGATCACCGCAGGAACTTCCGTAAGACCCGCTTGTCGAGCGGCGCGCCAACGGCGCTCACCGGCAATGATCTGATAATAGCCGCTGCCGGTTTCCCGGACGGTAAGGGGCTGCACGATGCCGTGGGTGGCGATGGACTCTGCCAAAGCCTGCAGCTCTTCCGGATTGAAATCCTGCCGGGGCTGCCCCGGATTGGGTTCTACTTTATGGATAGGAAGTAACTGATAGGGGCTTTTGCTTATAGGCTCTTCCATATAATCGCCCATCAGCGCGCCCAAGCCTTTACCAAGGCCCTTTCCAGCTGCCATAGTATTCACCTCTTTATAATTTGTTGGCAATTTCCTCTGCCATACCCCGATAAGCCATAGCGCCCCGGCTGAGCCGATCGTATACCGTTACCGGCAGACCGTGGCTGGGGGCTTCTGCAAGGCGGACATTCCGGGGAATTACCGTGCTGTAAACCTTGCCGGGGAAATGGCGGCGCACTTCCTGCGCCACCTGGGTGGAGAAATTGGTGCGTCCGTCAAACATAGTCAAGGCTACGCCAAAGATCTCCAAATTGGGGTTAATACGCTTTTTTACCATTCGCAGGGTGGTCATCAGGTCCGTAAGCCCTTCCAAAGCGTAATATTCACATTGTACCGGCACTAAAATGCCGTCCGCCGCCGCCAAGCTGTTCAAAGTCAGCATTTCCAAAGAGGGCGGGCAATCGATAAAGATCAGATCATAATCATCCCGAAGGGTCTGCAGCGCATTCTTTAAACGGAAGTTAGCGTCCGGCAGACCAATCAGCTCCACCGCTGCGCCGGCCAGATCCGCCGTTGCCGGAAGCACATCACCGTATTTGCCTTTTACGACTGCATCCCGGGCAGGTACATCATTGACCACCACATCGTATACACTGGCGGAAAGCTTCCGCTTATTCAGGCCTAAACCGGAGGTGGCGTTGGCCTGGGGGTCAAAGTCGCAAAGCAGCACCCGCTTGCCCAAATCTGTCAGCGCGGCAGTAAGGTTTACGGCAGTGGTGGTTTTACCCACACCGCCTTTTTGATTTACTACAGCGATAATTTTTCCCATAAGTACTCCTTTTGTTTCACGTGAAACAATTATTTTTTCGATGTTTCACGTGAAACATCCCATCACTTTTCTGTGCTTACTACGGTGTAGTTCTGTCCAACAGGGGCTTCCGGTGCGGTTTGCCAGTAATGGATCAAAAGACCGCCGGCTACACTTAAAAGCAAAAGACACAGCGCCAATAGCACTGCCAAAAAACGAATGGCTTTACGCATATGTACCACAAGCTCTTCTGCGGTGGTGGCCCGTACTCTGCGGGAAGGCTTTTTCGTTGGAACAGGCGCTTTCTTTTTGGGGAGTTGGACGGAAGTGCCGGGCTTTATGGGATACTTTTCCATGGACTCCAGGCAACTATCACAGAAAACTTGCTTTCCGGTAGTATCCTTGCCGCAACGCAAACAGTACATAAGCCCACACTCCTCAATTTAATATTCTATATTGTACAACAATTTCTTTCATTCGTAAAGGGTCGCAGGTAAATATTTTTTCTTTTTACAAGGATAAATTTCGAAAAAAATGCCGGGAGCGATGCTCCCGGCCGGTAACTATTCTTTTTTGCAGAAAAAGATCCGGTCACGACCGTCTACCGTTAAAAGGCAGGTCTGCTTTATGGTGGATTTTTTCTTTCTTAATATTCGCTCCACCCAGGTTTGGTCTTTTCCTGTAAGGGCAAGGTTTTTCTTTAATAGCTTTCCGTCACAGACCACAGTTATGGGGAGGCTTTGCTCTTCGGTTTTTATACCCGTTTCTTCTGCGCTGGCAGGCCGGCATTGGGGAAATGGGAATACGGAGAGGTTGCCGTCGGTTTCCAATATGGCATACTGTACATCTTGAATGTTCAGCACATCCTTTTCCCGCAAATGGCCGGTGAGCTCGTCCAGGGTTACTCTTGTTTTTCGAAGATTTTCTTGCGAAATCTTGCCGTTTTCCACTAAAATTACAGGTTTTCCGCACAAAACACGACGAAACGCGGTGCTGCGCAACGATAAAAAAGAAAGCACCAGCTCCATGCCGAAGATCGTTACGATAGGAATGAGCCCCATATATAAAGGTTGGGAGCTTTCCTGTATGGGGATGGCAGCCAGGTCTGCCACAAGCATTGTCACAACAAATTCGGATGCCTCCAGCTGACCGATCTGCCGCTTGCCCATTAGCCGGATCACGGCGATCAGGATCAGGTACAAAATAATTGCCCGGGAAAAAGTTAAAAACATAAAACCCACCTCATTTGGTAGGTTGCACCAAGAAAAACAAAATATGCATAAAATACAAAGCGCGCAGCTTTTCGCTGCGCGCTTTGTAAGTAAAAGGAAAGGAAAAAGAAAAGAAGATTGAATGTTAGTACCTTTATATTACCCGTTAATTGTGAAGAAAAAAAGTGAAAAGATTTTAAGATTTTATTAAGTTGCAAAAAATATGTGTTATCTTTACAATCGGGGCAAAACTTGGTACAATAAGGAAAATATGTGTTAGGAGCATTGTATGCTGGATAAATTGCAAGCCGTGGAAAATCGGTACGAAGAACTGTGCGCCCGCTCGGAGCAGCCGGATTTTTATTCCGATCCCAAGAAAGCGGCAGCTATATTGCGGGAACAAAATGACCTGGAGCCCATTATTAAGGCGTTCCGGGAGTATCGCAGCGCCCGGCAGGACATGAAAGATGCGGAAGAATTGATGAGCGATCCGGAAATGAAAGAGCTTTGTCAGCTTACCTTTACGGAAGCCAAAGAAAATTCGGAGCGTTTATATAAGGAATTGCAGATTTTATTGCTGCCCAAAGATCCCAATGACAGCAAAAGCGTGATCATGGAGATCCGGGGTGGTGTTGGCGGTGAGGAAAGTGCCCTGTTTGCCCATAGCTTGTTCCGGATGTATTCTATGTATGCCGCCCAAAAAGGCTGGAAAGTGGAGCTGATGAACTATTCAGACACGGAGCTGGGTGGCGTTAAGGAAGCGGACTTTGTGATCAACGGCCCGGGAGCGTATTCCAGGCTGAAATATGAATCCGGTGTACATCGGGTGCAGCGGGTGCCGGAAACGGAGTCCGGCGGACGGGTGCATACCTCAACCGCTACGGTGGCGGTGCTGCCGGAAATGGAGGAGGCATCCGTGGAGATCAACCCGGCGGATATTGAAATGCAGGTATTTAGAGCCAGCGGCGCCGGCGGTCAGCACGTGAATAAGACAAGCTCTGCGGTGCGGCTCATCCATAAGCCTTCCGGTATCGTGGTTGCCTGTCAGGAAGAGCGCAGCCAGGTGCAAAACCGGGAAAAATGTATGCGTCTGCTTGCCTCCAAGCTTTATGAGATCGAGCAGGAAAAGTTGGAAAGCCAGGTAACAGGTATGCGCCGCAGCCAGGTAGGCACGGGTATGCGTAATGAGCGTATCCGCACCTACAATTTCCCCCAGGGACGGGTGACGGATCACCGTATTGGCCTTACCTTATATAAAATAGATGCGGTTATGGACGGCGCTATCGATGAGATCATCGATGCTTTGGCCACTGCTGATCAGGCGGAAAAGCTGAAAAGCGCCCAATATTGAGGAATTACTATGGAATTTATCACAAATAATCCGGAAGAAACGGAAGAATTGGGTCAGCGGCTGGCAAAAATTTTGCCTGCAGGCACGATTCTTGCTTATCGGGGAGACCTGGGCGCCGGAAAAACTGCTTTTACCCGGGGTCTTGCCAGGGGTTTGGGAGCAAACGAGCCGGTGACCAGCCCCACCTATACCATTGTAAATGAATATCTTTCCGGCAGGCTGCCTCTGTTTCACTTTGATATGTACCGTCTGCGCAGCGCCGATGACCTTTTTGACATCGGCTGGGAAGACTATTTGGACAGAAGCGGCATTTGCGCTGTAGAATGGAGCGAAAATGTGGCGGAAGCCATGGAAGATGCCGTAATCGTAACCATTGAAAAGACGGGAGAAGACTCCCGCAGGATCATTATAGAAGGGGGAGTCGTCCTTGCTGATTTTGGCCTTTGAGACCTCTGCCAAGGCTTGCTCCGTGGCGCTCTGCCGGGATGGCTTGCTTTTGGCGGAAAGTTATCAGAATACCGGCCTGACCCATAGCCAGACCCTGATGAAAATGGCGGAAGATCTGCTTTGCGCCTGTAATTTAACTGCGCAGGATGTGGAAGCAGTGGCGGTGGCGGCAGGCCCGGGCAGCTTTACCGGTGTGCGCATCGGTGTGGCGGCAGCCAAAGGCTTTGCCTGGGGCAAGCAAATTAAGTGCTGTGGCGTTTCCACCTTGGAGGCTATGGCCACCGGCTTTGGCGCTTGGGACGGTCTTGTTGTGCCGGTGATGGATGCCCGACGCAGCCAGGTGTACACGGCCACCTTCCGGGCAGACGGTGGAAAATTGACCCGTATTACGGAAGACAGAGCAATTTCTCTGGAACAACTGGGAAATGAACTGAAAAATTGCAAAGAAAATGTTTTTCTTGTTGGCGATGGCAGCAATTTGTGTTATAATACTTTGGAGAAAACCATACCGAACCTGATTTTGCCGCCGGAACATCGGATGCATCAGCGGGCGACAGGCGTTGCCTTGTGTGCCGATGTGCAGCTGCGGGAAGGAAAGGCTTGCGATGGAGCGGCACTGCAGCCTAACTATTTGCGGCTTTCTCAGGCAGAACGGGAACGGTTAGAAAAAGAACAGAGATAAAGGAGAAAATTATGGGCACTGTACATGTTTTAGACCATCCTCTGATCCAGCATAAGCTGGCTATTATGCGCAACAAAAACACCGGCACCAATCAGTTCCGCGGCCTCGTTGGCGAGATCGCAGCCCTGATGTGCTATGAAGCCACCCGGAATCTGCCCACCAAGGAAGTGGAAGTGGAAACCCCTGTGGCTACTGCCAAGGTCAAGGTGCTTGCCGGCAAGAAGCTGGCCATCATTCCTGTTCTGCGTGCAGGTCTGGGCATGGTGGATACGATGGTTGCCCTGATCCCCTCTGCAAAGATCGGTCACATTGGTCTTTATCGGGATCCGGAGACCCATATGCCTGTAGAATATTACTGCAAGCTGCCGGAAGATATTGACAAGCGTGTTGTTTTCGTAGTCGACCCCATGCTGGCCACCGGCGGCAGCGCCATCGCTGCTATCGATTTCCTGAAAAAGCGTGGCTGCAAGCACATCATTATGATGAACATCATCGGCTGCCCCGAGGGCGTTAAAGCTGTTCAGGATGCTCACCCCGATGTGGATCTGTACCTGGCTGCTGTGGACGAAAAGCTGAATGATCACGCTTACATCGTACCCGGCCTGGGCGATGCCGGCGACCGCATTTTCGGCACAAAGTAAAAACAAAAAGGCGAGCGCACGCTCGCCTTTTTAATGCACAATGCAGAATGCATAATGCAGAATAGGTAAAAAGGACGGAAGCCATCGGCTTCCGTCCTTTATTTAGCATTTGTAATTTAGAATTACAGTTTAGGACCTGCGTTTACCAAAGCTTTACCAGCATCGTTGCCGGTGTACTTGACGAAGTTCTTTACGAAGCGAGCAGCCAGGTCCTGAGCCTTTGCATCCCACTCAGCGGGGTTGCCGTAGGTGTCTCTGGGATCCAGGATCTTGGGATCAACGCCGGGCAGAGCGGTGGGAACTTTCAGACCGAAGTAAGGAATGGTCTTGGTCTCAGCCTTCAGGATGGAGCCATCCAGGATAGCGTCGATGATGCCGCGGGTGTCCTTAATGGAGATACGCTTGCCGGTGCCGTTCCAGCCGGTGTTGACCAGGTAAGCCTTAGCGCCGGACTTCTCCATCTTCTTGACCAGCTCCTCACCGTACTTGGTGGGGTGCAGCTCCAGGAATGCCTGACCGAAGCAAGCGGAGAAGGTGGGAGTGGGCTCGGTGATGCCGCGCTCGGTACCTGCCAGCTTGGAGGTGAAGCCGCTGAGGAAGTAGTACTGGGTCTGCTCAGGGGTTAGGATGGAAACGGGAGGCAGAACGCCGAAAGCATCAGCAGACAGGAAGATGACATTCTTGGCATCGGGGCCTGCGGATACGGGGCGAACGATCTTCTCGATGTGGTCGATGGGGTAGGAAACGCGGGTATTCTCGGTAACAGAGCCGTCGTCGAAGTCGCACTTGCCGTTTTCGTCAACAGTGACGTTCTCCAGCAGAGCGTTGCGCTTGATGGCGCGGTAGATATCGGGCTCGGACTCAGCGTCCAGGTTGATAACCTTTGCGTAGCAGCCGCCCTCGAAGTTGAACACGCCGTTGTCGTCCCAGCCGTGCTCGTCGTCACCGATCAGCAGACGCTTGGGGTCGGTGGACAGAGTGGTCTTGCCGGTGCCGGACAGACCGAAGAACAGAGCGGTGTTCTCACCGTTCATATCGGTGTTGGCGGAGCAGTGCATGGAAGCCATGCCGTTGAGGGGCAGGTAGTAGTTCATCATGGAGAACATACCCTTCTTCATCTCGCCGCCGTACCAGGTGTTCAGGATGACCTGCTCACGGGAGGTGATGTTAAAGAGAACTGCAGTCTCAGAGTTCAGACCCAGCTCCTTGTAGTTCTCAACCTTAGCCTTGGAAGCGTTGTAAACCACGAAGTCAGGCTCGAAGTTAGCCAGCTCTTCAGCGGTGGGAGCGATGAACATGTTCTTAACAAAGTGAGCCTGCCATGCCACTTCCATAACGAAGCGGATAGCCATACGGGTGTCAGCGTTGGTGCCGCAGAATACGTCCATAACGTACAGCTTCTTGCCGGACAGCTCCTTCAGAGCCAGCTCCTTACAAGCATTCCAAGCTTCCTGGGAAGCGGGCTTGTTGTCGTTAGCGAACTCCTTGGAAGTCCACCACACGGTGTCCTTGGAGTTGTCGTCCATAACGATGAACTTATCCTTAGGGGAGCGGCCGGTGTAGATACCGGTCATTACGTTAACGGCGCCCAGCTCGGTCAGCTGGCCCTTCTCGTAACCTTCCAGAGTGGGGTCCATCTCAGCCTGGAACAGCTCTTCGTAGGAGGGGTTGTGGATGATCTCAGTAGCACCGGTGATGCCATACTTGCTCAGATCGATCTGTGCCATAATGTATTACCTCTTTCATTATATAATATAGTGATACCGCTATTTCGCAAAACTTCTTTTGCCTATGTTATAACGGCATCCCAAATTCTGCAATATTATCATACACTACACAAAAAGAAAAATCAATAAGAAACACAAAATTTTCTCTTGGAAAAATTGATAATTTTCTTAAATATAAACAGGAAATATGTGTTTACATTTATTTTTATGTATGCTACAATGGTATTTGGTGGAGATTGGGATTTTTACAGACGGTCTTTACCGAAATGCATTATTTTTACTACAAAATCCGGTGATTTTGGTAAAAACAATGCAAAAAGCCGCGTATAAATCCGGCAATATATATTTTTCTCTATGGAGGTTACATATATGGCAAGAAAAGTACAATTTGTAGAAACCGTTCTGCGTGACGCCAACCAGTCCCTGATCGCAACCCGCCTGCCCTTTGAGAAGTTTGAGCCTATGCTCTCTACCATCGACAAGGCCGGCTACTACGCAGCAGAATGCTGGGGCGGCGCAACCTTTGATGTGTGCCTGCGCTATCTGCACGAAGATCCCTGGGAGCGGCTGCGTAAGATCCGCGCTGCTATGCCCAACACCAAG
>JAZOWK010000012.1:0-33780 GCA_045659205.1 Faecousia sp.
CCCCGGATCATATCGCAAACCAGCTTGACCTTACGGGGAGACATACGGACGTACTTTACATGTGCAAATGCTTCCATTTCAGTACCTCCTTACTTGGAATTGGCGGTCTTGCTGCCGGAGTGACCCCGGAAAGTCCGGGTGGGAACGAACTCGCCCAGCTTGTGGCCGACCATATCCTCAGTGATATAGACGGGAACATGCTTGCGGCCGTCGTGGACAGCGATGGTGTGACCGACAAAGGAGGGGAAGATGGTGGAAGCTCTGGACCAGGTCTTCAGGACCTTCTTCTCACCAGCCGCATTCAGCTCTTCAACGCGCTTGTACAGCTCAGGAGCCACGAAAGGGCCTTTTTTAATACTTCTGCTCATTTCATTTCCTCCTTACTTGCTGTTTCTGCGCTTGACAATGAACTTATCAGTGCGGTTCTTTGTCTTACGAGTCTTATAACCCAGAGCAGGCTTGCCCCAGGGAGTAACAGGGCCACTGCGACCGATAGGTGCGCGGCCCTCACCACCACCGTGGGGGTGGTCGCAGGGGTTCATGACAGAACCACGAACGGTGGGACGGATACCCATGTGACGGGTACGGCCAGCCTTACCGATGTGGATGTTCTCATGATCCAGGTTGCCTACCTGACCGATGCAGGCAGTGCAGTTGGTGCGTACATAACGCACTTCGCCGGAGGGCAGACGGACCTGAGCCAGGTCGCCTTCCTTAGCCATCAGCTGAGCAGCGGTGCCAGCGGAACGAACCAGCTGAGCGCCGTAGCCGGGCTGCAGCTCCACGTTGTGGATAACGGTACCAACAGGGATGTTGGCGATGGGCAGGCAGTTGCCGGGCTTGATGTCGGCGTTGGCAGAGGAAATAACCTGATCGCCAGCCTTCAGGCCGTTGGGGGCCAGAATGTAGCTCAGGGTGTTGTCCTCGTAACGAATCAGGGCGATGAAAGCGCTGCGGTTAGGATCGTACTCGATGCGCTCAACAGTAGCTGCCATATCCAGCTTCTGACGCTTGAAGTCGATGATACGATACTTGCGCTTGTTGCCGCCGCCGCGATGGCGGACGGTGATGTGACCATAGCTGTTGCGACCGGCATTCTTCTTCAGGGTCTCAACCAGGCTACGCTCAGGTTTTGCCTTCTTGTCCACGCCCTCGAAGCCGGAAACAGTCATGTTACGGCGAGCAGGGGTGTAAGGCTTAAAAGTTTTAATAGCCATTTGCGTTTCGCTCCTTTATTGAGATTGGATTAAACCATACCCTCGAAGAACTCGATGGTCTTGGAGTCGGCAGTCAGAGTAACGACAGCCTTCTTGTAGGCAGCACGGCGGCCAGCGGGGTAAGCACCGGTGCGCTTGACCTTGCCCTGCATACGGATGGTGTTGACCTTAGCAACCTTAACACCGAAGATCTCTTCCACAGCGGCCTTGATCTCGGTCTTGTTAGCATTGATAGCTACCTGGAAAACGTACTTCTTGTCAGCAACGCTCTCCATGGACTGCTCGGTAATAACAGGTCTCAGGATAATATCATAAGCGTTCATTATGCGAATACCTCCTCGATCTTCCGCAGAGCCTCCAGATCGACAACCAGCTTCTTAGCATTGATCACGTCGTAAACGTTGATCAGGTTGGCGAAGGTGATCTCACAGCCGGGGATGTTGCGGCCGGACTTAACAACATTGTTGTCAGCGGCAGCGGTAACGACCAGAGCCTTGCAATCAGCGCCAACGGCAGCCAGGAATGCAGCGAACTCCTTGGTCTTGGGAGCGTCCATCTTGATGGAGTCGATTACGACGATGTTCTGCTCGGATGCCTTTGCGCTCAGCACGCTCTTCAGAGCAAGACGGCGAGCCTTCTTGTTCAGAGTGTAGCTGTAATCGCGGGGCTTGGGAGCAAATACGATACCGCCGTGGGTCCACTGAGGAGCGCGGGTGCTACCCTGACGGGCGCGGCCGGTGCCCTTCTGTCTCCAGGGCTTTCTGCCGCCGCCGGAAACCTCAGCGCGAGTCAGAGCGGACTGAGTGCCCTGACGCTTGTTGGCCAAGTGATTCTTGACCACATCGTGTACAACAGCTTCGTTGGGATTTACGCCGAACACAGCTTCGGACAGTTCGATCTCACCAACCAGCTTGCCGGACATATCATATACGTTAGTCTTAAGCATGTTTCAAGATCTCCTTTCCTTAGCCTCTTGCGGAAGCCTTCTGGGGATTTCTGCCGGAAGCCTTCTGCGGGTTCTTGCTGATACCGGTCTCGCCGGACTTGACCTTGTTGTTCTTCACGGTGTTCCGGATGTAGACCAGACCGCCCTTGGGGCCGGGGATGGCGCCGCGGATAACGATCATGTTCAGCTCTGCGTCTACCTTAACGATTTCCAGGTTCTCGATGGTGACCTGCTCATTGCCCATCTGACCGGCGCCAATCTTGCCGGGGAAGATACGGGACTGGTGAGAAGATGCGCCCATAGAACCAGCGTGACGGTGGACAGGGCCGCCGCCGTGGGTCATGTCGGTGCGGTGAGCGCCGTGGCGCTTAATAACACCCTGGTAACCATGGCCCTTGGTGATGCCGGTCACATCGATCATGTCGCCGGCAGCGAAGACGTCAGCCTTAACGACGTCGCCCACATTCATGGACTCAGCGTCTTCCAGCTTGAACTCCTTCAGGTGCTTAACAGCCTCAACGCCGGCCTTCTTCAGGTGGCCAGCTTCAGGCTTGGTGAGCTTCTGCTCCTTAACGGACTCGAAGCCCAGCTGAACAGCTACATAGCCGTCAGTCTCAACATTCTTCTTCTGAGTAACGGTGCAGGGGCCGGCCTCCACAACGGTAACCGGGATCACCTTGCCGCTCTCATCGAAGATCTGGGTCATACCCACTTTCTTGCCGATGATTGCTTTTTTCATTCTTGGTTTCTCCTTTTTTAGGTTATTGGTTGACAAGCTCATTGGGAAGCTTTGCCAACATGACCCGTCCGCCCGATGCTAAAACAGTGCGGGCAGCGGTGAATTCCTATATATTTAATAATGTATAGGAATTACAGCTTTATCTCTATCTCAACACCAGCGGGAAGATCCAGGCTCATCAGGGCCTCAACGGTCTTCTGGTTGGGGTTAAGGATATCGATCAGTCTCTTATGGGTTCTGCGCTCGAACTGCTCACGGCTGTCCTTATACTTGTGAACAGCGCGAAGGATGGTAACGACTTCCTTCTTGGTGGGCAGGGGGATGGGACCGGAGACAGCAGCGCCGTTGCGCTTTGCGGTGTCAACGATCTTGGC
The DNA here is from genome assembly GCA_045659205.1 of Faecousia sp. Lineage (GTDB taxonomy): Bacteria > Bacillota > Clostridia > Oscillospirales > Oscillospiraceae > Faecousia. The sequence continues at coordinate 3,277 of JAZOWK010000012.1, forward strand.
TGCGCTTGCGTCGATCAGCTGGTGATCGTAAGCCTTCAGCCGGATGCGAATCATTTGGTTTGCCATGGTTTGTTTCCTCCTTGAATTTCGTACTCAGTTTGCGTGACGTCTGGGTACGGTGAACCATCGTTCACGCCTCCGTGCGTATCACTCTGAGGCAAGAAAAATGGCCGACACAAGGCCGACCCTTCTCCCGTCGCAGCGATATACGCAGCGCAAACAGGACAGTTCAGCCGCCCGATGACCGGACATACTCCGCAGAAGTTACCGTCTTTCGACGCAATCTCCTGCATCATCGCAGTGCGCGCTGGGCATAAAGCCCCCTACACGCGCTCGATTATCATACCACCGGTATAGTGCGTTTGTCAAGAATTATTTTCAGAAAAATTCAGGATTTTTCACAAAATTTTTGCCGTTACTTTGTAGACTATGCTAATCATAAAAAGCCGCTTTCGCGCAATGCACGAAAGCGGCTTTTGTCGTTAGAATTACAGGCTATACCACTTGATCTCGTTGGCATCCAGGTGCAGCGGGAAGCTGCCGCTGTCGGTGTAAACCACCGTATCCTGAGGAACATAAGTATTATTAACCACGCAGTACTTGCCGTTGGCAACGAAGGCATGGACTTCCACATTATAGTTGGTGGAGAACCACTTATTCAGGATCTCCTCCCCGTGGGCAGCCCACAGAATAGCGCGGTACAGCACACGGCTGTTTTCAAAGGAATAAGGCAGGCCTGAAATGTAAACGCTGCGGCCATTGCCAAAGCTGTTTACTGCCATCTGCACTTCCCTATCCTTCTGCACCAAAATATCAGCGCCTTCCAGAGCGTAAATGTTCTTCTTGCCTTCACCGAAGTCCACCTCACCGGCCACATCCGCCAGAATGAAGTGATCAGGATTCTGCTCCCAGTTGTACTTATCGTAGTTCAGAGTAAAGCCGGTTTCCTTCTCCACGCCCAGCACATTTCTAAGCTGGAAGAAGTGACCCTGGTACTGGTGACCGGTGGGCTCACCGACACCGATGAAGCCGCCGCCGTTGTGGACGAACTTACGCACAGCAGAAGAAATAACTGCATCCTCCCACTCTGCGCCACCGGTATGGGCGGTATCACCGTCACCTACATTGATGATGACATCGATATTATCCAAAATTGCGGGATTCTCCCGGATATCGTCAAAGGAAATGAACTTTACATCAAAGGGAGCGCCAGACAGCGCCTCAATGATACCAGCGTAAGAATAGTTCTGCTTCTGATACAGCGCATGGTGGACCATATGGCAGCCCCAGGCACGCATCTTGCCCCAGCTGATCAGCACAGCCACGGTCTTGACGCAGTAAGGTGTGGTGCCCTTAATGTTCTCGTACTGCTCACGGAACTCGTTGCACACGCTCTCTACATAATCAATAAACTCCGGGAACTGGAGCGCCAGCTTCAGGTAGCCGCCGTAACCGATGCGGTCGATAGGCTTACGCAGAATGGCGCGGCGGGCAGTGACCCAGTTTTCCTTGGCTTCCTTGACAGGGTCGCCGCCTTCGTGGAAGGTATCGGGGAAGAAATAAGGCAGGAAACGGCCCTCGGTGTACTTAACACCGGGAATATCGGAAATCAGACGCAGGGTGCTGCCGTTACCAACAGAGCCAACCACAGCATCCACGCCAATGCTCTTCCACTCATCCATGAAAGGCTCAGTGCCGATCCAGTGGTCGCCCAGGAACATCATAGCCTCCAGGCCCAGCTCGTGGGTGATATCCACCATTTCCTTGCAGAGCTTAGCCACTTCCCGGCGCTGGAAGGCCTGGAAGTCCTTAAACTCCTTGGAGGGGATGCGGTACTGGTTATTGTAATAACCCTGATCCACAATAAATTCAGGACGGAACTTATAGCCCACTTCCTTTTCAAACTGCTCCAGAATATAAGGAGATACGGAAGCGGAATAGCCGTACCAGTCCACATACTTTTCCCGCTTCAGCTCATCAAACACCAGGGTAAACTGATGGAAGAAGGTGGTGTAGCGGATCACATTCACATAGGGGTGGTCTGCAATGAACTTGCGCAGACGCTCCATGGTAAACTTACGGGTCTTGGGCTGGCGGACATCAAAAGTGATCTGGTGCTCAAAGTTCTGCCAGTTATTGGTAACGGCATTGTACATATGCACCGGATCCCAAATGAGATATGCCAGGAATGCCACGGTATACTCGTGGAAAGGCACAGGTGCGGGGATCTCCACGCAGCCGGTTTCTTCGTTATAATCCCAGGCATCGGGGCAAACGGGCTGACCGGTAGTACGGTCCATCACTTCCCACCAGCGCTTAATATCATCCCGGGTATTAACTTCCATCAGCTCCCGGGAAATGCCCTGCATCAGATTGATCTGCAATGCGCCTTCGGTAGCGGTATGGAAACCGGTCATAATATAGCACTGCTGCACCTCTTCCGGATTTGCCTTTGCCCAGGCATTGTCCTTACGGGTGGTATAATAAGTAGAATAGATCTTTGCGTTCTGATTCTGAAGTTCAGCGGGGAAATCCGTGCCGTCGCAGTCACGGATCGCATCTGCGCCCCAGCGCTTCATAATCTCCAGAGTTTCAGGAACAACATCCAAATCGGTAGGAATGGTTACCCGGCCAACTTTTCTTTCATCAGTCATATTGGTTCTCCTTAAAGTATCAGATGTTTTTTGCTATGCCCTCCCCTTTTCGGGGGAGGGCATTTAGTTTATTTATGACGGGCGTTATATACGAACATAGCCGACAACAAGAATACCAAGCCAAGGCACATAATGCCCAAGCCAGCCAGCTTGCCGGTCATTGTCCAGCCCCAAACAGTGAGCACCAGACCCACCACAAAGAACAGGGCGATCAGTATAAAACGGAGCTTTTCGTGATTTTTCCAAAACATAACAGCACCTTAGCCTTTCAGACCGCCAACGGTCATACCCTTGGTCAGGTTCTTCTGTACACAGATGTAGAGGATCAGGACGGGCAGCATAACCAGCACCAGACCGGCATACATGGGTCCATATTCCGCAGCGGACTGCTGAGCCTGCATCAGGTTCAGAAGACCTGCAGGCAGCGTCCACTGATCCCGATTGGTGACCAGGGTCTTAATGATGATGTACTCATTCCAGAAAGACAGGAAGTTAAAGAGGATAACGGTGATGATGGCAGGCTTTGCCATGGGGCAAATAACCTGGATCATGGTGCGGAAGTAGCCCGCGCCGTCCATATAAGCAGCCTCTTCAAAATCGTGGGGCAAAGTTGCAAAGTAGCTGGACAGCAGGTAAATGGTAAAGGGCAGCGCGGTTGCCGCATAAACAACGGCTACCACAATGTGATTGTTCAGCAAAAAGCCACTACCCATGAAAGTACGCAGCCACTTGTCACCGTCGCTGAGCATCAGGTAAATGGGAACGACGATGTAGTTCACATTAATAAACAGGCCAGCCATAAAGCAAGTCCGCAGGAACTTCTGGGTAACAAATTTAAATCTTGCCAGGCAGTAGGAGGCCGGCAGCGCCACAACCAGCAGGATCACCAGAGCAAGGCCGGTGATAAGCACGGAATGGAGCATATAGCCGCCCATATTGGCCTTTGTCCAGGCAGACACAAAGTTATCCCAGTGGATATGGGTGGGCAGTGCCCAGGGATTGCCGTAATGCTCCGGAGTTGCCTTCACGGAAGCCACCATGACCCACACAACGGGGATCAGGATCAAAATTGCCAGAACACTTAAGCAAACATAAATAAAAGCTTTGTAAAGCCGTTCGCTTCTATCAATTTGACTTTGCTGCTTCATATCGGCACCTCCTTAAAATTCCAGAGTTTCCCGCTCTGTCACCTTATTAATAAGGGCAGACAGACCGAAGGAAATCAGGAAGATCACAACGCCGATGGCCATAGCGTAGCCGTAGCCGCCGCCCAGGTTCTTCTGATTGTACATATACAGCAGCGACACATTGGATGCATTGTTGGGGCCGCCGCTGGTCATAGCGCTGACAAACAGGAATGCCATATTGATGGTGGAGATCACGAAGAAGGTCAGCGTAGTACGGATGTTTGTCCAAATAAGGGGCAAAGTGATCTGGAAGAACTGAGTTCTGCGGTTTGCGCCATCCAATCCGGCAGATTCATACAAAGATCCCGGAACGGATGCCATAGAGGCCATATACATAACCATATAATAACCAACCGCCTGCCATACCATGGCAATGACCAGGCTGGTAATGACGTGCTGCTCGCCCTTCCACAAAATGCCCTCCTGACCAAACAGGTGCAGGATGCTGTTAAGCAAGCCCTTGTCTACATCGTAAATGGCAGAGAAGATACCGGAAATAACGACTACAGACAAGATATTAGGTATGTAGAAAACGATGCGGAAGAAATTCTGGCCTTTGATCTTTTCTTTTGTAAGAATAAAGGCAAAAAGCAGCGCCATCGCCATGGTAAACACCGTGACCATCACAATGAGCAGCAGCATATTCTGCATAGATTGGATGAACTTGGTATCCCGCATCAGCATTTCAAAATTCTTAAAGCCGATGAAGGTCTCGGTGGGATTGAATGTACCCCGCTCATACAGCGACAGGCGGAACACATTGAAGGTAGGCACCACCATGAACACCGTAAACAAAAGCACGGCAGGCACGACGCACACCAAAATGAAGACCGTACGCCTAAAATTACTTCTCATTTTTCCAGCTCCTTATTGTGTTTTGCAAAAAGTTTTTTCCCCTATGCACATAACGCACATGCACACGGGAAAGAACCCTCAAGAAAAAGGGTGGCAGCGACAGAAGTCACTGCCACCCAAATTACCTATTGTGTGGACTAAGGATCGGTCAGATTAGCTCAGGCGATTTTCAGCCATCAGAGCGGAGTTGGTCTTGACCTGATCAGCGTACTGGTCGATGGTAATGGTACCGGCAACCAGAGAGTCGATGGGGGTGAAGAAGGTGCTGGAAACGTCAACACCGGGGATAGCGCCGAATGCAGCGAAGCCGCCCATAGCAGCCTTAGCGCCGTTGTCGTAGATGGAGTAGAACAGCTTGTTCTCGCCTTCCAGCATATCAGCAATACCCAGGATGGGCTGCATAGCGCCGGTGGTAGCAAAGATCTTGGCAGCCTTGTCGGAGTACAGGAAGGCTACGAACTGCTCAGCGCCCTCGATGTTGGAAGCGCCAGCGGGGATCCAAGCCTGCTCGAACCAGCAGAAGGAGTAAGGAGCGGTGCCGGCAGCGGGAACAGCAGTCATGCCCCACTCGAACTCGTTCTCCAGGGTCTCCAGAGCGCCAGCCATTTCGCCGGTGATCCAGGTGCCGTTGGGCATAAACAGAGCATCGTTGGTCATAACCATCAGCTGGTTCTTGGTGAAGTCCTGATTGTTAGCCTGAGCGGGGGTAGCAGGATGGGTGTAATCAGCCAGCTTATCCAGGATGTTCAGCAGAGCCTTGCCGTTAGCAGAGTCCCAAGCGCCTTCCTGATAAGTGGTAACAGCGTTGAAGAACTCGGGGCCGCCGATAGCGTTCATCAGAGCGAACATAAATGCATCGTAGTAGCCTGCGGTGGGGTAAGTAAACAGAGCGATGCCTTCAGCAGCAGCCAGGTCGCCCAGGGCCCACATCTCGTCCCACGTGGTGGGAACAGTCCAGCCCTTCTCCTCGAACAGCTTTGCGTTGTAGAACAGGCCGCAGGGAGAGTAGAACATGGGAGCCAGGTAGGTCTTGCCATCGCCGTAGGGGACGCAGATGTTGTTGTCGGTGAAGCCGCCTGCGATCTTCTCGGAAACCTTAACGGTCTCGCCGGGGATGGTCAGGTTCAGCATGTTGGACAGATCGTGCAGAGCGTTGCTCTTGATCATCTGCTCGGTCAGACCGGCGGGACGACCGGTAGCCAGGTGCACAACGTCGGGATACTCGCCGTTCTGCATGGGGCCGGAGATAACGTCTTCCAGGTTCTTGTCGGTGGTCAGCTCAACCTTGATGCCGGTCTCAGCTTCGAAAGCCTCGGCAACCTGCTGCCAAACTTCGGAACCGTAAGCGGTCTCGATAGCAGCAACCTTGATAACTTTCTCACCACCGGCGTTTTCGGTCTGGGCAGGAGCACAGGCAGCCAGGCCCAGTGCCATAGCCAGAACCAGCACAAGTGCAAGGATCTTCTTCATAGGTGTTTCCTCCAAAATATTTTTGATTTTTGCGGAACTTTATCCACTACTATAAGTATACAAACCCACACTATTTTTGCAAGGTAGATTTTGCGTATTTTTTTAGAAATATTGCTTTCAACGCAATTTCAACATTTTGTTCAATTTGCACAGGTCATTTTTGTGCATATCGCATAAACTTGTGCAAATCCAATCGGGTTTTCCAGATTTTTTCCAGCTGCATCCACTTTTTTCTGTTGAAAAAAGCAATAAAATATAATATACTGTCAATATCTCTAAAAGACGAGGTATCAAATCCATGAGCAGATACTATTACAATCTTGGCAAAGACCAATCCCTTACCATCCGCGGCACAGTAAAATTGCTGGATGTGGCCAGCGCCCGGTATGGCGGCGACTGGCATAGCGTTCCCCACACCCACAAGTACACGGAGCTATTCTTCATCGTGGGCGGCAGCGGGCAGTTCTTAATTGAAGATCAATATTACCCTGTTATGAATAACAACCTGATCATCATTAACCCCAATGTTCTCCACACGGAGGTCAGCCTGAATGCCCAGCCGCTGGAATACATCGTCCTGGGCATCGAGGGCATCGAGCTTTTCGCAGGTGACGCTGCCAGCAATCAATTTACCATTTTAGAGCATTTTGAAGACGCGGAAATTTCCGGCTGCCTGCGAAACATTCTCCGGGAAATGGAGAAAAAGAGCCCCGGCTATGAAGATATATGTCAGGCCTATACGGAAATTATGCTCATCCGTCTTATGCGAAACATTTCCCTTGCCATTCCATCAGAGCCCCCATCCAAATCCGCAAACCGCCAATGCGCCGCTGTCAAGCGGTACATCGATCTGCATTTTAAAGAGCCGCTGACCCTGGAGCTTTTGGCCGAGGAAGGACATATCAACAAATATTACTTATCCCATACCTTCAAACAGGAATACGGCATCTCCCCCATCAACTATATGATCTCAAAGCGGGTGGAAGAAAGCAAATACCTGCTATCTGAAACAGACCTCTCCCTTTCCCAGATCGCCCAGCTTTTAGGCTTTTCTTCCTTGAGCTATTTCTCCCAGGTCTTCCGTCGGGTGCAATCCATCAGCCCCAAAGAATACCGGCAACGATTACATAAGCTGTAAAAAAAGCAAGCGGAAATCTTCCGCTTGCTTTTATTTAACTGTGCATTTCCCGTTTTCTACTTCCAGCACCCAATCGCTTTGGGCGATGGGGGCAGGCCGATGAGTAACGGCAATGCAGGTGCGGTCTTCCAGCGTCTTTAAGCGGCTGATCACCTGTTTTTCCGTCTCCTCATCCAAAGCAGAGGTGGCTTCATCCAGCAACAAAATGGGCGCATCGCTTAACACCGCCCGGGCGATGGAAAGCCGCTGCGCCTGACCCTCGGAAAGACCGGCAGCATTTTCACCCAAAGGCGTATCCAGACCCAGGGGCAGCTCCTGCAGATAATCGTCCATACAGCTGATGTAAACAGCCTGCTGCAGCTCATCCTCCGTTGCCTGAGGTTTGGTCAGCAGCAGATTGTCCCGGATCGTACCGCTCAGCAGCAAATTGCCCTGGGGCACATAAGCAAACAAACTACGGGTGGTGGCATCGATGGCCACTTTTCTCTCCCCTGTTTGCAGATACAGCTTGCCGCCTGCCGGTTTATACACACCCAGCAGCAATTTTAACAAGGTAGACTTGCCGATACCGGACTGACCGGCAATCACACCGAAGGAATTTTTCGGCAATGTAAAGGATGCCTCCCGGAACACTTCGTCCCGGTCATAAGCAAAGCTTAAACCCTCTGCCCGGATATCCTGGATCTGCTTATACAGCTGCTCTACATCCTGACGGGCATCGGGACGGCTGCCCACAGCTTCCAGCTCCTGCAGCCGCTCTGCCGAGGCGATCATCGCCACATACTGGGGGGCAATGGCGGAAAGGTTTACGAAAGGCCCTTGCAGCTGGCCTACCAGCTGGCTGACAGCGGTCATCGTACCGAAGGTCATAGCCCCCTCCAAAATACCGCCGGCGCACCAGATCAGCGCGCCAAAGGCCGCGCCATAGGAAAGGATGTTAATGCAGGTGCTGCTCATCACGGAAATATTCTTCCGTTTCCGGTGCAGCTCATACCGGGTATTGAGCAATTCATCTGCCCGACGCTCCACTTCCTGGGAAACATCCATAGCCTGCACAAACAGCAGCTTATTCAGAGTCTCCTGAATGAAACCGGATACCCTGCCCTCTTCCTTGCTCACCTGCTTATGCAGGCCCTTGAGCTTACGACGCAAAAATCCGGTAACGATCACCACGAAAATGCCGGCAGCGATGACGATAAGGGTCAGCTTCCATTCCATAGTGGCCAAGAAAGCCAGCGCCGCCACCAGCCGGGCGGTCATAGATGCAAGACCGGGCACTAAAGAAATCACCGCGGAATTGACGATTCTTACATCGTTATTCAGCCGGTTCAACAGTTCGCCCGTATGATAAGCCGATACTGCCTGATAATCACCGCCCAAAAGCCGGTGCAGGAACATCTTTTTCCAATCTCTGTCCAGCTGGGCAGAAAGCTTTTCCCGAATGTGCCGGTCAAAGGTCAAAGTAACCAGCGTCAGCAGGATCAGCGCGCCCTGCAGCACGCAGGCAAGAATAAAACCTTCCCGATCCCGTGCCACCGCGCTGTCGATGACCCAGCGTGTACCCAACGCAAACAGCACACCCAGCACCGCGCTAAGCACGTGGGTCAAAGTTATGACAATCAGCGCGGGGATGCGTTTACGGATATGTCCGCAAAGCCAGCGGACTGTATCTCTATCTTTCATTTGCGGACACCTCCTTTATATTATAATGTAGCAAAGGATCTTGAGCCTGTCAATCTTCGATAATATAAGCATCCAGCACCTGGCCGTAGTAAGCGGTGTGGAAATCCCCCTGGGGGTAGTAGCGGGCGATATCGTCCGGCTGAATGGCTTTGGCATCCTGATCCTGCCGGTAAATGACCTTACATTCCAGCGTCAAAGGCAGCTCCTTAATGCCGGGTACGGAAATACAGTTGCTTTCCTCCAAAGTAAGACCCAGTTCTTTAATCTTATCCATATCTCTTCCGGAGCGGCTGCCGCAGATGCCTAAAATGGACTTATCCACCTGTCCTACCGGCACATTGATGGTAAACTCTCCGTTTTTATCCAGCATTTCCTTGGTATAACGGCTTTCCCGGACAAACACGGTATAAATCGGCTTGCCCCACTGGATACCCAGCGTACCCCAGCCTATGGTCATGGTGTTCACCTTGCCCTCTGCTTTCGTGGTAAGCAAAACGCCCTTGCCGGTCTGCTCGCAGATTTGAGGTGCATACTGCCAAAGATCGATTTTCCGTTTCATAACCAAAACCTCCCAAGAAAAATACATATTTATCATAGCTTGTAAACAGATAATTTGCAAGCATTTCTTGACATTGACCCGCTGCTGACCTATAATTTGCAGATAAGAAAGGCAGATGAGAAAAATGAATCGAAAAGCCTTACGCCGCACCTTTTTAGATACAATTCCGGTGCTTACCGGGTATCTGTTTTTAGGCGCCGGCTTCGGCATCTTGCTTAGCGAAAGCGGTTATAATGTACTGTGGGCCTTCGGTATGGGTCTTTTCATCCTGGCAGGATCAGGCCAGTACCTGGCGGTGACCCTGATGGCCACCGGCGCAAGCTACCTGTGGGCAGCGGTTGCTACCCTGCTGGTCAATGCCCGCCACCTGTTTTACGGCATTTCCCTTTTGGAAGATTATAAAAATGCAGGCAAGAAAAAGCCTTACCTGATCTTCGCCCTGACCGACGAAACCTACACCTTGGTCACCCAAAACCAGCCCCCGGAGGGTATGAGCCGTCACACCTATTGCTTCCTGGTATCCCTTTTAGACCATATTTACTGGATCTGCGGCTGCACCCTGGGCGCGCTCATCGGTGCTTATATTCCCATCAGCTTTGAAGGCGTGGAATTTGTGCTTACGGCTTTGTTCGTGACCATGTTCGTAGAGCAGTGGATCACCCACAAAAACCACATCCCCGCCCTCATCGGCGCAGGCGCGACGGCCCTTTGTCTGGTATTGTTCGGGCCGGACATCTTCTTAATTCCCTCTATGGCCCTTATGGCCATTTTGCTCACCGTTTTGCAAAAGACCGGAAGGAGGGAAAGCCATGTATGAGTTTTTTATGCTGGTCATCATTATGCTGGTGACCATGGCCACCCGGTTTTTACCCTTCCTGCTCTTTGGCGGCAAACGGCAGACCCCCAAGGTCATCACCTATTTGGGCAAGGTGCTGCCCTGCGCCATTATGGGTATGCTGGTGGTATACTGCCTGAAAGATGTGCGCCCCCTTATGTATCCCTATGGCATCCCGGAGCTGCTGGGCATCGCCTTGGTGGCAGGCTTACACATCTGGAAGCGGAACAGCCTGCTCAGTATCGGCGCTGGCACAGTCTTTTATATGTTATTAGTCCAGCTGGTATTTTAATAAAAAAGGAGAGGCAGACGCCTCTCCTTTTTATTATGCTTTATATTGGGGCTGGCAAGTCACATTGACACCCAGACGCTTAAAGGTCTTTTCATCCACCGCGGACAAAATGACGGAAGAGTGGACATCGCAGCCACGAAGCTTATGCAGCTGTTCCATCGCCTTGGCTGCCACTGGGTCGGTAGCGGCGCTGATAGAAAGGGCGATGAGCACTTCGTCGGTATGCAGCCGGGGATTGCGGTTACCCAGGTGATCTACCTTCAAATTTTGGATCGGCTCAATAACTGCCGGTGCAATCAGATGCACCTCGTCCGGCACACCCGCCATTTCTTTCAGGGCATTAAGCAGCAAAGCCGCAGATGCGCCAAGCAAAGAAGAGGTCTTGCCGGTAACGATCGTACCGTCAGGCAGCTCCATTGCCGCTGCAGGCCGGCCGGTATCGGCTGCCTTTTCCATAGCAGGAGCAACTACCCGGCGCTGTTCGGGGCTGACGCCCGCCTTTTTCATCAGAAGTTCCAGCTTCAGGATCTGGGCATCATCTGCCTTGCCCTGCTTCTGATCGCAAAGAGCAGTATAGTACCGCCGCAGGATCTCCTGACAAGAGGCCTCCCGCACCACGGGATCGTTGACGATGCAGTTGCCCACCATATTAACACCCATATCCGTGGGGGACTTATAGGGACACTGACCTAAGATCCGCTCGAAAATGGCCACCAGCACAGGGAACGCTTCCACATCCCGGTTGTAATTAACCGTGGTCTGACCGTAGGCTTCCAGATGGAAGGGGTCGATCATATTCACATCTTTGAGGTCAGCGGTGGCTGCCTCATAGGCCAAATTCACCGGATGATTCAGGGGCAAATTCCAAATGGGGAAGGTCTCAAACTTGGCATAGCCTGCCTTCATACCCCGCTTATGCTCGTGGTACAGCTGGCTCATACAGGTAGCCAGCTTGCCGCTGCCGGGGCCCGGCGCGGTAACCACCACCAGCTCCCGGGTGGTTTCAATATATTCGTTCTTGCCATAGCCTTCGTCGCTGACCACGTGGCTGATGTTGCCGGGGTAGCCTTCGATGGCATAATGGTGATACACCTTTACACCCATACCCTCCAGACGAGCCTGGAATGCCTTGGCCAGGGTCTGCCCGTTAAACCGGGTCAAAACCACAGAGCTGACATACAGGCCAAAATCCCGGAAGATACCGATGAGCCGGATCACATCCCGGTCATAGGTGATGCCCAAATCGCCACGGACTTTATTCTTCTCAATATCGTCGGCATTGATGGCGATAACCACCTCTACCTGATCTTTGATGTTCAGAAGCATCCGCAGCTTACTGTCCGGCTGGAAACCGGGTAGCACACGGGAAGCGTGGTAATCGTCATACAGCTTGCCGCCAAATTCCAAATACAGCTTACCGCCGAACATCTGGATGCGCTGGCGAATATTTTCTGATTGGGTGCGAATATACAGGTCGTTATCATAGCCCAGCACCATAGTCTCCACGCTCCTTTCCGTAAACACTAAAACTTATTGTACCGAAAACGCTCGAAAATAGCAAGCACTTTTCTTTTTATTTTCAGCCCTTTACTGCCTTATAAAGGCGCTGCATCGCCTCTTCCACAGTAGCTCTGGGGCAAGCCAGCACCATCCGCTGGAAAAGGGCGGCGCAATCGCCAAAGATACTGCCGGAATCCAGCCAAAGCTTGGCTTTATGAATGAGCATATCATCCAGCTGCTCCTTGGAAAGACCAAGGCCTGTGCAGTCCAGCCAGGCAAAGTATGTACCCTCCGGCTCTACCAGCTTAATTTCCGGCAGCTTTTCAGTAAGAAAACTGCGAACAAAGGACAGGTTTTCCAGCATATATGCCTTACAGCCGGTAAGCCACTGCTCTGCATTGTTGTAAGCGGTCTTACAAGCAACAAGACCCAGCTGATTGGGCTCGTGGAAGGCCATTTTATCCAGCTGCTCCCGGAAAGCGGCTCTTAAGCTTTCCCCGGGAATAAAGATGTTACTCACCTGCAGGCCAGCCAAATTAAAGCTTTTGCTGGGGGCGGTACACACGATGGCCCGCTCCGCCATTTGGGGACAAGCTACGATAAAGGGAGTATGGTCATGACCGGGGTGGGCAAAATCACAGTGGATCTCGTCGGACACCACAGTAACACTGTACTTTTGGCAAATGCTGCCGATTCTTTCCAGTTCTTCCTTTGTCCACACCCGACAAATGGGGTTGTGAGGAGAACACAGAATGAACATCTTTACATCATTTTCCCGGATCTTCTTTTCAAAGTCCGCAAAATCGATGGTATATTTGCCGTTTTCGTAGCAAAGGGGACTTTCCACGATCTTACGGCCGTTGGTGCGGATCACATTATAGAAGGGGTAATATACCGGCGGCTGGATCAGCACGCTTTCCCCTTCTTTTGTAGCGCAGCGCACCGCTGTTGCCAGCGCCGCCACCACACCGGGGGTATGCACCATCCAGGTGCGCTCCACATTCCAGCCAAAACGACGGGCAAACCAGCCGTGAACAGCCTGGAAATAACCGTCATCCACCATGCTGTAACCGAAAATGCCGTGGTCAACCGCTTCGCGAAGAGCCTTCAGCACGCAAGGGGGCGCCTGAAAGTCCATATCCGCGATCCACATAGGCAGGATATCTTCCGGATAACCGTTCTGGATAGCAGTATCAAACTTTACACAGCTTGTGCCTTTCCGGCAGATCTGTGCATCAAACTTACAACCCATTTTAAGCCTCCAAAGCCTGACGGATATCACCAATAAGATCCGCGGCATCTTCAATACCCACGGAAAGGCGGATCAGATCCGGGCCTACACCGGCGGCGATCAGCTCCTGATCGTTCATCTGCCGATGGGTAGCAGAAGCGGGATGCAAAATGCAGGTCTTGGCATCAGCTACGTGGGTAGCAATGGAGCAAAGCTGCAGCTTTGCCATAAAGGCCTCCGCTGCCTTGCGGCCGCCCTTCAGGCCAAAGGAAACCACACCGCAGCAGCCCTTGGGCAGATACTTTTGAGCAAGGTCATAATACTTATCGCCCTTTAAGCCGGCATAACGCACCCAGGCAACATCCGGGTGGCTCTGCAGGAACTGGGCAATCGCCAAAGCGTTGGCGCAATGCTTTTCCATACGCAGGGGCAGGGTCTCCATACCCATACCCAGCAGCCAGGCATTCATAGGGGCGGGAGTAGAGCCAAAGTCCCGCATCAGCTGGGCGGTAGCCTTTGTGATATATGCGCCGCCCAGACCAAACTTCTTGGTGTAGGTCACACCATGGTAGCTGTCATCGGGAGTGGTCAGGCCGGGGAACTTGTCGGCATACTTATCCCAATCGAACTTACCGGAGTCCACAATAGCGCCGCCAACGGCAGCTGCGTGGCCATCCAAATACTTGGTAGTAGAATGGGTGACGATATCCGCGCCGTGCTCAAAGGGACGGCACAGGTAAGGGGTAGCGAAAGTATTATCCACAATGAGGGGTACACCGTGGGCGTGGGCCACACGGGCAAACTTCTCAATATCCAGCACCGTCAGGGCGGGGTTGGCAATGGTCTCACCAAAGAGGGCCTTGGTGTTGGGCTTAAAGGCTGCGGACAGCTCTTCCTCCGTGCAATCCGGGTCTACAAAGGTAAACTCGATGCCCATCCGCTTCATCGTCACAGCAAACAGGTTATATGTGCCGCCGTAAATGGAGGTGGAAGACACGATATGATCGCCTGCGGATGCAATATTGAAAATGGCAAAGAAGGATGCCGCCTGACCGGAAGACAGGAGCATCGCTGCGCTGCCGCCCTCCAATTCACAAAGCCGGGCCGCCACCGCATCAGAGGTAGGATTCTGCAAGCGGGTATAGAAATAGCCGGATGCCTCCAGATCAAAAAGCTTGCCCATATCCTCGCTGGTCTCATATCGGAAGGTTGTAGACTGGATAATGGGAATATTCCGGGGCTCACCATTGCCGGGTCTGTAGCCGGCATGCAAACATTTGCTGTCAAAATTCATAAACGAAACCTTCTTTTCTTGGTTTTCTCTTATTGTAACCGGATTTTACACAAAATGCAATCAGCTGTACATATAATCCGTCAGTTCCCGGGCAAATTGCTCCATAAGGCCCAAGTCCCACAGCAGCTGCAAAATCGTAAACCGATCCCGCACTTCCTTGGCATAACGGACGCTGTCAAAGAACATATCCCGGTCGATGCCCACCTGATTGGGGCGAATCGCGCCGTCCAAACGGCTGAGAGTCTGCTCCATGATTTCAACCGTGGGAATCATATCCCCAATCATCTTCTGCAGGCTTTCCCACTTGCTTTCTGCCGCAGCAAGACGCTGCAGCCGACCCTCCGGGGCATTCTTGCCCACCTTCTGCTCCAGAGCGATGACGCCGGGGGCAGAAACACCGTAGGCTGCGGTCATTTTTTCCTTCCAGCCGTCAAAATCAAACTCTGTATTCTGCCGCACCTGGGCAAAGTCCACAGAAGTTTCTTTCAGCTTATTATAAAGCCAGGTAACGGCCACCGTGCCGATGCCCACCTTTGTGCCGTGGAGCACCGCCTTACGGCCCTGTGCCTGGTACTGCATTTCCCAATAGTGGGACAGGTGATGCTCCGCACCGGAGGCGGGGCGGGAATTGCCTGCGTATTCCATGGCAATACCGGTAACCACCAGAGCTTCCATAATATTGGCAATAGCAGTATGATCCCGTTGCGCTGCCTTGGACGCATTGTCCATCACCTTTTTTAAGGATGCCCGCACCAGTCCTTCGATATAAGGGCAGTAATATTCCCCATTAATTTCTCTTGCCAAGTTCCAATCGATCAGGCAGGTAAACTTACCCAAAATATCTGCAAGACCGGCGCTGATCATATCCATGGGCGCCGCCGCCAGCACTTCCACCGGGCCGATGATTGCCTGGGGTACATGGGCATTATAAGTGGTTTTCAAGTTCTCGCTGATGAGGGCCGCGCCGGTGGAGGCAAAGCCATCCATGGAAGGAGCGGTGGCTACGATAAAGTAAGGCATCTTCATCCGGTGGCTGAAAAATTTGCTGGTATCGTTCAGTACACCTGTACCCACACCGATGATCACATCACAGGTAGGATCGTACTGCATCGTTACATAACCCAGCGCCTTTTCATCGGGAACAAGCTCCTTATCCTGCAGCTTGCAGACGATCGTTCTGCAGCCGGCAGCGCGCAAAATATCATTTACCTGCTCTGCCGCCGCAACCCAGGTATTTACATCGCAGATGATATAGGCCTTTTTATAGCCATAATGCGCCATCAGCTCCGGCAGGCAATCCATGGCATTTTCCCGGATGACCACCCGCTCCACCTTGGAGCTATGGGTGCAGCCGCAGCCGCAATCTAATGTCTTATTTAACAAATCACTTACAGAATATGTACTCATAAAAGCTCCTTTACCAAACGGGGGAAATCCCGATAATCATCCACGCAAATAAAGGGGATGTCAGACTTGTAAACCGATTCATCGTTGCCACCGGGGCCGTAATCATCACCCACGAACACCGCTTCCTCGTGCGCGATACCCTTTTCTTCGCAATACTTGCTAAGGGCATAGTACTTATCATAGGGGGCGGGGGCCATATCAAAGGAAGAAGAACCGCCTACGAACACGGTAAACTCCGGGAAAGCCGCCTTCACTTCCTCGTAAATTGCACGGCGCTTGCTGCGGTCAGGATCAAAGGCCAGCTTGTCCGCAATATCCGCTTTTGTACCTAAAATGGGGAAGGTGACGCAGCCGGAGGGGTGAAATTCCACATTGTCACCCTTAAATTCTGTATAACCATACTTTTCCCGCAAAGCAGTGATCCGTGCATCCACAGACACCTTATCGCAAGGAATACAGGCATCCTCCACCGTCACAAGGCTTTTACTTTCTTTGTCATACCGGGCGTACTGCATACCGTAGTTGCCGATAATATCTAAGGGGAACTGGCCCATCTGATTGAAAATCCGCATGGTCTGTCCTGCTCCCACCATTACCAGGATATACTTTTCTGCCAACCAACGCATGGTTTCCAAGTTCTCACCCTGTAAAGGCTGTTTATGCTGGGTCAGCGTGCCGTCCAAATCAAAGGCCATCAGCTTGATCTTTGTTACATCCATTTTGATCCCCTCACAATTTCTTTTGCCGCAGGATGCCCTTATACAGGCCGTCCTGGCAGCGACCACATTCGGTATAACTACGGGATGCGTAGTAATTTTCCAAATTTTTGTTGCCAATGGCTGAATCCAGGCGCATATATTCCATACCCTGAGCCTTGGCATAATTTTCTGCTTCCTGTAAAAACAAACTGCCAATGCCCTTTACATCCACTTTCGCGGCAAAATGGTGCAGATACAAAGCCTTCGCTTGCTCAGGCCACCGCACATCCTCCCGGAATAGAGCGCCAACACACAGAAATTCACCCTTTTCCTCCAATACAAACAGTTCCCCATCTTTGGCCTTCTGCTCGTAATAATAAAGGGGATAGCGCTCATCGTATTTGGTATCGTTCCACTGGTGGATGCCCACCCGATCCATCCACGCAACCCGGCTCATCACCAAGGAAAACACCTTCGGCGCTTCCTCCGGCAACACCGGACGAAATATTAGCTTTTTCTCCATTCTAAACGCGCCTTCCTCAAAATTTCTACTATTATAGCATAATTCCCCCAATAATAAAAGGGGAAATAATGCCTGTGCCGCCCAATTACGCAAATTTCCGTATAAAAAAGATGCCCGACAATAAATGCCGCTAAGGAGCGATCCTTAGCGGCATTTATTTAACCTTTTATCATCTTCCAAAGGCCTTTGAAGAAGTGACCGTTGGCCATTTCCAGCAAGCCGGGCATAATGCCGCCTTTGATACCGCCGGAGATCTGCATACCTCTGAGCGGGCCGCCTACGGAGCAATTCATCATCATCTTAAACTCCGGATTGCTGTAGTCCACCTTACCGCCGTTATCCTTGGCCATCATTCCTTCCACCCCTTTGTACAAAACCCGCATCACAAAGGAATCTTCCTTCATTTCCAGCACAGTACTGTTCATGGTGTAGCTGCCCTTTGTTGCAGGAAGTTGAACAGGAACCTTCCCCACCAGCTTTTCAAGCTGCTGGCAGCTGGGCTTACCCTTGCAGGTTTCATACCAGGAGCCTGCCTGCCAGGCAGGAATTTGAGCTGCTTCACCGGTGACCTGGATGCTCTGATAAAGGCCGCCCACCTCTATGCGATACTCACCGCCGGAGATCTTCCAACCATCCTGCCAAAGGGCAAAGCTGCGGTCATTCAAGCAGAATGTAACTGTCTTGGTTTCACCCGGCTGCAAGAATACCTTTTGGAAGCCTTTCAGCTCCCGCACCGGCCGGTGGATGCCATCCTGGGGCGCAGCCACATACAGCTGGGCGACCTCAGCGCCAGCGATTTTACCGGTGTTGGTCAGCTCCACAGAAACGGCGCTGCCTTCTACACGCAAATCAGAATAGGCAAAGCTTGTATAGCTCAAGCCGTAGCCAAAGGGCCAACGCACCGGCACACCTGCTTTGTCATAATACCGGTAGCCGGTGTAAATGCCCTCTGCATACAGCGCATCTTTCGTCCGGCAATAAACATCTGCCGAGGGAACATCCTCATAAGCAAAAGGCCAGCTTTCTGCCAGCTTACCGGAAGGATTCACCTTGCCATAGAGCAAATTGGCTGCCGCCCCGCCGCCAGCCTGACCGCACAGACCCATATACAAGATCGCCTTTACTTCCTCTGCCCAGGGGCATTCCACAGGGCTGCCGCACTGTAGCACCACCACGGTATTGGGATTGGCTGCCGCCACCGTCCGGATCATCCGGATATGGCCCTGGGGCATTTGCATATCTTCCCGGTCAAAGCCTTCCGATTCATACTGCTCCGGAAGACCGGCAAACACCACCGCAACTTCACATCCCTTTGCAGCCGCTGCCGCCTGGGCCAGCATTTCCTCGGTAGTATCTCCCCGGTCATCACAACCGGCAGCATACACGCAGCCGGCAAAGCCTTCCACCGGCTGGGTCAATTCCATAGGATTGACATGGCTGGAGCCTACGCCCTGATAGCGCATCTTTTGCGCCATAGCGCCAATGATGGCCACCTTTGTATTTTCCTGCAAGGGCAGAAGGCTATTTTCATTTTTAAGCAGCACCGCGCCCTGTTCTGCCGCTCTTTGGGCAAGGTCATTATGGGCCTTATAATCGCAGGCAAATTCTCCTTTTAAGGTTTCCTGCGCCCGGAACACCAGCTTTAAGATGCGACGAACGGAGTTATCAATATCTTCTTCGCAAAGCGTGCCGTTTTTTACAGCCTTCATCGTTTCCTTGAACATATAATCACTTGATCCGGGCATATTCAGGTCGCAACCGGCCTTAAAGCCTGCGATCCGGTCATTCATCGCGCCCCAATCGGTAACTACCATACCGTCAAAGCCCCAGGCTTCCCGTAAAATATCCGTGAGCAATTCTTTATTGTCGCTGCAATAAGTGCCATTTAGCTTATTATAAGCGCACATCACCGTGGCGGGCTTGCCTTCCTTCACCGCAATTTCAAAACCGGCAAGGTAAAGCTCCCGCAAGGTGCGTTCGTCCATCACAGAATCAGAAGTCAGACGGCTCAGCTCCTGGGAATTGGCAGCAAAGTGCTTCAGGCTGGTACCGATCCCCTGCCCTTCCACACCTTTGATAAAGCCTGCTGCCATTTTGCCGGACAAATACGGATCTTCAGAATAATATTCAAAATTTCGTCCGCACAAGGGATTTCTTTTCAAATTACAGCCAGGGCCAAGAACCAGACCCACACCCTGATTACGGGCCTCTTCGCCAATGGCCTTGCCGATTTCCTCCGTAAGCGCCGGATCCCAACTGCAGGCCGTGGTAACAGAGGTGGGAAAGCAGGTAGCGGGCCGGGATTTGTTAATGCCCAAATTATCGTTACCGCCCTTTGTCTCCTGTTTACGCAGACCATGAGGGCCGTCGCACATAAACAATTCGGGGATACCGTATTTTTCGTAAGCTCTGGTCTTCCAAAAGGACGCGCCCTCGCAAATGGCGATCTTATCTTGCAGCGTCATTTTTGAAATGATTCTCTCTATATCCATCTTAAATCTCCATAATATAAGTTTTTGTGCCGCCCAGCTTCAGTATGTCGGTATAATGTATTCAGCACCGCATTGGATAGCAACACGCGAGAAAATAACTCAGCCAGCGTTCCTTTCCGGTCTAAAAGCCAATTTTCATCTTTCTGCCGATAATTACATATTTTATATTATACTGTAAACCCGGCAAAAATGCAAACGATACCTGAATACCGCTCCATACTCACCACCCAATATAACCGTCAGCCGTAACCGCCATAGTGTAAACCACTCAGTTTACACTCTCGAAGATACCCATCGTCCTACAAATAGTGTAAACTGCTTGGTTTACACTCACAATGACACCTCCTGCTATACAAACAATGTAAACTAATCAGTTTACATTGCCAAAGATCCATTCGGTTATATATACATTGTAAACCGAGCAGTTTATACTGCACAAATATTCCCTTGATTTTATAGATAGTGTAAACTACCCAGTTTACACTATCTATAGGAAGCAGGTATTTCGGCTGGCTAAATCAATGACCTGCTGCATTTCGCAGCAGGTCATTACTTACATATGTCTTTTTAAATACTTACGCAACTTGTTCCACTGTTCCGGATTCGCACAAATAGCCTCATAAATATCCGGCGGGATCTCCCCTTTTGTTTTCGCTGCTTGATCCAGTAAAAATGTGCGTCGCTCCGGGTCTTCCGGAAGAATCTCATCCAATGTGTCCAAAATGTTCTCCATCACTTCCGGTGACGGCGGCAACTCCCGCAAAATCTCATAAAAATACGCCCTTGTGATACCAATGGCTTCATAAAACCGATAGTGCCGCACCCGGGCCGCATCCAACATACCCAGCAGTGCTGCTCCAAAATATGTAAGCGGCCGTTTCCTGTTTGACATACATCATGCCTCACTTTCAGCTGTTTATGTAAATATCATAACGCGCCCTATCCGGAAAATCAACCCCAAGTGTAAACTGAGCAGTTTACACTTTTCTCATTACAAACACTATCCAACCAATACATTCTTAAGCTTCTCCAATTTCTCTTTTTCAAGGTTAGAGTCCATTATCCAATTGGATTAGCAGTACTTCCGGGCGGTTATTAAAGCGCAACGGAAACAGACTGTTTCCTACGCCCCGGCTGACGAACATCGTCGTGCCGTTTTGCGTGTAAGCACCGGCATCATATTCCGGGAAAAGGCCCTGATTCGGGGCATACAAACCACCGACAAAAGGCAAACGGATCTGCCCGCCGTGGGCATGGCCGGAAAATACCAGATCTATATTGTTTTCCACATAAATGTGAAACAATTCCGGTCTGTGAGAAAGCAAAACTGTAAAAGTACCCTGTTCCCGATCAAAAGACTGCAGGCTATTTCTCATTGCGATTTCATCGCTCACATCTGCATAAAAACCGGGATCCTGCACACCCATCAAAAGAATATAATCATCTGCCCGACGTATGGGTATAACCGCATTTTCAAGGACAGTTACACCTATGTTAAGCAAGCCGTTTTTCAATTCCTCGTAAACGGATATCCTTGACTCGTGGTTTCCCGTTACATAATAGCACGGCGCGATTCTCATAGCCTTTTCAGCAAAATGCAGCGCCACTGCCACATCCGTTTCCCGGCTGTCCACCAGATCACCGGTAATCACGATGATGTCCGGCTCTGCCGACCGCAGCATTTCCAGCAGCTTTTCATTATTTGCGCCCATTTGCCGGTTGTGCAAATCAGAGACCTGCGCGATCCGGAAACCCCGGAACGACTCCGGCAGCTTTTCGTTTTTCACCGTATAAGTATTCAGCTGCAGGGCAGTATTTTCCCACAAGCAATATGCCAAAATGAGCAAAAGCAAGGCTGCCGCCACAATCAGGGCGATCCACTTCCATTGTCCTTTTTTCTGCTGCTCTTTCCGTATTGCCACAGATTTGCTTTTCCGGGTGGCTTTCCGGTATAGGGCAAGGGGATCTGTTTGCTCCATTATGCGCTTGTAAAAAGCCTTGATCCACTTTTCATCAGCAGGAGCGCACATATTCTCTTCGGTGCAAGCCGGGTCGTGAGCAATCTGATTGCGCACCCAGCGGTAATGCTTCAGCTGCTTTAAGTCTGTATTCCAGTTATCCACAAAATTAGCGCCCCGCGGAGTATTTTGCATCTCGTCAATATAAGCAGAAACACCCCGGTCATCGTCAAGAGAATCCCGGCACAATTTTTCCAGCCGCTTATACGCATCCATAAAGCCCATAACATCACCGCCCTGCATTATATTTCCCCAATTATTGTCCGTTGTTATACAGTTCCTCCAGTTGACGGTTAATACGTGCCGCCAAACGGCTGGTGATACATGCCGAGGATTCTATATGTACCTTTCCATCACCCACAAACAACGTCATGGAATCATTATTTCTTTTAAGTCCTTTGATCTGGCTAAACCGGTAAGTCTTTTCATTCCCCAAAAACGTGGTGTATACGAAAACATCATCGGAAAGCATACGAATGGTTTGATTTTTCCAACACAAAAATGCTGCTGCGCCAAAAAGTAAACAAAACACAGCTGCAAGCACTACACCGAAAAAAAGACTTACAATCGCATAAATGCTCAATGCCACGCCCGCCACAAGCAAAAGTAAAGAGAAAGCAAGCAGCCACACAGGCATATACATATCTGCTCTCGGCTCATCATCCGAAAAGGCCTTGCCTAAAATCAGCTGTCCAAGCCATACCAGTAATTTCACCTTCATAATATCACCGTCCTTTTTTTCATCATACCACACCGCCCTTTTAATTGCAATAAAACGGACTATGGAAATTCCATAGTCCGTTTTTGTATCCATTAGTCCAAGTGTCAATTATCTTCTCTTTGTTCTGCAAGGTAGATGCCCCAGTCCTTCAACAGATCCGGAATATCATATATGCTTTTTCCGTCTACATCTATGCAGAAAGAATCGCCGGGGGCATCCTTTGTAAATGTGTCCCAAGCAGTGATAAGTTCTTCCACCCGCGGGATTTTATGAACTTCGAAAAAGCCGTCAAACACAGACCTGTTCTGGGTATAGACGGTCACCACATTGTACTTTCCTACCATAATTTCATCATGGGATTTGTGACATCCAAAGCCAAAGGAACACAGACCGTCATTAAGCAAAATTTCTATAGTTTTACTTAAAATCGCCAAAGCTTTTTCCTGGTTGCATCCATCAATGTAGTACACATCTTTATGCAGCGTTTCTACCACACCAGGGCGAATCTGTTTTTCTTTTGTCAGTTTTGCAGGCAACTCCAAAATGAAAAAGATGTACGCTTTATGGATGGCAATAAAGTGCGCAAGCAAACTTTCCAGTTTATCGGCACCCACATTTGCGGTAAAGCCGTGTTCCTCATACGTATATCCCTCTGAAAGCAATTCCGGAGAAGGCACTCGGCTGCCATTTCTTAACCTTAACACAGTTTCACGCCCTTTCTATTTTATAAGCGTTTATAGAATAACCCAAGATATCAAAAGACATCTTGGGTTATTGTAACATATCAATCCAGGGGCTTCATGGTGGGGAACAGGATGACTTCCCGGATGGTATCAGAGCCGGTAAGCAGCATCACGCAGCGGTCGATACCGATGCCCATACCGCCCGTGGGAGGCATACCGTATTCCATAGCGGTGAGGAAGTCCTCATCCAGCATTTCCGTTTCGTCGTCGCCACGCTCCCGCTGCTCTACCTGCTTCATAAAGCGAGCGCGCTGATCGATGGGATCGTTCAGCTCGGAGTAAGCGTTGCCCATTTCAGAGTGGCAGATGAAGGCCTCGAAGCGCTCGGTGAGCCGGGGATCGCTGGGGCTGCGCTTGGTAAGAGGACTTACCTCCACAGGGTACATGGTGATAAAGGTAGGCTGCACCAGATGCTCTTCCACCTTCTGATCGAAGCAAGCATACAGAGCGTTGCCCCAGGTCTTTTCAGCAGCATCAGCAAGCTCTACGCCCTTAGCCTTGGCAGCAGCCACGGCCTCGGCATCGTCGGTGATAGCGCCAAAGTCGATACCCACATGCTCCTTGACGGCTTCCACCATAGTCATACGGCGCCAGCCGGGAGCAAGGTTGATCTTTTCTCCCATCCACTCTACTTCGTAAGTGCCCAGAATCTCCTTGGCAGCGCCGGAGATGATGCCCTCGCAAATATCCATCATATCGTGGAAATCCGCATAAGCCTGATACAGCTCAACGAAAGTGAATTCGGGGTTGTGCTTGGGGTCCATACCCTCGTTACGGAAGATACGGCCGATCTCATACACCCGGTCCATACCACCAACGATGAGCCGCTTCAGGGGCAGCTCGGTGGCGATACGCATATACATATCGATATCCAGGGTGTTATGATGGGTAACAAAGGGACGGGCGGAAGCGCCGCCGGCGATGGTGTTCAGCACCGGAGTCTCCACTTCGATATAACCCATATTATCCAGGTAATTACGCATAAACTTAATAAACCGGGAACGGATGATAAAGTTGCGCTTTACCTCAGGATTGACCATCAGATCCACATACCTCTGACGGAAACGGATCTCCTTATCGGTCAGGCCGTGGAACTTTTCAGGCAGGGGCAGCAAGGACTTACTCAGAAGCGTTACCTGCTTTGCCCGAACGGAAATCTCCTCGGTCTTGGTCTTGAAAATTTCGCCCTCAACACCGACGATATCACCGATATCGTTCTTCTTGAAGCGGGCATATTCCTCTTCACCCAGCTCATCGATCTTCACAAACAGCTGGATGCGGCCGGTATTATCCTGCAGGTCGCAGAACATTACCTTGCCCTGACCCCGCTTGCTCATCAGTCTGCCGGCAACACGAACGGTCTTACCCTCAAAGGCATCGTAATCCGCCTTAATGGATGCAGAATCGTCGGTCACATCAAACTTGGTGATAACAAAAGGATCACGGCCTTCGGCCTGCAAAGCCGCCAGCTTATCCCGGCGGATCTGGGCCTGCTCAGATACAGGCATTTCTGCCTGCTGTACAAATTCTGCCATAGCTTAGCCCTCGCGCTTAACTTCGATGACCTTCATGGTGTAAGAGCCGGCGGGCGCATTGACGATAAAGGTATCGCCTGCGGACTTGCCTACAACGGCACGGCCGAAGGGAGAATCGTCAGAGAGCTTAAACTCCATGGGGTTGGCTTCCTGAGAGCCGGTGATGCGGTAATCGGTACGAACACCGGTTTCCACATTCTCAACGGTCACAGTGCAGCCCAGGCCCACACGGCCGGTGGCCTCGTTCTCATCTTCGATGATCACAGCGTGGGACAGGATATCCTCGATCTCGGCAATGCGGCCGTAGAGCTTAGCCTGCTCATTCTTGGCAGCATCGTACTCAGAGTTTTCGGACAAGTCACCGTAAGAGCGGGCTTCTGCGATCATTGCAGCAATCTCACGCTCCCGGGTGGTCTTCAAATAATTCAGTTCCTTTTCCAGGTCAGCAAGACGCAGACTGGTAATCTTAAATTCCTTTGCCATACTTAAGTTCCTTTCTCAAGCAAAAATTTCCATAGCTCCGAACATTATAAAAGAAAAAACACGGTGCGTCAAGGGATTTTTAGAACTTTTCCCCCTGTTTATTCCCCTTTTAAGGCCTCCAGCGCAGCTAAAACCTGAACATCCTCATCCAAGGGCAGTACCTGGGCATAAATCAGGGCTTCCGTTTCCTCATCCACCTCTACCAAAACACCCGGCTTCAGGCCACCCTCATCGGCAAGGCTTACGCCGTTGGGGGTATAGTATTTACCGGTGGACAGGGCCACCGCAGAGCCGTCACTAAGCTCCAAAGTCACCTGATAATAGCTCTTGCCTACCGTAGGAGAGCCCACTACAACCGCCCGGTCATATTCTTCCAACGCAGCGGCAAAGAACTCTGCAGCGCTATAACTATATCCGTTCACCAGTACCGCCATAGGCAGCTCCAGCTGGTCTGCATCCGACCAGTCGATAATCTCTTTACCGGTGTAATCCACGCTGGTAAAGAGCTTACCCTCAGGCAGCAGATAGTCAAGCAGCGCCACAAGCTCGTGCTTATAGCCGCCGGGATTAAACCGCACATCAAAAAGCAAAGACTCCGCACCCTGCTCCAGCAGATCTTCGATCACTTCGATGGTCTGCTGGGCGCAGCCGGCATTAAAATTGGCGATCAGCACATAGCCCACATTGCCATCCAAAAGCTGACCGGCTGCTACCGTTTCATAAATGGTCTTCCGCTCCACTGTAAAGGTCAGCTTTTCTCCATTCCGCAGTACGCCCACAGTTACCTTCGTGCCTTCCTCGCCCCGGATCAAGCTGGCGGCAAATTCCGTAGTCTGCCCGGCAAAGGACTGGCCCTCTGCTTCCACCAGGATGTCTCCCGGCAAAATGCCTGCTGCCTTGGCAGGGCCATCCGGGTCTACCTGCTGGATGACGAAGCCATCTTCGCTGCTGTCTGCCAAAATCGTAATGCCGATGCCTACATAAGCATTGTTCTGATTTTCCACATAACTGTCAAAATAAGAAGCGGAAACATAAGTGCTCCACTGGTCTCCCGTGGCTTCCACCATAGCCTGCGCCGCTGCGTCGCCCAGAACCTGCACATCCACATCCGCCACGTGGCAGTAATCGATGAGGTTTAATAGCTGCCGCAGCTTATCGGCAGTCTGCTCCACTTCGTCAGTGGCCTGCCCGTTTCCGTCAGGATAAATCGTATAGGGAATCAGGTTGCTGACAGGGGTGTACAGCACCAGGGTCAGGACGCTGGCCAGCGCCGCCACCAGGATGTAGGATACCGTTTTCATCACGAAATTCAGGATCTTATCCTTATTGTTTTCCATAAAAACACCTCAAAAGCGCAGCCCACAGCTAAAAAGCTGTGGGCGCGGAATCATGCAAACAAAATGATCAGAGCAGAAGACACAAGGCCCAGCAGCAAAATGACTGCCATAACGCCTGCCAAAACGCTGACCCACTTTTTCCGGTTCATAGCCTGATCTCCTTAATAAAGATTTACGTACAGGGCGGGATTGACCCAGCCTTCACCGCTCTTGTGGATACCAAAGTGCAGGTGGGGGCCGGTAGAGCCGCCGGAAGAGCCTAAGTAACCAATGATCTGACCCTTCTCCACAGTCTGACCGGCATAAACCACATAGCGGTCCAAGTGCATATAGATAGAGCCAAAGCCGTCACCGTGACCGAGAGAAACATACCAGCCTGCGCCGCCGGCTTCATAGGCTGCCACACTTACATAGCCTGACCGGGCAGCATATACGGGAATGCCGTAAGGGCCTGCCAAATCTACGCCGTTGTGCATCTTGCCCACTTCACCGGTAATGGGATGAATACGAGGGCCAAAGGCACTGGTCAGCACGGTATACTCACAGGGGATCCGCCAATCACCGGATTGGGCAGCCAGCCACTCTCTGTACTTGGCATCCTCGATCTCATTATTTTTCTGGGCGATCTGATCCATCAGCGCGTGCTGCTTATCTTCCGATTCGTCCATCAGCTTTTGGAATTCTTCTCGATCCGCCTGCAGCTGCAAAAGAATCTCATCGGCATCCGCCCGCTTTACTTCCAGGACCGCCTGCATACCTTCCAGCTCCGCAAGCGTACCATTCAGCTGCACCTGCTTTTCCTGCAGCACCACCTGGGCGGCAGCCACCTGTTCAGTTGCAGTCTTCATTTCCTGCAGCCGGCGCTCATCCTCAGCCCGGATCTCATTGATCATATACATCCGATCCAGGAAATCAAAGAAACTGTTTGCGTTGGCAAGGACAGACCAGTAAGAGAAACGACCATTCTTTTCCATTGCCCGGATACGCAGCTTATTTTCTTCCTGCAGCCGCGCAAGCTCTGCCTGCGCTCTGTCCAGCTCATCCTGCTTATCTGCGATGAGCAGGCTCAGTGTCGTGATCTCATCGTTGGTCAGCACCATTTTTTTGCTCAGCAGGCCGATCTCCTGATCGATCACGCTTTTTTCCTGCACCTTGCGGAGCATATCATTTTCCGTATTGGATATCTGGCTTCGAAGACCGGCAATCTCCGCGTCCACTTCACCCTTCTGGGCTTCCAGCTCCTTCAGCTGCTCTTCCAGCTCTGCAGAAGTTGCCGCCTGCACATAACTGGGCAGCATGCTTCCCGCAGAAGAGAAAAGGAGCATCACTGCCAGCACACAGGCCAGGGCAGATATCCATTTTGTCTTATGCTTCATAGTTCACCTCAAAGAAAAATCAAACGTCCATATACTTCCTTATGGAGTTAAAGCTGCCCACCAAACCGACCAGCAGACCAAAGAAAGCAAACAGGATCGCCATAGGAGCCACCAGCTGGGTAAAGGGCACGAACCGCAACCAGGCGCTGTCAAACAGGGCATTCAGCCGCACCGCCACTGCATCGTACAAGAGCCACTGCAGGCCGAAGGAAAGACCAGCGCCCACCAAACCGAGGATCAAGCTCTCCACCACGAAGGGCAGACGGATAAAACCATTGGTCGCGCCTACCATACGCATAATGCCGATCTCTTCCCGACGCTCGTTCATAGCGATCTTTACCGTATTGGAAATGATCAGGCCAGAAACCAGTACCAGCGCCACGATCACCACAAAGGAAATGATCTGCACCACTTCCTGCACAGTCACAAAGAAGGTGGCCAGCTCTTCGGCTGCCCGCACATCGGTGACGCCTTCCATGGTCTTAAAAAGCGCAATAGCTTCTTCCAGATCCCGGTTGTCCTTCAGGATCACCTTTACCCGGTGCTCCAGGGCATCCGAAGCCACACCCTCATACAGGTCAGGCTTGCCGGAATCGTCGATAAAGCTCTGCAAAGCATCTTCCCGACGGACAAACTCCGTATCTGCCACCAAATGATCCAGCCGACGCAGCTCGGTATCTACACTCTTGGCTTTATCCAGGGTATATGTATCGTCAATATAAACGATCACTTCATTGGTCTGATTCAGGTCTTCCACCATCAGCCCCAGGTTGTAGCTGAAGCAGGAGAATGTACCCATGATCAGAAGACAGGCCACCGTAACGCAGATGGCAGCGAAGGACATAAAGCCGTGGAGGAAAATTCCCCGGATGCCCTCTTTAATCAAATAACCGACATTATTTATCTTCATGCGTTATAACCATCCATTCCGTCGCTTACCACCAGGCCGTCATTGAGAACGATGACCCGCTTGCGGAACCGGTCCACCAGCTCCAATGCGTGGGTGACCACCAGCACCGTAGTACCCAAATTGTTGATCTCCTGCAGCAGATTCATAATCTCCAAAGCAAGAGACGGGTCTAAGTTACCGGTAGGCTCGTCAGCAATAATAGTGGAAGGATTGTTCACCAGCGCTCTTGCGATGGCAAGCCGCTGCTGCTCACCGCCAGAAAGCTCCGTGGGGTGGCGGCGGCTCTTATTCTGCAGACCCACCAGCTCCAGCACATAAGGCACCCGCTCCCGGATCTCCTTTTCCCTTGCACCGATGACACGCATGGCAAAAGCCACATTGTCATAAACCGTCATATTATCGATCAGGCGGAAATCCTGATACACAACACCTACGGTGCGCCGCAGATAAGGGATCTCCCGCTTGCGGATACGCTCCAAAGAATAGCCGTTAACATGAACAGAACCGGAGGTGGGCTTCAGCTCTCCGGTAATCAGCTTAATGACGGTAGACTTACCGGAACCGGAAGGGCCCACCAAAAATACAAAGTCGCCATCCTCGATCTGCATGCTCACGCCCTTAAGCGCCTGGGTGCCTACAGAATAGGACTTGACAACATCATTAAAATCGATCATTTCTCTCTACCTCAATTTCCGTTGTTGAGTAACAAAATTGTAACATAAACCCGAAAAACTGTCAATGCAAAGGCCTTGAAAAATTATGGAAAAGGAAAAAATATGACGCGCAGTTTACTCTGCGCGGCATAAAAAGTTCAATGTTTAGTGGGCATCTCTGCTGGACAGATACTTACGCACCATCAGCGCCACCTTAAACACGATGGCGTGGTCAAATTCCCGCAGGTCAAGACCGGTGAGCTTCTTGATCTTTTCCAGGCGGTACACCAGGGTGTTGCGGTGAACAAAAAGCTTACGGGAGGTTTCAGACACGTTCAGATTGTTTTCAAAGAACTTGTTGATGGTAAACAGGGTCTCCTGATCCAAAGCATCGATGGTATTCTTCTTAAATACCTCGGTCAGGAAGATATCGCACAGGGTGGTGGGCAGCTGATAGATCAGACGGCCGATTCCCAGGTTCTCATAGTGCATGATGCTCTTCTCGGTATCGAAGACCTTACCCACTTCGATGGCGGTCTGAGCTTCCTTATAAGCATCGCTCAGTTCCCGCAGGTGGTTTGCTACGGTACCGATACCGATAACGCACTTGATGAACAGTTCGTTCTTCAGCGTTTCTTCCATATTGCGAGCCAGGCGCTCCAGTTCCTCAGCGGAGGGAACAGAGCTCAGCTGCTTGATCACAGCCACATCGCTCTCATTGATGCTCAGGACAAAATCCTGCAGCTTATCGGGGAAGAGGCTGGAGAGCACATCCACGATCGCTACATCGCTATGACCTACCTGGCGAACCAGGAACACCGCTCTGGGAGCATCGGTAGTAAAATGCAGTTCCTTAGCGCGGATATAGATATCACCTGCCAGGATGTTATCCATAATAATATTCTTCACA
>JAZOWK010000013.1:0-34179 GCA_045659205.1 Faecousia sp.
GGTTACCCCCACCAGCCAGATGGTTGGCGTGCAGGCTGTCCGCAATGTCCTGGACGGTGCGCGGTACAAGACCGTGTCCAAGGAGATCAAGGCATACTGCCGCGGTGAGTACGGCATTACTCCCGCTCCCATCAATGCAGAGATCCAGGCACAGATCCTGGGTGACGAAAAGCCTCTGGAAGGCCGCTATGCCGATACCCTGGCTCCCATCGTAGGGCCCACCCGTGAAAAGCTGGCAGGTATCGCAAGAAGCGATGAGGATGTGCTTTCCTACATTGCCTTCCCCAACCTGGCAGAAAAGTTCTTTGAAGAGCGCAAGGCCAAGGAAGAGAATATGGCTACCTATACCATTACCGAAGCTTAAGGAGGCGTTCGTATGTTTTCTCCTGTTTTGCTTACAGAGGTGGATCTGGTAAACATAGATCTTTTGAACGCATCTATCGTTGCTGTTTTGGGATATGCTATGGTGTTCTTCGGTCTGATTTTGTTGATGATCGTGGTAACGATCATTGGCAAGGTCTTTGTGATGAAGGATCGCAAGGCCCAGGCTGCTGCACCTGTTGCTGCTGATGTGGTAGCAGAGGAAGCTCCCAAGCCGACTGCACCCGGTTCTGCCGGCGAATTAAAGCTTTACAATGTTGAACCCAAGACCGCGGCTATGATTATGGCAATTGTTGCCGATAAGATGGGCAAGCCCCTGAATGAGCTGCGTTTCATTTCCATTAAGGAGGTAGAGTAAGATGAAATATAAGGTAACTCTGAATGGCCGCACCTACGAAGTAGAGGTAGAGGCCGGTGAAGCTATGCTGCTGAGCGAATATGAAGCCATTGCTCCCGCTCCTGTAGCTGTTGCCCCCGTGGCAGCTCCCGCTGCCGCACCTGCCGCTGCACCCGCCCCCGCTGCTGCTCCCGCAGTCACCGGCGCAGGTGAGGCTGTAAATGCTCCCATGCCCGGCACCATCCTGAAGGTCAATGTTTCTGCCGGTCAGGCAGTTAAGGAAGGTCAGGTTCTGTGTGTGCTGGAAGCTATGAAGATGGAAAACGAGATCATGGCTCCCAAGAGCGGCACAGTTACTCAGGTGGTCGTGTCCAAGGGCGCATCTGTCAACACCGGTGATGCCCTGGTGGTCATCGGCTAAGGAGGCTTTCCATGATCGATGTTGGTAAAGTTCTCCTGGACCTGTGGAACAGCTCCGGCTTTGCCGCGCTGTTTGCCGGTTTCGGTGACGGTGGCTGGCAGAACCTGGTAATGATCATCATTGCCTGTGTGCTGCTTTACTTAGCCATTGTGAAAAAATTTGAACCGCTGCTGCTATGTGGCATTGCTTTTGGCTGCTTGCTCACCAACTTGCCTGCGGCGGGTATGTACAATCAGGAACTGTGGACTAAATTTATGAACCACGAGATCAGCTATGGCACGATCCTGATGGAAGGCGGTCTGCTGGATATCTTTTATATCGGTGTTAAGACCAGCCTGTACCCCTGCCTGATCTTTATGGGCGTTGGCGCAATGACCGACTTTGGCCCGCTGCTTTCCAATCCCAAGAGCCTGCTGCTGGGCGCAGCTGCTCAGCTGGGCGTATTTGCTGCTTTCTTTGGCGCTGTTGCCTTGAACCTGATCTCCCCGGATCTTGGCTTTACCGGTCCGGAAGCTGCATCCATCGGTATCATCGGCGGTGCAGACGGCCCTACCGCCATCTTCCTGACTTCTAAGCTTGCTCCCCATCTGTTGGGCGCTATCGCTGTGGCAGCCTATTCCTACATGGCGCTGATCCCCCTGATCCAGCCCCCTGTAATGAAGCTGCTGACCACTCCGGAGCAGAGAAAGATCAAGATGGTGCAGACCAGAAATGTCAGCAAGACCGAAAAGATCATTTTCCCCATTGTTGTTGCTGTGTTCGTTGCTATGCTGCTGCCGGATACCGCTCCTCTTATTGGCTGCCTGATGCTGGGTAACCTGCTTAAGGAAACGGGCGTGACGGATCGCTTGAGCGATACCGTGCAGAATGCGCTGATGAATATTGTTACCATTCTGCTTTCTACCGCTGTTGGCGCAACCATGGTTGGCTCTAACTTCCTGACCTTGCAGACCCTTTCCATCGTGGCTCTGGGTGTTGTGGCATTTATGCTCTCTACTGCAGGTGGCCTGGTGGGCGGTGTTGTGATGTGCAAGCTGACTAAGGGCAAGGTTAATCCCTTGATCGGATCTGCTGGTGTTTCCGCTGTGCCTATGGCAGCCCGTGTGGCCAACACCGTAGGCCAGAAGGCCAATCCCTCCAACTTCCTGCTGATGCACGCTATGGGCCCCAATGTGGCCGGTGTCATCGGCTCCGCCACCGCCGCAGGCTTCCTGCTGAGCGTATTTGGTTAATAAAAAACTGGATTGCCTGCAAGGGCAATCCAGTTTTTATTTAATTGACAGTTGAAAATTGATAATTGACGTCGGCTGTGCCGACACCATAATTGTCAATTATCCATTGTAAATTGTGCATTAGAAAAGATCAGGGCCGAAGCCCTGATCTTTTTGTTTTGTTAGAGGTGTATCTTAGTACACGGTTGCCCAGTCGGCAATGTTAGCACCGTCAAACTTGAAGGGAGGGCCTACGATGATCTGAGCATCGGCGGGATCGCCGGCCAGGATCTCGTAAGTGGTGCCGTTGTCAGCGGTGAAGGAGGTGCCGATGGCGCCGGTCTTGCCGTCAGCGATAGCCTTGATGATGTAAGCTGCGCAGTTGCCCACGTCGATGGGGTTCCACAGATACATATAGGGGCAAGCCTTGTCGTCGCCTACGTAGTCCTTCATTTCGGAGGGCAGGCCCAGACCAGCGATCTTGATGGTGCAGGAAGAATCGTTCTCAACGACCTTGGCAGCAGCCAGAACACCAACGGTGGTGGGGCAGCAAACAACTTCCAGGTTGGGGTAGTTGGTCATCAGGTTCTGCATTTCGTCGGTGGACTTCTGAGACTCGTCATCACCGTAAACGGTAGCGACCCAGTTCAGCTTAGCATACTTGCTGTCGCCATCGATGATCTCGTGCATAGCAGCGATCCATGCGTTCTGGTTGGTAGCGGTGGAGGAAGCGGACAGAACAGCGAATTCACCTTCGCCGTCGGCCATATCATAGATGGAGTCTACCAGGACCTGAGCAACCTGCTCAACACCGGCCTGGTTTACGAACATCTGAGAGCCCTTGGAGTCGGAGTCCAGAGTTACAACGGTGATGCCCTCATCACGGGCAGCCTTGATGGTGGCTTCCAGAGCAGCAGCGTCGTTAGCGGCAATGGCGATGCCCTTAACGCCCTGAGCGACCAGCTCATTGACGATACGGATCTGGCCGTCAACAGTTGCGGACTCGGGGGACTTGGTGATAGCCTTAACGCCGATCTTGGCGCAGGCATCTTCGAAGCCGGAGATCATTCTCAGCATATAGGGGTTGGATGCGTCCTTACATACGATTGCGTAGACGGTTTCGCCTTCGCCGGCGGGGGCGGTACAAGCGGCCAGGGCCACGATCATGACCAGAGCCAGAGCCAGAGCTAACAGTTTCTTCATCTTTTTAGTTTCCTTTCAAATTAATTTTATATATGAACGCAATAGCGTACATACCAATGAATTAGGAGGTCTTCTTGCGATTCTTAATGGCTTCCTGAATGGTGGGGTACAACACAACAGCAATCAGCAGCGCGCCGATGATGATACGGATGGTCTGACCGCTAAGGTTTACAAGACCCAAGCCGTAACGCAGCAAGCCGATGATAAAGATAGAGATCACCGCGCCTACCATAGTACCCTTGCCGCCCACGGTGGAGATGCCACCCAGCACGCACATGGAGATGGCTTCCAGCTCGAAGCCGTCTGCCACGTCACTCTTGACGCTGCCCAGCTTGGAGCAGTAGAAGATAGCGGCAAGACCGCACATCAGACCTGTGAGGGTAAAGACGATCATACGAACCTTCTGTACCTTGATACCTGCATATGCGGCAGCTTTTTTGTTGGCGCCCACAGCAAACATCTGACGGCCGAAGACCGTTTTGTGCATTACCACACCAAAGACGATGGCCAATACAAAGAATACGATAATGGGATAAGGAACAAGGTTACCGACCTTACCGTAGTAGATATCATTGAACCAGCTGATGCTGGTCATACCGCCGGTAGAGCCGTCACCTAAAATGCGTTCGGACAGGCCACGGAAAATGATGTTGGTGGCCAGGGTGACGATCATGGGGGCAAGCTCGGTAAACTTGGTGAGGATCAAGCCGTTGAAAGCGCCGCACAGTATGCCGGTAGCCAGGCAGGCGATGATGCCCAGCCAAATTTCTCCGGTGGCGTTATATACGATACCCAGCACCGTAGCGGAAAGACACACATTGCCGCCTACGGACAGGTCGATATCGCCCAGCAGAAGGATGAAGGCCATGGGCAGCGCAATTAGCGCCGTATCCATAAAGTTGTTGATGTTTCTGAACAGGTTCTTGGCATTGAGGTAATAAGGGGAAAGATAGATGTTCATTACATTCACTGCCAGGAAAATCAGCACCAGCAGGGTCTCCCAGCGAAGGAACAGAGCGCCTAAGGTCAGGCGTCTGGTATCACCGATGGTTCTTCCGGATTTGGTTGCCATCAGATATCCCTCCCTTCCAATGCTTTGCGGGCTGCGTTGCGCTGAACAAGAATATTGATCACCACAGCGACCAGGATGATGATACCTTTCAGGGCTGTCTGCCAGAACACATCAATACCCACTAAAGACAGGGATTTGCCGATGATGGAAATGGTAAGTGCGCCTAAGAACACACCCAGGGCGCTGCCCTGACCGCCATCCAGGCTTACACCGCCAATAACACAGGCGGCAATAACATCCATTTCCGCGCCGGTGGCCATATTGCCTTGGGCGTTGCCGTAGAAACTGGTGTACATCGCACCGGCAAGACCGGCGATTGCGCCGTTGATGGAATATACGGTGATCTTTACCCGGTCAATATTGATACCGGAGATCTTTGCCGCATCTGCGTTAGAGCCGACGGCATAGATCTGGCGGCCCAAATTGGTCCATTTCAGGAAAATAAGAACGATCACAAACAGGGCGATCACGATCCAGAACAGATTGTTGATGCCCAGGAACTTATCCAGCGCGAACTGCTTGTAGCCGGCCAGCAGCTTATCGGAGGGGACCCACTGTGTACCGGAAATAAAGTAGGTCAAACCCCGGAAGATGTACTGCAGACCCAAGGTGGCGATAATGGGGATGACCTTGCCCTTGGAAATGGTAAGGCCGATGACCAGGCCGCATACCAGACCAACCAGGATGCTGAAGCCAAAGGCCAGAACGGGATTGGTAATAAGACCGTCCCGCATCATCAGGCAGGTGGACATACCACTTAAAGCCAATGTTGCGCCGATGGAGATATCGATACCGCCGATAAGCAATACCAGCAGCATACCGAAGGAAAGCACGATGGTGTAAGCATAATTCTGGGTCAGCTGATACACCACATTGCCGGAGAGGAATTTGCCGCCGCTGCGCCATTGGATCACAGCTACCAGCAGGATCATAACCAGCAACAATGACGCTTCACGGCTGCGGAGCACTTCGCCCAGCTTGCCGCCTTTTGGAAGGGTTTTCAGTTTCATGCCTGCACGCTCCCTTCTTTTGCGGTCTGCTTGGTCATAGCCAGCTCCAGAATCTTCTCCTGGGTGGCCTCTGCCCGGCTTAATTCACCGGAAACCCGGCCCTCGCACATAACCATGATCCGGTCGCACATACCCAGGATCTCCGGCATTTCCGAGGAGATCATAATGATGGCATAGCCCTGCTGGGCCAGCTCACCCATGATTTCGTAAATGGCGGCTTTCGCGCCCACGTCCACGCCCTTGGTAGGCTCGTCCAAAATCAGCACCTTGAAATCAGAGCCCAATGCCTTTGCCACAACCACCTTTTGCTGGTTGCCGCCGGAAAGGGAGCTGGCTTTGTCAAACACGGTAACTGCCTTGGTATCCACCTGCTCGGCAAGGACTTTGGATGCCTGATTTTCTTTCTTTTCGTTCAGGAACAGGAAGCGGGTGTAATTGCCCAGTTCTGTCAGAGTGATGTTCCGGCCAATGCCCCAATCCAGGATCAGGCCTTCGATCTGCCGGTTTTCCGGCAGCAGGCCGATGCCTAATTTCATTGCATCGGAGGGACGACGGACTTTTACTTCTTTGCCTTCCAGGAAGATCTTACCGCTGTTTTTCTTCTCTGCACCGAAGATGGTCTGCACCACTTCGGTACGGCGGGCGCCTACCAGACCGGTCAGGCCCAGGATCTCGCCTTTATTTACGTGGAAAGATACATCTTTAAAATAGCCGGTGCGGCTTAGGTTCTCCACCCGGAGGATCTCTTCACCGATCTGCACCTCAGGCTTGGGGAACAGGTCGCTGATCTCACGGCCTACCATTGCTTTGATCAGGTCTGCATTGGTAATTCCGTCAACGTCATATGTACCGATGTACTTGGCATCCCGGAAAACGGTGACCCGGGTTGCCAGGGCATACATATCTTCAAAACGGTGAGAGATGAAGATGATGGAAACGCCTTCGTCCCGCAGCTTGCGGGCGATCCGGTAAAGCTCTTCCGATTCCCGCTTGGTCAGCGCCGCTGTGGGCTCATCCATAATGATGATCTTTGCGTGCAAAGACAGCGCCTTGGCGATCTCTACCATTTGCTGCTGCGCAACGGACAGGCTGCCCATCAGCGCTTTGGAATCAAAGTTGGCATTGAGCTCCTTCAGAAGGGCATCCGCCTCTTCGTACATTTGCTTCCATTGCACCACACCGTACTTGCGTTTTAAGTGGCCGGTGAAGATGTTTTCCGCAACGCTCAGGTGCGGATAAGCGGTGACGTGCTGATAGATGGCAGCGATGCCTGCCTTCTGCGCGTCCCGTGTATTTTTAAAATGTACCGGCTGGCCATTCAGGAACATTTCACCCTCTTCTGCCTGGTGAACGCCCATAATGACTTTAATGAAGGTGGATTTGCCGGCACCGTTTTCACCCATCAGCGCGTGGATCTCGCCGGGCCGCAGGTCGAACTGCACCCGATCCAGCGCTTTTACACCGGGAAAGATCTTCGTGATGCCCCGCAATTCCAGGATCTTGTCGGACATTGTTTGCTCCCCTTTCTTTGGCCCTTTTAAAAGGTGGCCATGGATCGGAAAACGCTTTGACATTTTCCACAAAATGGAAGCTGCTCTTTTGTGCAACTTGCCAATTTTGTATAATTTGACAAAAAGTGATTTCGTTATTCCGTTTGTAGATGTATAATATCACCAAACGCAGAGAAATACAACTGTTTTTTAAAATTTTCTTAAAATTTATTTTTCAGCGTGTATACATTATAATTATATATAACGGAGGACAAATTATGGAGCGTTATGCATGGAAAGCAACGGTACTGCCCGGCAAGCTGGAGGAGTATATTTACCGTCACGACAACATTTGGCCGGAGATGAAGCAGGTGCTGAAGGATGCGGGCATCCGCAACTATACCATTTGGAATGTGGGCAACGAGCTGTTTGGCTATTATGAGTGTGACAGCGTAGAATATGCCGCCAAGGTGCAGGCACAAAGTCCTGTGGTGGACAAATGGAACGAATATATGAAGGATGTTATGGTGATGGAGATGGATCCGGTCACCGGCGCCCAGCCTTTAATGCAGCAAGTATTCTTTTTTGAATGATGCAAAGTAGAGTTTGCACAATTTGCAAAAGAATAGTGTATAGACAAACTGAAGAGCAGGCTGTATAATGGTTTTTGCAAGGACAAGTTGTCCTGAATCAAAAATGGAGCGTGAACATAATGAAACTGATCATTAAAAACGATTACGAAGCCATGAGCGCCTGGGCAGCGCAGCATATTGCCGATGCGATTAACAACCATAAGGAAGACCGTCCCTTTGTTTTGGGTCTGCCCACCGGCTCTTCTCCTTTGGGTGTGTATAGAAACCTGATCGCGATGAATAAGGCCGGTAAGGTCACCTTTAAGAATGTGGTCACCTTTAATATGGACGAGTATGTAGGCCTGCCCCGGGAGCACGACCAGAGTTACTGGTACTTTATGCACGATAATTTCTTCAACCATATTGACATTCCTGCCGAGAATATCAATATTCTCAATGGTATGGCTGAGGACTTGGAGGCAGAGTGCGCCCGTTATGAAGAGAAGATCGCTTCCTACGGCGGCATCGACCTGTTCCTGGGTGGCAGCGGTGTAGATGGCCACATTGCTTTCAACGAGCCTTTCACTTCCCTGACTTCCCGCACCGGCGTGCGCGCCCTGACGGAAGATACTCTGATCGTTAACTCCCGTTTCTTTGATAACGATCCCAACAAAGTACCCAAGACTGCTCTTTCCGTTGGTGTTGGTACTGTGTGCGACAGTAAGCAGGTGCTGCTGATCATCAGCGGCCATAATAAGGCTCGCGCTCTGCGCCACTGTGTAGAAGGCGGCGTGGATCACGCCTGGACCATCAGCGCTTTGCAGCTGCACAAAGATGGCATTATCGCCTGCGATGAGGCTGCCTGCGGTGAGCTGAAGGTGGATACCTACAAGTATTTCAAGGAAATTTACAAGAACGAAAAGTAAAGATTACCGGCCGGTCGCAAGACCGGCCGGCTTCATAAAAGGAGAAACAGAAGCGATGAAAAACACATTGGGCTTTATCGGCACGGGCAATATGGGCGGCGCTTTGGCAAAGGCGGCAGCAAAAGCTGTAAGTGCAGATAAAATATTTCTTTCCAACCGGACGGCAGTCAAGGCAGAACGGCTGGCAGCAGAGCTGGGATGCAAGGCGGTTTCTGTAGAAGAAGCGGCTAAATGCGGCTTTGTGTTTTTGGGTGTAAAGCCTCAAATGATGAAAGATCTGCTTGACGCGATCGCACCGGTGCTTTCTTCCCGGCAGGATGCATTTGTGCTCATTTCCATGGCTGCAGGCCTTACCATGGCGGATATTCAAAAAATGGCCGGCGGTGCGTATCCCGTCATCCGCATTATGCCCAATACCCCGGTAGCGGTGGGCAGCGGTGTGGTTTTATACGATGCAACGGATAATGTTTCTGCAGAAACTTTGGAAGCGTTTTGCGAGAGTATGCGCTGCGCAGGCTTGCTGGACTATTTGCCGGAAAAACTGATCGATGCAGGCAGCGCGGTAGCCGGCTGTGGCCCGGCTTTTGCGGCGCTGTTTATGGAGGCGCTGGAAGACGGCGGCGTTAGCTGCGGTTTGCCTCGGGATAAGGCCCGACTTTATGCTCGGCAGATGCTGCTGGGAACGGCGCAGCTTGCGCTGGAAACCGGCAAGCACCCCGGACAAATGAAAGATGAGGTCTGCTCTCCCGGCGGCTCTACTATTATGGGTGTACAGCAGCTGGAAGAAGGCGCTTTCCGGGCAAGCGCGATTCGGGCGGTGCAGGCTGCTTGCGCCCGAAATAAAGAGCTTGGAAAAGGATAATGCAAGAAGTGAATTTCATCTTGCATTTTGTCGGATAAAGCGGTATACTTTTACATAGCAAATGCAGGAACGCGGTTTCCTGTGCTTCAAAAAAATAAATAATTGGAGGATCTTTGCAATGAATCTGATCTACGGGATCAAAGACAGACCCAAGTTCGCCCAAATGCTGCTGTTCGCTTTCCAGCAGGTGCTGGCTATCCTGGCAGCTACCATCCTGGTTCCCGCAATCGTCGGCAATGGTATGAGCCAGTCCGCTGCCCTGTTTGGCGCAGGTGTGGGTACGATCGTTTACCAGCTGTTCACCAAGTTTAGAAGCCCTGTGTTCCTGGGCTCCTCCTTTGCCTTCCTGAATTCCATGGGCGCGGCTTTCGCAGGTGCGGTTTCCGCTTCTGCCGGTTATGCCGGTCTGCTCCTGGGTGCTGTGCTGGCAGGCCTGGTGTATGTGGTCATCGCTGTGGTTATTAAGGCTGTTGGCGTTAACTGGATCAACAAGCTGATGCCCGCTGTGGTTATTGGACCCACCGTTGCTATCATCGGTATGTCTCTGGCCGGCAACGCAGTTTCCGACCTGACCATCGGCAGAGTAGCCGGCTGCAGCCCCTATGTGGCTCTGATCTGCGGTCTGGTGACCCTGTTTGCTGTTGTGATCATCTCCGTCTATGGCAAGAAGATGGCTAAGCTGATCCCCTTTGTGCTGGGTATCCTGACCGGCTATGTGGTAGCCTCCATCTTTACCGTGATCGGCATTATGACTGGCAACCCCGCTCTGCAGGTCATCGATTTCTCCGTGTTCCAGAATATGACCATCTTTGCAGTGCCTGATTTCACCTTTGTGAAGGCCATCGAGGGCGTGAAGGAAATCAACGCTGAATTCATCGCTACCGTGGTTGTTGCTTATGTTCCCGTGGCATTCGTGGTGTTCGCAGAGCACCTGGCTGACCACAAGAACCTGTCCTCCATCATCGGTGAGGATCTGCTGGCAAATCCCGGTCTGCACCGCACCCTGCTGGGTGACGGCATTGGCTCTATGGCCGGCGCTTTCTTCGGCGGCTGCCCCAACACCACCTACGGTGAGTCCGTTGGCTGTGTTGCCATTACCCGCAACGCTTCTGTAATTACCATCACCACCGCAGCTATCCTGTGCATGGTGATCTCCTTCTTTGGACCCTTCGT
Organism: Faecousia sp.; assembly: GCA_045659205.1. Classification (GTDB taxonomy): domain Bacteria; phylum Bacillota; class Clostridia; order Oscillospirales; family Oscillospiraceae; genus Faecousia. Next base: position 10,659 of record JAZOWK010000013.1, read on the forward strand.
CACCTTCCTGGCTTCTATCCCCAACTGCATCATGGGCGGCGTATGCGTGACCCTGTACGGCTTCATCGCTTGCTCCGGTCTGAAGATGATCCAGAAGGTAGACCTGAACCAGAACAAGAATCTGTTCGTGGTTGCTGTGATCCTGATCACCGGTATCGGCGGCCTGTCCGTTTCCTTCGGTGATGTGACCCTGACCTCCATCGCTTGCGCATTGATCCTGGGTATCGTGACCAATGTGATGCTGAACAAGGGCGCAGAAGAATAATTAGCTTATATAAAAAGGGAGAAGCCGGTGGCTTCTCCCTTTTTGTTGTGCAGTTAAATACGGCTTTGGATAAGGGCGCAGTTTAGCACCTTTTCGGCCAGCGTAGATTTGGTGAAATAATAGTGGTTGGCAGCTTCGTAGCCAAACAGAGCGCTTTTTTGCATCAGCCGGTACATCAGCAGGGCAAGCTCCTTTTCTTCGGCTGCAATATCAGCCATAGTTGCCCGGTCCTGCTCCTGCCGGGCTGCAATAAAGCGTGCCTGCAGATAAGAGGAGCGGAACAAGGCATAGCCGCCCTGGGCAGCCAGGGTAAAGTCACATTCCGGCATATCCTGAATAATTTGCAGACCCTGCGCCCACATTTCGGAAAGCTTGCGCAGCTGGTCGATGTAAACATCCTGGGGGTAGTTTGCCCGCCATTTATCCAGCTCGTCAAAGGCAAAGCAGGTCATGGTGGCGGGGAAGCCGGAGGGTTCAGAGAACAATAGGTTGGATGGGCCGCCGTTTTGAGGACCATAGTACAGGTTATCAATATGGAAGGGGAATTGGCGGAAGGCATCGGAGAAGACCGTGGCCGCTTTTTCCACTTTATGCGCAAAACTGCCGTATTCCTGCCGGAGCAGCGCCTGGTATTTTGCCGGGTCCGGGTCATCGTAGCAGGCGGTTGCCACCTTTAAATTCACAGAAGGCCAGCCACCTAAGGTCCAGCTGAGCATCAGGTGCTCCACACCGGCTTTGCGCAGATTTTGCATATGCTCCCGGAGTAGGTCGAATACAGGAAGGAACGGCAGGGTGCTGCATTCCCAGCTCACATTCACCTGCACCTTGGCGCAGCAGGCGTGACCGGCGTCTTTGGCCAGCCGCCATATGCCCAATGTACGTTCTGACGGGCCGGGGACCGAAATGCTGTAATCCCGCACTTCGCCATTAATGCCGCCCCGGGTAAAGCGCTGCCGGGTCTCACTGCAGCACTGAATGATGATATCCTTAGGGAGCGAAGCGATGCAGTCCTTCATTTCCTCCCGGGTCATATAAGTGTCCCAGGCCCAGTCCCAGGCGATGAGCCGGATGCTGGGGTCGACCGAGGTGGCTGCATTGTACATACAGTTCAGCACCTGGCTGACCAGCTGACCGGCAGAACGATCCTTGCAGTGGGGGCATTCGGTAGCTTCCACCCGGGACTTACAGTGGGTAAGATTTTCCGAGCAGGTAATGACAAAAAAGCCGCCAATGCCGGAAACATCCCGGCAAAGCCGGCGGATGCCGCCATCTAAGTATTCCATCACTTCGGGCTGCGAGGTGCAAAGCGCGCCATATTGATCCCATACAGAACCTTTCAGGTGGGGATGCTGCTCAAAGAAGGCCAGAGGCATACACCGGGGCTCATTGAGATATAAAAACACCCGGATGCCGTAGTCGGCTGCTTTTGCGACCAGCTCCCGCAGCCGCTGCTGACGCTGCTGCCAGCCTTGCGAGTAAGAAGGATCAAAGGGGAAGGGAACAAGCTGATACAGCGTGGCCGGCAGCCAAACGGTATTGATGCCGCTGGCCTGATAAAGCCGCAGCAGCTCGTCGGGATAGGAAAGGGAAATATCCTCGTCCAACACATTGGCATACAGACCGCAGTAAGAAAAGATCATGCGGATGCTGTCGTTTGCGGCAGCTTGCTGGGTGGGGATGTTGCTGCCGGAAAAGAAATCAAAAGGCTTTTCGCCATCGAAAAGACCGGAAAAATGCTGGCGGACAAGGGCTCTTATTTGCTGCAGCTGCTTTTCGCCCTGCTCGCTTAACGGCTCCTTGGTTACCTGCGGACAGAAGGGCTTGGTAAAGCCTACCTTAACATATAAAAAGTCTTCTTCCTTTAGGGCATTTGCCAGTTGCTGTTCACTCCAGCCCAATAGGGTGAGCAGCTGGTCGTAGGGCAGCAGGTGCCAGGCGCTGCGGATAATGGTGATGTAGCCTCGCTGCTGCCACAGGGCAGAATAGTTTTGCTCCGGCAGACCCATAGCCTCTGCTGCCTGACATACATCCGCTTCGCTTACCTTTAAGGCTGCGGCGATCCGGCGGGCAGGCACAGTTTCCCAAAAACGGAACACAGCTGCGTGAAAGCGGCTGGGAAAATGAGGAAACTCTAAATATTGATCCTTGTTGATCGGCGGCAAAAGGGAGTACATAAGCACATCCTCCATAGTGAATGAATAATTGGGTTTACGCCAGCTTGTCCAGCCGCTTGTTGCGGAAATAGATGCAAAGGTCGATGCTGACCATCAGCATATTCAGGAAATAGAAGAACAATACATACCATTTGGAAGAAAAGCTTGCCATATAACTTTCGTTTAAGAATTTGGCGGAGATGCCTGCGATGTAGCCGAAGATGATCAGGCACAGAAAAACGGGGCTTTTTCCTTTGGCGGTGCGGATCTTCCAGGATTTGTAGGCATTGATGGGCCAGGAAAAGCCAAAACAGATGAGCATAACAACTTCTAAAATTTCAGACATACGGATAACTCCTTAATTATATTTCTTTTCCTTCAGCCTGATCCTTGCGCCAGTTAGTGCCTTCCAGCTTGTCGAAGCTGCGGCTGTAAACAATGGCGCGGAGGATGCCGGGCAGGGTAAAGCCTAAGAAAAACAGGAACGGGATCACCTCCCAGGCCCAGGAAAGGGCAATCAGGGGCAAAAGCATCAGCGTGGTGTTGATGAGGGTGTTCAGCGGCTGCATCAGCACCATCATAAAGGCATTTCGCAAGGTCTTCAGTACCGGGTTATCATACCGGGACTGGAGCACAAATACCCAGCCTGCTGCCAGCAGCAGATAGATGGCGGGAACAGCCAGCAGATAAATGCCCGGCTTGACCCAAACGATCTCTGTAATGACGATGAGCCGATAATTGATGTACAGGAAAAAGATTCCGGCCAGCATCAAAAGCCATAAGATGGTAGCTTGTTTGAAGTTGGTTTTGAAAGCAGACCAAAATTCCCGTAATACGGAAGAGCCCTGGTCACGGTAGATCTTCAGCAGCACATTGTGCATAGCGGTAAAGGCTGCGCCGGCGGTGAAGACCGGCAGGCAGAAGAGCAGCGTGGCTATCTGCAGCGCCATCAGGTCAAAGAGCTTGGCACCCAGCTGCATAAATTTGTTGTCAGGATTAAATAAATTGCCCATAGAATCACACTTTCTTGAGAAATATACCTGTGTTTACATTATAATACAATAGGTACATATTTGTTGTAAATAAACGATTTTAATAAATATTTTTCTTTTTAGAGATTTCCCCCATATACTGCCGTATAACTAAAAACGGCATTGAATATGGGGGGTCAGTGCTAATTTGGTACATTCTTAATAATATAAACGATTTACAACATCCCGTCTTCGTGTTAAATTTACGATAGCAAATGTGGCGTGATCGGTATATCCGGTCCCCAATGCAGCAGCTGCGGACACAAAAAGGCCGCAGAATGAAAGGAGAAAACATTATGAAGAGAATTTTAAAGGGCGCACTGCTGATGCTTCTGGTGATCGCTATGATGACCAGCATGCTGGCTTGCGGTGGCAGCGGTACTGCCATCCCCACCGGCGCCGGCAACGAGCAGGGCGGCAACAGCACGATTAACCCTGGTGATGAGACCCTGGGTACAGTTACTTATCCCATCGATACAGATGTTAAGCTGAGCATCTGGTGCCCCAGCACTACTTCCCCCATTTACAAGACTTATAGAAGCTACACCCAGTCCCCCTGGCACTCTGAGCTGGTGAACAAGACCGGCGTGGACATGGAGTGGATCCACCCCGTTGCCGGTGCGAACGACCAGCAGGCTTATCACCTGATGATGATCGATGCAGAGCTACCCAACATCATCAGCTACGGTGTCGACCCCGGTGAAGCCCAGCTGCTGATCAACGAAGGCGCCATCATCGACCTGAAGCCTTACCTGGCTAAGTATGCGCCTGATTACTGGCAGTTCATCACTGCTCCCGGCCATGAAGAATACCTGCGTTCTGTTACCACTGAGGAAGGCCAGATCTATACGTTCCGTAACTTCTCTGAGGATGACAGCGTTGCTTACGGACCCATCGTCCGTAAGGACTGGCTGGAGGAGTGCGGCCTGGATATCCCTGTTACCATCGAGGACTGGGAAGAAATGCTGATCGCTTTCCGTGATCGCTACGGCGCAAAGTTCGCCTTCCCCTTCTCCCGTTTTCTCAACGGTGGCTTCGGCGCTGCCTTTGGCGCCTTCACCGGTTTGAACTCCAACACCTATTTGGACGATGGCGTGATCAAGCATGCTAACGTGCAGCCTGAGTTTAAGGAGTACCTGGGCACCCTGGCCCGCTGGGTTAAGGAAGGCCTGCTGGACGTGGACAGCCTGACCATGACTGACGAAGGCTTCCGCACCAAGGCTTTGAACGGTAATACCGGCGCTGCCTTCGTGGTTATGTCCGTGTTTACCAAGACCCTGAGCGATGCTGCCGCCGAGCGTACCACTGCTGAATGGATCGCCGTGCCTTATCCTGTCCAGGAAGAAGGCGATAAGGCTTGCTGGACTGCTTGGGGTAACAAGATCTATAATAACGGCTCTATGATCTCCACCTCCAACACCGAAGAAGAGATCATTGCTGCTGTTCAGTGGCTGAACTACTTCTACAGCGAAGAAGGCATTATGTATTTGAACTTCGGTATCGAGGGCGAAACCTATACCCTGGATGCCAACGGCGTTCCCCAGTACACCGACTTGGTGCTGAAGGACCGTGACGGCCCCTCCGCCGGCGCTGCCAAGTACACCGGCTGCGGCAACGTTAGCCACTGCGGCTATCAGCTGTCCCAGACCGCTGTTGCCAAGAATGAGCCCATCGTTGCTGAGGGCTCTGCAATGTGGCGCGAAAACGCTGAGACCGGCGAGCATATCATCCCCACCCTGGTGCTGACCGCTGAAGAGGCTGCCCGCCATGCTGACCTTAATATGGCTTACGCTACCTACTGTAACGAAGTTGTTCAGAAGATCGTTGCCGGCAAGATGAGCATCGATGAGTGGGATAACTGCGTGAACGAGATGTACAAACTGGGCCTGCAGGAAGACCTGGATATTTTGAATGCTGCTTACCAGCGCTACCTGCAGCAGGGCTAATAAATCGTAGGTTTTTAAATATACGCCAGCTTCCGCGTTTTGCGGAGGCTGGCAGTATCACCGAAAACCATATAAAATAAAGTCGGAAAGGCTGCGGCTTTTGGCCTCCTTTTCGCTTGGGAGATGGATTATGAAAGTAAAAACACAGGCACGCGTTGCGCGGAAGCAAACACCCTTGGGACATATGCTTGCGCCCATTGGAAGAGATCTGTCCGTCGATTTAAAGCGCAATGCCTTTAAGTACATTATCATTCTGCCCGTACTGGTGTGGATGGCTCTGTTCTGCTATAAGCCTATGTATGGCATCATTGTAGCATTTGAAAACTTCCGGCCCAGACTGGGTCTTGAGAACAGCGAATGGATCGGCTTGGATAACTTCGTTCGCTTTTTCAATGACCCCTGGTTCTTGCGTACCCTGCGCAATACCCTTACCATAAGCTTTTTGAGCATTGTGTTCAGCTTCCCTGTGCCGATCATTCTGGCGCTGCTGCTGAACGAAGTGCGTGTCAGCTGGTTCAAGCGTACTGTGCAGACCGTTACATACCTGCCTCACTTTGTGGCAATGGTTATCGCCTGTGCTCTGGTTACCCAGTTTACTCAGACCAATGGTGTGGTCAATGATATTATCGCGTTCTTCGGCGGTGAGCGGAAAAACCTGCTTGCCGATTCTGAAACCTTCTATCCGGTGTATATTCTCTCCGGTATCTGGAAGGAATGCGGCTGGAGCTCTATCATTTATTTGGCGACCCTGGCCAGCATTGATCAGGAGCAGTATGAAGCTGCCCGGATCGATGGCGCAGGCAGATTGCAGCAGCTGTGGCATATCACCCTGCCCGGCCTGCTTCCCACCATCTCTATGCTCTTGGTGCTGAAGATGGGCAGCGTGCTTAGCGTAGGTAGCGAAAAGATCCTGCTGCTGTATCAGCCCATGACTTATGATGTTGCAGACGTTATCAGTACCTATACCTACCGTAAAGGTCTGATGGAAGGCAGCTTCAGCTATGCCGCAGCCGTGGATATTTTTAACTCTATTATAAATATCATTATGCTTTTGACCGCCAATAAAGCCAGCAAGAAGCTGGGTCAGAGCGGATTGTTCTGAGGAGGTGCGGTTATGTTCAAAAAGAAAAATCCCAATAAGATCCGGAAGACCCGGGAAGATTACATTATCGATAGTATCGTTACTGTGATCCTGGCCTCCTTTTCTCTGATTTGTTTTTACCCTTTGTGGTATGTGCTGGTGGCTTCTGTCAGTACCGGCTCTCATGTAGTTAAGAACCCCGGTTTGCTGCTGGTGCCTGACGGCATTCACCTGCAGGCCTTTGAGCTGGCGTTTTCTCACCCCTTGCTGATGGGCGCTTTGTGGAACAGCATTAAGATCCTGCTGATGTCCCTGCCCATTAACATCGTGATGACTATGATGTGCGGCTATTTTATGGCCAGCACCAAGATGAAGTTTAAGCGCATTGTGGTCACCCTGCTGATGATCACCATGTATTTCTCCGGCGGCTTGATCCCCGCTTACCTGAACATTAAGGACCTGGGCCTTTTCAATACCCACTGGGCGCTGGTGTTGCCCGGCGCATTGAGCGTATATAACTCTATCATTTGTAAGACCGCTATCGAAAATGTGCCCAGCAGCCTTTCTGAGTCTGCTTATATTGACGGCGCCAACGATATTCAGGTGCTGTTCCGGATCATTATGCCCCTGATCAAGCCCACTCTGGCTGTGCTGATCCTTTACTACGGTGTGGCGCACTGGAACGCCTGGTTTACTGCTTCCATTTACTTGGATAAAAACGAGCTGCTGCCCATGCAGAACATCCTGCGTTCTGTTTTGGATGCTACCCAGAGCGCGGGTCAGGTCAGTTCTGACGGTGGCGTCGGTTTAGGCAGCGATGCCTTTGCGGAAGCTGTTAAGTATGCGGCTATCGTTATTACCACTGTGCCCATCCTTTGCGCATATCCCTTCCTGCAGAAGCATTTTGCAAAGGGCGTTATGATCGGCGCTGTTAAGGGATAAATATTTCCTTATATAAAAAATACACCCACTGACCGGTGGGTGTATTTTTTATATGAAGAGGACGATCGGCGGTGTTTCGATAGCATGATTCTTTCCGATTCCTAAAAACGTTGATATTTTTAAAAAAAGATGATTGCAAAGAAAGGGGTATATCTGATATGATAACTGTGGTATATTCCCAAATAATAGCTTGTGGAGGGAAAACTATGAAAGCAAGAATCACAAAATGTTTGGTCCTGGTGCTTGCACTTACCCTGCTGCTTTGCGGCTGCGGCAAGGGCGCATACACCACCACCGAAAGCCTCGACGGCCTCGTCGTTGTGATGACATCGGATAAGGATGCTTATACCGGTGCAGAAACGGCTAAGGTGGATATGGAAATTATCAACAATACCGGTAAGGAGATCGCGGTTAACGCGGATGTAAAAACTCCTGACGGATTGGCGGTAGACTTAGAAACGCTGGGCGGCAACTTTAAGGCCGAACCCGGCAAGATCGTCACGCTTTATGATATCGGTGTGAAGCTGAATCCCCTTGGCCTGATCCTTTGGATCGTGGGCGGTGTGCTGGTGGCAGCTGCAGCTGCTGTTGCAGTGATCATCATTATCCGCAAGAAAAAGACCAAGGAAGCCATTGCGATGCTGCTTTGCGTCGTGATGCTGGGCGGCTTACTGGCTTACATTCAGCCTATGTCCGCTGAGGCAGCCTTTGGCGATACAGAAAAAGACGCTGCTCCCGACTACGTGGGCGAAATGACTGTGCGTCATCCCGTGATGGTGGACGGCCGCGAGGTATATATCGAGGCAGTGCTTAACTATGAGATCGGTCTGCCCGTAGAGCCGGAGTACGAGCCCCTCGTCGAAGAGACCGACTGGGTAGACCCTGACAGCGATAAGCCCAACGGCAAGCTCCTGGCTTGGTATTATAATGATTACGACGGCGACCATGCTATGTCCGATAAGGGCACGACAGTGAATCTGGCAGAAAACATCGTTGAACTGGGCGGCACGATGGAGCAGGGCTATCTGCGCGCTGAGATCAAAAACCCCATCGGCTCTGCTACCTATCAGGCAGATTTCCGTGATGATAAGCTGGTGGATAACTTTGTCGTTCATTTCAAGGTTTCCACAGAAAATCAGGTTCCTGGTGGAACTTATATGCTGTACCGCTATAAGTCAACCAGCAATACAGAATTGTTCCGCTTTAACGATGACGGTTATCTGCGGATTGCCGGCAATAACTATAACCGGCTTGTTGCAGGCCAGTGGCTGGAGATGGATCTGGTCTTCGATCTGACACCGGAAGCCAATGACTTGTGTACATATTATGTGAACGGTCAGAAGATCGTAACCCAGAGCCTGCCCAAGCATGAGGCACTGTATAAGATCCCCTATGTGCGCTGGCACATTATCGGTTCTCAGGAAAATATGGGCAAGACGATGCTGCTGGATGACTTTGTGGTTTATCCCGGCAAGGACATTCTGCCTATGGATCAGATCAATTCTCCCAACTATCCTTACTGGCAGAGAGCAACTGCCGGTGAGGATGTGGCTATGGAGCATCCGGAGCTTTCTGATCTGGGTAATAATGTGATCGCAGTTCTGGCCGGTACCGACAAGGCCTATGTGAATGGTGAGGTTGTTACCATGTCTGCCGCAGCAGGTAATGCCAGCAGCGGTAACGTGTTCACCGATGCTACCGTGCCCGGCGACTTCCTGGAAAAGTACCTGGGTGTTACCGGCCTTCAGGCAAATGAGCAGTATTCCCTGCTGCGCTATGCCACCGGCAAGAACATTGTGGTGGATAGCCGTGGCCTCATCATCCTTACTGAGGATGTAAAGCTGGATGCGGATGTGGATTTCCGGGTCATCACCCTGCTTTACGGCTACCTGGCTACCGGCAAGCTGGTGAATAACTATGCTATTTTGCCTGCCCTGGATCAGGATATGATCGATAAAGCGGTCCATAACACAGAGCTTTATATGGTTGAGGCATCGCCCCAGTCCTATGATGCTATGGCTACGGACATTGCGCTTTACTATCTGATCCTGGCATCCCATCTGGATCCTACTATGACCTCTTCCGATGGCATTTCTGTTGAGGCAGAGGCTACCCGGCGGTTTAAAAACCTGATCGCCGGCGGCAATGAGCCCTATGCCTCTGTAGGCTGCTATTGGGAGCACGGTGTGGTTTCCTCTGCGCTGCTGCTTGCCAAGCATACCCCCGGCATTTGGAATCAGCTGACGGAAGAAGAAGTCAAGCGGGCGGATCTGCTGATGGAATGTTTGGCCATCGCTGCTAACTGGGGCTATAACCTGGACAATAATTATAAGACCGGTTTTGACCTGAGCGGTAACTACGGCAAGGATTACAACCCCAACTTCCTGAATTCCTATTTCACCTGCTATCTGAACGCCAATATGTATTTTGGCGGCGAGAAGCTGGATGAGATCTTCGTAAACTTCGACCACGCCACTTATGTGGAGCGTTTGACGGAGGCCGGTTTCGATAATATTCTGTACCAGTGGACTATTACCGATAACTTGGGCCTGAATATTGGCTATTATATGGAAAACGGCGGCGAAGTTCTGACGGTTGGCGCTGTTGCCAACGCTACCACCCAGCAGGCCGGTCAGATCGCCGGCTCCGGTGTGGGCGTTAAGGTGCCCTTCAAGTACGAGGGTCTGCAAACCCGCAAAATTTACGATTCCAGCCAGCTTCTGGAAATGTTCATGGAAGTTTTGGAGTATACTTATAGCTGGAAGGTCCTGAGCTCCAACCAGGCCCCTGGCTCCATATTCTATTCCTACATCCTGACTATGGTGGAATCTCCCTGGCAGGGCCAGATGGGTATGATGCGTGAGTTTGCTGTTGGTGAGGACCGTTCCAAAGTCCGCTACAGCTGGCTCAGCGCCATCAATATGGCACCTCTGTATGCAAACTTCAAACTCTTGGGCTACTGGGACTACGATGCAAATCCTGATCTTGCCCAAAGAATGCTGGAGTTGGACAGCCGTGTGTATGTGGGTACAGAGGATCTGTATTTCAAGATGCATCAGGGCTACCAGGGTTGTTCTCAGCGCGTACAGGTTCTGGAATATGACGATGAGTTCGTTAATGAAGGCGCAGATATGATCGAAGATATCTTCATGAACTTCCACTTCATGAAAAATCAGCAGATCGAATATACTCAGCCGGAAAATCCGTCCCCCATGCTCCCCGCTGCTGAGCCTATGAATGGCGTTACTGAGCCTCCCGAGGGCGCCATCGTGGCTAAGGGCCGTAAACCCGGCCAGGTATATGTCACGGAATTCTATGAGCCCTTCGACGGCCTGGCTTACGGAAAGGGTAAGCTGAGCTTCGATATGGTTTTGGAAGACAAATTGGCAGAGGATGGCTACAATGTGGTCGTTGCCATCGATAAGAAGTATCCCGGCAAGACCTACGCAGAATCTCCCATGCTGATCGCATTTACTCAGGCACAGGGTATTTCTGTGATGGACCGGTCCGAATATAAGCCTCTGGGCTTGTTCTATGGACCGAACTACCGGTTCCATGTGGAAATGGAGTTTGACATTTCTACCCGTACTTATTCCGGCTCTGTCACCCAGATCTGGCCGGAAACGGAAGAGCCCATCGTTAAAACCTTTGAAAACTACGGTTGCCGTACTTCTGCCGGTACGGGTTATAGCTATGTGGATTCCATTATGGCGGTTTCCGCCACCAATACGGATGCCTTGTGGATCGAAAATGTGCAGATCGAGGGCAATGGATTCACGCCGCCGCCTCAGAACATGACGGAGAATGTAACGGTGCGGATGAACCTGAATGCCGTGCCTTACTGGCAGCGCCCCAGTGAACTGAAGGTCAATCTGAGCATCGGCGATTGGGTCAGCCCCAGAACGGTCACCTTTACTGCAGCCGACGGCTGGAGCAATAAGGTGTTCGACAATCTGCCCAAGGAGATCAACTGGGAGCCGGTGGATTGGAACGTGGCTATGCTGGATAAGATCCCCGGCTACTATAGCCGTGTGATCAAGAACGGTGAAAACGATTACACCATCCTTTGGTCCGATACCAATTATTTCTACGACAATAATTTTGAAACCTGGAATAAGGGCGAATATAAGGATAGCAACACGCCTATTTATGACCATTTGGGCAATATCCTCCAAGACTGGAATGACAATGCCGGCAGAGCAGAGTTCCTGCGTGGTACGGAAGCTTCCGGCAACCATTATCTAAAGGTAGGCCATGCCACCAAGCCTATGCAGGCAACCTTTAACCTGGATGAAAATACAGAAGCCGGCGTATATGTGTTTAAAATGCGCATGAAGCTGGAAAATGAAAACGCCAAGATTACCGGCGTGCATTTTGCCACCCGTTATCTGCTTGATGAAAAGAGCACAAAGTCTCTGTTTGTGGATATCAACAAGAATGTCCTGAGTGTTGGTGGCTATAATATCGCTACCTTGAAGGCAGATGAGTGGACCGAGTTCATGGTGATGCTGGACTTTAACACCGGCTACGGTGAAGTGTTCTATGATGATCCCGGTTTCCGCCGCACCTTCGAGCTGAAGCCTATTTCCTCCCGTCAGATTACTTTCTATGTATCGCCCGGCGCTGCCGGTTTGTGCCTGGATGATCTGCAGGTATACACCACTGCGGGCCTGAAGGTAGAAAAGCCTAAGGATGAGGCCAACAAGAATGCAGAACTGATCGTTCCTGAAACGCCCATCCCCGAGCTGGATCCTGCTTACAAGTGGTATTATAATGCTGACTTTGAGTACTGGAACAAGAGCGCTTACGTAGCAAGCAAGACTACCATCACCGATGCTTACGGCAACGCGATGACCGACCACTGGAGCAGCACAGTAGGCCCGCTGGTTCGCGGCGGAGATGAAGACGGAAACCACTATCTGGAGTTTAACAGTCCCAAGTCCATGCAGGCATCCCTGTTTGTGGATAAGGAATACGATGACGGCACTTACATCTTGAAGTGGCGCATGAAGCTGAAGGATGCAGAGTCTGTTGTAAAGAACGTGGCATTCTCCTACCGCTACAACGGCAGCACCAAGTTTGACTTTGTCTCGATCACTGAAAAGGGCGTCACCATTTGCGGCAAGAATATTGGTAAGCTGACTGCTGATGCGTGGAAGGAAGTTATGATGGTCCTGGACTTTACCACCATGACTGCCACCGTCTGCGACTGGGAGGGCCATGAGATCGCATCTATGACCCTGAAGAATATGATCGGCAGCAGTATGCTCAACATTTGGGCTGCCGCCGGAACCCAGGGTCTGTGCATCGACGATCTGCAGCTGTATTCCGGCAGCGTGACGATCCTGGAGCCTCTGCCTGAGGAACCCACGGAGCCCAGCGAGCCTGAAACGGTTGGCGATATCTTCAAGAGCGATTTTGAGGGTACAGTGGTAACAGAGCCCGGCACTACCTACACGCAGGTTTTGGATGCTGACGGCAATAAGCTGCGTGTTTCCAATGATCTTTTCAAGGTGGAGAACGGCTACCTGGCCTTAAGCGGCGCAGCGGATGCCTATAAGTCCCTGTTCTATGTGTCTGCGGATGTGGACAGTATGGACATCAGCTTTAAGGTCCGCCTGCCTGACGCAGAAGCCACCATCCCCGGAAACAGCACTTACGGCATTGCCCTGCGTACCCATCAGTCCGAATCCAACGCAGTCCTGGCCCGGTTCTACGGTCAGACCGTTCAGGTGGGCGGCAAGAGCTATACCTTGACCACCGACTGGACACAGGTCACCATTCACGTGGACTATGCCAATGATACGGCAACCTACACCGTAGGCGACGAGGAAGGCAGCTTCGCTTACACCGGCACCTACAACCGTCTGGAGCTGTATGCACTGTCCACGGGCGCATTTACCCTGCGTTTCGATGATATGCACATCAGCGAATGCACCCATCAGCCTGAAGAGCCCACTGAGGTGGTGTTCTACGAAAATGATTTTGAGAGTGCAACAGAGGTTGCCGGCGACGGTGATCTGAACATTCAGGACGCTGCCGATCGCGTGATCGCAGACCGTGTGGATGCTTATAAGACCGTTCAGGATGGCGAAAACACCTTCCTGGAGCTGGCATCTAATGCAAGCTATGGCCAGGGCTACCTGGGCCTGAACACCACCACCCTGGCGGTCCGCTTCAAGGCGCGTCTTGCAAGTGATGAGACCGTTCTTCCCGGCAATAACACCAGCGGTGTGGTGCTGCGCACCAATAATAATGATTCCACCGCTGTGTTTGTGCGCTTCTATGGTCAGAAACTGCGTGTTGGCACGAAGGATTTTGACCTTGGTACACAGTGGGTGGATGTGACCGTATATCTGAATGCAGATACGGATGTGGCCACCTATCAGGTGGGCGATGAGACCGGTACATTTACATTCACCGATACCATCTCCAGATTTAATATCATCAATCTGACCGGTATCGCCTTTGATGGCCTGTACATCGACGATCTGAAGGTCTGGGAAGGCACTGCGCCTGTACAGCCTGATGAGCCTGAGCAGCCCACCACTCCCAGTGAACCTTCCGAGGTTCCCACCGAGCCCTCTGAGCCCAGTGAGCCTACGACCCCCAGCGAGCCTGGCGAGCCCTTTGAGCCTACCGCTGACGATCTGTTCAAGAGCGACTTTAACACCACTCTGGCAACAGAGCCCAACGGCACCACCTATACCTATCTGCTGGATGCAGCCGGTAATAAGCTGCGGGTCACCAACGGATATTACAGCCAGCAGGACGGCTATCTGACAGTAAGCGGCGACGCATCTGCTTATAAGTCCCTGTTCTATAAGGGAAGCGCCGATGTGTCGGTGCTGGATATCAGCTTCAAGGTGCGCCTGGGAAGCGAAGGCACCACCATCCCTGGCAAAAACAAGGCTACCGGCATCGTTCTGCGTCTCAACAGCGGTAGCGCTGCGCAGGATATTCCTTTGTGGTTCTATGGCCAGAAGCTGTATGTAGGCTCTGAGGATTATACCCTGGATGCTACCGACTGGACAGAAGTGTATGTTCAGATCGACCTGGAGAACGATCAGGCCACCTTCCGGGTGGGTGATGACACCGGCAGCTTCGCCTATACCGGTGCTTTCGCACGGTTGGAGCTGACTGCTCTGTCTACGGGTGCGTTCGATATGCACTTCGACAATATCCACATCGGCAAGGGTGTGCTCTCTGAGCCTGAACAGCCCACCACACCCAGCGAGCCCACCGAGGCACCTACCGAGGCACCTACCGAAGCCCCCACTGAGGCTCCTACCGAAGCTCCCACGGAAGCTCCTACGGAAGCTCCCACTGAGCCTGAGGAAGATCCTACTGAGGTGGTGTTCTACGATAACGATTTCCAGAGCGCAACAGAGGCTGCTGGTGACGAAGATAAGGATATTCAGGACTCCGAGGGTCGTGTGATCGCAGACCGTGTGGATGCTTACAGAACTGCTCAGGAGGGCGACAATACCTTCCTGGTGCTGGGCTCTAATGCAAGCTATGCCCAGGGTTACCTTGGTGTGAATACAACCACTTTGGCATTTAGATTCAAGGTTCGTTTGGAAAATGCTGAGACTGTGATCCCCGGTACCAATAAGACCGGTATGATCATTCGTACCCTTAATAGCGAGGCCAGCATCTTTGCCCGTTTCTATGGCCAGAGCCTCCAAATTGGCGGAAAGACCTTTACTTTGAGCACTGATTGGTTGGATGTTGCTGTATATTTGAATACAGATACGGATGTAGCTACCTATCAGGTTGGCGATCAGATCGGGACATTTGCATTTACCCAGACCATCGACCGGTTTAATTTGATGAACCAGTCTGCAACCGCTTTCAGCGGCCTTTGCATCGATGATCTGAAGATCTGGGAAGGCACTGCGCCTGAACAGCCTGGTGAGCCTGAGCAGCCCACCACACCCAGCGAGCCTTCTGAGCCCAGCGAACCCTCTGAGCCCAGTGAGCCCACTACTCCCACTGAGCCTCCGGTGGTATACTACGGTAACGATTTCGACAGCGGAACGGTAACAGTAGACGGCGCCAAAAAGTACTTTGATGATGCTGCAGGCAATCGTCTGACAAACCTGAACGGTCTGTTTGAGGTTGTGGAGCAGGATAACAATAAGGCTCTTAAGCTGGTTTGTACCACCAGTGGCACAGTTAACCTGAGTCTCTCCGATACGCCCACAGTTTTGACCCTTAAGATGAAGCTGATGCGTATGGAGGGCGTGGACATTCCCGCGGGCGCATTCGAGATCCGCGCCAGACAGAGCAGCTCTGTTAAGCCTGCTGTTGTGGTGATCGGTGACAATGCGGTTAAGGTCGGCAATGGCGAAGCCGTTGCCCTGTCCGATACGCAGTGGACTGAGTTGGAAGTCATTTTGGATGTAGTAAACGGCAAGGCTTATTACAAGACAGGTGATACCGCTTGGCATACCGAGGCCGACATTCCTGTCCTCACTGGCGTGGAAATGTTCCAGTTCTACAACAATAATGATACGGTTGATGGTGAAGAGATCATTGACAAGAAGCTCTTTGACGGCTTCTATATGGACGATTTGCAGGTGGTAGAGGGCGGCACTTATGTACCCAAGCCTGAAATGATCGATCTGGAGACCACCGTTATCTGGGAAGACGGTAACGATAATGACGATATCCGTCCGGAAAGCATGTTGGTATCCGTATACAACGGTTTGAATCTTGTAAAGTGTGAGCAGGTGTCTGCTGCCAATAATTGGCAGCACACCTTCACCGAGCTTCTCAAGTATGATCCCGAGCAGAACGAGATCGGCTATACTGTAGTGGTGGCTGCCCCGGAAGGCTACACGGCTTCCGTGAACGGTGGGGATATCACCCTGACCCATATGCCTACCATTGAGTGGTTCTACAAGAACGAGTTCAATACCGAGCTTACAGCTATTACTAGTCCCATTATGGACGCAAACGATAATAAATTGTCTGTTACTGCTGGTATAACATCCTATCAGGAGGAGAGCGGAAACGGTTTCCTGCGTTTCACCCAGACAAATGCGAGCGGCCGTGTCTTCTACCTCGATGGCTATGATTCCGCCACTATGTCTGTAGTGGATCTTAGCTTCCGGGTGCGCCTTAACTCCGGTACAGTTGCCGGTACAAAATTCTCCGAGGGTATGGTTCTCCGCATTGATTCTGACCATACTTCAAGAGCAAATGTAGCTCTGTATATTCTGGGTTCTGAGCTGTATATTGGAACCAAGAGCTTTGAGCTGAGTGCGACCGATTGGCTGGATGTAAAGCTTCAGTTCAATACGACTCCCGGAAAAGGCTACTTCCAGATTGGTGATATTACCGGCACATTCAGCCATAATACCAGCATGAGCAGAATTGAGCTGCGTACTATGACTGCCAGCACCTGTGTTCTGGATATGGATGATATCAAGGCCTGCAAGGGCGTTGCCAAGGAAATCGTCAGCGCTCAGGTCGTTTGGACTGACGGTGAGGATGCGGATGGCCTGCGTCCTGAGACCGTTACCCTGAATGTGATGAACGGAGAGACCCTGGTAGCGTCCAAGGCAGTAAACGAAGAAAACCAGTGGAAGTATGACTTCATTTTGTCCAAGCCGGATGAGGGCGCTTACACGGTGACTGTGGCGGAAGTGCCTGATGGGTATGCCCAGACTGTGGAGGGCGGCACTGTAACCCTGAGCCATACCCCTTACACCTGGTTCTATAAGAACGATTTTGAAGCTGATCCAAGCAGCAGCAATACAGCCGGAGCAATCTACGATTCCCTTGGCAATTCCGTTACACAGGCAAATGGTACGGAAAGCTATGTGACTGAAGGCGACAATTCCTTCTTGCGGGTTAAAGTTGAGAATGCGGCGTCCAGTATTATGATGTTTGGCGGCCACGGCGACTATTCTGTAAAGGATATTAGCATGCGCCTGCGTCTTAACGGCACTATCAACGGCGGCAGCAACAATGCAATTGTTTTCCGGCTTAGCAATAATATTTCTTCGGGCAACTTGATTTGGTATATTGCGGGAAATACATTGTATATGTCTGATACCAGCGATAGCACCGGCTATAAATCCTTTAGCATGGTAGATGCAAATGGCGCTCCGGTTTGGGTGACTGTGAGAATTGAGCTTGAAGCAGGAACCGGTAACGGCAGATATTATGTTACTGACGCAGACGGCGTGACCCACGAAGGTGAATTTACGCATAATACCACGATTGGCAGATTGCAGATCAATACGCAGACCGCGCAAACCTTTGAGTTGGATATCGATGATATCAGGGCCCGCAAGGGCGATGCCGGTGCTGCTGCTTAGGATGGTACGATAAAAACGACTGCATCCGCCCAGAGCCTGTCATCATGGATCTGTTGAAGGTTTACACTACGAACTAAGATTTAAGCAATATAAAAAAGCGGCAGGGAGTTTCCTCCCTGCCGCAAGCATATTATCAAAGGTCGTATTGCAAAATACGCAAAATTTACGATAGAATATGTAGGGGCGATTAATATCGCCCGCGGTCGTTCAACACCCCTGCATCCGCAGGATGCAGACAATTGCATAGTTTTAGGGCGCGTTGCATTATTTTGCAACGCGCCCGGTTATAATGGTCGATTATTTTGCTTTGGCAGCGAGCTCGGCCTTGGCCTTCTTGTAGGCGCAGCCGAAGCACCACAGCAGACCGCCAAGACCTGCCAGAATACCGCAGGCGAAGATGGCAATATGGACAGTCCACATCTGACCCAGCTGGTAAGCAGGACCGGTCAGGTAGCCTACCACACCGATGATACCGGCAGCCAGGCAAAGCACGGCGGAAATAAGCTTCTTGGGCTTCAGAATGGCAAAGACGATGGCCAGAACAGCTGCGATCTGCATAAAGGCGCAGGTGGCAGCAACATCCATAGCTGCGAAGTCAGGGATGTAGTACTTAGCCAAAACACTGGTCAGGCCGTACTTGTGATTGGTGGCAAACCACACATATTCGTTTACGGAAATGATGCCTGCTGCGCCGCAGGTTCTGCATTCGTAGCAGCCCCAGAAGGGAAGGAACTGGGTGACGATCATAGCAAGAGAAAATGCTGCACAAATATAGCTGAAAATTCGCGTTCCCAGCTTACGGGAATCGGTTGTTAAAGAACGCATAAAAGGCTCCTTTCTTTGTAGGGGAGAATTGCATATTTATATAGTATATAATACTCCTAAATCTATTAACAGTCAAGCTAAACCCAAATAAGAGCAATGCATTTGCAATATGGTACATACAAAAAGGCAAAAATTGTCTTATTTTTTACGTAATATTCTTATTTACAGCCCTTCTGCATTTGTGATAAAATTAGATGAGGAAGATTATAAAGTAAAGAAAAGGGTGCATATTATGGATTTTCAAGGCCTGAAGCAGTTTATGGATCACCTGACAGGCTGGCGGATTCCCGGTAATAGCGTCAGTGTATGCCTGGAGGGCAAAGAGGTGTTTTCTTACCAGTCCGGTTACGCGGATGTGGAAATGAAGATACCTATGACGAAGGAGCATTATGTAAACCTGTATTCTTGCTCCAAGCCGGCTACGGTCACCGCGGCTTTGCAGCTTTATGAAAAGGGTCTGATTCGGTTGGAAGATCCTTTATATGCATATATTCCTGAATTTAAGGATATGTACATAGAAGATGCCCAGGGCATTCATAAGGCTGAAAAGCTGATCACACTGTGGAATTTGTTTACCATGACAGCCGGCTTTACATATAATACAAACACCCCGGCCTTTGATAAGGCAAGAAATCTGACCGGTGGCAAAATGGATACCCTGACAGTGCTGCGCTGCCTGGCGAAAGAACCCATTTCTTTTGAACCGGGCGCAACCTGGCAGTATAGTCTTTGCCACGATGTTCTGGCAGGTGTGGTGGAAGTGGTATCCGGTCAAAAGTTCCGGGATTATATGCAAGAGCATATTTTTGAGCCCCTGGATATGAAGGCAACATACAATAGTGACTTGGTTGCAGTTAGGATGGCCCAGCAGTATAAGTTCGTTGACGGCGGCGGAGAAGACCTGGTGCAGCGGCAGTCCGGCGCGATCCGGCGGGATGAGGGCGGCGTTACAGTAACGGTAGGCCATCAGACCAATACCCTGGTGTTTGGCCCGGAGTATGACAGCGGCGGCGCAGGCATTGTAGCTTCCGTCGCAGAATATTCCAAATTCTGCGCAGCCCTTGCCAATGGCGGTATCAGTGCGTCCGGCGAGCGGATCCTGGAAGAAAAGACGATTCATCTTTTGCGCACACCGCAACTGAATGCGGATCAGCAGGCAAAGTTTAATTGGCCGCAGGTTGCCGGCTACAGTTACGGTTTAGGCGTACGTACCCGGACGCAGATCTTGCCCGGCACTTTGGGCAATATTGGCGAATTTGGCTGGGGCGGCGCTGCCGGAGCCAGCATTTGGATTGATCCGGAGTTAAAGCTTTCTGTGTGCTATGCCCATCATATGCTTAATCCCCAGGAGGAATATTACCAGCCTAGGCTGCGGGATGCAGTGTATGGCTGCCTGAAATGAGAAATGGTTTTTGCTTTGGTCCATTGCTTCGGCAATGGACCAAAGATGATATATGGCGGGATCTATCTCTAAAAAATTTTAATTTTTGCGGATGAAATTTTAAAAGATAGATAGAATTTAGTATCAAGATGTGTTATATTATAAAAACAGTACATATTTGGTAAAGAGGACGATTTACAAATAACAACGTATTGTGATAAAAGTGTATTGCTAAAAACGCTACATTTTCCCCAAAATACAAGTTAGGAGCTTTGTTATGAAAATTGCTGTTATTGGTACTGGAATCATCAGTGGACGTCATTTGGATGCCATCGCTGCCAGCCCGAACTGTGAGCTTTGCGCGGTGTGCGATATCAACGAAGAGGTTGTTTCCAAGGTAGCGGAAAAGTATGGCGTTCCCTATTTTACTGATTATATGCAGATCCCCTCTGCCTGTAATGCAGATGCGGTAATTCTGAATCTGCCCCACTGGCTGCATTGCGAAGTGGCGGAATTTTTCCTGAATCACGGTTTGCATGTGCTGGTGGAAAAGCCTATGGCCAATTCGCCGGAAGAGTGCAAGCGGATGCTTGCGGCAAGCCAGCGCAGCGGCAAGTGCCTGGCAGTTGCTCATCCCCAGGGCTTCTCTGCAGTCAGCCGGGAAATCCGCAGAATTGTAGAATCCGGTGAAATGGGTCAGCTTTATATGATCACGGAATTCCGCTCCGATAATTATTTCCGGGCTGCCCGTCCCAAGTGGTTCTTGAAAAGAGCCCTTGCTGGTGGTGGCATCGTAATGAATTTCGGCGCTCACAGTATGGACAGACTATTCTATATTACCGGCAGTAGACCGGTCAGCGTCACCGGAACTATGGGCAACCTGAAGACCGAAGACGATATTGAGGGACACGCACAGATCGCTGTAAAAATGGAAAACGGCGTCAGTGCATCCATCACCTTCTGCGGCTACGGAGATTATGGCCGGGAAGTGTACTACTACTTTACAGAAGGCGCATTAAAGGTGGTAGATTTTTCCCATCTTTTCCGCTTGGAAGACGGCCAGTGGAAAGAAGTGGAGCTGCCTGTACTGCCCAATGCCATCGCATTGGAAATTGAAGAATTCTGCAAGCTGGTTGCAGGCCAGCCCAGCCTGATCCCTATAGGTGAATATGGCTTGGAAGTAATCGAGAATATTCATAAATTCTATCGCTCCTGCTAAGGCGCGAAAAATCGCCCGATTGATCCGGGCAGAAAGGAGGAAAGTGCTATATGAAAAATAAGAGCTTGTTTATACAGATTCTCAAATATTTCGTTATGACCCTGCTTTTGCCCTTCGTTACCATTTTCCTTCTGTACGGCTATGCGGAAAACACGCTGAAGGATCAGGTGGTGCTTTCTTCTGAACGAACCTTGGGTCAGTTCTTTGCGCTGGTAGATAATGTAATGGAGGAAGTTACGCTAACCAATATCTCCGTTGCCTGCGAGGATGTGTGCGACCAGTATTTAAGAGAGCATAATGTGGATCCGGAATCGGCCAGGTATGCAGCAGTGGAGGTCCGCGAGATGCTGCGGGAGTATCAAAAGGAGACATTCTTTGATCTGCTGGTTTACTATCCTTCATTGGATCGGGTGGTTTCTCTGAAGAATGGCTCATTGCCCACTGCCGATTATTTGGCGGCTACCTACGGACGGGGCGATTCGCCTTTTGAGAAATATGCCGCATTGCTTTCCTGCGAGGAAAAAAAGCCAAGAATCAGCGCGTTTCAGGATGAAAATGGACAGACCTATCTGTCCATCAATATGCGCTGGACTTCCATGCGGGAAACCTCCAGAGAGTATATTGTCAGCATCGTTTTTGATCCGGAGTATATTTCTGAACTGATGATCCAGGAGCGGCTGCACGATGCGGGTACGCTGCTGATCTTTGATGCGAATAAGAAGCTGCTCCTCAGCGGTGACGGGGAAAGCTTTTACAGCCTGTCCGAATATGACAAAAGCGGCTCTTTGATGCAGATCGATACGGAAAATGGTACATATATGATGCTGGCAGAGCCAGCGCAGGTGATTTCCGGTTATTATGCCTATGCTACCAATATGGATCTGTTTTGGGCAGGTCTTTCCAACTTGCGTTTTGTGTGTATGATTTCCTGCTTGCTGTGCCTTGCCACCACGGTGGTACTGGTGGTGCGGGGTACGAAAAATGTTTATAACCCCATTGGTACAGTAGTGCAGCGTATGGAGCAGACCGGTGTTGCCTCCTATGACCGGAAAGAGCATAACGAGATCGAATTTATTGAAAAGATACTGGAAAAAAGCGACACGGAGCGTAAAGATCTTCGCAGGCAGGTGCGAAAGGGCAAGGACCTGCAGTGCGAGCAGTTCGTTTTGGCGCTGCTCAAGGGAGAGCTTGAGCAGGAAAATATGAACGCTGCAGCGTTGGAGCAGGTTGGTTTCCCTGTGTCTTCCAATGCTTTCCGTGTTGTTCTGATCTTTGTACAAAAACGGCAGGATATGGATCTTTCCATGCAGGATTTCGTGATCCATAATGTGTTTGAAGAGGTCAGCCGGAACAGTGGTTACGGCTATATCGTAGAATTGTCCGCCAATCAGTATGCGCTGCTGATCAACTATGAAAAGCAGGCAAACCCGGAGAAGGAAATGGAGAGCCTGCGCAGCTGCCAGAGCTTTATTTATCAGCAGCTGGGTCTGGAGATGGTGCTCTCTGCCGGACGGGTGCATCAGGGGTTGGAGGAAGTGCGTAAATCCTTTGACGAAGCAGAGCTTGCCATGAAGCACACGTATCTGCTGGAGGATGCGGATTATATCGACTATAAGGATATCCGAAACCGGGAATTTGTATATT
This sequence comes from Faecousia sp., assembly GCA_045659205.1. GTDB lineage: Bacteria > Bacillota > Clostridia > Oscillospirales > Oscillospiraceae > Faecousia. The sequence goes on from JAZOWK010000013.1 coordinate 33,477, forward strand.
CCTCTTATATGGAATCTAATCTGTCCCGAAGCATCATCGGCTTTATCAACGGAAAGACCCAGGAGCCTGCAGCGACGGAATTTGTGGAAGAGATCATGCAGCTTTGCCACATTGACGGCAATACGGCTATGGACAACGTGGAATGCTTCAAATATGAAATGGTGAGCATCATCAACAAGGCCTTTATGATCTGCGGTGTTTCCGAGGGTCGTAAGGAGCGGATCCAGCAGATGGTTATGCAGCCGACGCTGGAAAAATTCCGGGCAGACCTGGCGGATCTGCTGCAGCTGCTGCGGGAATTGAAGCAGCACGGCTCTAAGCAGGACCTGATCTGCCAGCGGGCAGCGGAATATATTGCGGAAAATTACAGAAATCCCCAACTTTCGGTTACCCAGCTGGGTGAGGAGCTGAAGCTTTCGCCTTATTACGCTTCCAAGCTTTTTAAGGAAAAATATGAAATGTCTATGCCGGATTATGTGGCAAAAACCAGAGTGCAAAAAGCCAAGGAGCAGCTGCGCAATACGGATATGAGCATTAAAGAAATTGCGGAGCAGAATGGCTTCCTCAGCAGTAATGTATTTATTCGTACCTTCAAAAAATGGGAAGGTGTTACACCTGGCATTTATCGGGAAGACGGAAAGAAGTGGCAACAATAAAAATCGTAGCAGCAAAGGGGGGACTTTGCTGCGGCGGTAAGTCGGGT
>JAZOWK010000014.1:0-11452 GCA_045659205.1 Faecousia sp.
ATGGGAGCGGGATCGCGCTCGTCCATAGCCTTGCGGATGGCGGGAGCGATGCAGTGGATGCGCTCGCCGATGGTGACGAAGGTCTTGGACTCGGGGTTGTGACCCTTGTACTTGACACCCATATCCACGATCTCGATCTTGGGCACGCGGGTCTCCAGCAGTTCCTCGAAGCTCAGCTCCTTGACCTCCACGGCAGCACCGGATGCAGCCTTGGCGGCATTCTCCGCAGCGGCGGCAGCGGCAGCAGCCTCGTATTCCTTATCCTTCATGTACTTGGGCAGCTGCACAGCCTCCAGAGGACCGACAACTACATTCCAGTTAGGCAGCTTCTCCTGGATCTCGCCCTTCATCACGGCGACCTTGCCGGGGATGATCAGGGTGCGGTTCTTGATCTTGTTCTCGATGTCCAGCTCATCAAAAGTCTTCTTGATGGTGGAAGAGGACAGCTTACCGGCAGCCCAGGCAGTCAGAACGGACATGCCGGAAGCGTCGGTGATGATCAGGTTCACAGGCTGGCCGGAACGCTCCAGTTCGCCGGAAACCAGGAAGTAGGTCAGAGCAAAGTCAACGGTCAGGCAGCAGGGGCTGTTTTCGTCAGCGCCGTTGAGGGGGTAGATCTTAGCTTCTACCTTCATGGGCTTCTGAGGATCGGTGTAGATGTTCTGACGCAGGCCGTACAGAGGCAGAGCCTGTGCATAGGACATGCCGCTCATCACGATGATGGAAGCGTACTTTTCAGTGAACATAGAAGCATAAGCGGTCTCCAGACGGGCATCGCCCTTGGTAAGCTTAGCCAGGTTCACGATGGAGGGGTAACCGAAGGTACGGTCGCCGTCCTTGATAGCGGTGCGGCGCACCAGAACAGCGTTAGCCAGGGTCTCCTTGGCGGTCTTGCCGGTGACATCGAGGACCAGGTTCTTGTTGCCCTTGCCTTCCAGGTTCTTCACGGTATCGTACAGGTCGGAGATGTTCTCAGCCCAAACGCCCAGGGTAACGCCGGCGGCAGTAGCCACTTCGTTCATAGCTTCCCAGTTAGCGGGGGTAGCGCCGTCCAGGATCACGTCCTTGCCGCAAACAGCCAAAGCTGCCTTGGCGCACTCTACATCCCAGCACTCCAGGACCAGGCTGCGGCCGGTAGCGGCTGCCTTCTTAACCAGGTTTGCATAAACAGCGGGATCGTTCTGGTTGTTAGCCACCTGAACGAACTCCACATACATTCTCTCACCGATACGCTCGTAGTCAACCTTAGCCATGTCAGCCAGCTTAGCATCTACAGTAGCCTCGTCCATGCAGGTGCAGACGGAAACTGCGTACAGGTTCTTACTTACCAGAGTCTTCTCGTGACGGAACAGAACGGTCTCACCGCCCAGCTTGTGCTCGCCAACGGAAATGGTCTTCATAGCAGGAGCAGTCTGCTCGTTGAGCATTGCCTTTGCATCATCAGAGAAGTAGGGGCACTTGTCGATTTCAATAGCGCCCTGAGCCACCTTCATGCAGAATGCCATACAGGTGGGGCTGCCGCACTCCTTACAGTTCTTCTTAGGAGACAGCTTAAAAATGTCAAGACCTTTCAAAGCCATTGTATGTATCCTCCTTACTGATTACACGAGTTCAGTGATGAACTTCTTGATGGTGGCGATGGCAGCAGGATGACGCATAATAACGGCATCAGCACCACCGGTCAGGTTAGCGGCTGCAGTGGAAACTTCCATTGCGATAGCCCGCTCCTCTGCACAGCCCCAGGCGGGCTCATCAGCTTCGGAAGCAGTGGATTCCTTCACGCCCCAGGTATCGGTGGATACGGGAGCGATGATGGGCATCTGCAGGTCGGCATCAGCCTGAGCCAGAGCGGCCAGACGGATACGGTCCAGAGTAGAAGCAACGTACTCGTAGCCGTAACCAACAGCGGCAGTACCGATGTTCATTACGATACTCTCAGCGGGAACGTTGGCATCCTTCTTCAGCATAATGTTCAGCTGCTTGGCAAGGTTAATATCGTCAGCGGTTTCAGCGCCCACCTTCTGACCGTAAGCCAGAACGACGGAAGCGCCAACGCTCTTGCAGTTTTCCTGCTTGGCGGACATACAAACGATGTTCTTGCCCTCAAGAGCCTCAGAGATCTTGTTGAACAGCTCGCCGTCCTTCTCCAGGTTCTTGCAGCCCATGATCACGATGGGCATGGAAACAGCCTCGGCAACAGCCTTGGCATCGGCTACGCAATCTTCAACGGAGCGGTTAGCGCCGTTGGGATCGGCAGACTCGAAGTTCAGAGCCAAAAAGTCAGCGCCTTCCATGGTCTCGGCCTTCTTGGCGTAATCGGCCATGGTGGTGCAGCCGGCGTAGAACTCCTTCAGACCCTCGCAAGTCCAGCTTGCGGCGGTATCAGAGATTTCCACACCGATCTTGGGTGCGTTTTCGATGGCAGCATCGAAGGTGTAGAAGGGCAGCACGTTCTGTCCGCCGATGACAATAGCCTTGTCGCCGGTGCCCAGAGTAACGGCATTGATCTTACCGTTAAACGGCTGCGTCTTAGGTGCAAAAGACATAGGTAATAGCCTCCTTAAAAAATTTTCTTTTTAATCACAGCCCTATGGACAGCATAATGTCCTTTAGGGCAAGTTTAACTGGGTTGTTTGCGGGGAGCTTGGCAGAAGGCAGACCTTCGCAATCGCAACGGTAAACGCCTTCGTCCTGGGGCAGCACGCCCAAAAGCTCCAGGCCGTGCTTTTCGATCTCGGCTTTCACGCCATCATCCAGCACACCGCCCGGCGCCCGGTTGACGATCAGACCCATACGGCCCGGCTTTAAATCCATTTCGCCGATCATCTCGGCAACTCTTGCCACTGCCTGAATGCCCCGGCGGGAGCAATCGGAAATCAGCAGCATGGTGTCTACCTGGGGCAGCGTGCCACGGGCAACATGCTCCAGGCCTGCCTCATTATCCATAACGATGTAGCTATAGTTCTTGGCGTATTTATCCACCAAGGTTTTCAGCACACCGTTTACATAGCAGTAGCAGCCCTTGCCCTGGGTACGACCCATAACAAGCATATCAAAATCGTCCTCTTCAATGAGGGCGGAATTGAATTTGAAATTGGCATAATCTGCCTTGGTCATTCCTGCAGGGATGCTTCCCTTCATTTCTGCCTGGGCCATTTCTTCCCGAATCGCGCCAAGGCTGGTTTCCACCTCTACCCCAAGCACTTCGTTTAAGTTAGAGTTGGCATCGGCATCCACTACCAGAACAGGACCCTGATTTTTATTGCACAGGTAGTCGATGAGCATTCCGCAAGTGGTGGTCTTACCTACACCGCCCTTACCTGCAACAGCGATCGTATGCGGCATAACAATTTCACCTCCGGAATCTGGATTTGGGCATAGTACGCCCATATCGATACTTAGATATCGTATCACACAAGCGTATTTTTTTCAACCACAATTTGACCACTTTTTATGGATAAAATCAATTTTTCTTTTTATCACAAAGGCTTTGCTGTTACATATATAAAGAATTGTTACATTTTACGACAAAATTTTTTGTATATAACACTGGAAAAAAGAATTTATATATGATATAGTAACGGATGTATCAATATAAATATACTTATTCCCCCCAAGGAGGAGACAGAATTTGGAAAACTACACCAAGTATGCGCTCAAGTCCATTGAGGAACTTAAAAGCGTTCTTGCTGCGATAGATGACCTGTTCATTGTTACCTGTAACAAATGTTTTAACGAATACAACACCGAGGACGCACCGGAGCTGGAAGCCCTTACTGCGCTGGCGCAGAGCCTGGGTAAGACCGTTACCGGCAGCACCCGGTTGGATTTTCTGTGCAACAAGCTCCAGACCGGCAAAAAGCTTTCCCTGCCGGAAGGCACAGCCTGCGTCTTTGTTATCAGCTGCGGCTTAGGTGTGCAGACGGTGGCAGAGCTTGTGAATGTTCCGGTGTTTGCCGCCTGCGACAGCCCTAACTACACCGGTCACCACGGTATGGCTCTGACCAAAAAGGCCTGCGATGCCTGCGCCCAGTGTTACCTCACTATGACCGGCGGCATCTGCCCCATCGTGGATTGCTCCAAGAGCCTGGTCAACGGCCAGTGCGGTGGCGCCAAGAACGGCAAGTGCGAGGTCTCCCCTGACCACGATTGCGCCTGGGCAAAGATCCACGAGCGTTTGGAAAGCCAGGGTCGCCTGGGCGAGCTGCTTACCCAGAGCGTGCAGGTGCGGGACTATTCCAAGGCGAATTTCAAAGTCATCAGCGAATATGTAAAAGCCATCCGGGAAAGCCGTCTGGACGGCTACTACGGTGGCGTACATCCCTGCGAGAACAAAGAATATACCGAACATAAGGCGCTGGAAGTCTTCCCCGCCCCGGAAACGGTGGTCATCCCCATGTCCCAGCACCTGGGCGCGCCTGCAAATCCCATTGTGAATGTGGGCGACAAGGTGCTGATGGGTCAAAAAATCGGCGAAGCTTCCGCCTTCATCAGCGCGCCGGTACACGCCAGCGTCAGCGGTGAAGTCATCGCCATTGAAGACCGTCCCCACGCAAATCGTGGCACTTGCCTTTCCGTTGTCATCCGCAACGACGGAAACGACACGCTCCACCCCGATGTAAAGGGTCACGGTGATCTTAACAGCCTGACCAAGGAAGATATCCTTGCCATCGTAAAGGATGCGGGCATCGTGGGTATGGGCGGTGCAGGCTTCCCCACCGCGGCAAAGCTGAATCCGGCAAAGCCTGTGGACACCTTGCTTTTAAACGGCTGCGAGTGCGAGCCTTACCTGACTGCCGACCACCGGCTGCTTTTGGAGTATGCCGATGAAGTGATTTTCGGTGTGCAGGCAGCTTTAAAGGCCACCGGCGCGGAAAAGGCAATTATGGTCATCGAGGATAACAAGCCGGATGCCATAGCCCTTATGGAAGAAAAGCTGGTAAACATTTCCAATATGGAAGTGTGTGTTGCCCGCACCAAGTACCCCCAGGGCGCTGAAAAGATGCTCATTAAGAAAGCGCTGGGCCGTCAGGTTCCCAACGGCGGCCTGCCTGCCGATGTGGGCGTTGTGGTTTGCAATGTCAGCACCGTTAAGGCTATTGCCGATGCCATCACCAAGGGTCTGCCCCTTATCGAGCGTGTTACCACCGTTACCGGTGAGCATATTGCCGAGCCCAAAAACTTCATTGTTCGCATCGGTACGCCCGCTTCTGCTCTGGTGGAGCGCTGCGGCGGCATTACCGGTGAAAACGTCACCGTGAAGGCCGGCGGCCCGATGATGGGCTTCGTGCAAAATACTTTGGACACCCCCATTATGAAGGGCTCTAACGGCATTATTGCCGTGGATAGCGACAAGACGCAGGAATTAGAGTGCATCAAGTGCGGCCGCTGTGTGGACGTATGTCCCATGGAGCTGAAGCCTTTGCGCTTCCACAAGTATAAAGAGGCAGAAAACTGGCTTGGCATGAAGCAGGAAAATGTGATGGACTGCATCGAGTGCCGGTGCTGCGAATACATCTGCTCTTCCAAGATCCCCCTGGTAAGCAAGATCAAAGCCGGCAAAGCCGCAGTAAGGGAGATGAAGTGATATGCTGATTACACAACTGAAAGATAAAGATGTCCTCACTTCCCAGCTGAAGGGTAAGGTTTTCATCCTGAATTGCCACGGCTGTAAGGAGCTTTACTTCCCGGAAAAGGAAGTGGAAAAGCTGACCGCCCAGCTAAAAAAGCAGGGCATGGTTACCGGCAGCCTGACTACCGATTACATCTGCAATCCCGAAAATCTTGCTCTGCGTTTAGCCCGGTTTGCTTCCCAGATCGAAGAAGCAGACACGCTGCTAATATGCTCCTGCGGTGTTGGTGTGCAGACCGTTGCAGAAATGTTTCCCCACAAGCGGGTATGCGCCGGCTGCGATACCTATCCCCTCCCCGGTTTCCAGGGTGTTACCCCCCTGGAACACGATTGTGACCAGTGCGGTCAGTGCTACCTGAATTTAACCGGTGGCATCTGCCCCATCACTGCCTGCTCCAAGAGTTTGGTCAACGGCCAGTGCGGTGGCGCAAAGAACGGCCGCTGCGAAGTAGACCCGGATATGGAATGTGGCTGGGAGCGGATCTACCGCCGCCTGGCGCAGACCGGCCGTCTGGATGCAATGAAATGCCCCGTCCAGCTGCGTAATTACGCTACCGACGAAGTAACAAAGGAGAAATAAGCTATGAGAATTACCGAGCTTTTTGATAACGGTCAGTTTGTTGTGACCGCAGAGGTTGGCCCTCCCAAGGGCATCCACGCAGAGCATCTTGTGGAAGAAGCCAAGACTTACTTAAGCGGCATCACCGCTGTCAATGTTACCGACAATCAGTCCTCTGTTATGCGTATGGGCAGCCTGCCCACCTGTGTTGCGCTGAAGAACGCAGGCCTGACCCCCATCCTGCAGCTGACCTGCCGTGACCGCAACCGCATTGCTCTGCAGTCCGAGCTGCTGGGCGCTGCTATGCTGGGCATCGATAACATCCTGTGCCTCACCGGTGACCACACCAAGATGGGTGACCATCCCCAGGCTAAACCTGTTTTTGACTTGGACTCCGTTTCCCTGCTGCATACCGTTTGTCAGCTGGAAAAGGGTGTGGATTTAGGCGGCAACCCGCTGGTGGGCGAGCCTCCCAAGTTTGCCAAGGGCGCTGTGGTTTCTCCCTGTAGCGACTCTGTGGATGCTCAGCTTGCCAAGATGGAACGCAAGGTTATGGCCGGCGCTGACTATTTCCAGACCCAGGCTGTTTACGAGCCTGAAAAGTTCATCGCCTTTATGGAAAAGGCAAAGCAGTTCGGCAAGCCTGTGCAGCTGGGCATCGTCATCCCCAAGTCTGCAGGCATGGCCAAGTTTATGAACAACAATGTGGCCGGCATCCATATCCCCCAGGATATGATCGACGAGCTGGCTGCTGACAAGGAAAAGGCCAAGGCCGGTATCACCGGCATCGAGATCGCCGCTCGGGTGATCAAAGAGTGCAAGCCCTACTGCCAGGGTCTGCATATTATGGCTCTGGGTTGGGAGAACAAAGTTCCTGATCTTCTCAAGCTTGCAGGTTTATAAGCATTAAAAACCTCTGTGTGGATATCCACACAGAGGTTTTTCTTATATAGGGAGAATTGCGGATGCGAACAGGAAGTAAACCAGCAAAGAAAGAGCATCTACGATGGAAGTGATGAACGGACTTGCCATCACCGCCGGGTCTAATCCGATGACCTTGGCAACCATTGGCAGCACCGCGCCTACGATCTTGGCGGCCAGCACCGTAACAAAGAGCGCCAGGCAAACCACCAAATTCACTTCAAGGGTAATGTCGTAATTGCCCAGGAGCATCCGGTCTACCAGCCATATCTTGGCAAAGCAGACCACCGCCAAAGCCAGGCCGCAAAGCACCGCTGTGCGGATCTCTTTCCAAACTACCCGCAAAATGTCAGAAAATTCCAGCTCGTTCAGGCTCAATGCGCGGATCACCGTAACAGAAGACTGGGAGCCGGAGTTACCACCTGTACCCATAAGCATAGGGATAAAAGCGGTCAGGGCAGCCTGGGCAGCCAGGGCATTTTCAAAGCTGGTGATGATCATACCGGTAACGGTGGCGGACACCATCAAAAGGAGCAGCCAGGGAATCCGGTTGCGAAAAAGCTCCCAGGCAGAGCTGCGCAGGTAGGTCTTTTCCGAGGGGGTCATACCACCCATGATCTCCATATCCTCGGTGGCCTCATCTTCCAGAACGTCCATAGCATCGTCGAAGGTGACGATACCCACCATCCGGTTTTCGTTATCCACCACAGGCAGAGCCAGGAAATTATACTTACTGAACATCCGGGCCACTTCTTCCTGGTCGGTATGGGTGGTGACGGAGATCAGGTTTGTTTCCATCATATCTTCAATGAGCATCTCGTCATCTTCTGCCAAAAGCAGATCCTTGACGGTAATGATGCCCAGGAGCTTCCGGTCCTTGGCGGTAACATAGCAGGTATAAATGGTTTCCTTGTCCACACCCTGACGGCGGATGCGCAGAATGCTCTCCTCTACCGTCATATTGGGGCGCAGGGAAACATATTCCGTAGTCATCAGTGAGCCTGCGGAATTTTCAGGATACCGCAAAATCAGGTTGATGGACTTACGCATTTCCGGGTCGGCCTGCCGCAAGATCCGCTTGACCACATTGGCGGGCATTTCTTCCACCAGGGCCGCTGCGTCATCCACATACAGCTCGTCCACAACTTCTTTCAGCTCATTATCGGAAAAGGTGCGGATCAGCAGCTCCTGTGCCTCCGGCTCCATTTCCACAAAAGTTTCTGCCGCCAGCTCCTTAGGAAGCAGCCGGAACATCACCGGCAAACGACTCTCCTCCACAGCGGCAAAGATACCGGCAATATCCGCCGGATTCATAGTTACAAGGATATCCCGGAGGGTGGCATACTTCTTCTCCTCCAGCATAGCCTCTATGGCTTTTTCAACGATCTCAAACCGTTCAAGCATTTCGGGTGTCCTCCTTCACTTAAAAATGAAGCGTTCACCCACGGATCAGGATTACCGACACCATGGGCGAGGCTTGCTACTTCGTCCAGGTATATTATTGCCCGCGTCCATGATGTTCCCCCCTTTTAGAGCATTTAACTAAATTATTTTATACCCAAAAAAGCTATGTGTCAAGCACAAGGCAAGCGGGCATTGACTATTTCTGCAGATATGGTAAAATAAGGAAAAACAAAAAGTGAGGATTTGTTATGAAAAAGCTTTTCTCTTTGTGTCTTGCCCTTTGTATGGTTTGTCTGCTGACAGGCTGCCTGATGCGGGGCGATCCCGGTGAGGGCGGCGGCTCTGCCTATAAGGGAGATATGTCCACGGAGCTGGACATCAGCGGTGACAGCAGCGGCAATAGCCACTTCATTAGCGGTAACGGCAGCATCTCCATTGGTGGCGACGGCAGCATCTCCATCGGCGGTGATGGCTCCATCACCATCGGTGACGGTGATTATGTCATTTCTGACGGCTACATTGTTTCCGGTGACGGAAATGTGATCGGCAAGGTAGAAGTGGAAGAAGATCCCTATGTAGGTGAAGAAGAAGAGGAAAAGAAGGAAGAAGAAGACCCCTATGCCGGTATGGTCTGGGTGCCTGTGGGCACTTATGTGCCGGAAGACCAGGTCGTCACTTCGGAAGATGGCACTTGCTGGATAAAATTTGAAGATGAGTACTATTGTGTACACGAAGACGGCAGCTTCACCAACGTCTGCTTCTATACCGAAGAATACGAAAAAACCACCCGGGAAAATGCCCAGCGCATCGTATTGTATGTATATCTTTCCAGTGAAACAGGCTGGACGGCGCTCAGCCATGCAGAATACAACGCAGACGAGACCTGCATCTTCTCCACCGTCTATACGCTGGAAGAAACAGACGGTGTGCTGCGCTATATTTCCTCTGAAACCACATCCTATGATTCCGGCCGCGAATATGTAAGCAGTAAGGAAGAGTACGACCCCTCCCTGGGTATGTATTTCCCCATCAAAATCTACACCTTTGATGCAAACGGAAATCCGGACGGCCACTTTGAAAAAGATTACTATACCGGCGGCACTACCAAGGCAAGCCGGGGCTATTACCCCAACGGCAATCCCAGCTACGATTACCGCTATAACGAAGCCGGTATTATGGTAGAAGAATTCTGGTACAATGAGCAGGGCATATTGAATGGCCATAATACCTATGACGACAACGGCACCCACACCTTCAGCACCTACTACCAGGAAGACGGCTCTTACCATACTGTGGAAAATTTAGGTAACGCAAACAGATTTACCTTTTACGATGCAGCCGGTAATGTCACCCAAACCTACGACGAAGCCAATTAACAGCTAATTCCTTTGCGAATTTTCCTACACAGAAGTGATCGACATTACCGATCACACCTACACAGAGGCTAACTGCACCGACCCTCTGTTCTGCGAATACTGCGGCCATATGTGGGACGACGCTCTGGGTCACGATTTTAACCTTGCCACCTGCACTACAGCAGCAGTATGTACCCGTTGCGACGAAACCCAGGGCAGCGCATTGGGCCATAGCTTCGAAGAAGGTGTTTGCATCAACTGCGGCCTGGACGAAGCTTAAAACCTTGAAATAACTATAAAAGCATTCGCGAAGCGACATCATTCACGAAGTGAACATCATTGTGCAACAACATCTTTTGCCGCAGGCAAACATCATTCAAAAAACCGCTTTTGTCTACTGACAAAAGCGGTTTCTTTTCTGTAAAAAATAAATACCTAAAACATACAATGAAACTGTACGTTCACCTTTGATTAAATACTGACAAATCTTCGGCTTTTGGATTTTGAAGCCAATAACGGTCAATAATGGTTTTATTTTCACTGATAAGAAGAACCCAAGAACTATCAGAAGGTATGATCTCCAAGGAAGATAAAGGGTGTTGCAAAGAAACCGGATTGCTGTAATAACCATTGTAATCCTCTGCAGAAGGCAAAGGAGTTTTCAATATTTCGTCAAGTGGAATATCTTTTTCAAATCCGCAAAGACAACCCCATATCCATTGAAAATCCTCTTGTTCAACAATGGCAGATAATTCTTCACCGGACAACCAACAATATTTTCGGTCAAGCATTTGCTCTATTTCTTTGTTTTGTGGGTAACATATACAGCCTGTAATCAACCAATTATATTGTTTTTGCACATTCCCGATTGCATCAAATACTGTACTCATATGAGTGTAGAATTTATGGCTTTTTCTATCAATTAAACCATATGTCATTTCACATTCTCCTTAGCAGTTCTGCACGAAGCGATCAGCATTACTCTGATAGCTGCACATTTAGAAGAAAGCATTTTATAAGATTGTTCGTCAATATAATTTGTTCTATGCAATAATTCAATCCAATAACCGGTTTCGCTTGCCTCTTTTAAGGCGATTTCCATTTTAGAAACAAAATCTTTCTTACCTTGTGCGTATTGTGCTTCGTGAATGTTGGCACCAATACTCGTTCCACTTCGTCCTATCTGGTTAGCGATAATGGATTCATGGTTAGATTTTAAGTGTTTAACAAGATTTATGATATCCACGGAAAAATCCATGGAAAGATCAACAAGTTTGTTTTCCTTCATATAATCGCCTCCTTTTGACTAATTATATCACCAAAGTCAGCATTTTTCAATGATGCATCGGCTGACGCCGATATGATGTTATGCTTTGCATAATGATGTTGCTCATTTCATTCGCAATGATGTGATGTTTGCCAAACCATTAGCGAAGCGACATCATTAGGCGTAGCCGTCATCATTAGTGAAACGACATCATTTGCCGCAGGCAAACATCATTCAAAAAGCACACAATTTTTCCCGAGGAAAAAGGGGGGGTTTTTTTTGGTCCGCCGGGGGGGGCTGGAACCCCCACCCCC
>JAZOWK010000015.1:0-17486 GCA_045659205.1 Faecousia sp.
GAAGATTTTACAAAGAGAGGGTTTTTGTTCTTGGGGGCACAAAACGCAGCAAATACTTTGTGTATTTGCGAGTATTTTAACGCAGATAGAGCAATAAACCATCCTTTGTAAAACGAGTTCGGATTTATCGCTCTACCCTAACAGTTGCTTTTTTACCGGAAGTGTGTTAAGATAAATGCACACTACCGTAAGGGGGCGAGGGTTTGGCCATTCAGGAATCCGGTGAAATGTATTTGGAGTCCATTCACGTTCTGCTGCAAAAAAAGAGCGCGGTGCGCTCCGTGGATATCAGTGAATATATGGGCTATTCCAAACCCAGCGTCAGCCGGGCAGTTGGTTTACTCAAAAATGGTGGCTATATCGTTGTGGATAAAGATGGCTACATCACCTTAACGGAAGCCGGCCTTGCCATTGCAAACAAGATCTACCAGCGGCATACCCTGATCTCCGGCTTGCTGGTGCGGCTGGGTGTTGATCCGGAGGTGGCCGCAGAGGATGCCTGCAAAATAGAGCACGCCATCAGCGATGAATCCTTTAAAGCCATCCAAAAATATGTTGAAAGCCTATAACAAAACGAGCAGATGCTAAGCATCTGCTCGTTTTTATTTAAACTTCAACCGGAGCTTTTACCTGCCAGGCAAGGTTCTTAGGGTAGAAAAACCGCAGCTTTTCCTTGGCAACGGACATTTCAATGACCTGAGCCTTCCGCAGCTCGCCATCCAAGTTAATACCGGTAGGCTTGTCGCAAATAATTTTCAGCTTATCAGTACGGAAATGGCGGATCAGCTTGGAAAGCTTTTTATACTGGCCATTCTTATATTTACCGATAACACCGGGTACTTGCAGCCGGGAGACCTTTTCCACCAAAAGCACATCCAGCAGGCCATCCGTAGGATCGGCCTCCGGAACAGGGTTAAAGCCGCCGCCGTAGTACCTGCCGTTACAAGCGCAGATCATGGTCTTATCCCCGTCAATGCGCTCGCCGTTTATTTCCACCACATAGTGCTCCGCGATACCCCGGATCACATTCACCACCGCAGATACCGCGTAGGCGCGGAAACCGCTAAGCAAAGGAATCCGCTTATAATTGGCAACATCGTGACCAATGCGGGCATCCAAGCCCACAGAGCAGATGTTCAGGCTAATATCGTCGTTACATTTGATGAGGTCAAAGGTAACTTCCTCGCAGTCCAGCAGCTTTTCCAAATCCCGGAAAGCTTCGGGATCGCTGAATACCTTGGCAAAATCGTTGCCGCTGCCGCCGGAAAACACCGTCACCGCCACATTGTCGTAGCCGGCAACACCGCTCACCACTTCGTTCAGCGTGCCGTCACCGCCACAGGCATAAATGCGGTATTCTTCCCCGCTTTGGGCCGCTTCCAATGCCAGCTCCCGACAGTTACCCGGTGCTTTTGATACTTCGATCCGGTAATCCAAATCTCTTTCGTGGCAGATCGTGTGGATCTGTTCTGTATATTTTGCCGTTCTGTCCCGGCTGCCCGCTGCGGGATTGATGATAAACAGATGCTTCATAAAAGCCTCCTATTTTTTCTTTGGCTTTCTAGGCAGAGAGGACTCGAACCCAAGTAGCCTCTCAGCAGCCCTATTTGCTGCTTTTTGCCTTATCTTCCTTGCCTTGCGCTACCCGTAAACATATAATAATCGCACTTGATCATACCGTTATAAAGCTTACGCTTTTTATCTGCGCGCCTGCCAAAATAATGCTCAAATTCCGGCTCAGAAGTGATGATAAACTTCTTCCAGCCGTCGGCAAATTTCAGGTGTCTGCCCAATGCGCCATACAGCCGCTGGGCGCTCTGCTGCTCCAGCATCCGCTGGCCATAAGGCGGGTTGCAAACCAAAATACCGCTGTCGCAGGGCAGGCTCATCTTGGTGGCATCTCCGTCGGCAAAGCGGATGCAATCCGCCACACCGGCTTTCCGGGCATTGGCCATAGAAAGGGACACGCACTTAGGATCGTTATCCGAACCTAATATCCGGTAATCCCCCTTAAATTCCTTATCCCTTGCCTCCTGGCGCACCTGCTCCCAAACCGCTTCCTTGCTCCAGGCAAAGGTTTGGGCAGCAAACTTTCGGTTTAAGCCCGGCGCCCGATTCTTGGCAATGAGGGCAGCCTCAATGGGGATCGTGCCGGAACCGCAGAAAGGATCCCAGAAAAATTCTCTGCCCCGGTAACGGGCAAGCTGCACCATAGCTGCCGCCAAAGTCTCCCGCAAGGGTGCTTCGTTGCCTACCGCCCGATAGCCACGCTTGTGCAGACCCGGGCCGGTGGTATCCAAATAAAGAGTGACCTTATCCTGCATAATGGAAAACTGGAGCTGATACTTGACCCCCGTTTCCGGCAGCCAGCTAACGCCATACTTTTCTCCCAGCCGCTTGGACGCGGCCTTTTTGATAATAGCCTGGCAATCCGGCACGCTCATCAGGGTACTATTCAGGCAGTGACCCTTTACCGGGAACTGGCCATCTTTGGGGATAAAGTCTTCCAAAGCGCTTTTGTAAACGCCCTGAAACAGCTCTTCAAAGGTTGTAGCGGTAAATTCAGCAAGCACCACCAGCACCCGTTCACCGGTACGCAGGCACACATTGGCCTTAGCCATAGCATAGTCATCACCGGAAAACAACACCCGGCCGTTCTCCGCCCGGACATTTTCTATATCCAGCCGCTTTAGTTCATCAGCGGCAATGCCCTCCAAGCCGAACAGACAAGGCACAGCAAATTCCATACGATCCATAATAACTCCTTAGGGAATAATTTTCTTAGCTTTCAAATAGCGTTCCTCTTCGGAAAAAACGCAGCCGCAGTATTTCTGCATATAAAAGCCGCGTTCCCGGGCAAAATTCTGCCCGTCTTTAAAATAAGGCCTAAAATCCCGATACAAAAATTCCACGCCATAGGTTTCCGCCGCCCGCTGGGCAACGGTAGCCATCAGCTCGTGGTTTTGATAAGGGCTGATGAACAAGCTGGAGGTAAAGCTGTCAAAACCGCCCTCTTTTGCCTGCCGGGCAGTTTCAAACAGCCGCATTTCATAGCACTTAACGCAGCGGCCACCGATATCCTCTGCCACCGCCCGGACAAAGGGCCGCAAGGCATAGTCATTCTTTTCGATAAGAGGCAGGTGCACTTCCTCGGCATACTGCCGCAGGCAGTCCCGCCGGGCGCGGTATTCCGTAAAAGGATGGATATTCGGATTATACCAAAAACCGGTAACCCCGATCCCATCGGTGCGCAGCGCTTCTACACACTGATTGGCGCAAGGCGCGCAGCAAATATGCAAAAGGGTATTCATCCAAAGCCCCTCCTTCCCATTTTAGTTATTATAACACCAAAAGTAAAGCTTGACAAGTGCGCCTGTATTCTCTTTGTTTTGCGTTTTTCTTTTGTTACGATGTAAGCACTTGACGGCCGCCCCCCTTTTGGGTATGATATGAAAAAAGGGGGCGCTTTTATGGAACACGAATTTTATATGGACCGGGCGCTGGCCCTTGCAAAAGAAGCTGCGCTGGAAGGTGAAGTGCCGGTTGGCTGCGTCATTGTCCGGGGAAACGAGATCGTAGGTGAAGGACGCAACCGCCGGGAGACCGGACGCACCGCATTAGGTCACGCAGAGTTGGACGCCATCCGGCAGGCCTGCGAGAATTTAGGCGGCTGGCGGCTTTGGGAATGCACCCTGTATGTGACTTTAGAGCCTTGCCCTATGTGCGCCGGCGCTATCATTAATGCCCGGATACCTACGGTGGTCTTCGGCGCATCGGATCAAAAATGCGGCGCTTGCGGCTCAGTGTGCGACCTGTTTTCTATGGACTTCAATCACCATCCTCAGGTGATCAAAGGCGTCCGGGAGACAGAAGCATCGGCGCTGCTCACCAAATTTTTCCAGCAACTGCGTGTTACCTTAAAGGATCGGCCCAAGTGGCGAAAAGATCCGTAATATACCTGCGGGTCTGTGTATATGCACAGACCCGCTTTTTAAGGAGCACTATGAAACTGGAAGAAAAGACTTTGCGCATTGGCGCAGCCATCCTGCTAACTGCCGTTATTTTAAGGATATTCGCACCGGTAGATCTTACCTATCTGTTTTCCAGGGATGGCTTTGTATCTGTTATGCTTTTTATGGGGACAGGCCGCTGGGTAGAATCGCCCCAAACGCCTCCATCAATCCCGACTTTACCGATGGAAGAAGACCAACCGGAAGCGCAGGCGGTTTTTTCTCTGCAGGAGCTAAATGCCCTTTCTCTTCATAATCCCCAAAGTCTTTCCGTGGATATGCAGGCGGCACTGCTCGCGCCCTTAAAATGGCAGCTTGCTGACGGAGAGCCGGCGGTACTCATCGTCCACTCCCACGCATCGGAAGCTTATGCCAACTGTTCCGGCTGGCGCTCAGAGGATGCAGCCCGAAATATGATCTCTGTAGGCAACCGGCTAACTGATCTTTTGGAAGATGCAGGCATCGGGGTGATCCACGACCGCAGCATCCACGATCTTCCCTCCTATGATGCTGCCTACGAAAGCTCCCGGGCCGCTATCCAAAATTACTTATCCCAATATCCCTCCATCCGTCTGGTGCTGGATCTGCACCGGGATGCCGCCGAGGATGGGCGGGGCAACCAGGTAGCTTACACCGCCAATTATAACGGGCAGGACGCTGCCACCATGATGCTGGTAGTCAGCGCCTACGATTATAAAGCAGGCGGCACTACCTGGCAGCGGAATTTAGCCTTTGCCACCAAGCTGCAGCTGCAATTGGAGCAGCTGTGCCCCGGCAGCTGCCGTCCGCTGGCGTTAAGGCTCTTTGATTTCAGCCAGGACATCTCCCCCACGGGCGTGCTCATCGAAATGGGCTTTGCAGGGAATGAACAGGAGGAGGCTTTGCACGCAGCCCAGCTTCTGGCAGATGCCATCATCGCCCTGCAAAACGGCAGCGAAGTCATCACCGCTGTCAGTTCTTCATAAATTCTGAAAAATCAACCCCCGGGGGGGCTTACCCCGGGGGATTTTCTATGATAAGATGCGTTCATAAAGAAAAAGGAGCGCAATTCCTATGAGAATGACTTACACAAAACAGCTGGTGTTTACCGCTGTGTGCGCCGCCCTGTGTGTGGTGCTGCCTATGGCTTTCCACGCGGTACAAAATGCCGGTCAGATATTTTTGCCTATGCACATTCCCGTTTTGCTGTGCGGCCTTGCCTGCGGCTGGCCCTTCGGCCTTGTAGGCGGCATCTTAGGCCCGGTGTTAAGCAGCCTGCTCACCGGTATGCCCCCCGCAGCAATGCTGCCCTCTATGGCTATTGAGTGTGCCGTGTACGGCGGCGCCAGCGGCCTGCTGATGCAGCTGATCCGCACCAAAAAGACTTATTTAGATCTTTATATCAGTATGACCGCCGCTATGGTCTTGGGTCGGGTAATCGCAGGCCTTGCAAACAGCCTGATTCTCTCCCCCGGCACTGCGCCTTTTGCCTGGGTCACCACCTCTTTGGTGGCCGGTGTTCCCGGTATCATCATTCAGCTGGTGCTGATCCCCACACTGGTGTACACTATGATGCGGGCCAAGCTTCTGCCCCAGCGCTATGAAAAGGAAAAGACCTATGAACAAAAATGATGTGATCGCCTTTTTTGACCGACTCGCCCCCCAGTGGGATGCAGATATGATCCGCAGCGATGCTATTATCGGTAAGATCCTGGATGGCGCAGCGGTTACTGCCGGTAAAGATGTGCTGGATGTGGCCTGCGGCACCGGTGTTCTGTTCCCGGACTATCTGGCACGAAATATTAAAAGCCTTACCGCCATTGATATTTCTCCTGAAATGGTAAAGATCGCACGAGAAAAGTTCCCGGAAGTGACAGTTCTTTGCGGCGATGTGGAAAACGCTGAATTTGATAAAAAATTCGATTGCATCGTGATCTACAATGCCTTCCCCCACTTCCCTGACCCGGAAAACCTGATTCGAGTGCTAATCTCCCACTTAAAGCCCGGCGGCACGCTGACCGTTGCGCACGGTATGAGCAGAGCCGCCATCGACAGCCGTCACCAAGGCAGCGCCAGCAAGGTAAGTGTAGGCCTGATGCACGAAGATGACCTGGCCGCTATTTTGGAAAAGCACCTGAATGTGACCGTCAAAATCTCCGACGATCATATGTACCAAGTAACAGGAACAATGAAATAAAAAATCCGCTGTCCGGTTGGACAGCGGATTTTATTTCTTACTTGCAGAAATCTTTAGCGACTTCGACAATGTGCTCAGCGCACAGGCCGAACTGCTTCAGCAGAGCCACAGCCGGGCCGGAGTGGCCGTACTCGTCGTTGACACCGATGCGGCGCACGGGAGTGGGCAGCTTCTCAGCCAGGACACCGCACACTGCTTCGCCCAGACCGCCGATGACGGAATGCTCTTCGCAGGTGATGATCTTGCCGCACCTCTTAGCAACCTCGAGAACCAGCTCCTCGTCCAGGGGCTTAATGGTAGCCATATTCACCACGCAGGCGCTGATACCCTCAGCCTTCAGAGCCTCGGCAGCTTCCATTGCTTCGTAAACCATCAGGCCGTTGGCGATGATGGCAACATCGGTGCCGTCGATCACCACTTCACCCTTGCCGATCTCGAACTTGTAGTCGTCACCGTGGAACACAGGCACAGCCAGTCTGCCAAAGCGCAGATACACAGGGCCATTATGCTCGTAAGCAGCGCGGACAGCAGCTCTTGCTTCCACATCGTCAGCGGGGCAAATAACGGACATACCGGGGATGACGCGCATCAGAGCGAAGTCCTCGCAGCACTGATGGCTTGCGCCGTCCTCACCAACGGAGATACCACCGTGGGTAGCACCGATCTTCACATTCAGGTTGGGGTAGCCGATGGAGTTACGCACCTGCTCAAAGGCGCGGCCGGCAGCAAACATAGCAAAGCTGGATGCGAAAGGCACCAGGCCAGCAGATGCCATACCGGCAGCAGCAGCCACCATATTGCCTTCGGCAATACCGAAGTTAAAATGACGCTCGGGGTAAACCTTCTTAAAAGTACCGGTCTTGGTAGCACCGGCCAGGTCAGCATCCAGCACCACCAGGTCAGGATGTTCAGCGCCCAGCTCTACCAGGGCGTTACCGTAGCTGTCACGGGTTGCGATCTTCTTCATTTCAGCCATTTCTTAACCCTCCAATTCTGCCAGCTGTGCATTCAGCTCGCTCATTGCCTGCTCACACTCTGCGTCGTTGGGAGCCTTGCCGTGCCAGCCGGCCTGGTTTTCCATATAGGAAACGCCCTTGCCCTTAACGGTAGTCATAACGATGGCATAGGGAGCGCCCTTATTTTCACGAGCGTTGGCAAATGCCTTTTCGATGGCGTCAAAGTCGTGGCCGTCAATGGCTTCCACAGTAAAGCCGAAAGCTTCCAGCTTGCCTACGATGGGATAAGGACTCATAACATCCTTAACTGCGCCGTCAATCTGCAGGCCGTTGTTATCTACGATGATGCACAGGTTGTCCAGCTTATAGTGGCTGGCAGCCATGCAAGCTTCCCAAACCTGGCCTTCCTGAATCTCACCGTCGCCCAGCAGCGTATAGACCCGGTTGGTCTTGCCCTGGTACTTGGCAGCAATAGCCATACCCACAGCAGCGGAGATGCCCTGACCCAGAGAGCCGGTGGACATATCCACACCGGGAACGGTATTCATATTGGGGTGGCCCTGGAGGTAGCTGTCAATGTGACGCAGGGTCTTCAGGTCTTCCACAGGGAAGAAGCCACGATTTGCCAAAGTGGCATACAGGCCGGGTGCGGTGTGACCCTTACTGAGGACAAAACGGTCACGGCCGTCCCATTTAGGGTTCTTGGGGTCGATGTTCAGTTCCTTGAAATACAGGTAAGTAAATACGTCTGCAGCAGACAAGCTGCCGCCGGGGTGTCCCGCCTTAGCGCTATGGGTGGACTCGATAACGCCCATACGCACCTTGCAGGCAGTGATTTGCAGCTGCTTCTTTTCGTTCGGTGTCATGGATTTGCCTCCTAATTCAAAATGCTCATCCGAGCTTATTTCCTACAATATACTACCATCTTTTCCCTGCGCTTGCAAGGCTTTTATCAGTTTTCTGCCAAAAATCGGTTCAGATAATTCATTACACGCTTTTTATCCCCGGACCAAAGGGGTGCTACCAGCTCCCTTTTCGCGCCATCACCGGTGATCCGGTGGACCACCACCTGCTCCGGCAGCACCTGCAGGCAGCTTTTCAGCCACAGGGCATATTCCTCTAATCTCAGGCAGGAAAACTTCCCCTGCCGGAAATCCCGCTCCAGGTCGGTATCCTGCAGCACGTGAAGCAGGTGAAATTTCACCCCATCGGTGCCTGCTGCCACCGCCTGCCGTGTGCTTTCCACCGCCATCTGTATGTTCTCCCCGGGAAGCCCCAAAATCAGATGGGTGACCACATGGATCTGTGCTGCCTTCAGCCGTTTGACCGCATCAAAGTAAACCCCATTGTCGTAGCCGCGGCGGATATAGTCCACCGTTTTTTCGTGAACGGTTTGCAGCCCCAGCTCCACAAATACAGGCTTTTCCCGGTTTAGACAGGAAAGGAGCGCCACCACCTCCTCCGGCAAACAATCCGGCCGGGTACCGATGGCCAGGCCCACAATCTGAGCATCCTCCATAGCGCAGCGGTAAAGCTGCTCCAGTTGATCAACCGGTGCGTAGGTGTTGGTAAAGGCCTGAAAATAGGCAATATATTTTCCGTCTTTGTTTTTGGCCGCCACCTGCTGCTTTGCCAAAGCAATCTGCGTTTTCAGGTCTTCAGCCCGGCAGGTAAATGCGCCGCCCCCATCCTTGGAGCAGAAAATGCAGCCACCGGTGCCGACAGTGCCATCCCGATTGGGGCAAGTAAAGCCCCCATCCAGGCTGATTTTATATACCTTACAGCCAAAAAGCTCCCGATAAAAGCTGTTTACATTTCGGTAATTCATCCGATGAGCCGTCCCAGTTCCTCTGTCAAGTGCTTTGTCACAATGTTGTGACCGTCACGCAGAGGGTGCAGCGGTTCAGCAGAAATCCAGCTGCCGCCATCGATAAAGGCAACCGCTGTGCCGTGGGCTGCGTTATAATCCGTCACTATCTGCTTAAGCTCCTCTGCAAATGCGCCGCAGAAGGGAGAAAGGCAAATGATCTTTGCATCCGGATGATGACTGCGGATCACATCCAAAAGGCCAACGTATTCCTGCGCGTATGCATCCCGGTTGCGCCGGTCATTGGCGCCGTGGTTAATAAGTATATAATCTGGGTGTCCGTAGCCTACAGGCGCGCCCTCAAAGCAGTAAGGATAGCTTTCTGCTGCCTTGGGAACATCGCCGCAGCCGCTTTTGGTAACGCCTACCGCGCCATAACCCATATGATAATGGCGCAAACCCAAATTTTCTGCCGTTTTCCAGGCATAGGTAGCGGTGGAATCGTCCTGGTAAGGTCTGTCCTCCATCTCTTCGCCACATTCCACATCAATCAGCACACCTTCGGTAATGCTGTCGCCTACAAATTCGATGGTCTTCCGGTCATCTGCCGGCAGCATACCGCTGCCTTCCGCCTGATAGCCCTTGAAAGCGATCTTACCCACCAGCGGATGGAAAAACCGGGGCTGCATCTCCACAGCGCTCTTGAAAATGATCTCCAGCACATGGTCGCCGGGGCCGGCTTCCACACGCAAATATTCATCCAATGCCGTTTCCACCTTAATGCCGCCGTC
This sequence comes from Faecousia sp., assembly GCA_045659205.1. Lineage (GTDB taxonomy): Bacteria > Bacillota > Clostridia > Oscillospirales > Oscillospiraceae > Faecousia. The sequence goes on from JAZOWK010000015.1 coordinate 9,741, forward strand.
TAACCGCAGCCACAGGTGGGGCATATTGCGCATATTTCCCTTTGTGTCAAAATTCAAAACGATATAATCGCCCCGGAAAGCGATCTGGATCTGGCTACCGCAAGCGGTAGAAGTCATCGCACCCTCGTAAAGCGCAAAGCGACCGGTATAACGAATCGAGGCATCATCGTAAGAATAATACATTTATTCTGCCTCCTGCTTTTTGTTTGTATCCAGGCTCTTGCCGAACACAAAGAACCGCTGGAACAAAAACTCTGTCACAAAGTTCAGGAACATAACCAAAATTTCCACAACATAGTTGTTCCAAAGCAGCGTTCCTGTCAGGTAATTGCCCAGCCACAAAGATGTGGGAGTGTACACCACATAGTAACCCAAGGTTTTCAGCATCGCCACCGGTACATTGGCGGCAGACTGGAAAGTAAACTTCCGGTTCAGGGTAAAATTCCAAAGCACTGACAGAGTCAAGCTGATCAGGTGGCTGGGCCACCAGGACCACTGCACAAGCTCATTGAGGAGGGCAAAGCTGCCCATCTGAATAACGCCTGCACTGATGGAAAACAGGGTAAACTTTACGGCTCTTAATATCTCTTTCTTGTTCATATTGTTTCCTCTCTTTATATCTTTTTCAGCACCGGGTTTTCTTCCAGAGCAATGCCCAATACTTTCAAATTTTCTCTTGCTTCCTGTTCTGTTTTGGGGTCGTTCAGACTATACGGATCGTGGGCATCAATGCCCAGCACCACCGTGCAGCCTTCCTCCGCTGCCACTTCCCAAAACACATCCACCGGATAGCTCCGCTTTGCCCGCAGCCCCAGCAGATTATATTCTAATAACATACCGCAGCTTTTGGCTTCCTGGCAGATACCCCGCATCTCGGTTTTGTAAAGGGCAGGATCACCGGTAAAATTCAAAAGATCCGGATGGGCAAGATAAGTAAACAAACCAAGCTGCATACCATCCCGCACCTGCCGGCAGTAGGTCTTTAAAACCTCCGGGTCATCAGTGGGGTTACCGGAATACTGAGTGCCGATCTCATTTTTCAGATAATGCTGCCCCAGCAGCATATATTCAACACCGTGATCTTTTAAGAAAGGCAAAAGTCTTGCAAACAGCGCGGGGTAATATTCCACCTCTACGCCAATGGGCAGTTCGATCCGTCCCGCATACACTTTTTGCAGATTCTTTATTGTATCCACATATTCTGTAAGCTCCTGGGGTTTCATACGAAACCAGGAATAATAGTCTCCATCAAACAGATAAGGAGAATGATCAGAAAAACCCAACACCTGGATACCGGCCGCCAGAGCATTTTCAATATATTCTGTTTCTGTGCCTTCAGCGTGATTGCACCGGGCAGTATGGGTATGATAATTGACGCGCATTATGCTTCCTCCACCGTATAAGCGAATTCTCATTGTTCCAATTCTTTTATATCCACTTTTTCCAGCAGCGCTATGAATAAGCAGTATACAAACTGATAATTGGCATAGAAAAAGAAATTATCCACCATAGACATGGCAAGAAGCAATCCCGGCACGGCAAGCAGCAACAGCTTTTCTGCCGAAAATCTGCGAAATACTGTTTTCCCCAAATCAAACAAGTGCTTTCCAAGAGCGCAAATGCCCAAAATACCCATTGCACCGTAAAACTGGGGGATAATCCCGTGATACATATTGCTGAACACATTATCCGGGCGCATTTCCATTATACCTGCACCCTTTTCAAATCCCACACCAAACAGCGGTGCACTGCGCAGATCTTCCCAGGCAGCAACCCACATATCCCAGCGATTATCTTCCAATATCTTATCAAGACGCACAAAGGCTATCAAATCCACAGCACGCAGCCGAGCCGACAGCACAATAGCAACCCCTGCGCCCACAGCCACGGACATCAGTATAGCCGCGATGATCCGCAGCTGTTTTTTATTTTCTCCCCGGAAACAGCCTATCACCAATCCGAGAATAAAGAACACAATGGCAAAAATAACAGACGAACGGCTGCGGGGAATCAGGGACATACCAATCAGCATCAAAGCCACCAGACACCAGCGCCAGCCCTGGCGGTTACGGGTAGCCAAATACATAGCCGCCGGCACACCCAGTACCAGAATACCGCCCACAGAAGTAGCGACACCCCATCCCAGGCTTGCCACATTCCGATCCGGATACCATACCTGCGTTGTATGGTCAAGAACAAATAATGTTCCTGCCTTCCAGCGGATGACACACATGATCAGCAGCTGCAGCAACGCGATCACAGACATAGCCACGGTGATGCGGCACACATATACCCGGTCCTCCCGGCTGCCGGTAAGGCATCCCCGGAACACAAAGTAAAAGAAGGTAAGCACCGCGCCAAACAGCAGACCATATACCACGTTCACGATCTTCCAATGGCCGCTACCGATACCGTTCAGTAAGAATGCCGCATCGATAAGCAGGATGCCCCACAGGAAACTGCTTTTCCCCTGATTTTCCCTTTTGAAAACACCCATACGGATCAGACGCATAAAAAGGAACACTGCCGCCACGACACCAATGGTAATAATCGCAAGAAAACCACTCATATCGTAGTACGCCAGCAGCTCCGCGTTATTCATATTAAAGCCGTCAGGATTATCTGCGCCAATGCAATAAAAGCTCATCAGTACCGGAGCGATAAAAGATCTTTTGTTTTTTGCAAAGAAGCAGGACAGGATGATGAGCGTGGCCAGCACACAGGCCATAGGTACATAAACCGCCTTGCCGTTCACACCGGAAATCACACATACTACGGCATACACCGCCGGATACCAGGCAGAGTCAAAAAATCGGCTCAACTTATCAGAAATACGGTTTTTCACATCATCCCTCCTTTTCGCTTTATTCTTATTCACATCCGGTCAAACCGGATCACTGTCGTATACTGCAGCCCACGCAGGCTGAGTTCTTCTTCCAGCCGCTGCTTATATTCCTGTCTGCGGTTGCTCAGGTCATAAGGCACAGCCAGGTCAAATACCAGCTTTCGCTCCTTTGCGCCCCGGGCAATGCGGAAATCGTGGACAGAAAGTGCCGGCTCGATCTGGGCGAGGATCTCCTCCACCGTCTTTTGCATCTGCACCCATTCTCCATCGTTTTCCAATACCGGATCATAGTGGATCACCAGATGCACATTCAGCTGCTGCAGCACCTGCCATTCGATCTCATCGATCATATCGTGGCATTCCAGCAGATCCTGCTCCGCGCTCAGCTCCACATGGACGGTGGCGTGGCACTTGCCGGGGCCGTAATCGTGGATCAGCAGATCGTGCAGACCCAGCACCTTTTCATTTCCCAGCACAAGCGTACGGATCTTTTCTTCCAGCGCCTTATCCGCTTGCTGCCCCAGCAAAGGCGACATCGTCTGACGGGCAAGACGGATGCCGGAATAAAGAATGAACACCGCCAGCCCAAGGCCGATATAGCCATCCAGCTCAAAGCCGGAGAATTTACTGATAAGACAACCGGCAAGCACCGCAGCCGATGTGATCACATCGTTGCGGCTATCCACCGCAGAAGCCTTCAGGGATTCTGAATCGATTCGTTTGCCCAGCTTGCCGTAAAAATACCACAGCCAACCCTTGATCGCCAGGGAAAACACCAATACACCCACAGTTACATAGCTAAACAGCACCGGCTGGGGGGCAAAGATCCGCTCCACAGAGGTCTTTGCCAGCTCAAAGCCAATAAACAAAATGGACGCAGCTACCACTAAAGCAGAAATATACTCATACCGGGCGTGGCCGTAGGGATGCTCCTTATCTGCCGGCCTTTGTGCAAGGCGAAAGCCTAAGAGCGTCACAACGGAAGAGAAGAAATCCGAAAGGTTGTTAAGACCGTCGGCAATCACAGATACAGCAGAGGACGCAATACCCACCGCCAGTTTGCCTAAAAACAGCAGGCAGTTGCATACGATGCCCATTGTACCGGCCAACTTGCCAATGGCAGAGCGGGTCTTCTGTGCGCCAATATTCTCATCGTCCTTTATAAACAGCTTCAGCAAAAACTCCGACATGGCACACCCTCCCATTTTATTATTTCGTTCATTATATCGCAAAACCGCCCTTATCGCAAGGTTTTTATGGCAAAAATCGGTGTTTCCGCTTTTGCAGAAACACCGATCCGTTTATATGTTCAAAAACACCAACGCCACTGCGCCAACAGCAAGGCCCACCCATTGCAGGGGTCTGAGCCGCTCCCGGAAGCCCAAAAGCGATACAATCGTAGTGATCATCAATCCGCCCACCGCGATACCCGGATAAATGATCGACGGAGACATCTGCCGCTGGATCATCAGCAAAATAAACACATTGGACAGCGCGCTGCTGCTGCCGGCCAGAGAGGAGAACATCCAGGAGCTACGAATAGCTGCTTTCCAATGCTTCTTGTCCTCCCGAAGCGCCAACAGCGCACAAAATACCGCTCCCAAAAGCACACCAAAGAACATAAACATATTCTTATGCTGATAGTCAAAGGCCATTTGCTGATAGCGCAGCACGATACCGATGCCTGCATTTCCCACCATTATGAGCACCGCAAAGAATGCCCATTTCCAAAAGCTTCCGATTTGCGGGCCGGCTTTTTTATTCAATAAGCAAAGCGCCAGGGAGATCACGATCAGCACAATGCCGATACCGGTCAGCCAGGTAAGCTGCACATTCCAAAACACAAAGCCCCAAGCAGAAATACCCACCAGGGCCATCTGCTTTACCAGCGCCGTCACCGATGTAGAGCCATGTTTCAGTGCGCCGATCATACCCATATTAAACAGGCCGACAAAAATGCCCAGCAGCGCGCAATAGGGCAGCACCCGTGCATCAAAGGAAAAATCAAAGATCCACAGCACCAACCAAACAAAGGCATTGGCGCAAGCGCTCAGTACATTATATAAAAGGTTTACATTCGTCCTGCCTTTGTTTTTGTCATTATATAGACGACCACCGATGGTAATGGTGGCCGAAAATGTCATCGCCAGCACAAGATATATGTATTCCATAAAAACAGACCCTTCTATTACGCCGTAGCGGCTTTCTCAAAACAGCTTGCATTATACCTCTAAAAAACACAAATGTAAAGTGGTCTTTCCCGTTCCTTGCTTGTTTTTTAGTGCAAAAGCATGTATAATAATCGCAATTATCGACCAAATCTATAAAGAAGTATCTTCTATGTCCCAAGTTTTTTTCGCCACAGCCACGCCCATCCTTACTTTGTTTGTATGTATTGCGGTGGGCTTTACCGTACGCAAAGCAAATATCGTTGACCGCACCGCAAGCAAGACCGTATCCAAGCTGGTAACCTGGGTCATTTGCCCGGCAGCATTTTAATATAAAAAACACACCGTCCATAAGACGGTGTGTTTTGCATTACTATTTGTTTTTCAAGAATGTTTCCAGGTTTGTTTTATGCTTGTATTTCACCGCAGCCCTTTTATCCTTTTCCAGGATGATCCTTGACAGATCAATATCATTGATCGCTGCAATGGCAACGATATAATGGATCATATCCGCAAGCTCCGTACCAAGCTGCTCCTGCAGGTCGTTTTCATCCGATGCTTTCCGACCAGCGCGCTTGTTAAGCACCTCTGCCACTTCGCCAATCTCTTCCACCAGCTTCATAAACATACCCTGCTCCGTAGCCCGACCGCCGTAATGGTTCTGAAGATAGGCCTGCAGGGCATCAATCGATATATCCATCCGTTTTCTCCTTTATTAAGAAATTATCCCAAAGGCATCATAACACCATATAAGTGAACGGTCAAGCAAAAAGAGAGGCCACCCTGAGGCGGTCTCCCTTTTCCTATATTACTAATGGTCGAATCAAGTAAAGGTCTGCTTATTTTCCATCACAAAGCCTCTTACGGCGGTAAAATAGTAAATAGATCCAATCACGCCAATTATTCCACCAATCAATAAATTATACACAAGCACTATAATCGGTCCTGTTAAAGGTTCAAATTTCGCAACAATACCCTTAGGATTATCTTTTAAATTCTTACTGTACTGCATATCTTGAACAGAAGAAATAATATTCAGAACACCTACGATCAGCATAAACCAATCAAATGATATTCCACCAAGAATTTGTAGTATACCTATCACAAGCCAAATGATTCCGTTGGTATTCACTCTTTGTGCCAGTTTATCCACTAACGCTGTCCTATCGACAGAACTAACACCAATGCTTTGGTGATGTGGTTGCGCTTCAGTTGCGCAGCCGCACCCAACACAAATCACTGCTTCATCCAATATCTCTTTTCCGCAATGCGTACAATATTTCACAACATCCACTCCTCAAGCAGGTTAAAGCGCAAAAGCAGTCATAAATGCGATTACTGCCACAAGTAGAATAAATGTCAGTACTGTTGAAATAATACCGCATACATATCCGACCTTTGCAGACGAACACATTGTTCCGTTTGTATCATCTTTGCTCAAATTTGCTAATATAATCGCAGTTATACCTAAGACAAAACCGCCTATAAAGAAACTTACAATGCCAGAAATTTTCGACCAGGTTGCCAGTTGCGAATCTATTTCCCTTTGCTCCGCTCGTTTTGACTCCTCCGCACCCCGAAAGGACGCAAAAGAATTTGTATTTTGCGTTCTACAACCGCATTTCAGGCAAATCACAGCTTCATCTGCGATTTCACTCCCGCAATATACGCAATATTTCATATTGCAAACCGCCTTATAAGAGCAACAAATAAGCAGCCCATCCGCACAAACCGATAATGCCGCACACGAAACCGGTCTTTGCTTGTCTACACATAACACCGCCGGTTTGCTCTTTACTCTTATTGGCAAGAATAATGGCCGGAATACCCAAAGGTGCCAACAGGAGGAGGCTTAAAATTCCCAAAACAGACGCAGTTTTTGCCTGCTTGGGGACCTCAATCGCCTTAGGCTCTTCAGTCTGCTGGTTAACGGCGCAGCCACAACCCGGACAAATCACCGCCTCATCCATAATCTCTTTTCCGCATTTAGCACAAAACTTCATAATTAATCCCTCCATAATAATTTCGTCGGTGTTCGACAAAAACCATTTTACTCAGACTTTGAGTATTTGTCAATACTCAAAGTCTGAGTATATTAAAATTAGACCATACTTAATTTAGAGGTGGTCACTATGGATTATCGCACAAGAATCCGAAATATGCGAGAAGATCGAGATTTGACACAGGAAGAAATCGGCAAGCTTCTTAATAAATCTCAGCAAGGATATAATCATATCGAAGCCGGTCGCGCAGAACTAAAGATCGAGGACCTAGCAACATTATGCAAATTCTATAATGTATCTGCCGATTACATCATCGGCTTAGTAAACAAGCCTCTTCCAATTAAAGGCAAGCCATAATCGCGCGATTATACAATTAACAGTCCGTCTTACTGTTGCGGTGCCCTGCGAAAACTTCGCCTGACGAAGCAGGCTCGTTTTCCGCAGACCGCTGCCACTCGCTCAGGTCGCTCCTCCCGCCCCCGGCGGCGCTCCCATCGCTCCCTACCTCCTTCGCACGCTCAGTCAGTATAGCGACGAATCGGCAATCTGCTAATCGATAACGCAAAGTCCAACAGGGGGAGCCAAAAAACACCACCCAATCGGGTGGTCTTTTTTTTGCTCCCCCTGTTACACTTGAACCAACGACCTGCGGATTAACAGTCCGTCGCTCTACCGACTGAGCTAAGGGGGAATGTTTGTGTTGGCATTACTTATTTTCCCGGGCAGTCAC
>JAZOWK010000016.1:0-32875 GCA_045659205.1 Faecousia sp.
GAAGATTTTACAAAGAGAGGGTTTTTGTTCTTGGGGGCACAAAACGCAGCAAATACTTTGTGTATTTGCGAGTATTTTAACGCAGATAGAGCAATAAACCATCCTTTGTAAAACGAGTTCGGATTTATCGCTCTACCCTAAGGAGAATCATTTTGAAAAAGCGCAGAATTTTACCTGTAATTATTTATATGGCGGTGCTGGCGCTGCTGTTTGCATGGATCTTGGGTGTATTTAATCCCAAGGATGACAATTTAAGCTTGTCCCAGGTGCAGGACCTGATCTATGAGGAAAAAGTGGAAAGCTTCGTTATTAACGGAAGTTCCATAATTTTGCAGCTGAAAGCGCCGCAAAACGGCAAAGATGTTTTGCGTACCACATTGGCTAACCCAGATGCCTTTATGGAGCAGATGATGCCGACCCTCCGCTCGCAGGGAATCGAATACAATCAGATCCGGGAAGCAGGCATTTCTCCCTATGACTTTATTATTCCCATCATTTTGGCAGGTCTTGCTCTTATTTTTGTATGGATCATTTTGGTGGGCAGAGCCAACCGGGGCGAAAATAATCCTATGGCCAACTTCGGTAAGGCCCGCACCTTGAACGGTCAGCCTGACGGCAAGAAGGTCACATTCCAGGATGTGGCCGGTATGGACGAGGAAAAGCGGGAGCTGCAGGAAGTGGTGGATTTCCTCCGCGCTCCGGAGAAATTTACCAAGATCGGTGCAAAGATTCCCCACGGTATGCTCCTTGCCGGCCCTCCGGGTACAGGTAAGACACTGCTTGCAAGAGCGGTAGCCGGTGAAGCTCAGGTGCAGTTTTTGTCCATTTCCGGTTCTGACTTTATGGAAATGTATGTGGGCGTGGGCGCCAGCCGTGTAAGAGATCTGTTTGATCAGGCAAAGCGCATTGCTCCTGCCATTATCTTTATCGATGAGATCGATGCGGTTGGCCGTAAGCGTGGCTCCGGTATGGGCGGCGGTCACGACGAAAGAGAGCAGACCCTTAATCAGCTGTTGGTGGAAATGGACGGCTTCAGCCGTACCGAAGGCGTTATCGTTCTGGCGGCTACCAACCGCCCGGATATTTTAGACCCGGCGCTGCTTCGTCCCGGCCGTTTTGACCGGCAGGTCTATGTGGGCGTTCCCGATGTGAAGGGCCGTGAGGAGATCCTGAAGGTCCACGCAAAGGGCAAGTGCCTGGATGACTCCGTTAATCTGCGTACGGTGGCACTGGCTACCTCCGGTTTTACCGGCGCAGACCTGAGCAATCTTTTGAACGAAGCTGCCATTTTGGCCGCCCGGGATGACCGTCCGGCTCTGAATATGGCAGATATGAATGAGGCTATGATGAAGATCATGGCAGGCCCTGAAAAGCGCAGCCGGGTGAGCCTGAAGAAGGACCTGTATATGACTGCAGTTCACGAGGCCGGTCACGCGGTGGCTATGCATAATCTGCCCACCCACGATCCGGTGCATCAGATCACCATCGTTCCCCGTGGACAGGCTTTGGGTCTGACCTGGAGTATGCCTAAGGAAGACAGCACCCATATGACCCGCAACGAGATGTACGAGCGGATCGTAGGTTTGCTGGGCGGCAGAGTGGCAGAAGCCCTGTTCCTGCAGGATATTTCCACCGGCGCATCCAACGATATTGACCGTGCATCCAAGCTGGCAAGAGATATGGTTGCCCGTTACGGTATGTGCGAGAAGCTGGGTACGGTGTCCTATGCAGGCGGTACAGAGCTGTTCATCGGCAGAGATTTTGAAAGAACCAAGAGCTACTCTGAAAAGGTAGCTGGCACCATTGACGACGAAGTCAAGGCGCTGATCGACAAAGCTTACGATCATTGCGCTGAGCTTCTCAAGAAGGATGAAGAGAAGCTTCGCAAGGTGGTGGATTTCCTGATGTCCCACGAAACCATGACAGGCGCTCAGTTTGCAGCCTGTATGGCAGGGGAGGAGATCCAGGAAAATACTTCCAAAACCACTCTGTTTGACAGCTATCAGGAGCAAGAATAACAGGAGGGCCATCGGCCCTCCTTTTTCTTTGTGCATTGTGCATAAAAATGAAGCTTGTTTTTCGGCACTCAAATAACCGATTTACAATAAATAATAAGCCTGTTTAGAGAAAAATGTGCTATAATGTTATTGACGGGTGAGGGTATATGAGCCCGGAAAAGGAGCAACTATGAATAACATACTGTTTTTTCTTACACCGAAGGCTATGTGCGCCTTTGTATATGACGATTATACCGTACGGCAGGCATTGGAGAAAATGGAAAGCGCCGGTTACGCAGCGCTGCCAATCCTTTCCAAGCGGGGAGAATACAGAGGTACATTAACAGAGGGTGACCTTTTGTGGGCGCTGAAAAATATGTGTTACATGGATATGCGCCAGGCGGAGGCGCGACGGATCATGGAAATCAACCGTCGTAGGGATAACATACCGGTCAGAGTTACCACCGGAATGCACGATCTGGTGCAGCGGGCAAGCAGCCAAAACTTTGTGCCGGTGGTGGATGATAAGGATGCATTTATCGGCATCGTCACCCGAAGCGCCATTGTAAAATACTGCTACGAAAATATGTTTCAGGAAGATTGAAAAATTCGGCAAGCCTCCCGGAGGTTTGCCGAATTTTTGTGGGTAATTTAGGTTGAAAATGCCCCGGTAATTTGATAAAATAGATAAAACTGTGTTTAGGAGGCGGATTATGGATACCGAAAAGCTGAAAAGCCAATTGGGAGCGAATATTGCCATGTACCGCAAAGAATATAGCCTTACACAGGCGCAGCTGGCAGAAAAACTGAATTTTTCCGATAAGTCCGTTTCCAAGTGGGAGCGGGGAGAGAGTATGCCTGATGTGCCTACATTGGCCCGTATTGCCCAACTTTTCGGTGTTTCTGTGGATACGCTTTTGCGAGATCCCAATGCCTTGCCTGAGGACATCGGTTCTGTGGAGCGGATCATGGGAAAGGCTGTGGAAAAGACCCTCAAGCGCAAAGCGGATAAGCGTATCATACAGAAGCTCTGTTCACTCATCGTTTGGTTTGTAGCCCTGGCAATTTTCGTTGCCTGTTCTTCTGCAGATGTGCCTTATACCTGGATCAGCTTCTTTTATGCGATCCCCGCCAATGCGGTGGTGCTGATCTGCCTGCGTTCTGCCTGGCGGGATTTCCGCCGTAACCGGCTGCTTATCAGCATCTTAATGTGGGGCTGCCTGTTGAGCCTGCATGTGACGCTGCTGGTGTTTTTAAGAGTCAATGTTTGGAAGCTGTATTTGCTGGGTCTTCCCGGACAGGCAGCTATTTACTTGTGGTTCCGCCTGTTCCGCAAGCCGGTGACGGAGGAAAACCATGGATAAAAAAGCATTGCGTAAAGCTATCCGTGAGAAGAAGGCGGCAATGACCCAAGAGCAGATCGTTGCTGCAAGTCGGGAGCTTGCCCGCCAGTTTACCCAGACGGATGCTTATAAAAAGGCAAAGACCTTGTATGGATATCTGCCTTACAATCAGGAAGTGCGTACCGTTCCTATTTTGGAGCAGGCGCTTTCTGACGGAAAACGGGTGGCTGTTCCCAAAATGTACGGCGATGATATGGAATTCATTTATTTGGATGACTTAAACGCTGTAGCGGTCAATAGCTACGGTATTCCTGAACCGATTGCAGACGGGCCTATTGCCCGGGATAAAGATGCGCTGGTGCTGATGCCTGGTCTTGCCTTTGATAAAGAGGGCCATCGGGTAGGCTACGGCGGCGGTTATTATGACCGATATCTGGCAAATGAGCCGACGCATCCTTTGGTGGCTCTTTGCTATGATTTTCAGATGTTTGAAAAGCTGGAAACTGAGGAATTTGATATTCCGGTAGACTTAGTTTTGTTTGCCTGAGGAGTTATTATGGAGTACATTGCGATTCTGATTATTGGCGCTGCGGTCTTCGGCCTGTGCTTTTTGGCAGATAAAGGGTTTACCAAGACTTTCCGTGGTACAAAGCAGCATAAGTCCGGTCTTTCTGTCAGGCTGAGTAAGCGGTATGGCTCTATCGGCCTGATCATTGCTGTGCTGGGTGTTGCCTGTATGATTATGGGATGGAGCGCCGGATGGCTGCTGCCGGTGGTTGGTGCGATCCTGCTGCTTACAGGCACAGCGCTGGTGGTCTACTATATGACCTTTGGCATTTACTATGATCAGGACGGCTTTGTGCTGACTACCTTTGGTAAACGGAGCAATTTGTACCGCTATAGTGATATTAAGGCCCAGCAGCTTTACACCGGCAACGGAACTGTGATCATTGAGCTTTATATGAAAGATGGAAGAGCGGTGCAGCTGCACGCAGCTATGGATGGGGCGTATGCATTTTTGGACAGCGCCTTTGACCGCTGGTTGGAGCAGACCGGTAAAACAATAGCAGATTGTCCTTTCCATAATAAAGAACAAAGCTGCTGGTTTCCCCCTGTGGAGGAGTAAATATGCATATACCCCAGTCAGATACGGCCCAGCTTACGCTGGTGACCTTTCAGCAGGCTTTGGAAGCTTCCAATCAGGAAAACCCGGATTATGATGTAAAAAAGTGGCTATACGCACCTTGCTTTTATAGCGAATATCGTTACATATTGGGTACAAGAGGCAAAAATCCCCTGATTTGCATCGGCATCAATCCATCTACCGCCCAACCGGGAGATTTGGACAATACCCTTAAATCCGTGGAACGGATCGCGCATTTTAATGGCTATGACAGCTTCATTATGTTCAATGTATATGCCCAGCGGGCAACTGACCCGGATGCTATGGAAAAAACCTGTAATACACTTTTGCACCGGGAAAATATGGAAGCTTTCCGTTATGTGCTTTCCATTTCCAAGCAGCCTGCTGTTTGGGCAGCCTGGGGTACGATCATTGAAAAAAGAGAATATCTTCCCGATTGCCTTCAGGATATGATCGCCATCGGTAAGGAATATGGCGCAAACTGGCTTTGCGCCGGAAAGGTGAGCAAGAAGGGACACCCCCATCATCCGCTGTATCTGCGCAAGGATGAAAAGCTGCGCGGCTTTGATGTGGAAGGCTACCTGACGCTGCTGTAAAACTATGGACGATCTTTGCCTGACCTGCTGGTATTATGATTACGACGAAGAATATGATGAATACTTTTGTATGATGGACTTGGATGAAGACGAGGTCTATCGCTTTTTTGCTACCCGGCAGAGCCGCTGCCCCTACTACCGGCAGGGTGACGATTATACCCTTGCCCGCAAGCAGTAAAACAAACAGTTGTCAAAGACGGTAAAATATTATATAATATATAGGATTTGATTAAATGTTCGGAGGTTTCCCGAATGGAAAATAGAAGTGAAGAGCTGAAACAGTATTTAGTTCCCGGCAAGCGGGTGCATCTTGTGGGCATCGGCGGTGTTTCCATGCGTCCTTTGGGCCTTGTGCTCCAGGGTATGGGCATGATCGTGACCGGCTCCGATATGAATGCTTCCGTTTCTACCGATGAGCTCATTGCCAAGGGCATTCAGGTGTCCATTGGCCACAAAGAAGAAAATGTACAGGGCGCAGATTGCGTGATCCGTACCGCAGCAGCCCATAATGATAACCCGGAGATCGCTGCTGCCAGAAGTATGGGTATTCCCATGTTTGAGCGGGCGCAGGCTTGGGGCGTGATTATGCAGGCATATAAAAATGCCATTTGCATTGCCGGTACTCACGGCAAAACCACCACGACCTCTATGGTGACTCATATCCTCATGGAGGCAGATGTAGACCCCACGGTTATGATTGGCGGTTATCTGCCGCTGCTGTATGCCGGTCACCGGGTAGGTAATGGCGATACCATCGTGCTGGAAAGCTGCGAGTATTGCGATTCCTTCCTGAATTTCTTCCCCACATTGGCGGTGATCCTCAATGTAGAAGCCGATCATCTGGATTATTTTAAGGATCTTGCGGATGTGCAAAAGTCTTTCCGGGCCTTTGCGCAGCTGTCTACCGGTGGTGTGCTTGCCAACGGTGACGATCCTCATACTGTGCAGTGCCTGGCAGGTCTTGCTTATGTGACCTTTGGTGTGGGTGCCCATAACCGGGTGCGCTGCGCCAATGTGGCAGCAGACTGGCGGCATTTTGATGTGGTGTGCGACGGTGAGCATTACTGCCATTTGGATCTGCAGGTGCTGGGCCGCCACAATGCTATGAATGCATTGGCAGCAGCCGGTGCAGCCTGGATGCTGGGAATTGACGGCCACGCTGTTTCTGCTGGTCTTGCCACCTTTACCGGTGCTGACCGCCGTATGCAGTTCAAGGGTGTGTATCACGATGCCAAGATCTATGACGATTATGCCCACCATCCCGATGAGCTGCGCGCCACCATCGATGCAGTGCGGAGTATGAATCCCAAGCGTTTGGTGCTGGCTTTCCAGCCCCACACCTATACCCGTACCAAGGCGCTGTTTGAAGAGTTCGTTACAGAGCTGAAGAAGGCGGATGTGCTGGTTTTGGCGGAGATCTATGCCGCCCGTGAGCGCAATACCGTGGGTATTTCTTCCAAAGACCTGGCTGAGCGTATTCCCGGCAGTACTTACTGCGCTACCTTGCCGGAGGTTACGGAATGTCTGCGTGCTTTGGCACAGCCGGGGGATGTGATCCTGACGGTTGGCGCAGGCGATATCTATAAAGCCGGAGAAGCCTTGCTCAAATAAAGGAGAATTGTTTTGCAGAAATTAAATGTTTGTGTGTTGTTTGGTGGTATCAGCCCGGAGCACGAGGTCTCTCTGCGCTCTGCTGAGTCTGTTCTGACCAACCTGAATAAAGAAAAGTATCATATCCTTCCTGTGGGTATTACCAAGGAGGGCGATTGGATCCTTTACGGCGGCGACGATTATTCTCAGCTGCCTGCCGGCAGCTGGAAGACCCATCCTGACAATTGCCGGGCGACTATTTCTCCCATCCGGGGTCAGGGACTTTTGTGTTTCCACGAGGATAAAGTTACCTGTCAGAGCGTGGATGTGGTTTTCCCCGTGCTGCACGGAGAAAACGGTGAGGACGGCGCGATGCAGGGCCTGCTGCAAATGGCGGGTATTCCCTATGTTGGCCCTCACGTTGCTGAATCTGCCGTTTCTATGGATAAGACCCTGACCAAGCTGGTGGCAGACAATGCCGGTGTGCCCCAGGCGGCTTGGGTTTTGGTTCGCAGTGAGGACCTGACAGGCCGTATCGAGGCCATTATGGATAATATTGAAGGTCGGTTTGCCTACCCTGTATTCGTCAAGCCGGCAGGCACAGGCTCTTCTGTGGGCGTTTCCAAAGCAGCGGATCGGGTGCAGCTTGCCCAGGCTTTGCGCTTTGCCGGGGATTATGACGATAAGATCCTGGTGGAAGAGTTCATCTGCGGCAGGGAAGTGGAAGTGGCAGTTATGGGTAACCGTAGTCCTGTGGCTTCCATCTGCGGTGAGATCGATTCCGGCGCAGAGTTCTATGATTACGATGCCAAGTATATTACCGATACTTCCGTTGCCTATATTCCTGCCCGCATCGATGAGGAAGTGGCGGAAAAGGTAAGAGATCTGGCGGTAAAGGTGTATTCTGCTATTGGCTGCAAGGGCTTGAGCCGTGTGGACTTCTTTGTTACCTATGCCGATAACCGGGTGGTATTTAATGAGATCAACACCTTGCCCGGCTTTACCTCTATTTCTATGTACCCCAAGCTGTTTGCGGCCAGCGGTATTCCTTATGATGAACTGCTGGATGAGCTGCTGAAGCTGGCATTGGAGGCTTTTTGATGAAACAGCAGGTAATGCTCAGCATCTGCGGTAAGCAGTATTATGCAGATCAGGAGCCGGAAGTTATCGAACTGACGACAGAAGGCACGATGGAAAAGACGACAGCTGGCTGGGATATTTGCTATGTGGAAAGTGACCTGACCGGCCTTGCAGGTGTCCATACAAGCTTTTTGGTGGATACTGATAAAGTCACTTTGACCCGTACCGGTAAGCTTAACTCCCAAATGGTATTTGTTCAGGGGCAGCCCCACGACAGTTTGTATCAAATGGATTTTGGCGCGCTGATGATCACCGTTAATGCCACAAAGATCTGCGCAGACTTAAGCGAACAGGGCGGCACGGTGGATCTGTGCTACGATATCCAGATCGAGCAGACCGCAGCCGGAAAAATTGAATATCATTTGGAAATCAAAGCCAAATAATCAAAAGCCGCACAGAAATGTCTGTGCGGCTTTTTGCATTTATTTAAAGAAGCGAGGCATACTATGTTCATCACGGGAAAAGGAGGTAACGTTATGAACTGCCATGCCAATAAAAGCATCGAATGTACTGTTCAGCAGTGCGCTTACCATTGCGACGAAGCAAACTACTGCTCTTTGGATCGCATTTTAGTGGGCACTCACGAAGAAAATCCCACAATGAAGGACTGCACTGACTGCAAATCCTTCCGCAAGAAATAAATAAAGTGTACGGCGATGAGCCGTACATTACATATTTTGTCGAAAAAACTCGAAAAATGTCGAACGATAATGCTCCTTGCCGTATTGTAACGGATTTCATTCTGTGTTATAATACCCAAAAAGGAAAGGGGTGATACCGTGGCGAGAATGCTGGTTGTAAGTTCCTCCGGCACATTTTGCAAAGTGCTGAAGAATATGATCCCGGAAGAACACGAGGTGCTTATTTGCACAGTTGCTTCTGAGATGTTCGACGCGGTACGCACGCTGCAGCCGGATTTGCTGATTATGGATCTGGATATTGCCGGTATGGATAGCCTGTTTCTTTTGGAAAATGCCCGCAATACAGGCCTAACCTTTCAATTACTGGCATTGGGCGGTACACCCTCTGATTACTTAAAACAAAGGCTCAATAATGTAGGTGTTTCCCACTATATGTGCAAGCCTTGCAACGCGCATCAGGTTGCCGTTCGGGCAGTTACCCTCTGCCTGGAAGATGAGGAAGACCTGATCACACCGAATCTTGTGCGGGTGGAGCTGGTGCTGATGAATTTGGGCTTCCACCAGCATCTGAATGGTTTTCAGGCTTTGGCCTACGGTGTGCTGTCTTATTGGAAAAATCCCTTCCAATCCTTTACCAAGGATCTGTATCACGATATTGCGACCCATTGCGGTGGCAACTGGAAGAATGTGGAGCACGCTATGCGCAGCTGCATCAGCAAAGCTTATGCCCGCCGGGATGAAAGTGTATGGCGGATGTATTTCAATACGGGCAGGGATGGAAAGGTGTCCCACCTGACTACCGCTGAATTTATCGCCTGTGTTGCCGGTCACCTGCGCAGAGCCGGTCTGCTGCAGAAAGAAAAGCGGATAGCCGAATGATACATAGAATTTTGCCACAGATATTCTGTGGCAAAATTTTTACTTTTTATGTATGTTTTCCTTCTGTTTGGTGGATAGTATAACTATTCATAAACGGGAGGATATTTTTATGGATGGCAGAAGACCTTCTCTTTTTTACAGGGTATTTGTGTTTATCGTGACAGCGGTGGTATCGGTATCTGCTTTGGCGGTAATAGCTGTGGGTTTATTTGTGTATCGCGTTTCTCAAAACGGTGACATCGATGCAACCCTTGCTGCTGTGGATACCCAAACGGAGGCGATTGGTCCGGATAACAGCCTGCAGGACAGCGTCCCGGTGATTGCCCAACCGATTGCCCAGGGGTATACCCATATTCTGCTCATCGGTACGGATCGGGAAGAAAATGGCGTCAGTAGGGCAGATGTGATCATGGTTTGTTCCATTGATAAGGCAAATAACAGAATGCTCCTAACTTCTTTCTTGCGGGATATGTATTTGCCCATACCGGGATATCCGGATAACCGGATCAATGCGTCTTATGCCTTCGGTGGCGCAAATCTTCTGAAAAAATGTTTGGTAAATAATTTCGGTATTCAGGTTGACCATACGGTGGAGATGGATTTTGAGGGCTTTTCTTCGGTGATCGATGCCCTGGGCGGTGTGCAAATAGAATTGGCAGAGGATGAGGCAGCATATCTCGGCTTGACAAAGGGAACGCATATGCTGAGCGGTGATAAGGCTTTACAGTATGTGCGTATGCGAGCAGTCGGCAACGGTGATTTTGACAGGACTAAGCGCCAGCAAACAATGCTTGCTGCCATTGGCCCTCGGTTTTCTGAGGCGGATCTTGGAAGAATGTACAAATGCGTGAAAAGTATACTGGGGCATATAAAAACGGATTTGGGTGTTGCGGATATACTGGGATTGATGCCGGATATTATTGCCATTGTGGGGAATAAGAATTGTAAAAGCCTGCAGATACCGGCAGCTGGAGCTTATAAGGACGCACAGATCAGCGGGATGCAGGTCTTACTGCCGGAGCTTGCTGCAAACCAGGATATATTAAGAGAAAAACTGGAATAAAATCCATAGGTGAGAGAAACCAATATGGAAATAATTACCTTATAACTCTACAAAAAATGTTATAAATATTCCAAAAGTGAACCATAAAGTGAGGAATTTGTAAAAAAATAATTGAAAAATCCAAATAAAGGAATTGACAAAAAATGGCAGAACTTGTATAATAAACACATCCAAGAGGGAGGTTTGTATTTATGGAACTGACAAGAAGCGAAATGGAGATCATGGATGTTTTTTGGGAAACTAAAGATCCGTTATCTCGTTCAGATCTCTTGGAAAGGTCTGCTGATAAGTCCTGGAAGGATAGCTCCGTGCATATCCTGCTGAACGGACTTCTGAAAAAAGGTGCTATTCACGAGGTTGGCTTCGTGAAGCGCAGCAAGACCTTTGGCCGCACTTTTTCCCCGTCACTCACCCGTGAGGCTTATTTTGCAACGACTATCTTCTGCCATACCCATAAGCCTGAGATCGTTGGCTTGTTTGCAGAATTACTCAAGCGGGACGATATCACACCTGGGCAGCTCGATGAGATTGCTCAGCTGGTTGAAGATGCAAGAGTCTGATATAATATTTACCCCTGCTGCTTTTGGCAGCAGGGGCTTTTTTATTGGTTTTTGGGGCGCTTTCTGGTTAAGTATTCGTCTAACTTTTCTTTCATATTATCCGGCATCTTCCGCTCTACAGGACATTGTGCAGAAAGCGCCATACGGGAAACAAAGGCTTCAATGAACTGCATATCCTTTTCCATCTGGGCGGCGCTCATAACGGCTGGGGTATCGTAGCTATTGTGGATGGTTGCCGTATTGCCGGGGGCGATCCGGGCAAAGCTGACGGCAGGGATGCCCTGATCGGCAAAGGGGGTGGAGTCGCTGGAATATACATCCTGATAGGCGCTGCAGCCGAAGCCAAGCTCGCTGCCCATATATTTGATGTAGCTCACCAGCGCATCTTCACTGGTGCAGCAGGCGATGAATTTGCCCATAATGCAGCCGATCATATCCAGGTTTACATTCAACACGATTTTGGAAAGATTATCTTCATTATCCTTGCAGTAGGCTTTTGAGCCAAGCAGGCCTCTTTCTTCACTGCCGCACCAAATAAAACGCAGACCGTAGCGGTGGGGCTTTTTGCTGAAGACTTCTGCAAGGTGCAGAAGACCAATGGAGCCGGACATATTGTCATAGCTGCCCTGGGAAAGGGAAGTGGAGTCGTAGTGGGCGGTCAGAACGATGTATTCCTCCCGGTCACCGGGAAGATCTGCAATTACATTGTGGGAGTCTGCAGTGTAATGCTCCTGCTCCAGGGTGATCTTAACGGATTTTACGCCCTTGCGGATCAGCTCGATGGCATCCTTGGCATTGATATTTACACCGGGCAGCAGATTGCCCTTGGAAACAAAGGAGCGCAGCTCCCGCTGGTCGATATCATGGTCTGCATAGTTGGCATTGCCGTCATAGGTGATAAAGCCTACAGCGCCTTTTTCCAGCAGATCCTGATACCGCCAGTAACCCAGATAGCCGTCGATCATAACGATAGCGCCCTTGCAGCCGGAAAGGCTCTGGGGAGAATTGTCAGTCAGATAGTAAAGGGGCGCTTCTACGGTAGCAGAGCCGGCGCAGAGGTAGCCCTTGCAGGGAATCTGCACACCGTCAGCTTCCAGAACAGCGGTTTTAATGGTGGCCATATCTACGGTAAAGGGAACAAGATCTGCCTTTACACCGAACTTTTCGCATTCGCGTGCCAGATAAAGCGCAGCCTTTTTCTCTTCTGCAGAGCCGCCGGTGCGGACATAAGCGGTCTCATCAATGATCCGTTGGATGGTTTTCTGATCCATAAAATTCCTCTTTTCCCGGCATAAACAGCCGTATTTTTGCTTATTGTATCATAATTCATCTTTAATGGATAGACCTAAATATAAGATATAGTTGCAAATTCTGGAAGCCGGTGCTATACTAAGCTTTATTAAGGAGGTAGAAACATGAAAGCTTTAAAAATCATTGGCAACATTATCGGTGTTCTTGTGGCACTGGTTCTTAGCCTGGTTCTGTTTTCTCTGCTGATCGCAACACCCATTATCACCAGTCTGACACTTGTCACCCAGCCGGAAACCTTGACCGAGGTGATTAAGCAGCCGGAGATCGTGGAAATGATCACGGAGCTTCCCGGTGTCAGCGAGACTTTGGAGGAGGCAAATCTGGACAAAGAATTTGTGCAGACCCTTGTTGACTCCTCTGCCTTTGAGGAATTTGTACATCTGTACACCAGTGAAACCGTAGACGGTGTTACCGGTGAATCCCAGGGCAGTGTTTCTGTGGAAGCTGTGCAGCAGATCGTGGAGAACAATAAGGAAGAAGTTGTGGACTTAGTGCGTCCCATCGCTCAGGATTATGCCGAGGAAGGCCAGATTCCCTCCGATGAAGAGATCGAGGAAATGATCGATTATGCCCTGGAGAATTATGGCCAGGATTTCCTGGATTCTCTGCCCACCGGTCAGGAGCTGCTGGATCTGCTGGGTGGCGACCCGAATAACCTGGGTAATTTGGTAGAAAACTACGGATCTGCTGTTAATAGTTCTTCTGCTATCGGCTCTCCGGTTAAGATGAGCCTGGGCACTTCCGGTCCGTCCATTCCCGGTGTTGATGATGCGGAACTGAAGCAGCTGGTTTCTATGGCAGTAAAGTATGTTGTGGACGGCACGCTGACAACTGCTTTGATTGCTTCTATCGTTTTGGTGTCCGTGCTGATCCTTCTGTTCCGCTGGCCCAGATTTAAGGGCCTGATGTGGCTGTTTGTTGTGTATCTGCTGGGTGGCGGCTTTATGATGCTTGGCAGCTATGCGCTGACCTATGCGCCCCTGGAAGCCGAACTGGCAAAGCATCTTAGTGTTGCTACTGTGATTTTGGATCTGATCGCTGCACATATCCGTACCTATGCCATCGCATTTTTGATCGTGGCCGGTGCGTGCCTGGTGCTGTTCATTATTTGCAGAATTATTCTGAAGGCCATCAAGAAGAGCCGCAACAAGAAGCTTGAGGCTGCAAAGGCTGCTCCTGCAGTTGAGGAAGTGCCTGTAGTCGAGGAAATCGTTGAAGCTCCTGTAGAGGAAGAAGTTCCTGCAGAGGAAGAAGTTCCTGCAGAGGAAGAAGCTCCCGCAGAGGAAGAAGCTCCTGTAGAGGAAGAAGTTCCCACAGAGGAAGAAGTTCCCACAGAGGAAAAAGTTCCCACAGAGGAAGAAATTGTAACAGCTGAATAAAAAATTTAATCCGCAGGCAGCTTGCCTGCGGATTTTTTTGTTGACATTGCGCAAATGGATGGTATAATTGTATACAATAATGCAATAGGAAGGATGAAGCCTTATGCTGGAAATTTCCAATAAAACCAATCTGCTGGAACAGAAGTCTTATAAGTACTCTTTGCAGGATGTGGCAGAGCCCAATCTGCAGCGGGATATTTATTCTTATGGCACTGTTCCCAAGGTGGCCTTTAACCACCGCCGTGTACCTATGAATATGCCGGAGGAGATCTGGATCACCGATACTTCTTTGCGGGACGGCCAGCAATCCGTTGAGCCTTATACCGTGGATCAGATCGTAAATATTTATAAGCTCCTTTCCAAGCTGGGCGGCCCTTACGGCATCATCCGGCAGACGGAGTTCTTTATCTATAGCCAAAAGGACCGGAAGGCTCTGGAAAAGTGTATGGAGCTGGATCTGAAGTTCCCGGAGATCACCAGCTGGATCCGTGCAAGCAAGGAAGATTTTAAGCTTGTTAAGGACCTGGGCATCAAGGAGACCGGCATTTTGGTTAGCTGCAGCGATTATCATATCTTTAAGAAGATGAAGATGACCCGTAGCCAGGTTTTGGAGCATTATTTGTCTGCGGTGAAGGATGCCTTTGATGCAGGTGTTATTCCTCGCTGCCACTTGGAGGACATTACAAGGGCGGATTTCTATGGCTTTGTTGTTCCCTTTGTCAATGAGCTGCAAAAGCTTTCCCGGGAGGCGGGTGTTCCTGTAAAGATCCGTGCCTGTGATACGATGGGTTACGGTGTGCCTTACACCGAGGCAGCTATGCCTCGCAGCGTAGCCGGTATTATTTACGGCTTGCAGCATTATTCCGATGTTCCCAGTGAGCATCTGGAATGGCACGGACATAACGACTTTTATAAAGCAGTTTCCAATGCATCTACTGCCTGGTTGTACGGCGCTTGCGCGGTCAACTGTTCGCTTTTGGGTATCGGTGAGCGTACCGGCAATATCCCCTTGGAGGCTATGGTATTTGAATATGCCGCTTTGCGTGGCTCCATGGACGGTATGGATCCCACCGTTATTACGGAGATCGCAGATTACTTTAAGAATGAAATCGGCTACGATATCCCGCCTATGACCCCCTTTGCAGGCAGAAGCTTCAATTCTACCCGGGCGGGTATCCACGCGGATGGCCTGATGAAGGATGCAGAGATCTATACCATTTTTGACACAGAAAAGCTTTTAAATCGACCGGCTTCTGTGGAGATCAGCAAGACTTCCGGTGCTGCCGGTATTGCCTACTGGATCAACACCAATTACCGGCTGAAGGAAGCTGAGAAGATCGGTAAGAACGATCCTTTGGTTGCAGCCCTGAAGGCTTGGGTAGATGCAGAATATGAGGCCGGACGGCAGACCATGATGAGCCACGATGAGCTGGTGGAGAAGATCGAAGAGCTTGCCCCCGGCAGATTCAAACAGGTTTAAGGAGACGGAATATGGCTGAATTTAAGACAGTATCTTTAGCCGATCAGGTATTTGAGCGGCTGGAAAACGATATTATTACCGGTGTATATGCCCGGGGCGAGGTGCTTACAGAGCTGCGTTTGGTTGAACAGCTGGGTGTCAGCAGAACGCCCATCCGGGAGGCTCTGCGCCGTTTGGAGCAGGAGCGTCTAATCGAGGATACGGGTAAGGGCTCTTTGGTGCTGGGTATCACTTTGCAGGACCTGGAGGATATTATGAATATCCGTCTGCGGGTCGAGCCGCTGGCAGCTTATTATGCGGCTGCGAATATTTCCGCTGAGGGGATTGAAAATCTGCGGCAGATCAGTGAATTGCAGGATTTCTATTTTGCAAAAGAGGATGTGGATCGGCTGCGGCAAATGGACGACCGTTTCCACGAGGCTATTTACGAGCTTTCCGGCCGTACGGTTCTGAAAGATACCTTGCGTCCTCTGCATCGCAAGACCCAGCGTTATCGCAAAAGCTCTATTGCGTCTAAGGAGCGGCAGGCTGCTTCTGTTCGGGAGCATAAGGCGCTGCTGGAGGCGATCTGCGCCAAGGATGCCCAGGCAGCAGAAAATATGGCAAGAGAGCATATTCTGCATGCCAAGGAAAATATGATTGCGAGGTATCGCTGATATGGGTATGACCATTGCACAAAAGATCATCAGCGCCCACCTGCTGGAGGGCAAGATGGAGACCGGTTGCGAGATCGCTTTGAAGATCGACCAGACCTTGACCCAGGATGCCACCGGCACGATGGCTTATCTGGAATTTGAGACCATGGGGATTCCCCAGGTAAAAACCGAGTTGTCCGTAGCCTATGTAGACCATAATACTTTGCAGTGCGGTTTTGAAAATCCCGATGACCATCGGTATTTGCAGACCGTGGCTGCCAAGCACGGTGTATGGTTCTCCCGCCCTGGTAACGGCATCTGCCATCAGGTGCATTTGGAGCGGTTCGGTAAGCCGGGCAAGACTCTCATTGGCTCTGACAGCCATACTCCCACCGGCGGCGGCATCGGTATGCTGGCCATTGGTGCTGGCGGTATGGATGTGGCGGTTGCTATGGGCGGCGGCGCTTACTATATCAATATGCCTAAGCTTTACAAGGTGGAGCTTACAGGCAAGCTGCAGCCGGGTGTCAGCGCCAAGGATGTGGCTTTGGAAATATTGCGTATTCTGTCCGTAAAGGGCGGTGTGGGCGCGATCATTGAATGGGGCGGAGAGGGCGTTAAGACCCTTTCTGTTCCTGAACGGGCCACCATTACTAATATGGGCGCAGAGCTGGGCGCGACCACTTCTGTGTTCCCCTCGGATGAGAACACCCAGGCATTTTTGGCAGCCCAGGGCAGGGAAGCGGACTACATACCCTTGGGAAGCGATCCGGATGCTGTATTTGATAAGATCATCCCCATTGATCTTTCTGCTTTAAAGCCGCTGGTGGCCTGTCCTCACAGCCCTGATAATGTGGCTGCTGCCGATACCCTGTCCCATATCAAGGTAGATCAGGTGTGCATCGGCTCTTGCACCAACTCTTCTTTGCAGGATATGCTGAAGGTGGCTGCTATGCTTAAGGGCAAGACCATCGCACCCGGCGTAAGCCTTTCTGTATCTCCCGGCTCCCGCCAGGTGCTTTCCATGCTGGCAAGCTGCGGCGCGCTGAACGATATTCTGGCCAGTGGCGCACGGCTTTTGGAATGTGCCTGCGGCCCTTGCATCGGTATGGGCTTTTCTCCCAATTCCGGTGGTGTGAGCCTGCGTACTTTTAACCGTAATTTCCTTGGCCGAAGCGGCACAAAGGATGGTCAGGTGTACCTGGTATCTCCGGAAACGGCGGTAGCCTCCGCCCTTACCGGCTACATTACCGATCCTACCACGGTATCAGTTCCCGAAGCGCCTGTGCTGCCGGAGAGCTTTATGATCGATGATTCTGCGGTGCTTGCCCCCTTGAGCCCGGAAGAGGCTAAGGATGCCCAGGTGCTGCGCGGACCGAATATTAAAGAATTCCCCAAGTCCAAGCCCTTTGCTGACAGCTTGCAGGCAGAGCTGGTGCTGAAGGTGGGCGATAATATCACTACCGACCATATTATGCCTGCCGGCGCAAAGATTCTGCCTTACCGCTCCAATATTCCCCACCTTTCCAAGTTCTGCTTTGAGGTATGCGATCCTGAGTTTCCGGAGCGGGCAAAGGCTGCCGGTGACGGTATTATTATCGGTGGCAGCAACTACGGTCAGGGTTCTTCCCGGGAACACGCAGCCCTTGTACCTATGTATTTGGGTGTTCGCTGTGTCATCGCTAAGAGCTTTGCCCGTATTCACGCGGCAAACCTGATCAACGCCGGTATTTTGCCCCTGACCTTTGCTGATCCTGCCGATTATGATAAATTGGAGCAGGGCGCAAAGCTGCAACTGCAGAACTTGAAGGCTGGTATGAAAGCCGGTTGCATTCGTGTGACCGATGATAAAAGAAACAGCTTTGATGCGCTCTGTCAGCTGACGGAGCGTCAGCAGGCGATCCTGCTTTGCGGAGGTCTGCTGAACTATACAAGGGAGGGTTTGTAATGACCCAGGTAGAAAAGGCTTGTGAAAGCTTCCGGGTGCTGCTCCAGGAGCAGCTTGCCCGCATTGCCAATATGCGCACAGACAAGGTAGACTTTTCTAAAAAAGATGTGGTTACCATCGGCCTTGTGGATGGTGACGGCATTGGCCCTATTATTATGGCTCAGGCAGAAAAGGTGCTGCGTAAATTGCTTGCTGATGAGATGGAAAAGGGCAGCATTGTACTTAAGCGAATCGAAGGCCTTACCATTGAAAACCGTCTTGCTCTTGGCAAGGCTGTTCCGGAAGATGTGCTTGCACAAATCAAGGCCTGTGATGTGCTTTTAAAAGGCCCTACCACTACCCCTATGGGCGGTAAAATGGAGAGCGCCAATGTAACGCTGCGCAGGGAACTGGACCTGTATGCCAATGTGCGGCCGGTGCAGATCCCGGAAGAGGGGATCGATTGGATCTTCTACCGGGAAAATACCGAAGGTGAGTATGTGCTGGGCAGCCGTGGCGTAGAACTCCAGGGTATGGCTGTGGATTTCAAGGTCACTACAGATCTTGGTACACGGCGCATTGCCAAAGCTGCCTTTGATTATGCCCGTCAGAACGGCAAAAACCGGGTGTCCATCGTTACCAAGGCCAATATTATGAAAAAGACCGATGGCAAGTTTACTGCCATCTGCCACGAAGTGGCCCAGGATTATCCTGAAATTACAGTTGACGATTGGTATATCGATATCATGACCGCCAATTTGGTGAATAAAAATATTCGCAATCAGTTCCAGGTGGTATTGCTTCCTAACCTTTATGGTGATATTATTACAGATGAAGCAGCGCAGATTCAGGGCGGTGTAGGCACTGCTGGCAGCGCCAATATGGGTGACCGCTATGCTATGTTTGAGGCCATCCACGGTTCTGCCCCCCGGCTCATTGAACTGGGTTTGGGAGATTATGCCAATCCCCAAAGCATACTGAAGGCAGAGGCAATGCTTTTGCGGCATATCTGCCGGACGAAAGCAGCGGAAAAGCTGGAATATGCGCTGGAAAATTGTGGCACCGTTATTACCGGCGATCGGGACGGAGCGACCTGCCAAAAATACGCCTCAGATTTGATTGAAATGCTTTAAAAAGTAAAGCCGGATGCACCCGCAAGGTGCATCCGGCTGTATTTATAGATTGTAATTATTTTAGGTATTCCATCACATTGCGGATGCGGCCGCAGGTGCGCTCATATCCAAGGATCTGCATAACGGTGTAAAGGTCGGGAGAATTCTGCTTGCCGGTAACAGCCAAGCGCAGGAATGCGGAAACATCGGCAACTGTACCGGGGAAGGCATCGGGATCTGCCTTGTAAGCCTTCATATCGGTGGTAAAGCCAATTTCATTGGTGATGGCTTTAACTTTTTCAAACCAGACGGCAGAATCATCCTGAATATCAAACACACCCAGGAACTTTTCAAGAACATCTACGACGGTAGCTGCAGAGAACTTCTCGTCGAATACCGGCTTTTCCAAATATTCATCGTAGAAGAAGCCCATATAAGGCTTGGCCTCTTTCCAGGTGGCGATGTCCTTGCGGGGCTTTTTACCGCCTCTGCCGATGGCGAGAATTGCCTTGGCATAGTCAGGATCGGCAGAAAGCTTCTGTGCAAAGTCAGGATCAAATTCCTCTGCCCACTGCACCAGCAAAGTGTACACCTTATGAGCATCCATCCGGGCAATCTCGTTCTTGCTTACGTCGGTAAGCTTTGCGTAGTCAAACAGGTTGCCAGCGGGGTTCAGCTTTTTGGGGCTGAACTTGAAATCGGTAGCCGGTGCATCCGGGTTGGCTCTGCGCCAGTCTTCGTAGTTGGAGTTTAAGAGGGTCATAATGTATTCGTAAACTGCTTCTACGGGGAAACCTTCAGCCTTGTAGAAGGTCAGGGCAAGCTCCGGGTCTTTACGCTTAGAGAGTTTGCGCTTGGAATTGCCGTCCATCTTCATCAGCGGTCCGATATGCACATACTTGGGCAGCTTGAAGCCCAAAGCCTTAAACAGCTGGATGTGGAAGGGCAGGGTGGGCAGCCACTCGTCACCACGGACTACGTGGGTGGTGCGCATCAGGTGATCGTCCACTGCGTGGGCAAAGTGATAGGTGGGGATGCCGTCGGACTTTAATAGCACGTGATCCACATCGTTTTCCGTAATGGTCAGGTCGCCCTTGACCAGGTCATTGAACTTGAACTGGTTGGTGATACTGCCGGTGGAACGGAAACGAAGCACCCAGCTTGCGCCGGCATTCAGCTGTGCCTGAATGTCCTCCAAAGAACGGTCGCGCCAAATGGCATACTTGCCGTAATAACCGGTGGTTTCCTTGTTAGCTTCCTGCTTTTCACGCATTGCGGAAAGCTCTTCTTCCGTGCAGAAGCAGGGGTAGGCCATACCTTCGGCTACCAGCTTTTTGGCATAAACGTGATAAATGGCAGCTCTCTGGCGCTGACGGTAAGGGCCGTAATCACCGCTGTCGCCGGTGTGTACTGCGCCTTCGTCAAAGCAGATGCCGTAGTGCTTCAGGGTGTCGATGAGCACTTCCACAGCGCCGGGAACTTCCCGCTTGGCATCGGTGTCCTCCACACGCAAAAAAAGCACACCACCGCTCTGGTGGGCCATACGCTCAGAGGTCAGACCCTGCACCAGATTGCCCAAATGGACAAAGCCGGTGGGGGAGGGGGCCATACGGGTGATGACCGCACCTTCCGGAGCGTTTCTTAAGGGGTATTTCTCTTCCAGGCTTTCCGGTGTATCGGTGACCTGCGGGAAGAGCAAATTGGCTAATACTTGATAATCCATAAAAATTTACCTCGTGTATGAATTTCTTTAGATAATATAACATATCAGCCATCAGAAAGTCAATTTCCCGTTGCGTTTTTCTGACCGGTATGTTAGAATACGGATAAATTCCCTGAAAAGAGGCGCGAATATGGACCAGATCGTTGAAAAAAAGAGAATGCTCTCCGGCATTAAGCCCTCCGGTGACTTGACTTTGGGCTCCTATTTGGGAGCAATCAAGAATTGGGCAGAGCGGGCAGACAACTTTGATTGCTATTATTTTATGGCAGACCTGCACGCCATTACCGTGCGTCAGAATCCTGCCGACCTGCGCCGCCGTACCTTAGAGCAGCTTGCTCAGTACATCGCCTGCGGCTTAGACCCGGAGAAGAATACGCTGTTTGTTCAGAGCCACGTGCGTCAGCACGCGGAGCTGGGCTGGGTGCTGCAGTGCTACAGTATGTTTGGTGAGCTTTCCCGGATGACTCAGTTTAAGGATAAGTCCGCCAAGAATGCTGAGAATATCAACGGTGGTTTGTTTACTTATCCCAGCCTGATGGCTGCCGATATCCTGCTGTATCAGCCGGATCTTGTGCCTGTGGGCGAAGATCAAAAGCAGCACGTGGAGCTGTGCCACACCATTGCCCGCCGTTTTAACGGCATTTACGGCGATGTGTTCAAGATCCCTGAGCCCTTTGTTCCCAAGGTTGGCGCCCGGATCATGAGCCTGACAAACCCCACTGCAAAGATGTCCAAGTCTGAAAATGAAGATACGGGCAGAGTGCTGGTGATGGACACACCGGAAACCGTTATGCGCCAGTTCAAACGGGCCATTACCGATTCCGATACGGAAAACTGCGTCCGCTACGATAAGGAAAATAAGCCCGGTGTTGCTAATCTGATGACCATTTATTCTGCTTGCACCGGCAAGACCTATGATGAGATCGAGCAGGAGTTTGCAGGCCAGGGTTATGGTGCATTCAAGCCCAAGGTTGGCGAAGCAGTGGTGGAGACTCTGCGTCCCATCCGTGAAGAGGCAGAGCGCCTCACTAAGGATAAGGCTTATCTGGAATCCGTTTACCGCGCAGGCGCGGAAAAGGCAAGCTATGTTGCAGAAAAGACTCTCCGGAAAGTGTACAAGAAAGTTGGTTTCTTAGCCAGATAATTTAAATGCGTGTTGCTTAGGCAACACGCATTTTTTACATGATGAAATAGAGTGCGATGGTAAGTAACGCATTGCTGCGGTTTTCTTCGTTGTCGCCAGCCATTAAAAGTAGTAAAAATACGATGGCAAGATCGCCCATATCAAAGCCTTTGGGAAGGAGTTGCTTTAAAAAGTTGAAAGGGGGCAGATTTACAGTCTGGGTGCTTTGCCGTAGCTCAGATGGCGGCGGCGGTGGAGGCGGCGGGGGCGGAGCGGGCATAGGCCTGGGCAGCTGCTCCTGCTTAACAGGCTCTGTCATCCGGTTAACCTTGAAAGACCCGTCCGGTTTTTGGGTATAACGGTTATACACGCAATCACCTCCCCATAAGGCCCGGCAGCATACCTGCCATTTTTGCCGCCTGCATGGCTCTTTCCAGGCGGCTTAGCCGGTGGTGGCCGATATAGGGCCGCAGAGCGGAAAGCAGCGCCCGCTGGTTTGGGTCAATGTTTGCGCTGCCGGCTATGGAAGATAGCTTTCTGATCATATTCATATCAATGTCGCCAAAAAGCTCTTGCCTGGGCGCTTCCTGGGGCGGTGGCTCTGCAGGTGCGTTTGACCCCAGCGTTTGGGCGAAGGCCATAATCTTGCTCATAGTTTCCGGATCATTCATCACGGAAGAGAGCATCTGTTCCATATTATCCATAGGCTATTTTCCCATCTGGTCTAAAAGCTTTTTGGCTTTCGGGTCGTTTAAAAGCTCTCCCAATGCGTTTTTTGCCCCTTCTGCATCTCCGGAACGGAATTGGTTCATCGCCTGCTGCAGTTTGGCGCTGTCAGCTTTTTTGATCATTTCCAATAGCTGCTGCCCGGCAGGGGATTTTGCCAGGCGCATGGCATCTTGCATAGAAAAATTGCCGGAATTTTGTTCCATAGGATTGCCTCCTGCCGAAAATTCTGCTAATATTTTTGTAAGGCATAACCTCACCGGTACTACTATATGCTGCAAAGGAGCATTTGGTGATATATGAAGCTGCTTGTTTTTTCCGATTCCCATTCATCCTTGCGCTTTATGCGTAAATGCATCGAGAAAATAAAACCGGATGGCATTATTCATTTGGGTGACCATTATGATGACGGGGAAGCTATACAGGAAGAAAATCCTCATATACGG
Organism: Faecousia sp.; assembly: GCA_045659205.1. Classification (GTDB taxonomy): domain Bacteria; phylum Bacillota; class Clostridia; order Oscillospirales; family Oscillospiraceae; genus Faecousia. Next base: position 22,816 of record JAZOWK010000016.1, read on the forward strand.
TTTTATCAGGTAAGCGGCAACTGCGACCGTTACCGCTGTCCGCCCTCCGCCAGAGAAATGCTTTACCTGAATATTGCAGGTGTTATGATTTTTATGACCCACGGGCATACTTATTATGTGAAGCAGGGCATTGGCGCGCTTTTAAATGAGGCCCGCAGATATGAGGCGGATGTCGCCCTTTATGGACATACCCACATACCTTACTGCGAAGAAGCAGACGGGCTTTGGGTGATGAATCCCGGCTCTTGCGGCTATAATGGCGGCAGTGCCGGTGTTTTGGAGATCACAGACGGAAAAATATCCGCCTGTACGATAATTACACAGGCGGATATCTGCTAATTAGAAGTAAAGGCTAAAGAAAAACAGAAGGATCGCCATGATCCCTGTGCAGGATGCGGCAATGAGCATCCGGTCCAGTACCTTTTGGAGAATTTCTCTGCGGGTGGCTGCATTGGGCAGGGGAACTGCCGGCTGGGATAAATAACGGTTAAAATGCATAATGGCTGTTTTCATGGTGGTTACCTCCTTTGCTTTCTGCTTGCAGTATAACGGAGTAACGGTACAATAAAACGGACTAAAAACATATCTTGCATATTTTGCCGAAATGTGGTATCATAGACCCATTCGAGTGGCCGGAGGTGGCATTATGGATAAAATCAAAGCTTTTTTTCAGAATATCGGTAAGGGCTTGAAGACTTTTTGGGAAAAGACTGAGCCTGTCCGTGATTTTTGCCGGAAGGCCTGGAAGTGGGCTTATAACCTGAGAAATATTTTGCTGACTGTGCCTGTTGCTGTGCTGGCTGCTATTATGGCGGTGGTGAATATGGCCAAGCTGCCGGAGAGTATTATGATCAGCTGCCCCATGGTTCGTGACGGCATCTTGATCATTCAGGATATTATGATCAGTAAGCTTTTGGCTGTGTTTGCGCCTTTGGCTGTTACCGCATTCTGCTTGCTGATGGTCATTGCCTCCAAGCGGATGGTTTACCCCTGGCTCATCAGCGTATTTTCTTTGGCGCTGCCCCTGTTCTTCTATTTCTGCAGCGTATTTCCTGCATAAACCAAGCCCTGCCCATCGGGCAGGGCTTTTATTTGAAAGGAGCCGGACTATGGAAAATGTAATACTTGCCCGGCTGGCCCAGGTGCTGCCCGGGTGGTACGAAGAAAACAGAAGAGATCTGCCCTGGCGGCAGGATCAAGACCCGTACCATATCTGGATTTCGGAAATTATGCTCCAGCAGACCCGGGTGGAGGCGGTGAAGGGGTATTACAGCCGCTTTTTGCAGGCGCTGCCTACGATTGCTGATCTTGCAAATGCCGATGATGAACTTTTGCACAAGCTGTGGGAAGGTCTTGGCTACTATAGCCGGGTGCGAAACTTAAAGAAGGCTGCAAAGGTGATTATGGAGCAGCACGGCGGTGTATTTCCCGGGGAATATGAAGCGGTGTTAGGCTTGCCCGGTATCGGCCAGTACACCGCCGGGGCGATTTGCTCCATCGCCTTTGACCAAAAGACACCGGCAGTGGACGGCAATGTGCTGCGGCTATATAGCCGCCTGCTGCTGGATGAGACCCCGGTGGACCTTCCCGAAATGAAAAAGCGGGTAAATGCCCAGCTGGCTGCCGTTTATCCGGATAAAGCCGGTGATTTCACACAGGCCCTTATGGAGCTGGGTGCGACGGTGTGCGGCCCTAATCGCGCTCCGGATTGTGAAAAATGTCCTTGTAAGGATTTTTGCCTTGCCCACAAGGCGGGCAAAACGGATATTGTTCCTGTGCGTCTTCCAAAAAAGGAAAGACGGCAGGAGGACAAGACGGTGTTCATCCTTACCTGTGGTGATCAGCTTGCGCTTTGTAAGCGTCCGGATGCCGGCCTTTTGGCAGGCCTTTGGGAGCTGCCCAATGTTCCCGGAAAGTTAGACCCCGCTGCCGCTGTGCAGGCAGTTACGAAGATGGGCCTGAAGGTAGAAAACATCGAAAAGACGGTGGAGCGAAAGCATATTTTTACCCACATCCAGTGGAATATGCGGGGTGTGCACATTTCTGTGAAAGAGCCGGGGGGCGAACTTACCTGGCTGAGCCGGGACGAGATCCGCAATTCTGCCGCCTTACCCACCGCCTTCCGGCAATTCCTGGAAGATTAAAATCATTTTCTTTTCGTCAAAACCCACAAATCGGCTTGCACGGAATTGTGCAGGCCGATAAACTTTTTCCGTCTTTTCGAAAATAAATAGACCTAAAAAATGAGTTGTGCTAAAATTTAATTAACAGGAAAAGGAAAACCGGGGACAAGAGAACTGTTCCCTTGTCGCTTGGCGCTGATTTGTTTGGAGGTGTAAGCAGAGATGGATATTCATATCACAGCAGTGCGGTCGAAATATATCGGTTTTACTGGAAGGTTATTACGCATTAGTATGGCTGTGGGTATGCTAATCGCTACATTGCTTATGCTTAGCGCGTGCGGAGCGAAAGAACCGATACACGCGCTGGTAGAGCAGGCTATACCCTTCGCTAAATCCGAAACAAAGTGGCGTGAGCATTCCTTGATAGATGAAGATGCATATGGAAGAAAATTGTATGCGTATCTATCACAAGGAAATGAAATCAATAACGCATTTTCAGATTTTGTCACAGTAAGCAAAAACAGTCCGATTTTGTTTTATATCATTAGCCAAAAAGAAGATGATGGCGCAGTATATTGTTATGAATCTGATTGCTATATGTATGTATCTTCCTTTGACGGTGTTTCAGCTGCGGAACTGGAGGCGTTTCGACAAAGAAATGATTGGAACAAGCCAATCATAGAAGAAAAGATTACAGCCTACGCTACCGATGGCTATCAGGAACATATTAATAGTATTAATGGTCCATCTGCTGATGAAATGGCAATGAAAGCATTAAATGTGTTCCTCGCTCGAACAGTTAACGACTACTATATAGATGCTATCGTGAGCGCACAAGGAAAGCCTGTTTTTGTGGTGCGAGAGGTGCTTGTTTGGGTAACCGAAAATGTGGAAGGTGACGAAAACATATTTGGAAAGAGTTATGTATTTACCCTGAATGACGCTTTTGAGGTTGATGCTTGCCACGAGCTGATCGGAAGCATTGACACCTGGCCAGACCAAATCAATGAATTCAAACATAGTGTGGGTGCATACAGTAGCGCAGATTAACTATTAAAGGGACAAGGGGACGGTTCTGCTGTCTCCACAGAATAATTGATAAAGCGAAAGGGCAAGCTGCGGCTTGCCCTTTTGTATTGTTTTCGACGCAATAATTTGTGATTGTTGTTATTTCCATATATTGTGGTATGTGTTGACTTTACTACACAAAATGTGTATACTATACTCGTTAAATTATTGATTTTGGCAGGTATGCAACATGGCTACAAAACGACAGGAACAATACGGTAACGACAGTATCAGATCCTTAAAAGGAGAGGACCGGGTGCGTAAGCGCCCTGCGGTCATTTTTGGCTCTGACGACTTGGAAGGCTGCAAGCACGCGGTTTTTGAGATCCTTTCCAATGCCATTGACGAGGCCCGTGAGGGACACGGTGACACCATCATCGTCACCCGGTACGAAGACTTGAGTGTTGAGGTGGAGGACTTCGGTCGTGGCTGCCCTGTGGACTATAACGAAAAGGAAAAGCGGTATAACTGGGAGCTGGTTTTCTGCGAGATGTATGCCGGCGGTAAGTACGGCGAAAATGGCGAAAACTACGAGTATTCTCTGGGTCTGAACGGCCTTGGCTCCTGCGCTACCCAGTATGCTTCCGAGTTCTTTGATGCCACCATCCGTCGTGACGGATTCCGTTACGATCTGCACTTTGAAAAGGGCAGAAACAAGGGCGGCTTGAAAAAAGAGCCTACCGACCGGAAAAAGACCGGCTCTTTATTCCATTGGCGGCCGGACAAGCAGGTGTTCACCGACATTAACATTCCCGTTGACTATTATCGGGATGTGCTGCGCCGTCAGGCTGTGGTAAATAAGGGCATTACCTTTAAGTTCCGCAATCAGGTGGGCAAGAAGTTTGAAGAAGAAGAATTCTGCTATGCCGACGGCATTAAGCAGTATGTGGACGAGCTGGTAGGGGAGAATGCCTTTACTATGCCCGTATTCTGGGAGGCAGAGCGTCGGGGTCGGGATGCAGAAAACCGCCCGGAAATGAAGCTGAAAATCACCACTTCCTTCTGCTTCAGCAAGCAGGTGAGCCACCTGGAGTACTATCACAATTCCTCCTGGCTGGAATACGGCGGCAGCCCTGACCGGGCAGTGCGCCTGGGCTTTACGGCGGCCTTTGATAAGTATTTGCGTGATAACAACAAGTACAGCAAAAACGAATCCAAGGTCATTTTCCAGGATATTCAGGATAGCCTGGTGCTGATCACCAACTGTTTTTCCACCATCGGCTGCTTTGAAAATCAGACCAAGAAATCTGTAAACTCCAAGTTTACCCAGGAATCTATGGTGCAGTTCTTTAAAGATAAGCTGCAGGTTTGGTTCTTGGAAAACAAGCAGGAAGCTGACCGGGCGGCAGAGCAGATCCTCATTAACAAGCGGGCCCGCGAAAGCGCAGAAAAGACCAAGTCTAATATCAAAAAGAATTTGAGCGCCAAGGTGGATATTACCAACCGGGTGCAGAAGTTCGTTGATTGCCGCAGCAAGGATGTAAATGTCCGCGAGCTGTATATCGTTGAGGGTGATTCTGCATTGGGCAGCGTTAAGCTCAGCCGTGACGCAGAGTTTCAGGGCATTATGCCCGTGCGTGGTAAGATCCTCAACTGCTTAAAGGCAGACTATAATAAGATCTTTGCTTCTCCCATTATTACCGACCTGATCAAGGTTTTGGGCTGCGGTGTGGAGATCCAGGGCAAGAAGTCTAAGGAGCTTTCTTCCTTTGATATCGATGGCCTGCGCTGGAATAAGGTAGTCATCTGTACTGACGCGGATGTGGACGGCTTCCAGATCCGCACCCTGATCCTGACCATGCTCTACAGGCTTTGCCCCACACTCATCCGGGATGGCTATGTGTATATTGCAGAATCTCCTTTGTTTGAGATCACCTGCAAGGATAAGACCTGGTTTGCCTATAATGAGCAGGAGAAGACCGTTATACTCAAGGAACTGGAAGGGAAGAAGTATACCCTGCAGCGTTCCAAGGGTCTTGGTGAGAACGACCCTGAGATGATGTGGATGACCACGATGAACCCGGAGACCCGGCGGCTTATTAAGGTTATGCCCGAAGATGCAGAGCGCACCAGCCATTATTTTGATGTGCTTTTGGGTGATAACTTGACGGAAAGAAAGAATTTTATTGCGGAAAACGGCTCCAGATATTTGGAAATGGCCGATATTTCCTGATGAGAGGTATTTATGGCACGGAAGAAAAAAGAGCCTGAACAGGTGAAAAAGAAAGTAAATACCGATGGCGTGGTGGGTCTTGTTGGCTCTACTACGGAACAGGCGATCTCTGAAACTCTGGAGATCAACTATATGCCTTATGCTATGTCCGTCATCGTATCCCGGGCCATCCCGGAGATCGACGGCTTTAAGCCTTCCCACAGAAAGCTGCTGTACACCATGTATAAAATGGGCCTTTTAAACGGCAGCAGAACAAAGTCTGCCAATATCGTTGGTCAGACTATGCGGTTAAACCCCCATGGTGATGCTGCTATTTATGAGACTATGGTGCGCCTTGCACGGGGCAACGAAACTTTGCTGCACCCCTTTGTGGACAGTAAGGGTAACTTCGGTAAGGTATACTCCAGGGATATGGCTTATGCAGCTTCCCGTTATACGGAAGCAAAGTTAGATAAGCTGTGCAACGAGCTGTTTAAGGATATTGATAACGATACGGTGGATATGGTGGATAACTATGATGCCACTATGAAAGAGCCCAGCCTGCTGCCCACCACATTCCCCAATGTGCTGGTATCTGCCAACCAGGGCATTGCCGTTGGTATGGCAAGCAACATCTGCTCGTTCAACCTGGCAGAGGTCTGCCGTACTACCATCGAGCTGATGAACAACCCGGATCACGACATTATGCAGACCCTGCCCGGCCCGGACTTTTCTACAGGCAGCGAGCTTTTGTTCGATGAAAATGCCACCCGGGAGATCTACAATACCGGCCGCGGTAGCTTTAAGCTTCGCGCAAAGTGGCGCTACGACAAAAAGGACAATGTTATTGAGATCTACGAGATTCCCTATACCACCACTACGGAAGCGATCATCGATAAGATCGCGGAGCTCAATAAGGCCGGCAAGATCAAAGAAATCAATGATATGCGGGATGAGACTGACCTGAACGGTATGAAGCTGACCATCGACTTGAAGCGGGGTGTTGATCCTGAAAAGTTGATGCAGCGTCTGTTCCGGCTGACTCCCATGCAGGATTCTTTCCCCTGTAACTTTAATATCCTCATTGCCGGTATGCCCAGAGTGATGGGTGTGGCGGAAATTCTGGAGGAGTGGATCGCGTGGCGTATTGAGTGCGTCAAGCGTCGTACTTTCTTCCAGGTTCAAAAGAAGGAAGAACGGCTGCACCTGCTCAAAGGCTTGGTGCGGATCTTGCTGGATATCGATAAGGCTATCCGTATCATTCGGGAAACGGAGCTGGAAAGCGAAGTTATCCCCAATTTGATGATCGGCTTCGGCATCGATGAAGTGCAGGCAAATTATGTTGCTGAGATTAAACTGCGCAATATCAACAAAGAATATATCCTGAAGCAGACCAAGGCTATCGATGAGCTGGAAAAGGAAATCGCAGATCTGAACGATATCCTTAAGAGCGCCCGCCGTCAGCAAAAGGTGATCATCAAGGAGCTGGAGCAGGTCATTGATAAATACGGCCAGCCCCGTAAGACGGAGATCATTTATGACAGCATCCTCATCGAGCCGGAAAACGAAGAGGAGCAGATCCCCGATTATCCTGTGACCTTGTTCGTTTCCAAGGAAGGCTACCTGAAGAAGATCACCCAGCAGAGCCTGCGTATGTCCGGTGAACAGAAGTTCAAGGAAGGCGATAGCCTGGCCTTTAGCGTGGAAACTTCCAACAGAGCAGAGCTTTTGGTCTTTACAGATCAGTGCCAGTGCTACAAGACCCGGCTTTCTGATTTTGAGGATGGCAAGGCATCCCAGCTGGGCGATTATCTGCCCCAAAAGCTGGGTATGGATCCCGGTGAAGCTGTGCTGCAGGTGCTGCTGCCCGGTGATTATAAGGGCTTTGTGCTGTTCTTCTTTGAAAACGGCAAGGCAGCCAAAGTGCCGCTGTCTGCTTATGAGACCAAGACCAACCGCCGTAAGCTTACCGGTGCGTATACGGACAAGAGCGCCCTTAAGACCGCTATGGTTATGGATAAGGATTGTCAGGTGGCCATTTATTCTACCGACGGCAGAGCGGCAGTGATCTCTACTGCCCAGCTGCTGCCCAAGACTACCCGTAATACCATCGGTGTCAGCGCAATGTCCCTTAAAAAGAAGGCTGCTGTTATGTATGCGGTGAAGCTGGAAGAGAGCGGCATCACCAATCCCGGCCGTTACCGCAGTAGAAACCTGCCTACTGCAGGCGCACTTTTAAAGGAGGAAGACTCCTCTGAAAAGCAGATCACTTTTGATATGTAAGGTAATACTATGAAAAAAACCATCCTGAATGTAATAAAAGTCATTTTGGGCAGCGCAGTATTCGCTCTGGGTTTTGACCTGTTTTTAGCGCCCCACGATCTTAGCGCAGGCGGTATTTCCGGTCTTGCAATGATCTTTGTGGAGCTGACAGGCGCGCTTTCCATTGGTTTGCTCACTGCGGTGATCAATTTACCCTTGTTTGCCATTGGTGGATTGAAGATCGGCAAGGAGTTCTTTTGGCTCTCTGCCGTGGGTATGGCGACCAGCTCTGCCTGTATCGACTTGTTTACGCTGATTCCTCAGCCTTCTGTTGACCCGCTGCTTTGCGCCTTGTATGGCGGTCTTGTGTGCGGTGTGGGTTTGGGTGTGGTGTTTGCTACCGGCGGCTCTACCGGCGGCTCGGATATCGTGGTGCGGCTTTTGAAGCTGCGCTGGCAGCACGTTCCCATTGGCATGATCAGCATTACTTTTGATGCCTGCGTTGCTGTGCTTACCGGCATCGTATTTCAGGATATTACAAAAGCGCTCTATAGTGGTGTTGCCATCTTTGTCACTGGTAAGGTGATCGATACGGTGGTATACAGTTTTGACTTTTCCAAGGTGGCCATCATTATCAGCCCTCGCTTTGAAGAAATTGCAGCTGCTATCGACAAGCAGCTGGAGCGGGGCGTGACATATTTGGATGGACAGGGTTTTTATTCCCGGAAAGATACCAAGGTGATTCTCACCGCCGTAAAACGGCAGCAGGTGGCGGAGCTGAAGAAACTGGTGATGGAGATCGATGCATCGGCATTTGTCATCGTGCAGGATGCCCACCAGGTGCTGGGAGACGGTTTTTCCAGCTATTCCAAACATTCTTTGTAAAAAGGAGGGGTACTATGAAAAGGATCGTTGCGTTTTGTCTTTGTCTGTGTTTGCTTGCCGGCCTTTCCGGCTGTGATCTGTGGCTTAGTGGCGACTATTCCAAAGTAGTACCCCATGTTCTTCCCGATGAAGCGCCCCAGACGGATAAGGTGGAAGTGGCAAGCTATGACGGCCTGCGGGATGCCATTCTGGGGGCAGTTTCTTCCGGTATGCAGGAGGCTGTGATCTATTATCCCAAGGAAGACCCTCGTACGGTCAGCTCTTATATGGATGTGGCAGTTCGCTATATCACGCAGGAGCATCCTGTGGGCGCATACGCGGTATCAGAGATCAAGCATGAGATCGGTACCAGCAGCGGTGTGCAGGCGGTGGCCTTGCAAATTACATATTCCAAAAGCACCGCGCAGATCAGGAAGCTGCAATCTGTTTCCAGCCTTGCAGAGGCAAAGGATATGATCGGAAGCGCTCTTGAAAAGTGCGAGGCGACAGTGGTGTTCTATATGGATAGCTATGACGGCACGGATTTTGTCCAGTTTGTCAGCGACCATGTGGATGCCCACCCGGATCTTTGTATGGAGCTGCCTCAAATCTCTGCGGTGAGCTATCCGGAAAAGGGCGCAAGCCGGGTGATCGAGCTGGTGTTTTCTTATCAGACCAGCCGGGATACTCTGCGTTCCATGCAGCAGAATGTTGCGGATGTATTTGAATCTGCAGAGCTGTATGTCAGCGGTGACGCAGACAAGTGGGAAAAATATGCCCAGCTCTATTCCTTCTTAATGGAACGCTATGATTATACTATACAGACTTCCATTACTCCGGCTTATAGCCTGCTGCGCCACGGTGTTGGCGACAGTAAGGCATTTGCCTTGGTGTATGCGGCAATGTGCCGTAGAGCGGGTCTTAATTGTCAGACAGTTACCGGCACAAAGGATGGGGAAGTATATACCTGGAATGTGATCCCGGACGGTAATGTTTACTATTATGTGGATCTGATCCATTGCAGCCAAAACGGAAGATTTTATCCTGTTCGTGAATGGGAAATGAGCGGCTATGTTTGGGATTATTCGGCTTACCGATGATCCTATGGAATAAAAGAGTTAAAATTTTCAAATAGGGTATTGACTTATCCGGAAAATCTGTTATAATTCCTTTTGTTCCGCGGGTGTAGCTCATCCGGTAGAGCGCCACCTTGCCAAGGTGGAGGTAGCGAGTTCGAGCCTCGTCACCCGCTCCAAAAAACAAACGCCGACTTTTGTCGGCGTGTGTTTTTTTATACGGGTAGGGGCTCGAAAGGTAAGTTCCAACAGTTCGGTGAACTGTTGGGCGGCCAGGTCAAAAACTGGTCGGGACAATAATTTGCGGAGGAAATGCAAACGAGCCTCTCACCCAAAGAAGGTCGCCAAAAGGCGTCCTTCTTTTTTTGCTTAGCGGGTCGAGGCTCGAACTGTTGTTATTCTTTGGGATCTTTATTTGCGATTTCCTCCTGCAGGATCTCAATAAACCGTTCAGCCTCCAGGGGAAGAATGTGACTGGGGTTGGAAACTACCAGGATAGAGAAACGAAGATCCCC
>JAZOWK010000017.1:0-17658 GCA_045659205.1 Faecousia sp.
CAAACTGGGCGGCCAGCTTGAAGCCGGCCTCAATGCCTGCGGGGGCATCCAAAAGCACATAGGAGAATTTCTCCCGGGCCTGTTCCAGCATTTGGGAAAAGGCCACAGGATTCACATCCTCAACAGGGCTGCTCACGGGAGCGGTGAGGAAGGAAATATTGGGATACACGGGATGTACGGTTGCCGCATCCAGGTCATAATCCCCACGGCAAATATCCAGGAAGGAAACACCGCCGATCTGGCTGATGCCCAGGGCAATATCCAGGTTCCGCAGACCCACATCGCAATCGATGCACAGGCCCTTTTCGCCCAACAGCGCCAATGCCTGCGCCAAACCGGCGCACACAGAGGTTTTTCCCGTTCCGCCCTTGCCGGACAGAAGTGCAATCAGTTCACCCAAAATATGCCCCTCCTTTTCCCATTATAGGCACATTATAAATCAATATTGCACAAAAATCAAGGGATTTCCCCTTGGCAAACGGGGCAGATGTGTATCTTTTTCATAAAAAAAGGGCAAAATTTGCAAAATAGGGATTTACATTTCTGCCGCTATGTAGTATGATAACCCCGAACAGAGTAGGAGACCTCGCGTGAAGTGCTGTCAAAATGGGGAGTTGAGTGACAGACGAAGGGCTTTGCCCGCGATGGGGTATCCGCACCCGCTGCGCCATAAATGGAGACCCTCCTTTATGTAGCAACGATACTCGGTGAGGCGATGGCTGTCTTGCCCGGTTGCTTGCCGTGATCCTGTAATATGCTCCCCGTACCTTTGGTGCGGGGATTTTTTATTCAGGTCGAGCAGCATCGCCGCATAAAAAGGAGGTTATTATTATGTCAAAAACCCGTTCCCTGGCTACTTATCCCCATCCTTTCTCCAAGGCCTACTGGCGCGATGCCGCAAATGAGCTGAAGAGCACCAAAATGCTGGTGATCATTGCTATGCTCACCGCTTTGCGTATTGCCCTGAAGCCTTTGGCCATCCCCCTCGGACCCCAGCTGAGCATTCAAACCGCTATGCTGGCCACCGCCCTTGGCGCTATGCTTTACGGCCCGGTGGCAGCGATCCCCGCGGCGATCATTTCCGATACCATCGGCTTTATGATCTTCCCCACCGGCGATTATTTCCTGCCCTTCGTGCTGACCGAGATCGCCAGCACCATGCTCTACGCTTTGTTCCTGTACCGGGCAAAGCCTACCGCTCTGCGTGTTATGCTGGCCCGCTTTGCCATCTGCTTCTTTGTCAATGTGATCTTGCAGCAGGTGATCTTTGCCTGGCAGTATGTTTACCTGGGTCAGCCGGAAAAGGTAATGGATACCATTCTGGGCGCATTTACCACCATCCGTATCTTTAAGAACCTGTGCATGTTCCCCGTAGAATCGGTGGTGCTGACCCTGTTCTTAAAGCTGGTCACTCCTGTGGCCGCCCGGGCAAAGCTCCTTTCCGACAACGGCGAGGGCCTCAAGTTCCGTCCCAAGCAGATCATCGCCCTTGTGTGCCTGATGGTCGTTGGTGTTTCCTCCGCCATCGGTTATTTAAGCTATCACTACACTCAGAAATCCCGCTCTGCCGACTATACCACTGAGCAGCGGGTGACCATCCAGAAGGAAATGGCCCAGTTCGTGCTGGATAACACCGACGATTGGGATGACGAAAAGGTATTCTGCGTAGTTGACAGCGCTTTCCGCCCCCTGTTCAGTCAGGAGACCGACTACACCCTGGCCGTTTATGTGCTGGATGAAGAAGCTTTTGCCAAGGGTCAGGCAGAAGACGCAAAATACACGGAAGATACCCTGTGGGCTTACTCTAAGAGCAGCCCCGGCAAGGACAAATATAAGAGCCTTATTAAGGTGGCATCCATCACCATGACCCGCAACGAACAAACCGGTGAAGTCACCAATTTAAACATCAAGCCTGTACAATAATACATTCCACCGCCCGATCAGGTCGATCGGGCGGTTTTTTTCATAAATTCCCTTGACTTTAAGCCCGTTGACAGGTAAAATAAACACGGTATGGTGTACGCTGTGGAAGTGTGGCTTTCCATGCTCCAGCGTTTCATTTTTATCCGGCAGATGCCGGAAGTTGGGTATTTCGCCTCATGGCGTTTGTAATTCCGCGCTTGGCGGTTTTCTAAATAAATTACACACATGGGGACCTTGTGCCCACCTCTTTGGCTATGCCTATCATATAAAGGAGGTGTGCTTGACATTATGGACTTGATGATCGCGATTATCTCAATCGTCGGCTGTGGCGTTGTAGGTATCGGTCTGGGTTTTGCCTTCGGCGTTGGCTATCGCAAGAAGTTTGCCGAGCGTGAGATCGGCTCTGCCGAACAGGAAGCGACCCGTCTGATCAACGAAGCCATCCGCAGCGGTGAGAGCCGCAAGAAGGAAATGCTTCTGGAAGCCAAGGACGAGATCCATAAATCCCGCACAGAACACGAAAAAGAAGTTAAAGAACGCCGCGCGGAACTGCAGAAGCAGGAGCGCAGATTGCAGCAAAAAGAAGAAACGCTGGATAAAAAGAGCGAGAACTTTGAGCGCAAGGAAGAGGAGCTGACCCGCCGTATGGCAGAGGTGGCTCAGGCGAAGGAAGAGGCTGAAGCCGTCCGCCGCCAGCACATTGCCACTTTGGAGCAGCTTTCCGGTCTGACCCAGGAGCAGGCAAAGCAGCATCTTCTTCAGAGTGTGGAGGAGGAAGTCCGCCACGAGACCGCTATGAAGATCAAGGAGATCGAGCAGCAGATGAAGGACGAGGCTGACGAGAAGGCCCGCGAGGTGCTTTCCCTGGCCATCCAGCGCTGCGCTGCCGATCATGCCGCAGAGGCTACCGTTTCTGTTGTGCCTCTGCCCAACGATGAAATGAAGGGCCGCATCATTGGCCGCGAGGGTCGGAACATCCGCACCCTGGAGACCATTACCGGTGTTGACCTGATCATTGATGACACCCCCGAAGCCATCACCGTCAGCAGCTTTGACCCGGTGCGCCGGGAGGTTGCCCGTCTGGCTTTGGAAAAGCTCATTGTCGACGGCCGTATCCACCCCACCCGCATCGAGGATTGCGTGGAAAAGGCCCGCAAGGAAGTGGACCGCACCATCCGGGAAGAGGGCGAGCGTGCTTGCTACGAAACCGGTGTGCATAACCTGAATCCGGAGCTTGTTAAGATCCTGGGCCGCCAGAAGTACCGTACTTCCTACGGTCAGAATGTGCTGAATCACTCCATGGAGGTTGCCCACATTGCAGGCCTCATGGCTGCAGAGCTGGGCGTGGATGTGGCTCTGGCTAAGCGGGCAGGTCTGCTGCACGACTTGGGCAAGTCCATCGACCACGAAGTGGAAGGCAGCCACGTACAGCTGGGCGCAGATCTTGCCCGGAAGTACAAGGAAAATCCTGTTGTGATCAACGCCATCGAATCCCACCACGGTGATGTAGAGCCCAAGACCGTGATCGCTGTGCTGGTGCAGGCTGCTGACGCAGTTTCCGCTGCCCGTCCCGGCGCCCGCCGCGAGAATGTGGAAAATTACATCCGCCGCCTGCAGAAGCTGGAAGAGCTCACCGGCTCTTATCCCGGCGTAGACAAGGCCTTCGCCATCCAGGCAGGTCGCGAGGTGCGGATCATGGTCAAGCCCGAGGAAGTCACCGAGGACAATATGATCCTGCTGGCACGGGACATTGCCAAGCGGATCGAGGCCGAGCTGGAATACCCCGGCCAGATCAAGGTCAATGTCATCCGCGAGACAAAGGCAGTAGAATACGCCAAGTAAATAAAACGTTAAAGAGCCAGCGGCAATGCCGCTGGCTCTTTTAATGTACAATTTACAATTGACAGTTGACAATTATAGTATCGCTTCGCGATACATTTTAATTTGTCGGCCTTGCCGACCCCTTAATTGTCAATTATCCATTCTCAATTGTCAATTTGCTTTTGTAGAAATAACTGGATTTTATCGCAAATTAATGTTATACTGAACGCATCCCCCTGTTAAACATAAACCGAGTGGAGGATCTACTTATGAAACTCAATTACAAACGCACTATTTTGGTAGGCTTTGCCTTTTTCCTCATCAGCGCCTTCTGGCAGGCTTACGATGCTACCATCGCCCTGACCCTGACCAATAAGTTCGGTATGTCCCAGACCTGGTCCGGTGTGATCATGGCTCTGGATAACATTTTGGCTTTGTTTATGCTGCCCCTGTTTGGCACACTGTCTGACAAGCACAAAAGCGCAAAAGGCCGCCGCACACCCTTCATCCGTTTTGGCACCATAGTTGCCGCGGTAGCCCTCATCGCTTTGTCCTTTGCTGACGGCTTCCAGCTCCATCAGCTGAACGCGGTTTCCGCCATCGATGATGAAACCGCCCTGGTTACTTTGTATGAAGCCCAGGAAGGCAATGTGCTGACTACCCCGGAAGGCAAGAAGTTCGTTTTAGGCACAGACGGTGATCTTTCCACCTTTGATGTGGCCAAGGAAGATTTTATTGCCATCCGTTCCGTTGACCCGGAAACCAAGGAAGCCAATCCCTACTATGCCAGCTATGTAACTCCTGCACGGCAGGCCTATGCCGCCCAGGTAACTGCACAAAACCCCGGTCCGCTGATTCTGTTTGTTGCTATTTTGCTGGTGCTGCTGGTGGCTATGGCTACCTTCCGCTCTCCCGCAGTAGCCCTGATGCCCGATGTGACCATTAAGCCGCTGCGTTCCAAGGCAAATGCCATCATTAACCTGATGGGTACTGCCGGCGGCATCTTGGTGCTGGTTTTGGGCATTGTATTCAGTACATCCTCTGTAAAGAACTCTTTGATGAATTACACCCTGTTCTTTACGGTGATCTCCGCCATTATGCTTTTGGCTCTGGCTATCTTCCTGTGGAAGGTCAAGGAGCCGGAATGGGCTGCACAGATGCAGGCCGATTCCGTCCGTCTGGGTGTAGATGACAAGGAAGAAGAGGAACAAAACGGTGAAAAGCGCAAGCTTTCCTGGGCAGAGATCCGTTCTCTGATCCTGATTTTGCTGTCTGTTGCCCTTTGGTACTTTGGCTACAACGCAGTTACCTCCAAGTACTCCGTTTACGCCCCCAATGTGCTGCTGAAAAACTATAACACCACTATGCTCATCGCCCAGGGCGCAGCCATCGTGGCTTACCTGCCTGCCGGTATGATTGCCTCCAAGATCGGCCGCAGAAAGACCATTCTTGCCGGTGTAATTATGTTGGGCGTTTCCTTCGGTGCAGCCGCTTTCATGAATGCACAGAGCCCTGACTGGCTGATGAATGTGATGTTTGCTCTGGCCGGTATTGCCTGGGCCACCATCAATGTTAACTCCTTCCCCATGGTTGTGGAGCTCAGCTCCGGCAGCGATGTGGGCAAGTACACCGGTTTCTACTACACCGCCTCTATGGCAGCCCAGACTGTCACACCTATGCTCTCCGGCTATCTGATGGACCAAATGGGTATGACCGTTCTGTTCCCTTATGCCACCGTGTTCGTCGGTCTTGCCTTTGTAACCATGTTCTTTGTCCGCCACGGTGACGCCAAGGTGGCAGCCAAGAAGGGCCTGGAAGCCCTGGACATTGACGACTAACTGGAGATAAGCAATGATCGGTTTATACATTACATTGGGTCTGCTGGCGCTCCTGTTCCTTCTGTACGTTTTGTCCCTGAAAGGTCGTAAGGGCCACAAGGATATGCGTAAATTCCGCAAATTTTCCTATGCCCACCGGGGTCTGCACAAGGAAGGCGTGCCGGAAAACAGCCTTTGGGCCTTCCAGCTTGCCCGGGATAAAGGCTACGGCATTGAGCTGGATGTACACCTGATGAAAGACGGCCAGCTGGCGGTGATTCACGACACCTCCTTGCTTCGTACCGCCGGTGAGGATGTACGCATCGATGAAGTGACGGAAGAAGACCTGAATTTATTCCGTCTGGAAGGCACAGAAGAGCGCATTCCTCTGTTCCGTCAGGTTTTGGAGCTGTATCGCGGCTACGCGCCCCTGATCGTGGAATTAAAAAGCGACCGGGGCAACCACGCTAAACTGTGTCAGGCAGTATGCGATCTGTTAGACACCTATGACGGCCTTTACTGCATCGAATCCTTTGATCCCCGGTGTATCGCCTGGCTGAAAAAGCACCGCCCGGACATCGTGCGTGGTCAGCTTTCTGAAAACTTCTTCCCCGCCAAGCATATGCCCCTGTACCTTCGGCCCATTATGGCCTGGAATATGACCACCTTCCTCACCAAGCCGGATTTCATCGCCTTCCGGTATAAAGACCGCAAATGCTTCAGTATTTGGGTGATGCGTAAGCTTTGGAAGATGCAAGGCGTCAGCTGGACGCTGCGCTCTATGGAAGAATACGAAACCGCCTGTAAAGAAGGCTGGATACCCATTTTTGAAAACTTTACACCGTAAAAAAATGCAGTGCCGCTTGGCACTGCATTTTTTATTTTAATCTAAATATTCCGGCAAGTACGCGGTAGAGCCGGTATACTCTGCAATCATCTGCATTTCTGCATAGGTCTTATCGTTCAGGTAAACACCCTGCTGATACACCTTATCTCTTGCCTCGTATTCCTTTTCACCGTGGATATAGATCCGGTCCTGGCCTTCAGCCTTGGCAGAATCCCGCACCTCCTGCAGGTACTTGGAAAGACTTGCTTCAATGGCCTTCTTATCACCAAACATACCGTGATCCAGGGCGATAAAGCACTGGGCGATATTGGAACGGCCGGGAGTTTTATAGATGTAATTGGAGGTCGTACCGCCGGAAAGAATGGCGGTGCAGATCTCGCACAGCATTGCAAAGCCGTAGCCCTTATAGCCGGAAGTCATTTCACCGGAGCCGCCCAGGGGCAGAATACCGCCACCGGTCTTGGCGATGATGTTCTTCAGCACCCGGTCAGCCTCATCGCTGTCGTTGCCGTTTTCGTCCAGCGCCCAGCCCAAAGGCAGGCCGTTACCACGCTTTACATACACTTCCAGCTTACCTCTGGGAACTACCGTGGTAGCTGCGTCAAAGGAGAAAGGAACAGGATCGGCAGGCATAGCAAAAGCGATGGGGTTTGTACCCAGCATTGCCTGACGGCCAAAGGTAGGCACCATAATGGCCTCTGTATTGGTCATAGACATACCGATGAGACCCTGCTCAGCGGCCATTCTGGAATAGTAACCGGCAACACCATAGTGGTTGGAATTGCGAACGGTAACCATACCGAAGCCGGATTTCTTTGCCTTGTCAATGGCCATCTGCATAGCCTGTACGCCCAGGGTCTGACCCATGGCATCGTTACCCTCGATCACCGCAGACAGGGGCGTTTCAAACACCACCTCAGGCTTAGCGTCCAGTTTAACCATACCCTCGGTAATCTCCTTGTGATAGCGGATCATCCGCTGTACACCGTGGGATTCAATGCCGGACAAGTCTGCCTCCAGCAGAACATCGGTGATCTGCTGTGCCTCTTCTTCCTTAAAACCGTAGCCCTTAAAAGATTCTACGCAAAAGCGGACAAGCTTTTCATAATTTACGTGATGATACTGCATACTTTTCCTCCCTGATTATACGCCCCAGTAGCTGGAGAAGCCACCATCAACAGGCAGAACAGCGCCATTGACAAAAGATGCTGCCTCAGAGCAAAGGAAGATCACAGGGCCGCACATTTCCACAGGATCGCCGTAGCGGCCCATGGGGGTCTTTGCCAGAACACGCATACCCCGATCGGTGGCAGAGCCATCCTCGTTGGTCAGCAGATAACGATTCTGATTGGTCAGCAGGAAACCGGGAGCAATGGCATTGACCCGGATATTGTTGCTGTAGTTCTGATTGAAGTGGGTAGCCATCCATTCGGTGAAATTGGCAACCGCAGCCTTTGCGCCGCAGTAAGCAACGGTATTGGTCAGGGGGTGATAGCTGGACATAGAGGCGATGTTGATCACATTGCCGTGACCCTGCTTGGCCAGCAGCTCGCCAAAGACCATGGTGGTCAGCACAGCGCCGGTCACATTCAGATCAAACACCCACTTAAAAGCATCCAGATCCAGGTGGAAGAAGTCCAGATCCTTGGAAATGGTAGCCTGGGGCTTATTGCCGCCGGCGCCGTTAATGAGAATATCGATCTTGCCAAACTTTGCTACAACAGCTTCTCTTGCCTCTTCCAGGCTGGCTCTGTCCAGAACATTGGCCTTAACCGCAATGGCCTCACCGCCATTTGCCACGATCTCATCGGCAATTTTCTGTGCGTTTTCCACAAACAGGTCCAGCAGGGCGATCTTTACACCTTTTTTCGCCATTTCCTTGGCCATCGTGCCGCAAATGATGCCGCCGGCGCCGGTGATCACCGCCACCTGACCGGAAATATCAAAATTTACATTGTACATAATAAATTCCTCCATCTTTATGTTCAGACAGTATGTCCAAGGTTTACCATTTCAATGTTACCGTTGGGGCAGCGGTTGAAGCACATACCGCAGGCCACACATTCTTCCTTGCGGATATGCATGGTATCTGCATCTGCCACCTCCGGCGCAAAGTCCGTACAAATGGTCTTGCACAGCTGGCAGCCTTCACCGCAGCCGCAGTTTAAGCAGCGGGAAGCTTCCTTGATAGCCTCTTCCTCTGTCATTACCCGCTCGTAACCGTCAAAGCCGGCAATTCTTTCCGCTGCAGGCGCATTCAGGTTCAGCTTATTGCTATCCTTTTTCAGGTAACCGGTACGCTGGCGCACCAGCTCGGGATTTACGGTCTTGGTGGCAGGAACGCCTTCCAAAGTGGCAGCTCCACCACGGATGTCCCGGTCGATGACCGCCGCGGCATTCTTACCTGCAGCAATGGCTGTGATCACATTGGCGCTGCGTACCACATTACCGCCTGCATACAGGCCTTCTACATTAGTCTTGCCGTTTGCGACCTTTACAAAACCATATTTTTCTTCCACATCACCCAAAAGTTCTGTTTCAGCAACATAATGGTTTACATACACGACCTTATCGCAAAGCATTGCCATATTCATACCGCCACGCTCCACGCAAACGCCGTCGGGGTTGATCGCGGTAACCTTAGCGTTATCCAGCAGCACCACGCCCTCCTCCTGAGCCAACGCCAGCGTTTCTCTGTCTGCGCTGCTCTTGCCATAGGGGGTGGGCCACAACAGGGTTACGCGCTCCGCGCCCAGGCGGATCGCGGTCCGCGCAGCATCTATCGCTGCAAAGCCCTTGCCGATTACGACCACCGTTCCGGTCATTTCCGGCAAGTTGCCGCTGTTTACTGCCTTCAGCAGCTCCAATGCATCTATGGCAGTTTCTTCACCATGCAAATAAGATTGGGTCTTTTTACCGTTGCCGATGGCTGCAAACACCGCCGCAAAGCCATCCTGTTTCAAAGAATCCACAGTAAAGTCCTTGCCCAAAGCCTTACCAAAGCAGAATTTCACACCCTGCTCTGCAAGGGCGGCAACTTCCTCAGCAATAACATTTTTATTAAGCACATAGTTCGGCATACCGAAAACCAGCATACCGCCGGCAACTTCTTCCTTTTCGAAAACCGTCACTTCATAACCGGCTTTGCGCAGCTCGGCTGCGCAAGAAAGGCCCGCAGGACCCGTGCCCACAACGGCAACCTTGTAGCCGTTATTTTCAGCCTTTGCCCAGGCCGGTGTCCAGCCTTGCTTTTTGCCGTAATCCAGCACAAAACGCTTCAGCTGACGAATCTTCACGGCAGAATCGTATGTGCTACGAATACAGGCATCCTCACAGGGATGGTCGCAAACCAAAGCGCAAATACTCTGCAAAGGATTCTTGCCGGTGATCAGGTCGAAAGCTTCCCGGTATTCGCCCTTGGCGATCTTCTGAATATATGCCTGGGTAGGCACATGGTGGGGACAAGCGGATTTACAAGGCGCAGCCAAATTCGGCTCTTTGATCTTGGCATAGCCGGCAAAAATGGTCACATCGGAAGCGGTACGCACTTCCGGCACCACCAAACCACGCATTTGGGCAAGATCCGTATAGCCGTGTTCCTGCATATACTTGTCAAGACCTGCGATCATAGGCCGGCAGATATCATAGCCGGAGATCAGGGTTTCTGCGCACACACCCAGCAGCGTGCCGCCGCAGAGGATCATTTCCACCGCATCCCGCCAATCGGTAATACCGCCAGCAGCCATAATGGGAGCTTCCATACCGCAAACCTTGCGAATCTCATAGGTGTCCCGCTGAGCAAGGGGCTTGAGCCACTTGCCGCAATGGCAGCCCATGGAGATCTCTTTTTGCAGGTGATAAAATGCCTTACCGGGATCATCGATATCGATGGGGGGCATACCCAAACGGTTACCCGTACCGCCCACGGCATCTGCGCCGGCTTCATAAAGCGCCTTTGCCACCTTGGCGATCTGGCCGCCCTCCGGAGTCAGCTTTACAAACAAGGGAATGGAGATGGCATTTTTTACTGCCCGGCAAATTTCAGCCGCCACATCTGCCTGCTGACCCATACTGGCGCCGGTCTGCTTTTTGGCAGAGCAGCCGCCACCGGAAGTCATTTCCACATTGTAGCTCATATTGGGGCAGCACATATTCAGCTCAATAATATCTGCGCCTGCCTCTTCAAACTGCTTGGCCATATTGACCCAGCCATCCACACCTTCATCGCCGGCATAGGTAATATTGGCCATCAGGATCAGATCGTGTAGCTTAGGTTTGGCATCCCGGATCAGCTGCAGACCCTCCTGGAAGGTCAGCCGCTTTTCTGCGGTAAATGCCAGCGCATCCCGATCTTTAAACAGAGAATACCGGGGCTTGCGATTGATATAAGGCGCAGGATCGATGCTCAACTTAATAGATGCTGCTGCCCAGCCGGTCTCCTCGATGCGGATCAGCTGCTTAACGGATTTGGTAGTAGGGCCGGAAGCTACGAAAAAGGGATTCTTGAAAGTAACGCCGCCCACCGTCACAGGAATGCGGATGTCTTTCAGCGCCTGTTTCATAGGTCACACCTCCAGATTTTCGTTCTTTACATTTACGCCTTCCCGGGCAGACTTATAGATCAGGTTGATCACCCGCAAGGCCTCTAAACCGTCCTTACCCCGCAGGCCCACCTGGGCATCCTTGCCTGCAATGGCGCAATCCACAAAGTGATTAATCTCGCCGCAGTAACCCAGCTGATATTTTTCATCCACTGCCACATTGGCCCAGCCGGTGGTAACCTCCGCCTTTTCGATGGTGTAATCCAAACCGGGAATGGAGAAAACCTTTACCGGGCCGGAGAAGCTCAGATCCACATGGATCGTGCCCTTCTCGCAGTAAATGTCCATAATATCTTCCATACCGCCCACGGTAACATAGTTGGCTTCCATGGTGGCAAACGTGCCGTCAGCAAAGCGCATAAATGCGCCCGCCCAGTCTTCACCCTCCATCTTTTCATGGATCAGGTTATTTTCTCCGCCGCCGGAGGTCATAGCGGTGAGCTCTGCCCACTTGTTATCCTTCATTGCCAGCATAAAGCACACAGGATGCACACCTAAGTGTACCATGCAACCGCCGCCACAGTACTTAATTAACTGGGCAAAGGGACTGTGAGAACCGCTGTGACACTCCCGGGCACGGAAATACAGGGGCTTACCCAGCTGGCCGCTTTCCACCAAGTCCTTTGCCTTGCGGAAAGCAGGGGCAAAAAGCCAATCCTCTGCATAGTAGATATGCTTGCCCAGACGAGCGGCAGTATCCACCATATCCTGAGCATCCTCCACCGTGGTAGCCAAAGGCTTTTCGCAGATGATATCCCGTCCGGCGTTCATAGCCTTGATGGCTACATCGTGATGCAGGAAATTGGGCATACAGATATCCACCAGATCACAGTCACATTCTGCGATAGCGGTATTGTAGTCGTCATAAGGGGTATAACCGGTAAAACCGTAACGCTCTGCCAAAGCCGTGATACGGGAAAGGTCCTTATCGCAGATACCTACGATCTGCACTTTGTCCAAAATACGGCTGTAGCCGTCAGAATGCAGGTCGGCGGAGAATGCCGCTCCGATCAAAAGCACTTTCAATTTTTCCATAGCCTTGTCTCCCTTACAGAATTTTGGATGCAGACGCCTTGTCCAGATACAGACCGGCCGCCTTATGCTGACGCAGAATGGATGCGGGGCAATCGGTGGTCACCGGACCGCGGGTCGCACCGTACACCGCGTTTGCTTTCCGGTCCGTAGGCACTACGCAAATGGCATTGGGGACGGACATAATAAAGGACATGGTCAGGCTCATGGCCTGCTTGGGAACATCGTTTAAGGTGGGGAAGCAGCCGTCATTGACCTGCTGCTGGCGGCACACATCGTCCAGCTCCACCACCTTGATCATCTTGGGATCGTTAAAATCCGCCACTGCCGGATCGTTAAAGGCCAGGTGGCCGTTCTCACCGATACCCAGCAGAATCAGATCGATGGGGTATTTCTGCAAAAGCGCTGTATATTCCGCGCACTTGTTCTCTGCATCCTCTTCCTTGCACAGCAGATAGTGCAGCTCCATAAAGGGAACCTTGTCAAAAATTGCCCGACGCAGCCAATTGCCGAAACCGGCAGGCTCATTTTCGTCAATGCCAATGTACTCATCCTGGTGGAAGCCACGGACCTTTGTCCAATCGATATCCTGTTTCAACAAGTTGATCAGCAGATCGTTCTGAGAGGGGGCAGCGGCAAACACCACATTGGCAACGCCGTTGCGGGCAATGGCTTCATTAATGATTACAGCAGCATCGGCAGCTGCCTTCACGCCCATTTCTTCCCGGGTTTCAAAAATGTAAACCGGTAAATTTTCTACTTTCTGTGTGATAAACTCCATTGTAATTACTCCTCCTGTTATAATACTCGGCCATATGGCCGCTTTTGCATTGCTTTTTCCATAAATGTTACAAAACCGCTTTGCCTGTGCTTTTTTAAAAATCACTGTAACCAAACTTTTCTTTGGATTCCATATAGGCAAAAGCCTTGTTTAATTCTTCCACCATCAATTCCGCTGTGCGTTCATAGAGCTTTTCGCCCTTGTCCGCAGTTGCCTTGGTGGGCTGACCCCAAACACCCTGGGGGCTGGCACGGAAGATACTGCCGTAGCTTAAATAAGGACGGGGAACATTGGGGACAAAATCCACCGCCTTTTCCATATGTACGGTTTCCGGTGCAACCGCCAAAATCTTGGAAGTCTCACCTTCGCCGGCATGCAGTTCCGATGTTTCGATGATGCCTTCTTCCAGCAGCTTCGGACCAAAATCGCCGGTATATGTCAAAGCCACCATCAAATCCGGATTGTTCTTTGCGTTCAGATCCCGAACCAGCGGTGTCATAACGAAAATGCCACCGTGACACTGTATAATTGCCACCTTTTTAAACCCTTGGGTCTTTAAAGACATAACAATATCCGTCATCATCTGGTAAAAAGTGGTAGGCTCCATCCAAACGCTGCCCTTTTTGCCCATATGCTCCCGACAGGTAGAAATGGGGAGTGCAGGCAATAAAAATGCATCCATTTTCTCCGCCACCCGTTTGCCAAGCTCTGTAGCAATGGCCCAGTCTGTCATCACAGGAAGATGGGGGCCGTGCTGCTCCAAAGAGCCTACGGGAATGATGGCAATTTCCGGATCTTTCGCCACGATTTCATCAGCCGTCAATTTATAAGCTTCCATAAGTTCCCCTCCGCAGTTTTTTGTGATCGTTATATTCCTTTTTTATCATACCAAATGTGATTTTCATTGCAATCTTCTTTTTTAAGAATATCAACATTTTTAGAGATTTGATAAAAATAAATTTCCGCCAGGCAAAATGCCTGGCGGAACCTTTTAACTCTGTAATTGCTGCTTATTATACTGCAAAGTATACAGCTGATAGTATCTGCCCTTTTTATGGAGCAATTCCTGATGGTTGCCTTGCTCCAAAATTTCTCCGTGAGAAAGAAGGATAATGTTATCAGAGTGCTGAATGGTGGAAAGTCTGTGAGCCACCACCAGCATAGTGCCGATATTCTTCATCCGCTCCAGAGAATCCTGGATCAGCACTTCCGTTTCCGTATCGATGTTGGCGGTAGCCTCATCCAGAATCATAACGGAAGGCTTGTGGATAATGGTCCGGGCAAAGCTGAGTAGCTGCCGCTGACCAGCGGAGAAGTTATTGCCCCGCTCTCTTACCGGCTCATCCAGGCCCTTTTCCAAACGGTTGATGAAATGATCCGCATTCACATACTTGCAGGCCTCCATTACCTCTTCATCGGTAACGCCTTCCTTTTGCAGCAGAATGTTGCTGCGGATGGTACCGGAGAACAGGAATACATCCTGAAGCATCTGCCCGAAGTGACGGCGCAGGGATGCGATCTTGATATGCTTAATATCGATACCGTCAATAAGGATCTGACCCTTTTGGATATCGTAATTGCGGCAGATCAGGGAAAGGATGGTGGTCTTGCCGGAGCCAGTAGAGCCTACGAACGCCACTGTCTGCTTGGCTTCCACCTTAAAGGATACGCCCTTGAGCACCCATTCGTCCGGCTTGTAAGCAAACCAAACATCCTTAAACTCGATCTCGCCACGCAAGGTCTCCAGCTCAATGGCATCCGGCTCATCCACCACCTCAGGCACCATATCCATCACAGCAAAGATCTTTTCTGCAGAAGCAAACGCAGACTGCAGGGTATCAAACTGTTCAGACAGGGTTTGAATGGGGTTAAAGAACTTACCGGCATACATATAGAAGGTAACTACCGTACCGCTGGTGATAATCTGTCCCAGCACCGGCATATCCATAATGTGGCTCTTGCCGCCCAAATACAAAATGCACAGTACGCAAGTAATATTCAGCATATACACCATCGGACGGAAAATGCTGAACACTGCCATACGACCCCGCTTGGCTTTCTTTACCCGGTTGCTCTTTTCCAGGAACTCTTCCATCTTTTGATCTTCCTGGTTAAAGATCTGGGTGATCTTGATGCCGGAAAGATTTTCTGACAGGAAGGTATTCATATCCGTACGGGAATCGGTAACACCACGGTGGGCATTCCGGGAGAACTTTTGGAAGATGTAGGTAAACAGCACCACGAAAGGCACGAAGCACAGAACGATCAGGCTCATTGCGTAGTTGATGAACAGCATACTCACCAGCACACCAATCAGCACCATAAAGTTCTTCACCAAAGTAACCAGCACATTGGTAAACATCATGGAAATGGCGTTGGTATCGTTGGTAACACGGGTCACCAGCTTGCCTACGGGAATGTTGTTGAGCTGCTCGTGGGACAGGCTCTCAATGTGGCTGAACACATCCTCACGGAGCGAAGACAGAATCTTCTGGCCGATCTTTTGCAGAATCATGGTCTGCACATACATACTGACCATAGAAATGATCAGCACCAAAGCATAGGCGCCCACCAGGGTCAGCAGGTAATTCAGAGAAAAGCCCTTAACTTCCACCAGCTCAACGATATCACCCACCAATACAGGAGAGATCAGGTCGTAAGCAATGGAGATGACCATGAAGATAAACACCACAATGAAGCTCTTGATGTGGGGCTTGGTGTAGCGCAGAAGGCGAAGGATGATCTCGGAGTCTGCCATATTGCGGTCAGCTTTCTGGGATGCCGTTTTCCGCTTTAAGATGGCATAACCGATGCAAAACAACAAAGTGATCACACCGATCAGCGCGCCCATAATCAAAAGAGGTAAAAACTCACCCATTGTGCATACCCCCTTCCTCTTCCAGCCGCTGCAGGTCTACCATCTTCCGATAAGCCTCGCAGGTTTCGTACAGCTCCTCGTGCTTGCCGAAGGCCGCCACCTTGCCGTCATCAATAAACAAGACCTTGTCCATCTGCTCAATGGTAGAAATCCGGTGAGCGATCAAAATGGTGGTCTTGCCCTCACGGGTAGTACGCAGATTGTGCAAAATCGTCCGCTCCGTCTTGGTATCCACCGCAGAAACGGAGTCGTCCAAAATCAGGATGGGGGCATCCTTCAAGAGCGCTCTTGCGATAGAAATACGCTGCTTCTGGCCGCCGGAAACAGTAACGCCCCGCTCGCCCAGCACCGTATCATAGCCCTGAGAGAACTCCCGGATATTGCCATCCACATCCGCCATTTTGGCAGCCCAGGTGATCCGGTCGTTTTTCTTGTTCTTTACAGCGAAGCCAATGTTGTTGGTAATGGTATCGGAGAACAGGAAGTTATCCTGGGGCACATAAGCGCAGCCTGCGCGCACATCCCGGATGGACACGGTATTTACATCGTGACCATCAATAAACAGCGTGCCGTCGGGCACATTGTATGTACGCAGGATCAGGTCCACCAAAGTAGTCTTACCGGAGCCGGTCTTACCTACAAGGCCGATGTTCTCACCGGCTTTGATGGTAAATGTAATGTTTTCCAAAGCATCGATCTCACCATCGGGGTAACGGAAGGTCAGATCCCGGAATTCGATATCGCCACGGATATTCTCCAAAGGTTTTACATCCGCCCGGTCCACTACATCCTGCTTGGCATCTAAAAGCTCGCTGACCCGCTTCAAAGAGGCTTTGCCACGGGCAGTCATATCAATAAGGTCAGAAATAGCCATAATGGGCCAGATAATTGCCATGAAATAGCCGATAAATGCCACTAGCTGTCCGCCGGAGAACGCATCGTTCCAGGCAAGATAACCGCCGTAACCCAGCACAACGCACAAAACGCTTTCCACAAAGAAAGTTACCAAAATGCGGAACAAAACAGAGGAGCGGGTAAAATCAATATTGGCATCCTCATTTTCCTTGCTCAGCTTCTTAAAAGACCAAAGCTCCTTGCCCTCTTTTACAAAGGCTTTTACAACAGCAATGCCGGAAAAGCTTTCCTGGGCAAAGTCAGAAAGATTAGAGAATGCTTCCTGCCGCTTTTCCCACTTGGCGGACATCCAATTACCCACAATAATACTGGAACCCAGCAGCATAGCCATGGGGATCAGGGAAAAGATGGTAAGCAGCGGGTGCATATTCCACATCTTGTAGATAGCAAGGCCGCCCAAAAACGCTGCGTCACAAGCCTCCATAATGCCCCAACCGTAGCACTCCTGAATGGTATCCAAGTCGTTGGTGTAAAGGCTCATCAGGTTGCCCACTTTGTTCACCTGATAATATTCCCGGCTCAAATCCTTACAATGGTTAAACATCCGGTTACGCAGGTCAGACTCCATGGAAATGGCAGAGCCCATAAAGCACACCCGCCAGGTCACACGACCGATAACCAGGCTGATAATAATGCCCACCAAAGGCAGACAGATCTTATCCAGCAAAAAATCCATATCGAAGGCTACGCCGTCTACGCTGCCGTAGGTCATACCGTCAACTACCATCTGGTACATTTCCGGGATCAGCAGCTGCAGGTAATCCACCGCAACCAGCGCCAGCAGGCCCAGCAAAAACGGCAGGGCAAAGCGCAGGTAATAGCGGTTGATATGCTTACCAAATATCATAATACCTTTCTCCTTTCGTGAGAATATCGCAGGCAGAGAGGACTCCAACCCAAGCAGCCTCTCAGCAGCCCTATTTGCTGCTTTTTGCCTTATCTTCCTTGCCTTGCGCCAGCAAGGCGGCGTCATCTGCGCCAAAAATCTATCAAATATTACTTGCTGAGAGGTGCTTCGCAGTTTTCAGCCGTCTGCATTTTCC
>JAZOWK010000018.1:0-1619 GCA_045659205.1 Faecousia sp.
GAAAGTGCATTTTATCAATGCGCTTATTGATGTGCCAATGGCCACAGTACCAGGCTTTATAGTCCACCGATTCTTCGATTTTATCGAGCCATCTTTCCGTACTATCATCCACCGTGCTTTGATCAATACCAGGGAGAAACATTTCAATGGGTTCGTACTTAAACGGACACGTATGAGACAGGATTACATCAAAAGGCTTTTCTTTGATCTTCTGTTCTACATATTGCTTGATTTCTTCTGAAGGTTGCTCATCCGCCCACCAACCATAACCACGGAGCAAACGATAATGTTTATCCACGCTGTACGCACCGCCAATGACCAAATGCTTTGTCCCCTCAATATCATAAATCTCGCCGTCCTTGGCAAACAGGATATTGGGGCACGCTTCCTCGTACCAAACGATGCCGCCATTCCACTCTTTTGCCTTGTAGCTCGGAATATTCTGCGGACGAATTTCGTGATTGCCGTGGATGCAAAGAATGGTAGGCTCCAGTTTTGCAAATTCAGCCTTGAATGCGTCATCTCTTTCATTACCAAAATAGTTAGCACCTACATCTCCAAGGATAACAATCGTATCGTCCTCGCTTGGCTGAAAACGTGCACAAAAGCTAACGATTTCTAGGGTTGAACCGTGAATATCTCCGGTATAGTAAATCAAAATGTCTCACCTCTTTCCCATAACAATTATACCATAACAGGTCGATTCTTCAATCTAATTCCGGGGCCTGCTTAATATTTTACACTTCATTCATATGCGGCGGTTCGCTTTTTTGTATTCGTTTTGTAAGTATGTTCGCCATCATAAGTATAATGCGCAATATGCTTACAAAAAGCAGCACACCCGGAGTTATCCCCGTAAGCATGCTGCTTTTGTTATGTCAGGTATTCTGTTTGGCAAATTTCCAACTGCTTTTACACATATCTTGCACAGTGTGGGTGGCTTCCCAACCGAGGAGCTCCTTAGCTTTGGTGGCATCTGCCCAGAAGGCAGGCAGGTCGCCGTCCCGGCGGGGACCAATTACATAAGGAAGCTTCATATCGTTGGCCTTCTCAAAAGCAGTTACAAGTTCCATAACGGAAATGCCGTTACCGGTGCCCAGGTTGATGGCTTCCACACCGTTGTGCTTCTGCGCGTACTCCAGAGCCTTCAGGTGTCCAATCGCCAGGTCTACCACGTGGAGGTAGTCTCTCTGGCAGGTGCCGTCGGGGGTGTCGTAGTCACCGCCAAAGATGGTCAGCTTCTCCAGCTGGCCGGCAGCAACACGGCCGATGTAGGGCATCAGGTTGTTGGGGATACCGTTGGGATCGTCACCCAAAAGACCACTCTCGTGTGCACCGATGGGGTTGAAGTAACGCAGCAGCACAGCGCAGAACTCGGGATGAGCAGTGCAGTAGTCCGTCAGGATCCGCTCGATCATCACCTTGGTCCAGCCGTAGGGACTGGTGGACTGGATGGCAGGCATTTCTTCTTTATACGGATGGGGATTGTTCGGGCCGTACACTGTTGCGGAGGAGGAAAACACCAGTTTCCGGCACCCGAACTCCTCCATCACTTCTACAAGGGACAGCGTTGTGTCCAGGTTATTGCGATAATATTGCAGGGGCTTCTTGACACTTTC